>CACPOR010000001.1:0-149533 GCA_902635745.1 uncultured Pelagibacteraceae bacterium
TCAAATCATCTGTAATTGATTTATCTTTATGAACATAAAGTTGAAATAATTTTGGACCACCAGAAATATTGGCTATCTCCTCAATAGAATAGTTCAAAATTAATCTATAGAAAATAGAGGGGTAATTATGAAATTAGCAAAAAGTTTAGATAGATTAGGCACAGAGTCTGCATTTACTGTTCTCGCAGAGGCAAAAAAATTAGAGGCACAAGGAAAGCCAATGATTCATTTAGGATTAGGACAGCCAGATTTTAAAACTCCTAAACATGTTGTTGAGGCTGCTAAAAAAGCACTAGATGATGGACATCATGGATATGTTATGTCAAATGGTATCCCAGAGTGTCGTCAAGCTGTTACAAGGTGGATCAAAAAACGTTACAATGTTGATATTAATTTTGAGAGAATTCTAATTATGCCTGGTGGAAAACCTACTATGAGTTATGCCATTCAATGTTTTGGTGAACCAGGAGCAGAGATTATACATCCAACACCTGCTTTTCCAATTTATGAGTCAATGATAAATTATACTGGTTCAACTTCTGTCCCATATGACTTAACAGAAAATAAAGATTTAAAATTTGATCCAGATAAAATATTATCTATGATAACAGATAAAACTCGACTGTTAATTCTAATAAATCCAAATAATCCAACTGGAAGCTTTGTTGAAAAAAAAGACGTAGATGTTTTAGCTGATGGTCTGAAGAAGCACCCTCATGTTACAATACTTAGCGATGAAATTTATAGTAGACAAATTTTTGATGGAAAAGAAATGCCAACATTTTTTAATTATCCAGAGTTAAGAGAAAGATTAATTGTATTAGAGGGATGGAGTAAAGCTTATTCCATGACCGGGTGGAGACTTGGTTGGAGCTTTTGGCCAGAACATTTGGTCGAACATGTTAATAAATTATTAATTAACAGTGTTTCATGTGTTAATGCTGCTGCTCAATTTGCTGGTATTGCTGCTTTAGATGGACCAGACGATTCAATTGATGCAATGATGGAAAAATTTACTCAAAGAAGAGATTTAATTTACAAAGGTTTAAATGATTTACCAGGTGTAGAATGTAGTCTACCCGGTGGGGCTTTTTATGCATTTCCTAAGGTAATTGGCACTGGTATGAATGGTGCAGAGTTTGCAAGAAAGGCTATGCATGAAGCAGGAGTTGCAATAGTTCCTGGATCAGCTTTTGGTGAAACTTGCCAAAATTACGTTAGATTTAGTTTTGCAGCATCAAGGGATAATATTTCTCAAGCTCTTGAAAATATAAAGAAAATGCTGACTAAATAAGCTGTATTTTTGCTAAAATTTTTATTAATATTTATCAATGAACGATCAAGTACAAGCTGAGTTAAAAAAGATTTTTAATGGTAGGTTTTCAACATCAGTATCGACTAGAGCAAACTATGCAAGGGGTGAAGATACGTATGATCCTATTCTATCAAAGGCAGTTGTATTTCCTGAAACTAATGAGGAAGTTTCTAAGATATTAAGCCTTTGCAACAAACATAAAATCCCAGTTGTTCCTTTTGGGACAGGAACCTCTTTAGAGGGAAACGTTGTGGGTCATGACAAGGGAATCACCATTAGTCTTGAAAAAATGAATAAAATTTTGAGTGTCAACGTTGATGATTTTGATTGTAGAGTTCAAGCTTGTGTAACTAAAGAGCAGCTAAATGATTATTTAAGGGAGGATGGAGTTTTCTTTCCAATCGATCCAGGAGCTAATGCAGCTATAGGTGGTATGGCGTCGACTTCAGCTTCGGGAACCATGGCAGTAAAATATGGCACGATGAAAACTGTAATAACTGGTTTAACTGTAATTTTGCCTAATGGAGATATTATTAATACAGGTAGCAGAACTAAAAAAACCTCAGCGGGTTACAATTTGACAAATTTATTTATAGGTTCAGAGGGAACTTTGGGGATTATAACAGAAATTCAATTAAGATTATCCCCAATACCAGAGAGTATCATGTCAGCTGTATGTCACTTTCCAACTTTAGAAAGCGCAGTTCAGACTGCCCAACAGGTTATTCAATACGGTGTGCCTATTGCTAGGATTGAAATGCTCAATAAAGATCAAATGGAAATTAGTATTAATTACTCTAAATTAAAAGATATTGAGGCAGTTCCAACTTTATTTTTTGAGTTTCACGGAACAGAGGGATCAAATAAGGAAAATATAAAAATTGTTGAGGAAATCTCTAAGGATAATAATGGAAGTTCTTTTAAATGGGCAAAAGATTTAGAGGAAAGAAATAAACTTTGGAAAGCTAGGTGGGATGTTTATTACTCTGTCAAAGCATTGATCAATAATGGGAGAGTTTATTCAACGGATGTTTGTTTACCTATCTCTAAAATCACTGAGTGTGTAAATTTTGCCGAGGCGCAAACAAAAAAACTTGGTTTGAGAGCTCCAATGGTAGGTCATTTAGGTGATGGAAATTTTCATGTGATTCTACCTTATGATCCAAAAGAAGAGGGAACCTATAACAAAATAAGAGATTTTAGTGATCTTTTAATTGAAAAAACTTTGGAACTTAATGGTACAATTACAGGTGAACACGGAGTTGGATTACACAAAAAAGCTTATTTATTGAAAGAACATGGTGACTGCATTCCATTAATGAAATCTATAAAAAGAAGTATTGATCAAAATAACATTATGAACCCTGGCAAGATATTTGATCTTAACTAGTTCACTTTAGATATTTTATGAAAAAAATTCTAATTACAAGAAAGTTGATTAAAGAAAGCGAAGACAAAGCTGTTAAAACTTTTAAACCAATATTTAACACTAATGATGAACTGTACTCACAAAAAAAAGTTATTGAAATGAGTAATGGGTGTGATGGAATTTTATCATCACTCACTGACAAAATGGACAAACAGACTATTGATAAACTACCTGATACTATCAAGATAATATCAAATTTTGCTGTTGGATTTGGAAACATAGATTTAGAGGCTGCAAAGAGTAGAGGTATTGCTGTTACAAATACTCCTGAAGTATTATCTGACGCAACAGCAGAGATAGGAATACTTTTAATTCTTGGTGCATGCAGAAGAGCTGCAGAGGGCATACAGTCAGCACAAGAAGGAGGATGGAAATGGTCAGCAGATTATTTAATTGGTAAGCAATTAACGGGAACAAGATTAGGAGTTTTAGGAATGGGAAGAATAGGTCAAAAAATTGCTAAAATTGCTAGATCATTAGGAATGATAATTCATTATCACAACAGATCAAAACTTAGTGAGGAAAAAGAACAAGGCGCTGTTTATCATAAAGATATAAAAAGTCTTTTTTCTGTCTCTGATGTTTTATCTATTTGTTGTCCTGCAACAAAAGAAACTGAGAATATGATTAATAAGGAAACAGTAGAGTACTTTCCAAGAGGTGCAGTAATAACTAATGTAGCTAGAGGAGACATTGTTGATGATGAGGCTTTAATAGATGCCTTAAATAGAAGAAAAATTTATGCAGTTGGTCTTGATGTTTATAAAAATGAGCCAAATTTAAATCCAGGTTATAGTAAAATTAAATCGGCATTTATTTTACCTCACCTTGGTAGCGCAACGAAGGACACAAGAATTGCAATGGCTAATTTAGCTATAGATAATATTTATGAGTTTTTTAAAACTGGAAATTGTAAAAATAAAGTCAATTAATTCTACCTTGGATTGAATAAAATTCAACTTCTGCGACATCTACGCTACTTTTTAGAAAGACTCCAATCTCAAACTATGCTTAAATTCTCTAGTTAATTAACTGTAATAGGAGAAATAATGACTAAAGAAAATAAATCATTGAAGGTGAAAACATCTTCAAGACGTAAGTTCTTTAAGACTGCTGCGAAGACAGGTGCTTTAGCTGCAGCCGCTGTTGCAATGCCATACGTAAAGGCAAATGCAGCAACTACATTAAAGATGCAAGCTGCATGGCCTAGTGGAGCAAACATCTTTTTTGAAATGGCTGGAGACTATTGTAACATGGTAAAAGAAATGTCTGGAGGATCTCTTCAGATTGATCTTCAACCAGTTGGAGCAGTTGTAAAGACTTCAGAAATCGGACAAGCGGTTAGTTCCGGTGTAGTAGATATGGGTCACTGGGTGACTGCATATTGGTATGGTAAAAATCCTGCTGCATCATTATTTGGAACTGGTCCTTCATACGGAATGTCATCTCAAGAAGTAATGGGATGGATGGAGTATGGTGGAGGAAGAAAACTATATGACGAAACACTTGCAAAAGTTGGTTTCGATTATATTGGTTTTTTCCATATGCCTATGCCAGCACAGCCTTTTGGTTGGTTCAAAAAGAACGTAACCAAAGTATCTGATGTTAAAGGTATGAAGTACAGAACTGTTGGTTTAGCGACTAACGTTTTGACTGCAATGGGAATGGTAGTTAGACAGTTACCAGGTGGTGAAATCCAGCCAGCAATGAAAACTGGTTTGATTGAAGCTGCTGAGTTTAACAACCCGACTTCAGACTCTCAATTTGGTATGCAAGATGTTTCTAAGCATTATCACTTAGGAAGCTTCCACCAATCTCAAGAGATGTTTGAAATTCCAGTTAACAAAAAAACATACAATAGTTTATCACCTGCACATCAAGCAATATTGAAAAATGCTGCTTATGCTGCAAACAGTGATAACTACTTTAAAGCTTTAGTAAGATACTCAGCTGACTTAGCTAAGTTAATGAATGAGCATAAAGTAAATGTGTATCAAACTTCAGATGAGATTTTAGCTCAACAATTAAAAGGTTGGGATAAAGTTATCGGCGATTTCAATAAGAAAGATCCTTTCTTTAAGAAAGTTGTTGATTCTCAAAAATCATATGCGAAGAGAGTAATGAAATACTTGCTGATGAATCAGCCAAATTACAAACTTGCATACGAAAATGAGTTTGGTCCAATAGGAAAAGTTAAACTGTAATTAATTTTTAATAAAATTTAAAAGGGGGCTTAGGCCCCCTTTTTTATTTGATTAATCTAGTACAATTCAATAAAAGTTTATATCTATGATGAGATCTTACATAAAATTTGCTGATAGATTAAGCGTCTCAATGGGTAAAGCTTTCTCATGGTGCATCGTAATTTTAATGGGAGGAACTTGTTATGAAGTTTTCATGGCGTACGCTTTAAATGCACCAACTTTATGGAATTTTGATTTTAGCCTTCAAATGTACGGTGCAATTTTTATGATGGCAGGTGCATACACTTTATGTACTGAAGCGCATGTTAGAGGAGACGTTATTTACAGATTATTTCCTCAAAGAACACAAGCTTGGATAGATGTGGTTTTATATTTTATTTTCTTTTTCCCGGGTGTTGTTGCATTGGCATTTTATGGTTACGAATACGCAGCGCTTGCATGGAAAATTAAAGAAACGAGTTGGAACAGCCCAGCTCAAATTCAAATTTACATGGCAAAATCTTTGATACCTTTGTCTGGAACTTTATTAACTCTCCAAGGAATAAGTGAGGTGTTTAGATGTATCATATGTATAAAAACTGGTAGTTGGCCAGAAAGAGGAACTGAACGTGATGCGGAAGAGACTGAAAAAGTATTAATGAGAACTTCACAAGAAGGAAATAAAGAAGATGTTATTTAGTCTAACAAATCCTGAAGTGGCAATTATGATGATGGGTATATTTTTATTTGCCGTATTATTAGGTTTTCCGATTGCCTTCACTTTAATGGCAATGGGATTAGGTTTTGGATATTATGCTTACTTTGATCCAACTAAGATGGAGCATCTCTTTGATAATAGGATATTCCAACTTTTTGTTCAAAATACCTACACTGTCATGGATAATAATGTGCTTACCGCGGTACCGCTCTTTTTATTCATGGGATATTTAGTTGAAAGAGCAGGAATCGTAGCAAAATTATTTTTTGCAATTAGATTAGCATCTCATAAGCTTCCAGCATCAATGGCAGTTGCAGCATTGATTACGTGTGCATTGTTTTCAACTGCTACAGGTATTATAGGTGCAGTTGTAACATTAATGGGGCTACTAGCTTGGCCTGCTATGATTAAAGCGGGTTATGATAAAAAATTTGCATCTGGAATAATTTGCTCAGGCGGGTGTTTAGGAATTTTAATCCCACCTAGCATTATGTTGATCGTTTACTCTGTAATTGCTCAACTATCGCCCCTAAGATTATTTGCCGCTGCGATTTTTCCAGGACTTATGTTAGCGGGACTTTACATTGCTTATGCAGTGTTTAGAGCTTGGTTAAATCCATCGATAGCACCAAAACCTGCAGCAGAGGAAATACCTCCTCCAGCAGTAATCATGAAAGAAGTTCTTGTTTCTTTTTTACCTTTATTTTCTTTAATAATTTTGGTTCTAGGAACAATTTTAGCTGGAATTGCAACACCTGCTGAAGCTGCAGCAGTAGGGGCATTTGGTTCATTAGTGCTCTCATATTTCTACAAAACTCTTAAATGGAAAAATTTCAAAGAGTCTGTCTTTCTAACAGCTAAAACAACTGCAATGATTATGTGGTTATTTATAGGATCGTGGACATTTGCCTCTGTATTTTCTTATCTTGGCGGTCACGAAGTTTTTGAACACTTTTTTAAATCTCTAAATTTACAGCCTTGGCAATTTTTAGTAATTACACAATTGATTATATTTTTATTAGGTTGGCCATTAGAGTGGACAGAAATATTAATTATTTTTGTGCCGATATTTTTACCATTAGTTGAATTTTTTGGAGTTAACCCATATTTCTTTGCAATGTTAATTGCGTTAAATTTGCAAACCTCATTTTTAACACCCCCCATGGCAATGTCTGCCTACTACTTAAAGGGAGTTCAATCAAAGAATGTAGAATTAATGCAGATCTTTGGAGGAATAATGCCATTTTTAGGTATTGTGATTTTAGCGATGGTTTTAATGTATTTATTTCCAGGTATAGCACTTTGGTTACCAGAGACATTATTTGCAAATTAATTTTTAAATGACAGACATATTTTCTTTAAGTCTCGAAGAACTTGCAGCTAAGATTAAAGACGCCCAACTTACTTCAGTTGATGTTTGTGAAAAGTATATTGAAAGAATAAACAAATTTGACAAAGATATAAAGGCATGGGCCCATTTCGATAAAAAAGTTTTGTTGGAAAAAGCTTCTGAGGCTGATGACCATAGAAGATCTGGAAAACCAACTGGTCCACTTCACGGTATACCTATTGCGGTTAAAGACATTATTGGCACAGTTGATATGCCAACAGAATGTGGAACAGTTATAAGAAAAGGTAAATCATATTCACAAAATGCAGAAATAATAGATTTGCTACAAGCATCCGGAGCAATTGTAATGGGTAAAACAGCAACCTCGGAACTTGCTTATTTAGGACCTCCAGCAACCACAAACCCGCACGACAAAACAAGAACACCAGGTGGCTCCTCAAGCGGGTCTGCCGCATCTGTAGCTTCTTTTATGGCGCCTGCTTCAATTGGATCTCAAACTGGTGGATCCATTATTAGACCAGCATCTTATTGTGGAGTAGTGGGATATAAGCCTAGTTACGGACTAATATCTAGAAATGGTGTTTTGAGAACATCTTATAGTCTGGATCATATAGGAATTTTTGGACGAAAAGTTGAAGATGTAGCTATGTTGGCAAAAGTTCTCATAAAAAAAGATAAATTTGATCCAGCAACCATACATTACTCGACAGAAAACATTTTATCTGAAACAAAAAAAGGACCTATGTTTGATCCAAAATTTATTTTTTATAAAACCGAACATTGGAAATTAATAGATAAAAAGTCTAGAGAGTCATTTGAATACTTCATTAAATCATTTAAAAAAAATATCGAGATCTTTGACACACCTTCTTATTTTAAGGATATACATAAATACCATCAAATTATTCATGAGACTGATTTAGCTAATAATTTTTCAGTTTATTTTAAAAAATTTAAAAAAAAATTGTCTAAGTATATGCAAGATGCAATCACAAGAGGAAATAAATATTCGGCCAAAGAATATGCAGAGGCAATTGATTTTATAAAAAGAAGTTATGAGTCTTACCAAGAAGTTTTTGAGGATTATCATGGAGTATTGTCGCCAGCTAGTCCAGGTGTTGCGCCCACAGGTTTAAAAAGTACAGGAACAGCGGAATTTAATAAAGTTTGGTCTTATCTTGGGACGCCATGTATTTCGTTACCTTTACTTGAGGGAGAAAATAATTTACCATTAGGTGTTCAATTAATTGGCAATAAATATGATGATCATAGATTTTTAGGAGTTGCTAATTGGTTAGAGAAAGAATGTCAGGAATAAAATGAATAAAATTACTACAATCATAGGATTATCTTTTGCAGTTTTCTTTTTAATTGGTTTAGCAACAACTCTAACGAGATCAATGATGATAGGCTTTTTGGATGTTATCCCAGTTTATCTTTTAATGGGTGCAGCTATCATCATGATGATATACGAAGCCTTCTTTGATAAAGATTAGTATCAATTAAATTGAAAAATATTAAAACAGATATATTCTCATTCTCATTATTATTTATACAACCAATCTTTATGGCTAGTAACCTAGTTGTAGCTAGGGGTGGTGTTGAATTTGTTCCACCTATTTCACTTGCATTTTGGCGTTGGACAGTTGTTTTTTTAATTTTGTTACCATTCACTTATGTAACTTTAAAAAATAATTTTCATATAATTAAAAAGGAATATAAAAAATTATTTTTTTTAGGATCAATGGGATGTGGTGTGTGTGGCGCCTTTCCTTTTTTAGCTGGTGAGACAACAACCGTTATCAATATGGGAATAATTTACACATCCTCTCCGGTTTTTATTATTCTAATCTCATATTTTTTTTTTCATGAGAAAATAAATTCAACAAAGATAATTGGCTTAATTACTTGCTTGATCGGAGTACTTATCATCATTATTAAAGGTGATTTTGACTTATTGATTAATCTAAAATTTACAATTGGTGATTTGTGGATGTTAGCTGCCGCAATTGGATGGGCTTTATATTCAATTTATTTATTCTATTGGAAATCTAAATTAAAAATTTTTGATAGATTTACTATGATTTCTTTTTTTGGTGCATTGAGCTTGTTACCTTTTTACGTTGGTGAGGAATTATTTTATAAAGAGACTATTTTTGCAACAGAATTCTATTTATGGGTAATTTTTGCAGCTATATCACCAGGGATAATTGCTTTTACTCTTTATACTATAGCTCAGAAAAAATTAGGTGCATCATTGACTGGCTTTACGCTTTATGTTTTTACAGTTTATGGAGCAATTTATGGATACTTTTTATTTGACGAAAAATTTGAAAATTTTCATATTATTGGAACCATTTTAGTTTTCTTTGGCGTATATTTAGCTAAGAAAAATAATGTTAAAAAAGTTTATGAATAATTTGTTATCATTTTTACAACTAATAATTTTAGTTTACCTTTTTCTTCTGGCATTTCTTTATTTTTATCAAAGAAATTTAATGTACCATCCTGATGAAAATAATTATTTTAACGATAAACTTTCAGTTATTATTGAAGAGGTTGAAATATCAACACAAGACGGATTAGGTTTGTTAGGTTGGTATCATGAAAAAGATATAAGAAAAAATAAAACAATTTTATTTTTTCATGGGAATGCTGGATCTTTAGAAAATAGAATTCATAAATTGAATCATTTTAGAGACATGAGTGTTAATTTTTTAATAGTTGCCTGGAGAGGTTTTAGTGGCAATGAGGGTAAACCATCAGAAATTGGATTATATGAGGATGGTGAAAGTGCAATTAGATGGTTGATGAAAAAAGGTGTGGATGAAAAAAATATTGTAATTTATGGAGAGTCATTAGGAACAGGAGTTGCAACACATTTATCCCAAAATAGAAATTTTGCAGGTATAATTTTAGAAACTCCATTTACGTCAATGATTGACGCTGCTAAAAAATTTTATCCATATATACCCGTTGGTCTTTTACTAAAAGATAAATTTGAAAATAAAAATAAAATTAAAAATGTTAAGTCTCCAATTTTGATAATGCACGGTGAAAAAGATCAAATAGTCCCTTTTGAGATGGGTCAAAAGATGTTCGAAATAGCTAATGAACCTAAATATTCTTATTTTACCAAATATGACAATCATATGATGGAGTATGATGAGAGTCTTATAAAAACATTAAATTCATTTTTAATTAATTTAAATTAGGCCATATTCTTAACAAATAGTGTTCAAGATTTAATTTTACGCTTAAAAAGTGAAAATTTTTTATTTAATCACAATTTTATTATTAACTTTAAAAAGTTTTGCATTCTCAAAAGATAATTCATTTTATCCTGATGATTTATTTCATATAGATTATATGGACTCACACAATAAAAAATTTGCACTATATTTTAAGACAAGAAAGAAATCTATTTTAGCCAGAGGTGAAGAAAGTAATTATATAAATGATTACCCAAAAGATCTTTATATCTATAATTATTCAACAAAGTCCTCATCACCATTAATCTCTTATGATTGGTTTCCCTCTCAAGCCAAGTTTCATTTAACAGAATATAACTTTCCCGTATTTCCAGATGATTTTGCCTATTACCTTTTAAAAGATGATAAAACCCTCGTAATGATTAGTGCAGTAAAAAGTTTAAATGCTAATTTCAAATACGATATTTTTAATAAGAAACTTGAACTCTATCCGACTACGGGAAAATTTGATTTTATTATTTCTTCGTTCTCTAAGGATTGTGGGCATTATAAATTTAAAGATAATTATGAGTGCAGTATTTATAAACCTTTAATTTCAAGTAATTTGATTAACTAACTTGTGTAAAAGCCTCAGCAAATTTTTCTGCATTGAATAATTCTAAATCATCTTCTTTTTCACCTAAGCCTAAAGCAATAATAGGTAGTTGATATTTTTTTGCAATTGCCAGCAGAATACCACCTTTGGCTGTTCCATCTAATTTGGTCATGATCAAACCAGTTAAAGGAATAATTTTGTTAAATTCCTCCACTTGATTAATCACATTTTGTCCTGATGTTGCATCTAAAACTAAAATAATATTGTGAGGAGCATCTTGGTCAATTTTTTTTGTTACATTGGCTATCTTTTTATATTCTTCCATTAAGTTTTTTTTATTTTGTAGTCTTCCAGCAGTATCGATTAAAACTTGGTGAAAATTATTTTTGATTGCTTCCTCAACTGCTTTGTATGCCACCGATGCTGGATCAGAACCTTGAGATGATTTAGTTAATTTTACGTCAATTTTATTTGCCCAATTTTCTAATTGTTCAATAGCAGCTGCCCGAAATGTGTCAGAAGCAGCAAACATAACTTTGTTGCCATTAGTTTTTAATATTTTACCTATTTTACCAATAGTTGTTGTTTTACCAACACCATTTACTCCTGAGATTAAAGTTGCGTTGAGTTTATCTTTTTTTTCAAAAAAAGAATTATTTTCTAAAGGTTTCATTAAATTAACAATGTACTCTTTTAGAATAAGATTTATCTCAGTTGAGAGATCTTTGTTTGGATCAATTTTTTTATTTGAAATGATTTCTTTAATTTCGGATGCAGCCTCGACACCAACATCAGACTCAATTAAAAACTCCTCAATTTTATCTAAATTTTTATCGTCAATCTCTTTTTTTATTATTATTTCTTTTAATCCAGATGTTAGTGCGGATGCACTTTTTTTGAAACCTTTCTTAAATTTATCAAAAATTCCCATTATAGTTTGATTTCAATTTCTTTTATTTCTGAAACGGGTCCTTTCATGTGGATTGAATTTCTATCATCTATAAGAATTGATAACTTACCTGCTTGAAATTCTATGTCTGTTTTATTTTCATTAAGATTATTTAATTTACCGGCAAATGCAGTTGCGCATGCAGCTGTTCCACATGCTTTGGTTAGCCCAGCCCCTCTCTCCCATACTTTTACTTTAATCAAATTTTTATTAATTATTTTAGCAATTGTAACATTACATTTTTCTGGAAAAATTTTATGATTTTCAATTTCTGGTCCAATTTTTTCAATATTAAAATTTTCAATTTCATTTACAAAAAAAACGATATGTGGATTTCCAACATTAACAGCAGTACCACCCAAATGTTCTTTATTATTTAAATCAGTGATTTTAATATTCAAATTTTTAGTATCTAATTTTTCCGATAAAGGAATTTCGTTCCATTGTAATTTAGCTTTACCAATTTCAGTTGTAACAAGATTTTTATCTAAAATTTTTGACTCTAAATTTCCATTTAAAGTAGACAAAACGATCTTTTCAGTTTTTGTCTCTTCAGAGATTAATTTTGCAACACATCTAGTGCCATTTCCACATGCACCAGACTCCCCTCCATCAGAATTAAAAAATTTTAAATTCGCATCACTTGATTTGCTGGACTCAATAAATATTAATTGATCACAACCAATAAAATTTCTATCACAAATCTTTATAATTTGATCTTTAGTTAAATTGGTAATTTTTTGTCTATTATCAATGATGACAAAATCATTACCTAATCCATCCATTTTAAAAGCTCTAATCTCCATATATAGTTATTTAACTTATTTATTGACTTTTTGAACCTCTATTATAGTTTGTGGCAGTTTCCGCAAAAACGTTAAATTTGCGGTGTCTTTGGAAACAAAGAGATCGACACTAGTCAGCGAGGGTTCGCCCACTAGTGCGATTACTGCTGGGTGAAATAAATATGTTTGAAAATTTGACAAATAAATTTGAGGAAGTCTTTTCCTCTTTAAAAAAAGCACCTTCGCTTGACGAGAGTCAAGTTGACGAAGGTCTTAGATCCATTAGGCAAGCTTTATTAGAAGCTGACGTATCACTTGATGTTGCAAAAGAGTTCATTGAAAAAATTAAACCTAAAGCTTTAGGACAAGAAATCATCAGATCCACGTCTCCTGGCGATATGGTTGTTAAGATTGTTTACGACGAATTAGTATCTTTATTAGGTGAAAAAAATAATGATGTAAATCTTAATGCCGTACCACCAGTGCCTATGATGTTAGTTGGTCTGCAAGGTTCTGGTAAAACTACAACTACCGCTAAACTTGCAAAATATTTGGAAAATAACAAAAAAAAAAGAGTTATGATGGTGAGTTTAGATATTTATAGGCCAGCGGCCCAAGAGCAATTAAAATCTTTAGGTGAACAAAATAATATTTTAACTTTGCCAATAATTGAAGGGCAACAACCTGCTGATATTTGTCAAAGAGCAATTAGCGCTGCAAATCTAAATGGTGCTGATGTAATTTTATTTGATACAGCAGGTAGAACACAAATAGATTTACAAATGATGAGTGAAATTAAACAAATCGAGAATATAATTAAACCTGCTGAAACCTTTTTAGTTGCTGACTCTTTGACTGGTCAAGTAGCAGCATCCGTAGCAAAAGAATTTAAAGATACTGTAAATCTCTCTGGTATAATTTTAACAAGAGCTGATGGTGATGCAAGAGGTGGAGCCGCAGTTAGTATGAAATTTATCTCACAAGTACCAATTAAATTTTTGGGTATCGGAGAAAAAATTAATAATCTTGAGGTTTTTCATCCAGATAGAATTGCTAATAGAATTTTAGGGATGGGAGATATTGTTTCTCTAGTAGAGAAAGCGGCTCAAGATCTTGGAGAAGAAAATATTAAAAAGGCCGAAGAGAATTTAAAAAAGGGACAATTTTCTATGGAAGATTATTTGGCACAACTACGACAAATGAAAAAAATGGGTGGAATAGAAGGCATCATGTCTTTTATGCCTGGTGTTTCAAAAGTTAAATCACAAATGGATGCGGCTGGAATTGATGAGAGTATTATTACAAAGAATGAAGCTATAATATTGTCTATGACAAGAAAAGAGAGAGAGAATCCAAAGATAATTGATGGTTCTAGAAAAAAAAGAATTGCTAATGGTTCTGGCACAGATCCGGCCACTATCAATAAGTTGTTAAAACAATTTAAAATGATGTCTGAAATGATGAAAAAGATGTCAAAGGGTAATCTGAAAGGTATGACTGACAAAGGAATACCTCCAGAATTATTTAATCAATTAAAATAAAAGAAGGAGAGTGAATGTTAAAGTTAAGATTATCAAGAGGCGGAACTAAGAAAAGACCCGTTTATAAAGTAGTTGTTGCAGATAGTCGTTTTGCAAGAGATGGTAGATTTATAGAGAAAGTGGGATTTTTTAATCCACTATTGCCAAAGGAAAAAAAGGAAAGAATTGGACTAGAAGCAGAACGAATAAAGTATTGGTTGGGTCAAGGTGCACAACCAACAACTAGAGTAGCAAGGATTTTAGGTGAAAATGAATTAATGCCTATGCCGGCTAATGGAAACAATCCTCAGAAAGCTATTCCAAAAAAAGATCGAAAAAAAGAAGGCAGTGAGGACGCTAAAAAAGCAGAAGCTAAAAAAGAAGAAGCTCCAAAAACAGAAGCTCCAAAAGCAGAGGCTAAAAAAGAAGAAGCTCCAAAAGCAGAGGCTAAAAAAGAAGAAGCTCCAAAAGCAGAGGCTAAAAAAGAGGAAAAGAAATAATACAAAGATTATTTATTATGCAAGCTCAAGTATTTACACTATATCCGGAAGTTTTCCCTGGGCCTTTAAACAAAGGTATTTACAGTAAAGCAATGGTTAAAAAGTTATGGAGCTTAAAAGTAATTAATATTAGAGACTCTGCTCAAGATAAACATAAAACAGTTGATGATACTCCTTACGGCGGTGGTACAGGTATGTTAATTAAACCAGATGTTTTGGCGAATTCTATTGATCAAAATGTAAATAAGGGAGATAAAATTTTTTATCTTTCACCAAAAGGCAAAAGATTTGATCAAAAATTTGCACAAGATTTATCTAAAGAAAAATCATTTTCTTTGATTTGTGGACAGTTTGAGGGTGTTGATGATAGAGTTTTGGGTACAAGAAATATTGAAGAGGTGAGCATTGGAGATTATGTATTGTCGGGTGGGGAAACAGCAGCTTTGGTTATTCTAGATAGCGTTTTAAGACTTTTACCTGGAGTTTTAGGAAATGATAAATCTCCAGCTGACGAAACTTTTGAAAATGGTCTTTTAGAGTATCCGCAGTTCACAAAACCTCAAATATGGGAAGAAAAAGCAGTGCCAGAAGTGTTATTATCTGGAGATCACAGTAAAATTAAAGACTGGCGTTTATCTCAATCAGAGGCTATAACACGCGTCCGAAGACCAGATTTGTGGCAAAAATATAAGAAAGATTAAATTGATAAATACTGAAATGAAAACAATAGAAGAAATTAACCAAAACAACGTTAAAAAGATTCTCTCTGAAAAAAAGATACCTGAATTTTTCCCAGGAGATGTTGTAAAGGTTGGGGTAAGAATTACAGAGGGTAAAAAAGAAAGAATTCAGTATTTTGAAGGAGTATGTATTGCTAAAAAAAGAAGAGACTTAAACTCCTCATTTACGGTCAGAAAAATATCTTTTGGTGAGGGAGTTGAGAGAACATTTCCATTATTTGGAACTGTGATTGACTCAATTAAAGTAATTCGATCTGGAAAAGTAAGAAGAGCAAAACTTTACTATTTAAGAGATAGAACTGGGAAGTCAGCAAGGATTGCCGAAAAAATTAGAAAAAAAATTGGTATCGATGTTGATGTTAAACCAGAAACAGTAACTGAGGAAAATTTAGCTCCAATCACTAAAGAAAATACTTCAGAAATTAAAAAAGAGGCTTCGCCAGCGGTTGAGCCAAAAATAGACGAAACTTCAAAAAATGAAGTTAAAAAAGATGCCCCTAAAGCCGAAACTAGTACAGAAAAAAGGCTTGAAAACTTACAAGAAAAAAAATAATTTTTTTCTCAATGCCTAATACTCTTTACGATAAAATTTGGAATGACCATTTAGTACATCAACAAGATGATGGAACAGCATTATTATTTGTTGATAGACATTTAGTCCATGAGGTTACAAGCCCACAAGCTTTTGAAGGACTTAGAAATACTCAAAGAAAAGTCAGGCACCCAAAATTAACTTTAGCTGTTGCAGACCATAATGTGCCAACAACCGATAGATCAAAGGGTATTTCAGATCATGAATCTAAAATTCAGGTAGAGACCTTAGAGGAAAATTGCAAAGAATTTGGTATTAAACTTTTTGGCATGAATGATAAGCGACAAGGTATTGTTCATGTAACTGGTCCAGAGCAGGGTTTTACGCAACCCGGAACAGTTATTGTTTGTGGAGATAGCCATACTGCAACCCATGGAGCATTTGGTGCTTTAGCCTTCGGAATTGGAACTTCAGAGGTAGAACATGTTTTAGCAACTCAAACACTTGTTCAAAAAAAAGCAAAAAATTTTAGAATTAATGTTAATGGTAAACTTCCAGTAGGTGTCACTTCAAAAGATGTTATTTTACAAATAATTGGAAAAATTGGAACCGCAGGAGGCACAGGTTGTGTTGTTGAATATGCAGGTGATTTAATAAGATCGCTAAGCGTTGAACAAAGAATGACGATATGCAATATGACAATAGAAGGTGGCGCAAGAGCTGGATTAATAGCACCAGATGAAAAAATATTTAAATATTTAGAAGGAAAACCAATGTCACCAAAAGGCGAAAAATGGAATAAAGCTTTAGAACATTGGCAAAATTTAAAAACTGATGATGATGCAAGCTTTGATAAAGAAGTAAGTTTGCAGGCTAACGAAATTTTGCCAATGATAACTTGGGGAACTTCGCCTCAAGATGTAATTACGATTGACGGTAAAGTTCCAAATCCAAGTGAAGAAAAAGACGAGGACCGTAAAAATTCCATAGAGAGATCCTTAAAATATATGGGTCTTAAACCTGATATGTCAGCAAGAGATATCAAAATAGATAAAGTTTTTATAGGTAGTTGCACAAATGGTAGAATTGAGGATCTAAGAGAAGCAGCAAAGATTTTAAAAGATAAAAAGATAGCTTCCCATGTTCATGCAATGGTAGTTCCAGGATCTGGATTGGTAAAACAACAAGCAGAACAAGAGGGATTAGATAAAATCTTTGTTAATTCAGGATTTGAATGGAGAGAACCAGGTTGCTCAATGTGTTTAGCCATGAATGCAGACAAGTTGAAACCTGAAGAAAGATGTGCCTCTACCTCAAATAGGAATTTTGAAGGAAGACAAGGAAGAGGTGGAAGAACTCATTTAGTTAGTCCTGGAATGGCTGCAGCCGCTGCAATATCAGGAAGTCTTGATGATGTGAGAAAGTACCAAAATTAAATGCAAAAATTTAGCAAATTAAGAAGTATCCCAGCTTATTTACCGATAGTAAATATTGATACAGATATGATTATTCCAAAACAATTTCTTAAAACAATTAAGAGAACTGGATTGGGTAAAAATTTATTTTTTGAGATGAGATATGATGATAACGGTAAAGAAATAAATGATTTCATTTTAAATAAAAATCCATTCAATAATTCAAAAATTTTAATTGCAGGAAAAAATTTTGGCTGTGGTTCATCAAGAGAGCACGCACCATGGGCATTATTAGATTTTGGTATTACTTGTGTTATAAGCTCAAGTTTTGCTGATATTTTTCATAATAATTGTTTTAAGAATGGAATTTTACCAATCACACTAGATGATGAAAAAATAAAGGAGTTATCAGAGTATACTAACAGAAAAGAGGAAATTTTTGTAGATCTCAACGAGGAGAAAATTGTTTACGGAAACAACGAGGTTAAATTTAAAATTGACCCATTTAAGAAAAAATGTCTTTTGGAGGGATTAGATGACATAGCTTTATCTTTAAAAAAATCTGACAAAATTGAAAACTTCGAAAAAGATCTAAAAAATAAAAAGCCTTGGATCTTTAATGATTAAAGTTAAAAAAAGAAAAATCCTTTTATTGCCGGGGGATGGGATTGGACCAGAAGTTATTGGTGAAGTAAAAAAAATAATAAATTGGTTCAATGATAAAAAATCTTTAGATTTTGAAATCGATGAAGATTTAGCAGGAGGTTGTTCTTATGATAAACATGGGACACCAATTACTGATGAAGTTTTTTATAAAGCCTTAGAAAGTGAAGCTGTTATGCTTGGTGCAGTTGGAGGACCTAAATGGGATAATGTTGAATTTTCAAAAAAACCAGAGAGAGCACTTTTAAAATTGAGAAAAGAATTAAAATTATTTGCAAACTTAAGACCCGCTATATGTTTCAAACAATTAGTTGAAGCATCTACATTAAAACCTGAGATCGTCTCAGGATTAGATATTATGATCGTGAGAGAGTTGACTGGTGGAATTTATTTCGGTGAACCTAGAGGTATTAAACCAATTGAAAATGGTGAAAGAAAAGGAATAAATACTCATACTTACACAAGTAGTGAAATTACAAGAGTAGCAAGAGTAGCTTTTGATTTAGCGAAAAAAAGATCAAATAAAGTTACATCTTGTGAAAAATCTAATGTAATGGAGGCTGGACAATTATGGAAAGAGGAGGTTCAAGCGCTTCATGAAAAGGAATATAAGGATGTGGAATTAAGTCATATGCTTGCCGACAATTGTGCAATGCAGTTATTAAGAAATCCAAAACAATTTGATGTCATTGTCACAGATAATCTTTTTGGGGATATGCTTTCAGATCAAGCTTCAATGTTAACAGGTTCATTAGGATTATTACCCTCAGCCTCATTAGGTGCAAAAAATAAAGATGGAGAAATGAGAGCGATGTATGAGCCTATTCATGGGTCTGCACCTGATATAGCAGGGAAAGGTCTAGCAAATCCGATAGCAACAATTTTAAGCTTTGCAATGGCTTTAAGATACTCCTTGGATCTTGGTAAAGAGGCAGAGGGCTTAGAAAAAGCTGTTCAGGATGTCTTAAATGATGGTTTAAGAACCAGAGATATTCTATCCAAGGGAATGAAAGAAATATCAACATCTAAAATGGGTGATGCGATCATTTCAAAATTGCAATAATTAATTAATTATTTTAAACTTTAAATATGCCAAGCTATATAGCACCAGTTGATGATATGATGTTTCTTTTTGAGAAATTAAGGGACAATAAGAATTATAATGAACTGGAAAAATATAAAGATGTAAGTCCAGAGCTAGTAAAAGATATTTTAGAAGAAGCCGCAAAAATCAATCAAAATTTGATTTTACCACTTGCAAAAGCTGGAGATGAAAATCCTGCAATTCTAGAAAACGGAGTCGTAAGAACTCCACCAGGATACAAAGAGGCTTATCAAAAATATATTGAGGACGGTTGGACTTCATTATCTTGTGATCCAAAATATGGAGGACAAGGCATGCCTCGAACTGTTAGTGCATTTTTTGATGAAATGATATCATCTGCAAGTCTAGCATTTAAACTTTACAGCGAATTAACTTTAGGAGCTTACAATTGTATTCATCACCATGCCACAGATGAAATAAAAAACAAATACCTTCCTAAAATGGTTGAAGGTAAATGGAGTGGCACAATGTGTCTAACCGAACCAGTCTGTGGAACAGACTTAGGTTTATTAAAAACTAAGGCAGTAGAACAACCAGATGGAACATATAAAATCACGGGGCAAAAAATATTTATTACCTCTGGTGATCATGATTTAACAGAAAATATTATTCATTTGGTAATAGCAAGAGCAACAGATTCGCCTAAAGGAACTAAGGGAATAAGCTTATTCTTAGTTCCAAAATTTATTGTAAAAGAGGATGGAACTGTTGGCCCAAGAAATGGGATATCTACTGGATCAATAGAAACAAAAATGGGCATTAAGGGTTCAGCTACATGTGTATTAAATTTTGATGAAGCCACGGGAATAATGATTGGCCCTAAAAATAAGGGATTGAGTCAAATGTTCACAATGATGAATCTAGAGAGAATCGTTGTAGGTATTCAAGGTTTAGGAATTTCAGAAATTGCATATCAAAATTCTCTTAATTATGCAAAAGAGCGAAAACAGGGAAAAAGTAATAATAATAAGTCTGAAAATGGAAAAGCAGATTCAATTATTGAGCATGCTGATATAAGAAAAACTTTGTTGAACATGAAGTCTATAATTGAGGGAGAAAGAGCGTTATGTTTCTGGTTGTCTCAACAAACTGAAGTTAGTTTAAATCATGATGATCAAAAGATCAAACAGGAGGCCTTGGATATGGTCTCGTTAATGACACCAGTTGTTAAATCGTTATTTTCTGACTTAGGAATGGAAATAACAAGTGATGCAATGCAAATATTTGGTGGATACGGTTATACAAAAGATCAAGGTATAGAGCAATTGTATAGAGATAACAGGATTACGCCGATTTATGAAGGAACTAATTCAGTACAAGCAGCTGATTTAGTTTTTAGAAAACTGTCAACTAAGAATGGAAACATAGTCGATAAATTTATGAATTTAATTAAATCTGAAACTAATTCAGATGATGAAAAAATGAAGCCATTTGTTGATACATTAAATTATAATTTAGGAATTTTAAAAAAATTTAGTGATTGGACTATTGATAAAATAAAGACTAACAAAGATGATGTGAGTGCAGCCGCCAATGATTATTTGAAGACACTTGGTTATATATCTCTAGCTTTTTCTTGGGTAAAAGTTTTAACTGTAAGTTTTAAAGATTTTGAGGAAAATAAAAAGTTTCATGAAGATAAAATAAATACTGCAAAATTTTATTTTGAAAAAGTTCTGCCGAGAGCTGAACAACATTATAAATCTGCCATCTCGGGAAGTTCAAATATCATGAATTTTAAATTTAATTAAAATGAGTCATTACGATATAAATTTAGATAAAAACGAGGCTAATTATATACCCTTAACACCCCTGACTTTCTTAAAAAGAGCCAAAGATATATATCCAGACTACGAGGCGGTTATTTATGAGGATCGTAAATACTCTTGGACCGAAGTCTATAAGCGCACTGTAAAATTTGCAAGTGCTCTCACTAAAATTGGTGTCAAAAAAGGTGACACTGTCTCATTTTTAGCTTTTAACACTCCAGAAATTTTTGAAGGTCATTACTCTGTACCAATGACTGGTGCAGTTTTAAACACAATCAATATTAGATTGGATGCTAAGACTATTGCATACATTTTAAATCATAGCGACGCAAAAGTATTAGTCGTTGATAGGCAGCTTCATGGTGAAGTTAAGAAAGCATTGAACACACTAAATAATAAAATAATCATTATTGATATTGTAGATAAATTTGCCGATCAATCAAAGTGTAAAAAAATTGGTGAGTTAGAATATGAAAGTTTTCTAAATACTGGAGATGAAAATTTTGATTGGAAAATGCCCGAGGATGAGTGGCAGGCGATATCATTAAGTTATACATCTGGAACCACTGGAAATCCAAAAGGTGTTGTTTATCATCACAGAGGATCTTATTTGATGTCAACTGGAAGTGCAGTTGCTTGGAATATGCCAAATAGGTTAAATTTCTTAACTATCGTCCCAATGTTTCATTGCAATGGTTGGGGTTACCCGTGGACTGTACCTATGTTAAATGGAAGAACTATTTGTTTAAGGAATATTGATGTGAAGAAGATATTTGAATTAATAGACAAACACAATATAACCCATTTTGGTGGAGCACCGATTGTATTAAACATGATCACTGGCGCACCTGAATCTGATAGAAAAAAATTAAAACAAAAAGTCTTTGTTTTAACAGCTGGAGCCCCCCCGCCTAGTATAATATTTAAAAAAATGAAAGAACTCGGATTTGAAGTTATGCATGTTTATGGATTAACTGAAACTTATGGTCATGTCACTCAATGCGCATGGAATGAATCTTGGAATAAATTTGATGAAGAAAAACAGAATGAAATTAAAGCAAGGCAGGGAGTTAGATATCCAAACACCGAGGGAATAGCTGTTATGGATCCTAAGACCATGAAAGAAGTACCAAAAGATGGAAAAACTATTGGTGAGATTATGATTAAAGGGAATGTTGTGATGAAAGGGTATTTTAAAGATAAAGATGCTACCAACAAAGCAATGGATGGAGGATGGTTTCATTCAGGTGACTTAGCGGTAATGCATTCAGATGGCTATGTAAAAATCCAAGACAGGTCCAAAGATATTATTATTTCAGGTGGTGAAAATATTTCTTCAATCGAGATAGAAAATACTTTAGCCAAGCATCCTTCAGTGTCCATTGCAGCTGTAGTTGCTAAACCAGATGATAAGTGGGGAGAGGTACCTTGCGCATTTATTGAAATGGTTAAGGACAAACCAGTGACTGAAAAAGAACTAATTAGTTTTTGTAAAGAAACTTTAGCTGGGTTTAAGGTTCCAAAACAAGTAGTTTTTTGTGATTTACCCAAAACATCAACAGGTAAAATTCAAAAATTTGAATTGAGAAAAAAGTTTTAGAAAAATAAATGAAAGGTTTTCCTATAGTAAAATCTAGAAGAGTAAGAAGTTCGCCTTATACTTCAAGGATTGAAAAGCAAGGTGTAACAGCTTACACAGTATATAACCATATGCTTTTACCCGCAGCATTTGGGTCTTTAGAAGATTCTTGTAATCATTTAAAAAAAAATGTTCAAGTTTGGGATGTTGCTGCAGAAAGACAAGTTGAAATTTCAGGAAAAGACGCCTCAAAACTTGTTCAATTAATGACCTGTAGAGACTTATCTAAATCAAAAATAGGAAGATGTTATTATTGTCCTTTAATTGATGGTGACGGCAACTTAGTAAATGATCCAGTAATTTTAAAATTGGCAGAGGATAGATGGTGGATTTCTATTGCAGATTCAGATGTAATTTTTTTTGCAAAAGGACTAGCTTCTGGAAATAATTTTGATGTAGAAATATTTGAGCCCAATGTAGATATTTTAGCAATTCAAGGCCCAAAATCTTTTGACTTAATGGAAAAAATTTTTGGCAAAAAAATAAAAGAATTGAAATTTTTTGGTTTTGATTATTTTGATTTTAAAGGGATAAAACATTTAATTGCTAGGTCGGGATGGTCAAAACAAGGCGGTTTTGAAGTTTATGTAGAGAATACTAAGTCTGGTTTAGATCTGTATGATGAATTGTTTAAAGTCGGAAAAGAATTTGATGTTAAACCGGGATGTCCAAATTTGATTGAGAGAATTGAAAGTGGCTTACTCTCTTACGGTAATGATTTTGATAATCAAGATAATCCATTTGAATGTGGATTTGAAAAATATGTTCATCTAGATTCTGATGTCAATTTTTTAGGAAAAGAAAAATTAATCAAAATAAAAAAAGATGGTATCAAAAAAAAATTAATGGGTATTCAATTAGATACTAATAAAATTAATTTAACTAAATCTTTAGATATTAAAGATGAAAATGGAAATTTTATCGGTGAACTTAGGTCAGCCTGTTATTCACCTCATTTTAAAAAAGTTATAGGTATAGCAATGATAAATGAGCCATATTGTAAAGCTTCTACGGCTGGAAAGCTGGAAATTGAGGGAAATTCATTTACTGTAAAAGTTTGCGATTTACCTTTCATCTAGTATAAAACTTACATCATGAATATCGTAATAGTCGGAGCTACAGGAAATGTAGGTAGAAAAATTCTCGAAGTTCTTGAAAAAAAAGAACTGTCTATCGATAATTTATATTTGGTGGCTTCATCAAAAAGTGCAGGAAAAAAAATGAATTTTAAAGGTAAAGAATTAGAGGTCTCTGATTTAGAGAGTTTTGATTTTTCAAAAGTTAAAATTGCTTTTTTTGCAGCTGGAGGAAAAATTTCAGAAAAATTTGCATTAAAAGCTGCAAAAGACTGTATTGTAATTGATAACTCAAGTTTTTTTAGAATGGATCCTGACGTACCTTTAATAGTTCCTCAAGTAAATCCTAGTCATTTAAACGATATAAAAAAGAATATTGTCGCAAATCCAAACTGTTCAACAGCTCAATTAGTAATTGTTTTAAAGCCTTTACATGACTTATTTAAAATTAAAAGAGTAGTTGTATCTACATATCAATCAGTTTCTGGAGGTGGGAAAGCTCCTATGGATGAATTGATTGAACAAACAAAGTTAATCTTACAAGGCAAAAACGTTGTATCAAAAAATTTTACCAAACAGATAGCATTTAATGCAATTCCTCACATTGATGTTTTTTCTGATGATGGTTACACGAAAGAAGAACTTAAAATGAGCAATGAAACAAAAAAAATTTTAGATAATAAAATTGATCTAACAGCAACCTGTGTAAGGTTACCAATTACTGTTTCACATTCAGAGTCTGTGAATTTAGAATTTGAAAAACATTTTTCGCTTGAAGAGGTAAGAGGAGTATTAAATAACTTTGAAGGTTGTAAAGTTATTGATGAAAGAAAGGATGGCGGATATTCAACACCTTTAGAGGCAGAGGGAAAAGAAGAAACTTTTATTTCAAGAATAAGAGTGGATAAATCTATAAAAAATGGATTAAATCTTTGGATTGTTTCCGATAACTTATTGAGAGGTGCGGCTTTGAATGCCGTAGAAATAGCTGAAACGTTGATAAAAAATAATTATTATGGAAAATAAAAGACCATTATCCCCACATATTCAAATTTATAGATGGAATGTCTCATCTTTAGTATCCATATCGCATAGAATCACAGGAATTATAAATATCATTGCTATCACTCTAATTTGTTTTTCGGTATCATTAATTTTTATTAATGAAAGTAATCACGAGATGATTAATTTATTCTTCAGTTCTAAAATTGGTAAATTTATTATTTTAGGTCTAACATGGTCTTTCTCATTTCAAATATTAAGTGAAATAAGACATTTAATCATGGATTTGGGCTATGGATTTGAGTTAAAGACTTCTAAAATTACAGGTCTGTTAGTTATGTTTGGTTCTTTAATTTTAACAGTGATATTTTATATAATTGGGAAAAATTTAATTTAACATGATAAATGCAACGAAGAAGTGGATTTTTTTAAAAATAAGTGGTGCATTACTAGTTCCACTGATGTTGTGGTTCATTTTAAACTTTATAAAAATCTATGACCAAGATTACTTAAATTTTGTAAGCTTTTTTTCAAACCCCTTAACTAAGTTTTTGTTTAGTATATTTATTGTTAATGCTTATTTCTTTTCTGCATTAAGTATAAGTGAGGTTTTTGAGGATTATATTAAGAAAGATAAAATCAAAAATGTCGCAAATAGGCTTTTATATATTTCGGCAGTGGTAATTCCTCTAATTACAATTATATTAATTAATTAATTAAATATGAGTTCTTATAAAATAATTGATCATGAGTATGACGTTGTTGTTTTAGGTGCGGGTGGGTCCGGACTAAGAGCTGCAGTAGGTTTAAGTGAAGCAGGATTAAAAACTGCATGTATTTCAAAAGTGTTTCCTACTAGAAGTCATACTTCTGCTGCGCAAGGAGGAATTTCAGCTGCGCTTGGTAACATGGGAGAAGATGATTGGCGTTGGCATATGTATGACACAGTCAAAGGTGCAGATTGGTTAGGTGATCAAGACAGTATCGAATACCTATGTAAAGAAGCTCCAAAGGCTGTAATTGAATTAGAAAAATACGGTGTACCGTTTAGTAGAACGGAGGATGGAAAGATTTATCAGAGACCATTTGGTGGTATGACCAAAGATTATGGAAATGGGATCGTCCAAAGAACTTGTGCGGCTGCTGATAGAACAGGACATGCAATTTTGCATACTCTGTATGGACAAGCTTTAAAACACAAAACAGAATTTTTTATTGAATATTTTGCACTAGATTTGTTAATGAAAGATGGTGCATGTAAAGGTTTAATTGCTTGGAATTTAAACGACGGAACTATTCATAGATTCAGAGCCCATACAGTAATTATTGCAACAGGTGGTTATGGAAAAGTTTATTATTCAGCAACCTCAGCACACACATGCACTGGAGATGGAAATGCTATGGTTTTAAGAGCAGGTTTGCCACTTCAGGATATGGAATTTGTTCAATTTCATCCTACAGGAATTTATGGACATGGTACATTAATAACTGAAGGTGCTAGAGGTGAAGGAGGCTACCTAACAAATTCTAAAGGTGAAAGGTTTATGGAGAGATATGCACCTAAAGCAAAAGATTTGGCATCAAGAGATGTTGTAAGTAGATCAATGTCAATTGAAATAAATGAAGGAAGAGGTGTTGGAAAAGATCAAGATCATGTTCATTTGAATTTAAGCCACTTAGATAAAGATATAATTGAAAGTAGGTTGCCAGGTATTACTGATGCTGCGCGATTATTTGCAAATGTTGATGTTACAAAAGATCCAATTCCTGTAGTACCAACTGTTCATTACAATATGGGTGGTATTCCAACGAATTACAAAGCAGAAGTACTGACTGTTAACGGTTCAGAAAAAACTGTGCCTGGATTAATGGCAATAGGAGAAGCTGCATGCGTGTCAGTGCACGGAGCTAACAGATTAGGTTCCAATTCGTTAATTGACTTAGTTGTTTTTGGAAGAGCAGCAGCAAAAAGAGCAGCAGAATTAATTAAACCAGGGACGCCTCATGAACAAATTAGTGAGACAGAAACACAAAAATGTTTGGATCGTTTTGACAAATTAAGGAATGCAGAGGGAGATATCGGTACAGCAGAATTGAGACAATCAATGCAAAAAACAATGCAATCAAAATGTGCAGTTTTTAGAACAGAAAAAACTTTAAAAGAAGGTGTTAATGAAATTAGAAAAACCTACGATGGATTAGACTCTGTATCAGTAAAAGATAAATCTTTAATATTTAACACAGATTTAGTAGAGACACTTGAATTTGATAATTTAATAAGACAGGCAGTTGTAACAGTAGATTCAGCGTATAACAGAAAAGAGAGCCGAGGGGCTCATGCGAGGGAGGATTACCCAAAAAGAGATGACGAAAAATTCATGCAACATACTCTTGCTTGGTGCAATGGAAAAGATACTAAAATAAGTTATAGAGAAGTTCATAAGTCTACTTTAACCAACGATGTTCAATATTTTCCACCTCAGGAAAGAGTATATTGATGGTACAAATTAATTTACCTAAAGACTCAGAGATAAAAAAAGGTAAATATTTTAAAGATAAAACTGGCTCAAAAAATTTAAGAAAAGTAAATATTTATAGATGGGACCCTTCAACAGGCGAAAATCCTCGTATAGATAGCTACGAGGTTGATATGGATAATTGTCCATCCAAAGTTTTAGATATTTTAAATAAAATTAAAAATGAGATAGATCCAACATTAGCTTATAGGAGATCTTGTGCCCATGGAGTTTGTGGGTCATGTGCAATGAATATGGGTGGCAAAAATGGTTTAGCATGCACAAAACCACATGAAGAAATAGATGGTGATATAGATATTTATCCATTGCCACACCTAAAAGTTAAAAAAGATTTAATCGGAGATTTAGATGGATTGTATAAACAATATCAGTCAATCGAGCCTTGGCTAAAAAATAATTCCAAATCCAAGACAAATGAAATTATTCAATCTAAAGAAGATAGGGCTAAACTAGATGGTGCATATGAGTGTATTATGTGTGCCTGTTGTTCAACATCATGCCCAAGCTATTGGTGGAACGGTGATAAATATTTAGGTCCTGCAGTTCTTTTACAGGCATATAGATGGATAGTTGATAGCAGAGATGAGGAAAGAAATGCCAGACTAAAAAAAGTGGCAGATGAACTTAAACTTTATAGGTGTCATACAATTATGAACTGTACTAGTGCTTGTCCTAAAGGTTTAAATCCCGCAAAAGCTATTGCTGAAATAAAAAAAATGTTAGCAACTGCCAATATTTAAACAATAGACTAATAAGAATTTTTAATCTAAAACACCCTATTCATGAAATTAATTGAACATTTTGTTGGTGGAAAAATAATTCCTGGCACTTCTAATAAAAAAGGTAAAGTTTTTAATCCGGCTACAGGTGAACAAGAAAAAGAAGTGAGGTTAGGCTCTAAAGATGACCTGGATAAAGCAGTTTTAATTGCTAGAGAAGCCTTTAAAGAATGGTCTTTAAAACCTCCACTCCAAAGAGCTAGAATAATGTTCAAATTTAAGGAACTTATAGAAAAAAATTCAGATGAGTTAACAAAACTAATAGTTTCAGAACATGGAAAGGTTTATGAGGATGCAAGAGGTTCTCTTACTAGAGGTTTAGAAGTTGTAGAATTTGCGTGTGGTATTCCTCATTTGCTTAAAGGGGAATTTTCAGAAAATGTTGGAACCAACGTTGATAGTTGGTCTATGAGACAGCCTTTAGGAGTTGTTGCTGGTATCACTCCATTTAATTTTCCCGCAATGGTCCCTATGTGGATGTTTCCAATAGCAATTGCTTGTGGAAATACTTTTATTTTAAAGCCATCCGAAAAAGATCCATCATGCTCGATTAAGTTAGCTGAATTATTAAAAGAGGCTGGACTTCCTGATGGAGTTTTTAATGTTTTAAATGGTGATAAAGAAGCGGTTGATGCAATTTTAACAAACAAAGATATTAAAGCAGTGAGTTTTGTTGGTTCCACTCCTATTGCTAAATACATTTATGAAAACTCAGCTAAAAATGAAAAAAGAGTTCAAGCGCTTGGTGGTGCAAAAAATCATTTAGTTGTTATGCCTGATTGTGACTTGGATGGTGCAGTAAACGGCTTAATGGGGGCTGCTTATGGGTCTGCTGGAGAACGATGTATGGCTCAATCGGTGGCAGTTGCAGTGGGTGATATAGGAGATGAATTAGTGTCAAGATTATCAAAAAAAGCTGAAGCTTTAAAGGTTGGTCCCGGGATGGATAAGGACTCTGAGATGGGCCCATTAGTTACAAAAGAACATCTTGAAAAAGTAAAAAGTTATGTAGACCTGGGTGAAAAAGAAGGTGCAAAATTAATAGTTGATGGAAGAAATTTAAAATTACAAGGATATGAGAATGGTTTCTATATTGGTGGCTGTTTATTTGATCATGTTAAAAAAGATATGAGAATTTATAAGGAAGAAATTTTTGGGCCTGTTTTATCTGTTGTGAGAGTTAAAACTTTCGAAGAAGCAGCAAAATTAATCAATGATCATGAATATGGAAATGGAGTAAGTATTTACACAAGGGATGGTGATGCCGGAAGAACTTTTGCAAGTAAAATTCAAGTAGGTATGGTTGGTATTAATGTGCCTATTCCTGTGCCGATGGCTTTTCATAGTTTTGGTGGATGGAAAAGATCTTTATTTGGCGATAGTGCAATGCATGGCATGGAAGGGATTAAATTTTATACAAAATTAAAAACAATAACATCTAGATGGCCTTCAGGTATTCGGTCTAATGCCGAATTTGTGATGCCAACAATGAAATAAAAAATGAGCAAAATATCTTTAATTGGAGCAGGACAAATTGGTGGAACTCTTGCACATTTAATAGGAACAAAAGAACTAGTTAATGAAGTGATTTTATTTGATGTGGCTAGTGGTATTGCAAAAGGAAAGGCATTAGATATTGCACAATCTTCATCTGTAGATGGATTTAATGTCAGGTTTTCTGGAACTGATAATTATGAGGATATAAAAAATTCAGATGTAATTATAATTACAGCAGGTGTACCAAGAAAACCTGGAATGAGCCGAGATGATCTTCTTGGAATTAATTTAAAAATTATTAAACAAGTTGCTGAAGGAGTAAAGAAAAATGCTCCGAACGCCTTTGTGATTTGTATCACTAATCCTTTAGATGTTATGGTTATGGCATTCCAAAAATTTTCAGGTTTGCCATCAAATAAAGTTGTTGGTATGGCAGGTATTTTAGATAGTTCAAGATTTAAATTATTTTTATCACTAGAATTAAATGTGCCGGTAAGAGAAATTGAGGCAATGGTTATGGGTGGTCATGGTGACACCATGGTTCCTATGCCAAGATTTACAAAAATTTCGGGTAAACCATTGTTAGAGTTTGTAAAGGATGGAAAGATCTCTTTAGAGAGAATTGAGGAAATTAATCAAAGAACACGAGATGGTGGTGCAGAGATAGTTAAATTTTTAGAAAAAGGATCAGCTTTTTATGCACCAGCAGCTTCAGGTGTTCAAATGGCAGAAGCATATTTGAACGATCAGAAAAAATTATTACCTTGTGCTGTACAATTAAATGGAGAATACGGTGTGAAAAATGTTTATGCAGGTGTTCCTGTTGTAATTGGAAAAGATGGAGTAGAAAAAATTCAAGAGATTGATTTAGATGAAAAAGAAAAAAAAGAATTTATGCATTCAATAGATGCTGTAAAAGCTTTATGGGAAGCTGCATCTAAAATAGATCCTGATTTATCTAAATAATAATGAATATTCACGAGCATCAAGCAAAACAAATATTAAAAAAATATGGAGCTGTAGTTCCTAAAGGGGTATTTGCACTCAGTGTTGATGAACTTATTGAAAAAGCAAAAGTATTAAAAACTGATAAATATGTTCTTAAAGCCCAAATTCATGCTGGTGGTAGAGGAAAAGCAGGTGGTGTAAAAATTTTAAACTCAATAGAGGAACTTACAGTAGCGGCCAAAGAATTACTTGGAAAAAGACTAATAACTCATCAAACCGGTCCTGAGGGTAGAGAGGTAAAAAGATTATACGTAGAGGAGTCTTCAAACATAGATAAAGAGTTTTATTTATCGTGTCTAGTTGATAGAGCAAGTTCTAAAATTGCGTTCATATCAAGCGATCAAGGAGGAATGGACATCGAAGAAGTTGCAAGCAGCTCACCTGAAAAGATTATAACTACAAAAGTAGATATGGGTAACGAAATTTCTAATTCAGATTGTGAAAAAGTAATTAAAATTTTTAATTTAAAAGAAGATGTAAAAAAGCAAGCAGTATTACTTATAAAATCGATATTTAAAATGTTTGTTAGTACAGATGCAAACATGATTGAAGTAAATCCATTGATTTTGACAAAAGAAGAAAAAATTCTTTGTTTAGATGCTAAAGTAAATTTCGATTCAAATGCTTTATTCAGACATCCAGAAATTGTTGAATTAAGAGATTTAAATGAAGAAGATCCTACTGAGATAGAAGCTAGCAAGCATGATCTTGCATATATCAAGCTAGATGGCAGTATCGGCTGTATGGTGAATGGAGCAGGATTAGCAATGGCAACGATGGATATAATTAAATTATATGGAAAAGAGCCAGCAAATTTTTTAGATGTAGGTGGTGGAGCATCTAAAGAAAAAGTATCTGCTGCATTAAAGATAATTCTATCAGATAAAAATGTTAAAGGTATTTTAATAAATATTTTTGGGGGAATTATGCGATGCGATGTCCTTGCTCAAGGAGTAGTTGATGCAGCTAAAGAAATAAATATTAGTGTTCCTTTAGTTGTAAGATTAGCAGGTACAAATTTTAAAGAAGGCAAAGAGATCCTTGATAATTCTGGATTAAAATTAATTTCTGCAGAAAATTTAGATGATGCGGCTAAAAAAATTGTTGAGGCAATAAAATAATATGTCAGTTTTAGTAAACAAGAATACTAAAGTAATTTGTCAAGGATTTACTGGCGCGCATGGTACTTTCCATTCAGAGCAAGCTATAAAATATGGAACCAATCTTGTTGGTGGAGTTACACCAAAGAAAGGTGGACAAAAACATTTAGACAGACCAGTTTTTAATAGTGTTTTAGAGGCAAAAAATGAACTAGGAGCAGATGCAACTATGATTTATGTACCTGCTAAATTTGCAGCAGCAGCAATTATTGAAGCAATTGATGCATCAATTGAACTTATTGTTTGTATAACTGAAGGAATTCCAATTCAGGATATGCTTAAGGTCAGACAAAAATTAAGCGGATCTAGTTGCAGATTGATTGGACCCAATTGTCCAGGAATAATTACACCAGACGAATGTAAAATAGGAATTATGCCAGGCAATATCCATAAAAGAGGAAGTGTTGGAATTGTATCAAGGTCAGGCACATTAACATATGAGGCAGTGGCTCAAACAACTGAAAATGGACTCGGTCAATCAACTTGTATAGGAATTGGTGGAGATCCTATAAACGGTACAAATTTTATAGATTGTCTAGATTTATTTTTAAATGATGATGAAACAGAGTCTATTTTAATGATTGGTGAAATTGGAGGAACTGCTGAAGAAGAAGCTGCTGAATTTATAAAAAATCATAAGATCAAAAAGCCTATAGTTGGCTTTATTGCAGGAATTACTGCCCCTCCAGGCAGAAGAATGGGGCATGCTGGTGCTATAATTTCAGGTGGCAAAGGTGGAGCCGAAGATAAAATTAAAAAGATGGAAGAAAGTGGTATTACTGTTGCTAAATCACCATCAATTATTGGAAAAACTTTATTTAATAAACTGTCTAATTGAAAAAAAATATTAGAGAGATATATTAAATTAAAAAGATGTCTTCATCAAAAAATCTTGATTTCGAAAAAACTTCATTTTTAAACAAGTCTAATAGTGCGTTCATAGAAGAGATGTATTTAAAATTTATTAATAAAGATACAGATCTTCCTGAAAGTTGGGCAAATTATTTTGAGGGGATTGGTGAAGAATTAAATGTAATTGCAAAAGAAATTAATGGTCCATCTTGGGGACCAACTAAAAAAAAGATAAATATCGATGAACTACAAAAGAAAATAGAAGAGCAAGATAAAGGTTATGTAGACAATATTAAATCAGATTCATCAGAAAAATTTAATTTTCAATTACTTGCTGACTCTAACAAAGATTCTATAAGTGCTGTAGCATTAATTAGAGCATATAGATTAAGGGGCCATTTATTAGCAGATCTTGATCCTCTAGAAATGAGAGAGTCAGAATATTTAGACGAACTACATCCTGAATTCTATGGTTTTAAAAAAGAAAACTATGAAAAGAAAATTTTTCTAAATGGAGTGATCAATCGTAAATATGCAAATATAAGAGAGATACTTAAATTTATGAAGAGGACCTATTGTGGAAAAATAGGTTATGAGTTTATGCATATTTCAAATCCGGAAGAAAGAAAGTGGTTTAGAGACAGAATAGAGCAAGATAAAAATGCACTTCAGTTTACAAAAAATGGTAAGGAGGCAATTCTAAATAAACTAGTACAGGCAGAAGGTTTTGAAAAATTTTTAGCCACCAAGTATGTGGGAACAAAAAGGTTTGGTTTAGATGGTGGAGAAAGTTTAATACCTGCACTTGAACAAATAATAAAAATTGGAGGACAAAACAATATTAAAGAAGTTAAGATAGGTATGTCTCACAGAGGCAGACTGAATGTTTTAGCAAATGTTCTACAAAAATCTTATAAAAGAATTTTTAATGAATTTGCTGGTGAGTTTAGTTCTGATACTGAAGATAGCGCTGGAGATGTCAAATATCATCTTGGAGCATCATCAGATAGAGAGTTTGATGGAAATTCGGTTCATGTAAGTTTGACAGACAACCCTTCTCATTTAGAAGCTGTTAATCCAGTGGTTTTAGGACAGACAAGGGCCAAACAATATTTCCATAAAGATAAAGAAAGAAATAAAGTAATACCTATTCTTATTCATGGAGATGCAGCTTTTGCTGGCCAAGGAGTTGTAGCTGAATGTTTTGCAATGTCTGGATTACCAGGACATAATACTGGTGGAACAATTCATATTATTGTTAATAATCAAATAGGATTTACTACTAGTCCGAGATTTGCTAGGTCCTCGCCTTATCCATCAGATGTTGCAAAAATGGTAGAGGCACCGATACTTCATGTTAATGGAGATGATCCAGAAGCTGTTGTTTATGCAACCAGAATAGCTACAGAATTTCGATTAAAGTTTAACAGAGACGTAGTGGTGGACTTAATTTGTTATAGAAGGTTTGGACATAATGAAGGAGACGAGCCTTCATTTACCCAACCTTTAATGTATAAAAAAATTAGATCACATCCCAGTGTTTATAAAATTTATGGAAGTAAACTTGTAAATGAAAACTCTATAACGCAAGAATTGTTAGATCAAAACGTCAAATCATTTAAGAATTTGCTTGATGAACAATATAAAAGTGCAAAAGATTATAAACCTAAAATAGAATGGTTTGAGGGAACATGGTCAAGATATAAGCCTGAAAAAGGTAAAGATAAGAGGGGTATAACGGGTTATGACGAAAATAAACTAAAGATAATTTCAAATAAAATAAATGTCATTCCGAAGGAAAAGAATATTCACAAAACTATATCTAAAATATTTAATGTCAGAAAAGAAAGGATTGAAAAAGGTACTGGAATCGATTGGTCTTCTGCAGAGGCTCTTGCGTTTGGATCTTTGCTTGAGGAAGGATATCCAGTTAGACTTGTAGGACAAGACTCTGGTAGGGGGACATTCAGTCAAAGACATTCTGTTTTAAGAAATCAAATAGATAATTCTAGGTATGTTCCTCTTAATAATATTTCTAAAAATCAAAAGCAATTTGAAGTAGTGGATAGTTTTTTATCAGAACTTGCAGTTTTAGGTTTTGAATATGGCTACAGTCTTGTAGAACCAAACACCCTCACTCTTTGGGAAGCTCAATTTGGTGATTTTGCAAATGGTGCCCAAGTAGTAATTGATCAATTTATTGCATCAGGAGAGAGAAAATGGAATAGAGCATCTGGGATAGTGATGCTATTACCTCATGGGTATGAAGGACAGGGACCAGAGCATTCATCAGCAAGGTTGGAAAGGTTTTTACAATTATGTTCAAATGATAATTTACAAGTTATGAATTGTACAACCCCAGCAAACTATTTTCATGCCTTAAGAAGACAAATGCATAGAGATTTTAGAAAACCTTTAATAATTATGACGCCTAAATCTTTATTAAGACACAAACATTGTGTTTCTGATTTAGATGATTTTAATAAAAAAAATTCTTTTCATAGAGTTTTATGGGATCATGCTATAGATCCAAAAACTAAAGGATTTATAAAATTAAAAAAGTCCAAAAAAATCAAAAAAGTGATTATTTGTTCTGGAAAAATTTATTTTGATTTACTTGAGGCTAGAGAAAAACTTAAAAAAGATGATATTGTATTTTATAGAGTTGAACAACTTTATCCCTTTCCAGCCAAAGCTCTAGCAAAGGAACTCAAACCTTATGCCAAGAATGCTAATTTTTACTGGTGTCAAGAGGAACCAAAAAATATGGGGGCTTGGTTTTCAGTTAGAGACTATATCCAATGGACATTAGATAATATAAAAGCTAATAATAATTATGTTTCTTATATTGGAAGAAGTCCTGATGCATCACCCGCTACAGGATATGCTAAAAGACATATTATGCAACAACAAGAAATTATTAAAAAAGTTTTTGATTAATAAGATATGAGTGAAAAAATTATAGTTCCAGTATTAGGTGAGAGTATAACTGAGGCAACAGTTTCAAAATGGTTAAAAAATGAGGGTGATGAAGTTAAAACTGATGAGCCAATTGTTGAGTTAGAAACTGATAAAGTAAATTTAGAGGTTCCATCACCCATATCAGGTAAATTGACAGAAATTATCTCAAAAAATGGATCTGTTGTAGAAGTTGGAGCACATTTAGGATCAATTGAAGAAATTGGTACAAGTGAAGAAAAGAGTCAAAAAATTGAGAAAATTAAACCAACTGTAAAAAGAGAAAATATTGAAAATTTAGAACCTCAGCAAAATGAGCCTCAACTGTTAGAAACTGAACCTGATAAATTAGATGAACAAGAGCAACCACTTATTTTAACGAAAGAAGTAAAGACTAAACCAATTGTAAAAGAAAAATCAAATGATCAGGTTTTGTCTCCTGCAGTAAGAAAAATTGTTGCTGAGAATAAAATTAACTTAGAAACTATAAAAGGGTCTGGAAAAGATGGAAGATTATTAAAGGGAGACTTAATTAATTTAATGAGCAAGAATCCCTCACCATCAGAAAGAAAGATAAAATATGGTCATGAAGAACGAATAAGAATGACTAGATTGAGACAGACTATTGCTAAAAGATTAAAACAAGCTCAAGAGAATGCTGCATTATTAACTACTTTTAATGAAGTAGATATGACTAACATAATTGAGATGAGAAAAAATAATCAAGATGATTTTCAAAATCGATTTGGAATAAAGCTAGGAATGATGTCTTTTTTTGTAAAGGCTTCTATCGTAGCACTAAAAAACTTTCCAGCTGTAAATGCTGAAATTGAGGGTGATGAGATTATTTACAAAAATTATTACAACATAAGCTTCGCAGTCGGCACAGATAAAGGTCTTGTTGTTCCTGTTTTAAAAGATGCTGACGTTATGTCATTTGCAGACATTGAAAAAAATATTAAAGAAATTTCGGATAAAGCAAAAAGTGGAAAACTTACTATTGAAGATCTTCAGGGTGGAACTTTTACCATTAGTAATGGAGGGGTCTATGGTTCTATGTTGTCAACACCAATATTAAATTTACCACAATCAGGTGTTTTAGGTATGCACAATATAGTTGAGAGACCTGTTGTAATAGAGGGTGAAATTATGGTTAGACCAATTATGTATTTAGCTTTATCTTATGATCATAGAATTATTGATGGCAAAGAGTCTGTTTCTTTTTTAAAAATGATAAAAGAAAATTTAGAAGATCCAAGAAGATTATTTTTAGATATTTAAATGCAAGACAAATTTCAAGCAGTAGTAATCGGAGGAGGCCCTGGAGGTTACGTGTGTGCAATTAGACTTGCACAATTAGGTCTAAAAACTGCATGCGTAGAGTCAAGAGGATCTCTTGGCGGCACCTGTTTGAATGTTGGATGTATTCCATCAAAAAGCTTGTTAAACTTATCAGAGGAATTTCATAAAGTAAAAAATTTATCTAATAAAGGTATTGAAGTAGGTGAGGTTAAACTCAATTTAGATAAAATGATGAAAAGTAAAGATAAGGCGGTAACAGTTTTGACAAAAGGTGTTGAGTTTTTGTTAAAAAAAAACAAAGTGACTTATTACAAGGGTGTCGGAAGTTTTAAATCTAAAAATGAAATTTCTATAAAAGGTGAAGATAATAATGAGGCTTTAATATTTTCCGAAAAAACAATAATCGCAACTGGTTCAGTTCCGACAACTTTACCAGGAATAAGTTTTGATGAAAAAACAATTGTATCATCAACAGGTGTATTAAAATTAGATAAAGTTCCAAAAAAGATGATTGTAGTAGGTGGTGGTTATATTGGTTTAGAAATGGGATCTGTTTGGTCCAGGCTTGGATCTGAGGTCCATGTTGTTGAATTTTTAGATCATATTACACCAGGGATGGATAAAGAAATCTCTAATGAATTTATGAAAATTTTAAAGAAGCAGGGAATTAAGTTTAATATGCAGCATAAAGTAGAGAAAATTACAAAAAAAAATTCAAGCGCAATTGTTTCAACAATAGATAAAGATGGAAATAAAAAAGATTTTGATTGTGAAGTTGTTCTAGTTTCAGTGGGGAGAAAACCTAATACTGAAGGACTCAATTTAGAAAAGATTGGTGTCAATCTAGATGATAAGAATAGAATTCAAACTGATAAATATTTTAAAACAAATTTAGATAACATTTATGCCATTGGTGATGTTATTGCAGGACCAATGCTTGCACATAAAGCTGAGGATGAAGGTATTGCAGTTGCTGAAAATATTGTAGGACAATCGGGCCATGTTAATTATGACACTATTCCAGGTGTAATTTATACGACACCTGAAGTTGCATCAATTGGTAAAACCGAAGAACAACTGAAAAAGGCTAATATTAAATATAAGATTGGAAAGTTTTCATTCATGGCAAATTCAAGGGCAAAAGCAATAGATGATACTGAGGGTTTTGTAAAAATTTTAGCAGATGAAAAAACAGATAAAGTTTTGGGAGCTCATTTAATAGGGCCTCATGCCGGTGAGTTAATTGCTGAAATTGGAGTTGCAATGGAATTTGGAGCTAGCTCAGAAGATATAGCAAGAACATGTCATGCACATCCTACATTTTCGGAAGCAGTTAAAGAAGCAGCTTTATCTGTTGATAAAAGAGCAATACATTCTTGATTGATAATATTCTTTAGAATTAAATTTTTGATCATTAAATAATAGATTTTAAATATTCTATCATTTCATTTGGTTTTTTAGAACTAATCTCACCTCTTCCAAAAGGAAGAAAAGTTTTAAATACACGTTTAGCCAATGGGGATGTTGCTAAAATGAACCCATCACACGAAGTAGTGTGATTATCGAAATCAGAAGAGACCTCAATAATGTAACCAAAAGATTCTAATTTTTTTTTTGCTTCATTATGAATAGTCTGGCTATGTGTTGATAAAAAAATGTAATCAGATGACTTTTTGGAAAGAAAGTTTTTTGCCCCCTTAAGCATTTCAATTTCACTACCCTGGATATCAGAATGCAATATTGAAATTTTGTTTATCTTTTTTAATTCTACAAACTTATCCAATATGAAACCATCTTTGGCAACTTTTGATAAATAAAATTTTCCATTAGGAAAATTATTATTTTTAAAATTATTAATACCCGTATCTAGATATTTTTTATCAGGCTCAACCATAAAGCAATTACCTTTAGGGAATTTTTTCATAAACCACATTGAGTAATGCGCCCAATAGGATCCGAGTTCTATCATTTTAGGTTCCACATCTATAATTTTCTCCAATGTCTCTTGGAAACAAAATTCCTCTAGTGGCTCATGAACTCCTCTATTCATTACTAATAATTGACTAAAATTTCCATAGTATGAATTTTCCCCTGAAATTGGAACTTTATTTCCATTATGCAAGCATACGTAACCATCTTTATCAACCATTCCAGATAGGGGATCTCGTTTTATCAAAATATTAAGAGGATCTGAGATTACTTCTCGGAATCTTCCCAGATAATCATCATGTTGAGCTTTCATAAATTAATTAAATAAAGTTTATAAGATTGTAGTATATAATATTATAACAGGCTTTTTAGCAATAAAGTACATTAAAAAAATACAATACACTCCTAGATTATTTACATATTATTAAGATATGAAATATCCGATTCTGTTACCAAATATATTTAATTACCCGTTTACCTATGAAAGTGATATTGAATTAAAAATTGGAGATTTTGTTGAAGTTCCTTTTGGCAAAACTAAGATTACAGGTGTTGTTTGGGATGAATTTGAAAAAAATAATTCAAAAAAATTTAAGATTAAAAAGATTATCCGTAAATTAAATATTCCAAGTTTAAAAAAAAATACATTAAACTTTTTAAAATGGTTTTCAGAATATAATATTGTTCCAAAAGGCATGGCCCTAAAACTTGTATTAACAAATGATAAAGAGCTCAAGAATATTGATCAAAAATTTTATGATAATTTAGTTTTTAACGGTCATAATAACATTATCAAATTAACAAACGACCAAAGAAAATGTCTGGAGCAAATAAATAATTTTAATAAAGAATTTAAAGTGCATGTTTTACAGGGCACAACAGGGTCTGGCAAAACATTTGTGTATTTTGAAGCTTTAAAAAAAATTTTAGAAAAAGGTCACCAAGGTTTAATTCTTTTACCAGAAATTGGTTTGACGACTCAATTTGAGAAAAAATTTACAGAATTCTTTGGGTTTAGGCCAGCAATTTGGCATTCTGGTGTTACAAAAAAGAATAAAAAGATTATATGGCACGGTATCATAAGAGGTAAAATAAGTGTTGTAATTGGTGCAAGGTCATCATTGTTTTTACCATTTAAAAATTTGGGACTAATTATTGTTGATGAAGAACATGACCAATCATACAAACAAGATGAAGGAGTAATATATAATGCTAGAGATATGGCAATCTCAAGAGCATCATTTGAAAAAATTCCAGTCAATTTAATAACTTCTGTGCCCTCGGTAGAAACATACGAAAACATAAAAAATAAGAAGTACAGTATTTCAAAACTTGAGCAAAGATATCAAAATGCGTCTTTACCAAATTATGAAATAATAAATTTGAATCAAATTAAGCTACAAAAACAGACTTGGCTTTCAAAAGAAATAATTCAAAAAGTTAACTCTCATCTTAAAAAAAAAGATCAAGTTTTATTTTTTTTAAATAGAAGAGGTTTTTCGCCTAATGTTTTTTGTAAAAAATGTTTAAATAGTTTTTCGTGTCCTAATTGCTCAATAAATCTAGTTTATCATAAAAGTAAAAATAATTTGATGTGTCATTATTGTGGATTCAAAACCTCTTTAATAAGAAATTGTTCTCGAGAAGAAAATTGCGATTTTATATTTTGTGGACCTGGAGTGGAGAGAATCTCAGAGGAAGTTAAAAAAAATTTTCCAAATAAAAAAATTGAAATTTTTTCAAGTGATACAATGAACAAAAAAAATTCAAAGGAGAAACTAGAAAAAATTTTAAATAATGAAATTGAAATTTTGATTGGAACACAATTAATTTCTAAAGGTTTTCATTTTCCTAATCTTAATTGTATAGTTGTCATAGATATTGACTCATTCTCCTATGGTCATGATTTAAGAGGTGCAGAAAAAAATTTGCAACTTTACCATCAATTGGCTGGAAGAGCAGGACGTACAGGAAAACCCTCAACTGTATATTTTCAAACTTACAATTCTAATTCAACAATGATTACTGATATAACCAGTAAAGACCCAAATATTTTTTTAGAAAAAGAAATTGAAATAAGAAAAAGAAATAATTTACCCCCATTTCAGAGATTCATTTCTTTAATTTTAACTGGGGAAAATGAAAATAAATTGGAAAAAGAAGCTATTAAATTTAAATTGTTTTTAGAAAATAAACTGATTGGAAAAATCTTAGGACCTGTAAGCGCACCCATATTTAGATTAAAAAGAAAGTATCGAATTAGGCTTTTAATCAGAGGTCCTAAAAACATGAAATTACAGAAAAATCTACATACGCTAATAACAAAATATAAATTTTTGGCAGGAATAAAACTTTCAGTTGATGTTGATCCAATAAGCTTCAATTAAAGGCCAAAAAAAACAATTTTTTGCTAATGAGTTACTTGAAGAGTATTATGGCATATGTTAATTAAACCCTGTTTTTAATTAATCACTTACATTTAAAGGTAATAAATTGAGTAATAATAAAGGTTTTTCCAACACTTCAGCTAACAGATATTCCTTAGCTTTGTATGAATTAGCGGAAGAATCAAATTTACTCTCTCAAATAGAGATGAATTCGGTATCAATTTTAAATTTAATTAATTTAAACATTGATTTTAATAATCTAATTAAAGATCCAACGGTTAGTCGAAACGAGTTAACAAATGTAATTAACAAAATTTTTGATAATTTAAAAATTGAAAATTTATTAAAAAACTTCACAAATTTCTTAATAACTAAAAGACGTTTTTTTTTTATAGAGCAAATACTGAACAATTTTATTGAAATTTGCTCAGAAAAAAGAGGAGAACTAAAAACAGAAATTAGATCAGCGAAAAGACTGTCAAATGATGAAATAAATAATATTAAAGATGAGTTATCTAAATATTTCTCCTCAAAGATAAAATTAGATTATAAATATGATGAAAGTTTAATTGGAGGACTAATTGTACAAGTAGGTAGTACGATGATTGATACTTCAATTAAAAATAAATTACAACAAATAGAAAATAAAATGATGAAGGTATAATATGGAAATAAATCCCTCAGAAGTAACAAAAATATTAAAAGAGCAAATTAAAAATTTTGGAAAAAAAGCAGAAGTGTCTGAAGTAGGGCAAGTTCTGTCAGTTGGAGATGGTATTGCTAGAATTTATGGATTGGACAACGTTCAAGCTGGTGAAATGGTTGAGTTCACTGATGGTTCAAAAGGCATGGCACTTAATTTAGAAAGTGAAAATGTAGGAGTTGTTATTTTTGGTGATGATAGAAATATTAAAGAAGGAGATATTGTAAAGAGAACAGGAAGTATTGTCGATACTCCAGTTGGAAAAGAATTATTGGGACGAGTGGTGGATGGGCTTGGAAATCCAATTGATGGAAAGGGCGCTTTAGACAAAGGTGTTAAGAAAAGTAGGGTCGAGGTAAAGGCACCAGGTATTATACCTCGTCAATCTGTTAGTGAACCGATGCAGACTGGTTTAAAATCTATAGATAGCCTAGTGCCAATTGGAAGAGGGCAAAGAGAATTAATTATTGGAGATAGACAAACAGGCAAAACAGCAGTTGCTGTTGATGCAATCATTAATCAAAAGAAGATTAATGAATCGGGTGATGAAAAACAGAAACTATATTGTATTTATGTAGCTGTAGGTCAAAAAAGATCAACCGTTAGACAAATTCAAAAAACTTTGGAAGAAGCTGGAGCAATGGAGTATACAACAATTGTTGCTGCCACGGCATCAGATTCAGCTCCTTTACAATTTTTAGCTCCGTACACTGGCTGCGCTATGGGTGAATATTTTAGAGATAATGGAATGCATGCACTAATAATCTATGATGATCTTTCAAAGCAAGCTGTTGCTTATCGACAAATGTCCTTAATTTTAAGAAGACCACCAGGAAGAGAGGCATATCCTGGGGATGTATTTTATCTTCATAGCAGATTACTTGAAAGAGCAGCAAAACTAAGTGATGAACATGGTGGTGGCTCTTTAACTGCTCTACCAATAATTGAAACACAAGGTGGAGATGTATCTGCATATATACCGACAAATGTTATTTCAATAACCGATGGACAAATTTTTCTAGAAACTGAACTCTTTAATCAGGGTATAAGACCAGCTATAAATGTAGGTCTTTCAGTTTCAAGAGTTGGATCTGCAGCACAAACAAAGGCTATGAAGAAAGTTTCTGGTTCAATGAAACTAGAATTGGCACAATATAGAGAAATGGCAGCTTTTGCACAATTTGGTTCTGACTTAGATGCATCAACTCAACAACTACTTAATAGAGGATCAAAGCTTACAGAGTTACTTAAACAAAAACAATATTCTCCGTTGACTGTGGCCGAGCAAGTAATTTCAGTTTTTTGTGGTGTTAAAGGTTATTTAGATGACATAGAGCTAAAAGAAATTGTAAATTTTGAAAATAAAATAATTGAAAAATGTAAATCTGAAAAGCCAGAAATCATAGAGTCTATCTTAAGTTCAGGCAAGCTTGAGGAAGATTCTGAACAAAAATTAATAGAAGTAGTGAAAAAGTTAAAACAAACATTTAATTCGTAAAATATTTATGGCTAGTTTAGATGATTTAAAAAAAAGAATTGCGAGTGTTAAGTCTACACAAAAAATTACTAAAGCTATGAAGATGGTTGCCGCAGCTAAACTTAAAAGGGCTCAAGATAGCGCAGAAAAAGGAAGACCATACTCTGAAAAAATGAATAATATAATATTAAATTTGTCGGAAGGAATTTCTGATAAAGAAAACGCCCCTAAGCTTTTATCTGGAACAGGAAAAGATCAAATTCATTTGTGTGTCGTAATGACTTCAGATAGAGGTTTATGTGGTGGCTTTAACTCTAACATTATAAAAAAAGCCAAAAATTATTTTTCCAAATTATCTAGTGAGGGTAAAGGATTAAAGATTATAACTGTAGGCTCAAAAGGTAATGATCAGTTGAAAAGAGTTTTTGGTGACAAAATAATTGAAAATATTTCATTTAAAAATTCAAAAAATGCTAATTTTTTTGATGCTGAAAAAGTAAGCAAAACAATTATTGAAAGGTTTCAAAAAGAAGAATTTGATATTTGCACAATTTTTTTTAATCAATTTAAAAATGTAATCACACAAATACCTCAAGCTCAACAAATCATACCACTAAAAACAGAAACTGATGACAAGGAAAAATCAGAGGATAATTATGAATTTGAACCTGATGAGGATGAGATTTTAACTAATTTATTACCTAAAAATATATCAACACAAATATTTAAAGCAATGTTAGAGAATTCAGCTAGCGAACAAGGTGCAAGAATGAGTGCTATGGATAATGCTACTAGAAACGCAGGTGAAATGGTTGATAAACTTACTATTGAATATAATAGAAGTCGTCAGGCAGCAATTACGAAAGAACTAATAGAAATAATATCAGGAGCAGAAAGTTTATAATTATGAGCAAAGGAATAATTACACAAGTTATAGGTGCGGTAGTTGATGTTAAATTTGAAGGAGAACTTCCAGAAATTTTAACAGCATTAGAGTGCAAAAATGGAAATAATCGTCTAGTTTTAGAGGTTGCTCAACATTTAGGAGAGTCGACCGCAAGAACTATTGCAATGGACGCTACAGAAGGGTTAAAAAGAGGTGACGAAGTAATTAACACAAAAGCTCCAATAAAAGTTCCAGTTGGTCCAGAAACCTTAGGAAGAATTATCAATGTAGTTGGCGAACCAATAGATGAAAGAGGAGATGTTAAAACTAAGGAAAGTTGGCCAATTCATAGATCAGCACCAGAATTTAATGATCAATCAACTGAAACTGAAATTCTTGTTACTGGCATTAAAGTTATAGACTTACTAGCTCCTTATGCAAAAGGTGGAAAAATAGGATTATTTGGAGGAGCAGGTGTTGGAAAAACTGTTTTAATCATGGAATTAATCAATAACGTGGCTAAGGCTCACGGTGGATTTTCTGTTTTTGCTGGTGTTGGTGAAAGAACAAGAGAAGGTAATGATCTTTATCATGAAATGATAGAGTCTGGTGTCATTAAAAAAGAGGGAGCAGGATCAAAAGCTGCCTTAGTATATGGTCAGATGAACGAGCCCCCAGGAGCAAGAGCAAGAGTCGCCTTAACAGGTCTGACTGTTGCTGAATATTTTAGAGATCAAGAGGGACAAGATGTTTTATTTTTCGTTGATAATATATTCAGATTCACTCAAGCCGGTTCGGAGGTGTCAGCTCTATTAGGAAGAATTCCTTCTGCTGTTGGATATCAACCGACTTTAGCAACTGATATGGGTAATCTTCAAGAGAGAATAACGACAACGAACAAAGGATCTATTACGTCAGTACAAGCAATTTATGTACCTGCTGATGATTTAACTGACCCAGCACCCGCTACATCATTTGCTCACCTGGATGCAACAACAGTGCTTTCAAGACAAATTGCTGAAATTGGAATATATCCAGCAGTAGATCCACTTGATTCCACTTCGAGAATTCTTGATCCTAGAATAGTTGGAGATGAGCATTATAGGGTTGCGAGAGAAGTTCAAAAAATACTTCAAACGTATAAATCTTTACAAGATATAATAGCAATTCTAGGTATGGATGAACTATCTGAAGAGGATAAATTAGTAGTTGCTAGAGCAAGAAAAATTCAAAGATTTTTATCACAACCTTTCTTTGTTGCCGAGGTATTTACTGGATCTCCGGGTAAACTCGTTGATTTAGAGTCTACAATAAAAGGTTTTGATGCAATCTGTAAAGGTGAGTATGATCATCTTCCAGAGGCAGCATTTTATATGGTTGGTACAATAGAGGAAGCTATAGAAAAAGCAGAAAAAATGAAAAAAGATGCCGCTTAATGGGTGAAGAATTTAAACTTGAAGTGGTAAACCCGGAAAAATCTTTTCTTTCGAAGGAAGATGTTGTTGAAGTGGTAGTACCTGTATTTGAGGGAGAGATGGGAATACTTAAAGACCATATATCCATAATTTCTTTTTTAAAACCTGGTATAATTAAGGTTTACTCAAAATCTAGTGAGGAAAAATATTATGTTGAAGATGGAATAATCGAATTTAAGAATAATAATTTATCAATCCTTACAAGCTCTATTTTCAATATTAAAGATATGGAAAAAAGCAAAATAGATGAAATGTTGAGGGTTGCTGAAGAAGAGACAGCTAAGGATAACGTGAGTGATCAAGCAAAATACTTAATTGATCAGAAAATTGAAGTTTTAAGAACTATTAATTAATAATCTTTTCTAATTTTTTTTGAAGTATCTTGTAAACATTAAGTTTGAAACTTACAACTATCTCTGTAATAGAATTTAGTTCTATCCACTTCCATTCAAAAAATTCTGGCTTGCTCGTGTTAATATCAATTTCATTATCACTACCAAGATATCTCATTAAAAACCATTTTTGTTTCTGCCCTTTAAATTTACCTTTCCAAATTTTACCTAGAAGATGGTTTGGTAGTTCATAAGTGGTTATTTCATCTATTTCAGTTATTAACTCGACGTTTTTAATACTGGTTTCTTCTTCTAGTTCTCTGTAGGCAGCAGATAAAAAATCTTCACCTTCATCAACACCTCCTTGTGGCATTTGCCAAAAACCTTTTGGGTTGTCAATTCTTTTTGCTACAAAAATTTTATTCTCTTTATTTAAGACAATTATGCCAACACCTACTCTGTAAGGTAAATTTTTATACTTTTCCTGAATTTCAACCATTAAGTAATTTAATTGCGTAATTCAATTGATTGTCGGTTTCAGTTTTAATTTTAAAATCATCACCTTCCTCGTCAATTTCAATGTCAGGTGACACACCCACTTCAGAAATAGATTTGCCTGAAGGCAAATAATACTTAGCTACAGTTAATCTTATAGCCCCTTTATTTTTTAGAGGAATAATAGATTGAACAGATCCTTTTCCATAACTATTTTCACCAACTAAAATTGCTCTTTTATGATCTTTTAGAGCTCCAGCTACAATTTCAGAAGCAGAAGCAGAGCCATAATTTATTAAAACAAGAATAGTTTTTCCTCTAGTAAGATCTCCTTTTTTTGCAAACCATTTTCGATTTTCTGATTGTTGTCTACTTTTTGTAGAGACAATCTCACCATTATCTAAAAAAAAATCAGAAATTTTTATAGCCTGAGATAGTAGTCCACCCGGATTATTTCTTAAGTCTAAAATATAAGATTTTAAATTTTTATTTTTTTCAAATTTATTGATTTCTTTTTTTATTTGTCCAGCACTATTTTCATTAAAGGAAGTTAATCGTATATACCCAATATTTTTTTCTAGTAATTCTGCTTTGACCGATTTGATTTGAATTATTTCTCTTGTGACATTAAAAGTTAAAGCTTTTTTTTCTCCTCGCCTTCTTATTGTTAATTCAATAGCAGAACCTACGGGCCCTCTCATTAACTCGACTGCCTCACTCAAAGATTTACCTTGTACTTGGGTATCATTAATTTTAACAATATAATCTCCAGCTTTTATTCCTGCTTTGGATGCAGGTGTATCATCTATTGGAGAAATAACTTTTACAACTCCTGACTCCATTGTAACTTCAATACCAAGCCCCCCAAACTCACCACTTGTCTCAGTTTGCATTTCGTTAAAAATTTCTGGAGACATGTAGCCTGAATATGGATCTAAAGATTGAAGCAAACCGTTAATAGCAGAGTCCATACTGTCGGATTGATTAATTTCATCAACATATTCCTTATTAATTTTTTCTAAAACCTCGCCGAAAACATCTATTTTTTCGTATATTTCGTTTTCAGAAGAAATTACTTTTTGATTAAATAAAAATAAAATAAAAATAAAAGTTAAAAAGTTTAGTATAGCTTTTTTTTTCATATAATTAATTTTTCTTTGGGTATCAACTCAGACCACATCTTTTCAAGTTCATAAAAACTTCTTTTTTCTGGGTGAAAAATATGCACTATAAGATCAATACCATCTACTAGTTTCCATTCATTACTATCTTTACCTTCAATTTTAGAGTCTTTTATTCCACTATCTTTAAGTTTTTTTAAAACTTGTTCAGACAAAGCTTGAATATGTCTAGATGAAGTTCCACTAGCTATAATCATATAATCAGCCATAGAACTTTTATCTTTTAAGTCTATACTTACAATGTCTTGAGCTTTATTTATGTCGAGAGTTTCAATGATAATTTTTTTTAAGCTTAAGATTTTATCCATTAATTATATTTACCTTATCAAATTTTCCTCAATTGAGAAGATGAAATATTAACTTTATTAAATTCGATGAACTTTAAACTTTTTCCATTTAATCTTTTATATGAGACTGAATTTAATGATTTTTTTTTATAGCCATGACGATCAAAAACAATAATTTTACATTTTTTTGAAATAGCTTCCCACTTATACCACTTATGAAAATTAATAAGATTATCTGCCCCCATTATAAAATAAATTTCAGCTTTGGTAGTTCTTTTTATAAAATTTATTAAGTCAATAGTTTTATTAGATCTTATTATCTTTTCATAAAATTTTATTTTTATAAAATTATTTAACTTTATGATCTTTTTACAGCTATGGATTCTTTCAGAAATACTTGTATTATTTTTTTTCTTTAAAGGATTTTTTAAAGTAATTGCCCAAATTATTTTTTTTAATTTGTATTCTTTTACAGCTTTTTTTGATATTGCTAAATGACCATTATGAGCAGGATCAAACGACCCACCAAGAACCCCAATTTTATTTTTAAATCTCAAATTATTTCCTTATTCTCCCATTACTTGATATTTGATACTTATAAGACACTAGTTGATTAAGTCCAACGGGGCCTCTCGGAGGAAGCTTGTTAGTTGAAATACCAACTTCGCCGCCAAAACCAAATTCTCCACCATCTGCAAATTGAGTTGATGTATTGTGCATGGCAATTGAGCTTTTAACTTCATTTAAAAATTTTTTTGCTGATCTCTTATTCATAGTGATAATCGAGTCAGTGTGCATTGTCCCATATTTATTAATATGATTGATTGCATCATTTATATCTCTGACACATTTCACAGAAACTGCAGCTGACAAATATTCTTTTGACCAATCTTTATTAGTAGCTCTAATACTTTTCCCTTTATAATTTTTTTTGATTCTGTTATCTCCAATAATTTTGCATCCATGATCTTCTAAGTGTTTTAAAATTATGTCACATGATTTTTTTAAGATTTTTTTGTGAACTAAAATAGTTTCTGTAGCCCCACAAATTGCTGTATTTCTTAATTTTGCATTAAAAATAATCTTTTTTGCTGTATTTAAGTTTGCATTCTTATCAACATAAGTATGGCATACTCCTTCCAAATGACCAATCACTGGTAAATTAGATAACTTCTGAACTTTTTTTACTAAATTTTTTCCTCCCCTCGGAATAACTACATCAACATATTTATCCATTTTACTTAACAGATAATCGACAATATTTCTATTAGTTGAGTCAATAAATTGAACAAAATTTTCGTTAATATTATTTTTTTTTAATGAGTCTCTAAAAAGCTTTGACAAAATTTTATTTGAAAAAAAAGCCTCTGATCCACCTCTCAAAATTACTGGGTTACCGGATTTAAAGCATAATGATGCGACGTCTGAAGTAACATTTGGCCTACTTTCATAAATAATAGCAATTATTCCTATCGGAATTGAGATCTTAGAAATATTTAACCCATTTGGTCTCTTCCATTTCTCTAAAACTCTATTTGTTGGGTCTTTAAGTCTTATTACAGATTTTATTGAACTAATAATGTTGTCTATTTTTTTTTCATTTAAAATAAGACGTTCAATTAAGTTCTTTTTAACCCCCTTATTTATTGATCTATTAACATCTCTCTTATTAGCACTAATGATAAATTTTTGATTTTTTCTAATAAGTGAACAGTAGTCCAGTAATACTTTATTTTTCTTTTTAGTATTCAACTGATGTGCCAAGGCGCTTTTTGATTTTTTCCCAATATTGGTTAAAATTTTTTTTATCATATTTTTACCATATCGTCTTTATGGACCACTTCAGATTTTGAAATATAGCCAAGAATCTTGTTTATCTCATTAGAGTGGCATCCTAAAATTTTATTTATCTCATTTGATGAGAACGAACTCAGGCCTCTAGCAAATTCTTTACGTTTATTATCTAAAATTTTTATATGATCACCTTTTTTAAAATTACCATTAACCCTCTTTATACCAGCAGCCAAAAGACTTTTTCCATTTTTTAATGCTTTCTTGGCACCATCATCAATGATTAGCTCTCCTTTTGGTGAAACAGAGCTAATAATCCATTTTTTCCTAGCATCTAATTTTGGAACTTTAGAGATAAACCATGTTGAACTTTTTTTCTTTTCTATTTGATTAATTGGATTTAAATATAATCCATTTGCTATTACCATATTACAACCAGCTAAATTACATATTCTTGCAGCTTCAATTTTAGTATCCATACCTCCACTTCCAAATTCTGTTCTTCCTCTAATATGAACATTTTTTAAATCTTTTTTGATGTTAGAAATATTTCTAATTAACTTCGCATCTCTAAAATTTTTAGGATTTTTTGTATAAAGACCGTCTACATCCGATAATAAAATTAACGTATCTGCATTAGTAATTTGAGCCACTCGAGAGGCCAATCTATCATTATCTCCAAACTTTATTTCTGATGTAGCAATAGTGTCATTTTCATTTACGATAGGTATATAATCAAGTTGAAATAAATTTTCAAAAGTTCTTTTCGCATTTATTGATCTTCTTCGTTCTTCAGTATCCTCTAATGTAAGCAAAATTTGAGAAATATTTAATTTATGTTTTGAAAAAGTTTCTGAAAATAAATTCATTAATTCTATTTGTCCTATAGAGGCTATTGCCTGACTTTTGTCCAATTTTAAACCCAATTTACTATAATTCATTTTCTTACAACCAAGAGCAATAGCTCCTGAACTTACTATTACAACCTGTCGATTTTTAGATTTTAAAGTTTTTATATCTTTGGCAAAACTTAGTAACCATTTTTTTCTTATTTTTTTGTTATTATCAACTATTAAAGAAGATCCAATTTTAATTACAATTATTTTTGAATTTTTAAGAGACATATGAAATGAGTTTAGCCTTAATTTTAGATATCGAGTCTTTTTCCAATGTTGACAAAGTTAAAACCTCACAATTTTTATCTTTTGAAAAACTTTTTACTGTTTTTTTCACAATATCTTTATCTAATAAATCTATCTTATTTAAAACAATCAATTCCTTTTTTTTAATAAGATCCTTACTATAATTTCGAAGTTCTTTTTTGACTTGATTGTAAGATTTTTTTAAATCATCATTTGTGATATCTATCAAATGCAAAAGAGATTTACATCTCTCGATATGCTTTAAAAATTTCGTACCAAGGCCAGTTCCCTCATGTGCTCCTTCTATTAAGCCAGGTATGTCTGCTAGGGTAACTTCTTTATCATCATAACTTGCGACACCAAGATTTGGATTTAAAGTAGTAAATTGATAATTAGCAATCTTTGGATTAGCATTTGTTATTGCTGCCAATAAACTTGATTTTCCTGCATTTGGTAATCCGATAATGCCTATGTCAGCAATAGTTTTTAATTGAAGCCAAATTGTAAACTCTTCACCTACCATACCTTTGGTATATTTTCGTGGCGCTCTATTTGTTGAACTTTTAAATCTTGTATTACCTAAACCTCCTTTTCCTCCAGAGGCAACAATGAACTTCTCTCCAATTTTGGTAAAATCATATAAGAGTGTTTTGTTGTCTTCTTCGAAGACTTGTGTTCCCAGAGGAACTTTGAGAATTAAATCTTCTCCACCTTTTCCAGTACGATTTTGACCTGAACCATTTTCACCTCTTTCAGCTTTGTGATGTTGCTGATATCTAAAGTCAATTAATGTATTTAAATTTTGCTCAGCTTTTAAAATAACAGAACCTCCTTTTCCACCATCACCGCCGTCTGGTCCACCAAATTCAATAAATTTTTCTCTTCTAAAACTTGGAGAACCATCTCCCCCGTTCCCTGCTTTTATATAAATTTTTACTTGATCTAAGAATTTCATAATACAACGCTATTTTAAGTTGTACTACTAATTGGGTTTTACAGAAACAAAAGTTCTATCTGATTTAGTTTTTTTAAAAACAACTTTACCCTTAATAACAGAAAAAATTGAATGGTCTTTACCCATACCAACGTTTTCACCGGGAAAAATTTTTGTTCCTCTTTGTCTTACGATTATGTTTCCTGGCACCACGGTTTCTCCACCATATTTTTTCACACCAAGTCTTCGTCCAGCACTATCACGTCCGTTTCTTGATGATCCCCCTGCTTTTTTTGTTGCCATAAACCTACCTTACTTTTTATTTTCCTTTGTATCCTTTGCTACCGTTTTTGTTGCTTTAGAAACTTCTTTAGCTTCAGATAAGATCTTACCATCTTTTGAAAAAATCTTACTTATTCTGATCATAGAATATTGTTGCCTGTGGCCATTCTTTCTTCTTGAATTTTGTCTTCGTCTTTTTTTAAAAATTAAAATAGTTCTATTTTTGCTATTTTTTATCAGATTTGCTTCAACTTTCGCACCTTGCACTACAGGAGACCCGATTTCGATTTCTTTTTCATTTCCGTAAGCTAAAATTTCTTTAAATTCTATTTTAGTATCTGGTTTTGAATTTGGTAGTCTCTCAATTTTTAGGATTTCACCTGAAACTACTTTGTATTGTTTTCCACCAGTTTGTATTACTGCATAAGACATAAGGATCTCAATTTTTAATAATCGCAATATAATCTGAGCGAAACTTTAGTCAAGCTCAATAAATCAAAAATTATCCTTTAAATCTCTCAGTTTTGAAAAACTCTCAATATCCTCAGCTTTTAAAAATATGTTACACTCTAATTCATCATCTAAAACGGAGGGAATAGTTGGTGAATTAACTTTTAGATTATTTTTAATCTTTAAAACTTTCTCTTTTAGCTTTGAGTTGTCAGGATCATTTAGTAAACAAAATTCAGAATTTTTTAGTGTATATTCATGACCACAATAAATCAGAGTATCTTTAGGTAATTTTTTAAATATTTTTAAAGAGTTGAACATCTGCTCATAAGTTCCCTCGAAGATTCTACCACAACCTAAAGAAAATAAAGTATCACCTGTAAAAATTATTTTTTCTTTAAAAAAATGAAAAGCAATATGGCCCAATGTATGACCTGGGGTATGGTAAATTCTTGCTTCAAAGTTATCTTTCTGCCAGATTTGATTATTTTCTAAAAGGATATCTATTCCTGGAATTCGATCTCTATCATCTTTAAATCCCATTACATCGCAATTATATTTTTTTTTTAGCCCAAGATTACCACCGATATGATCATGATGGTGATGGGTATTTAGAATATATTTTAGATTTATCTTATTGTTATCTATAAAATCAATTATTGGTCCAGACTCACTTGGGTCAACTATACAAGCCGATCGATTATTTTCATCAATTATTAAGTAACTATAATTATCTTGAAGACATTTAATAATTTGTATTTTCATTTATTTTCAATTAAAAATATTCCAAGCTCACCTAATAAATTTTTCAAAAAAATATTTGATTTACTTATATTTGAAATATTTTTATTTATTAGCGCTAAAGATTTAACAATTTTGAAATTCATAGTCTCTGAAAATCTTACAAAATCTCTAATAGTACACATATGAATATTTGGGGTGTTGTACCATTCATGAGGTAGTGAACTTGTAATTGGCATAGTTCCTTTAAAAAGTAAGTCTAACCTTACCTTCCAATTTCCAAAATTTGGAATTGTCACTATAGCTTTTTTGCCAACTCTCAAAAGTTCTTTAATGACAATTTCTGGATTTATAAAAGCTTGTAGTGTCTGACCCAAAACAACGTAATCAAAAGAATTTTTTGGAAATTGTTTTAAGTCAAGCTCTGCATTGCCCTCAATAACTGTCAATCCTTTAGCTATACATATTTGAACTTTTTCTTTAGAAATTTCAATTCCTCTTATATTCACATTTTTGTTTTTTCTCAAAAATTCCATCAAAGTTCCATCATCACAACCAACATCTAATACAGTTGAGTTTTTTTCAATTATATTTGCAATAAAATTATATTCAGCTTTCATCATTACTTTCTATATAAGATTTATCCAAAAAATTTTTGAGTGCATTTAAAAAATCTGGAACTTCTAGCAAAAAGGAGTCATGCCCTTTATCAGAGTCTATTTCAACAAAACCTACATTCGCACCAATTGCGTTTAAAGCAATAACTATATCTTTATTCTCTTGAGTTGGATAAAGCCAATCTGACGTAAAAGACATAATAAAAAATTTAGTTTTGGTTTTTTTGAAGGCGTTTGATAAATTGCCATCAAATTGTTTAACCAAATCAAAATAATCCATTGCTCTAGTTATATAAAGATAACTGTTAGCATCAAATCTATCTACAAATACTGAACCTTGATAACGTAAATAACTTTCTATTTGAAAATCAGCATCAAATCCAAATTTAAGACTATCTCTTTCCTGGAGATTCCTACCAAATTTTTCTTGAAGCCCCTTTTTAGATAAATAGGTAATATGAGCAGCCATTCTTGCTACAGCTAACCCTTTATCTGGCAACGTGCTTTTAGAATTATATTTTCCATCCATCCAATTATGATCAGCAGTTATTGCTTGTCTACCAAGCTCATTGAATGCAATATTTTGCGCTGAATGGCTAGATGTACAAGCAATAGGGACAGCTGTTTTAGCTTTGTCTGGAAAATTACTCACAAATTGCAAGACCTGCATTCCTCCCATTGATCCACCAACTACAGAAAAAAGCTTTTTAATATTAAAAAAATCTAATAAATTTACTTGGGCGTTCACCATATCATTGATCGTAATAACTGGAAAATCTGTTCCATATATTTTTTTTGTTTCAGGATTTTCGTGACTTGGACCAAAAGACCCCATACAACCACCAATCACATTAGCACAAATTACAAAATATTTATCTGTGTCGATAGATTTCTTTGGGCCTACCGCATAAGACCACCATCCATCTTTTTTAGTTATTGGATTTGTACCTGTTACAAATTGATCGCCTGTTAAGGCGTGAAAGACTAAAATTGCATTATCTTTATTTTTATTTAACTTACCATAGGTCTCGTATGCTAGAGGAAATTTACTAATAGTTCGACCACAGTCTAACTGAAGTGGTTTTTCAATTATCAATGTCTTTATATCTTCTCTTATATTCATAATTATTGCTGGAAATTGAATTGTGAGAAAAAAACTTTTTTAGCGGTTTTTTTATAGCGCTCGCAATTCAGATAAATCAGCGCAGAAATTTTGTACAAGAAGTTTTGAGCTATGTCAATTTTAATATATTTTAACTTAAACTATATAAAAAAATCTTAATTTATCTATAAAGAGCATAAAAATTAAAAAAAAGAAAATATTATGAGATTTAAAAAATTCAATATTGATGCCTATGAGCCAGGTAAATCTAGCGTTAATAATTTGAAAAAGGTTATTAAATTATCAGCTAATGAGTCCGCTCTTGGTATGAGCTCTAAAGTAAAGAAAATAATATCAAATAAAAACCTTAATTTTTTTAGATACCCGGATGGAAAATCTAAGGTGCTCAGGTCTCAAATCTCAAAGAAATTTAAATGTGATAAAGACAGAGTTATTTGTGGGGCTGGATCTGATGAGGTTATTCAGATGTTATGTCAATTATTTTTAAGACCAAAAGATGAAGTAATTGTTCCCCAATTTAGTTTTTTAATGTACAGAATTTATTCAAAAATAGTAGGTGCAAAAGTAATATTTGCTAAAGAAAAAAATTACAAAATCTCAATTTCAGAAATAATTAAAAAAGTCACAAAAAAAACTAAAATTGTTTTCTTAGCAAATCCAAATAACCCGACAGGAACTTATTTGACTAAAATTGAACTTATTGAATTAAGAAAAAAACTTAAAAAAGATATTTTACTTGTAGTAGATGATGCTTATGCAGAATATATGAAAAATCAAGATTACAAATCAGGTTTAGATTTATTTAAAAAAAAAGAGAATGTTTTTATTTTAAGGACATTCTCAAAAATTTATGGATTATCGTCACTAAGAATAGGATGGGGATATGGGTCAAAAAAAATTATAAATTCCCTTAACATTATTAAACCTCCATTTAATGTTAACGAGGTAGCACAAAAAGCAGCAGTAGAGTCTCTTAAAGATAATAAATTTATATCTCGTTCAATCAGCCATAACATTTTTTATGCAAAAAAAATAAAAAATTTTTTGAAAAACTATGAAATTAATTCTAATAAAATTTCAGCTAATTTTTTACTTTTGGATTTTTCAAAATGTAGAATTAAAGCTAAATATTTTTATGAAAAACTAAAGAATAAAGGAATAATTTTAAGATCCACAGAGGATGGGTACAAAATAAAAAATATGTTGAGATTAACAGTGGGTTCAAAAACTGATAATATAAAATTTATGAAAGCAGCTGAAAGTATATTTAAAAGATGAAAAATATATTGATTATTGGCTGTGGTCTACTAGGTTCATCTTTGGTCAGAAAAATTTCCAAAAAAAAAATTTCAAAAAAAATTTTCATTTACGAAAAATCAAAAAAAAACATTGAAAAAATAAAAAAACTTAAATTAAAAGGTACCATTGTAAAAAAATTTAAGGATGTAGTACCATATACAGGTTTTATTATTTTTTGTACACCAATGAGTGAATATAAAAAAATAATTTTAAAAATAAATGATTATCTTTCATCTGATCATATAATTACGGACGTTGGTTCAGCAAAATTAAAATCTAATGAAATAATTAAAAAAAATTTAAAAAAAAAAATATTCTGGACTTCAAGTCACCCTATTGCAGGGTCTGAGGTTAGCGGGCCTGAAAATGGGAAAGAAGATTTATTCGAAAATAAATGGTGTGTTTTAATAAAAGATAAAGAAACTAATATTAAACATTTAAATTTTTTAAGATCTTTCTGGAAAAAGATAGGCTCTAAAACGGTTGTAATGGATTCTAAAAAACATGATAAGATTTTTTCAATGACAAGTCATTTGCCGCATTTAATTGCTTATAATCTCGTAAAATCTGCACAAGAGTTTGAAAAAAAACTGAGATACAATTTAATTAAATACAGCGCAGGTGGCTTGCGAGATTTTTCAAGAATAGCCGCATCAAATGAAATAATGTGGAGAGATATTTTTTTTAATAATAAAACAAATGTATCAAAAGCAATTGATATTTTTGTGAAAAATCTTCATTCTTTTAAAAGAGACATCATCTCAGGTAATAGTAAATCAGTTATTAAAAAATTAACTCAAACTAAGAAAGTAAGATTTAAAATTGTTAAATTAAAACAAGATACTAGCAAACCTGATTTTGGAAGAAATTAATATTTTTTAATATTACTAATTTTTATAACATGTAATTTAGCTGTTTTATCAATCAACATAATAGTAAATTTTGTTGGCATTATTACAACTTTTTTTCTGGGACCATAAGCATGAATAAATTGATGTTTATTCAGACACATTCCAACATGTCCTTTCCAAAAGACGATATCTCCCTCTGACAAATTTTTACTTATTTTTTTTTTACAATATTTCACTTGATCTTTTGTATCTCTAGGAAAAAAAGTTCTATTGTAATAATAGTATATTTGTATTAATGCGGAACAATCAATACCGTCAGCTGTCTTACCACCCCATTTATATTTAGAATTTAGAAATAATCTTAAAATTTTTTTATAATTTTTTTCAAAATGTGTAATTTCTCTTAAATCCTTATTTTTTAACCATTTATTATCTTCAAATTGGATAAAAGCTTTATTTTTACCAATTACAGATATTCCTGAAGCAAAATATAAAAATCGATTAGTTGGTAAAAATTTTTTTTTTACTTTTTTGTAAATTTTTGCTTTCAACTTATAAACTTTTTTTGTTGGTTTAAATTTTTTCTTAAAATTATTATTTTTTATAAAGCCTACATAGTTGTCATAACTAGTTTTAATTTTTACCCAACTTTTTTTCTTTGATAATATTTTAAATTTTTCTCCGTATATTATCTGAGAACTAACCTCTGCCTTACTAGATGGTTTAGTATATAAGTTAGATATAGATGTATTTAAGAAATTGTATCTCATTCAATTTTTTACTGGTGCCACTTTACTGATCCAAATAATCAAAATGAGAACAGGTAATCCTAAAAGAGCAGTTAAAGAAAAAAAATATGGATATCCCATAATATCAACCCAGCTACCAGCATACCCCGCAATTAACTTGGGTAAAAACAACATGATAGAGCTGAACAAAGCATATTGTGTTGCAGTAAACTTTATTGAAGTTAAGCCCGATAAATAAATTACAAAGGCAGCTCCAGCAAATCCACTAGATATGTTATCAGCTGTTATCACCGCAATTAAAAAGTTAATACTGATTGGAGATACTGCTAACCATGCAAACAACAAATTACTTAAAGCAGCAATTAAGGCACCAAAGAATAAACATTTCATTGTACCAAATTTGTATGAGCAATAACCTCCAACAAATCCACCAAATATTGTAGCAAAAACCCCGAAAAATTTTGAATAAGTTGCAATGTCTGAAATTTTATAACCTTTTTCTAAATAGAATATATTTGCCATAACCCCCATTACGATATCAGCAATTCTATATAACGAAATTAAAATAAGTATTAAAAATGCAAATTTTCCATATCTTTGAATAAAATTTAAAATTGGACCCATATAACTCTTTGAAATTTTATTTTTGGGAGCAAATTGAATCAATATAAGTAAAGAAATTATCAAATACGAAAAAACAAAACAGATTATTAATCGTGATAATGAAAATAAAAAATTTATTAAAACATCTTTTTTTTCAAAAGGGCTATCTATAACTGAGTATAAATAAATAAAACCTATGACAGCAATAAAAATAGTTATTAGAAATTTTACATGATTGTCAGAATTTAAATTTCTTTTTAATTTTGGCTCATCTGAGATGAAAGTTGCAAAAACCCCAACAAACATGAACAAAGACATAATTAAATAAACTTTTTTCCATACATTTTGGTCATAGATCTCTGTCCCAAAAAAGGATGCTAACCATAAGCTTCCAGCACCTGCGACAAGCATTGCAATTCTATAACCAGCGATATACATAGATGATAACGGACCTTGCAAAGATTGTGGAGCGGACTCAATTCTAAAAGCATCAATTAGAATATCTTGAGTTGCACTAAAAAAAGCTAGAATTGTAATGAATAAAGCAGTAAAAAAAAGACTTTCTTTGGGATCTGTAAATGCAGTTAATATTAATGCAGTAATAATTAAAAATTGAGAAAATAAGAGCCAGCTTCTTCTGTGACCAAATTTTTTGAAGATTGGTAATTTGTAATTATCTACAAGTGGTGACCATAGATATTTAAATGCATACGCAAATCCTGCCCAGCTGAATAATGTTACAGTGCTTCTGCTTATTCCTGCTTTAACGAGCCAAACCGAAAGGGTTGAAAAAACCAGTAATATTGGAAGCCCAGATGAAAATCCTAAACAAATCATCTTTAAAGGTTTTTTTTCAAAAAAAATATTAATATTTTTCATAATTTAATTTCTCCAGAATGAGGGTAAAAATAAAACCAATATTGCAAATAATTCTAGTCTTCCTAAAATCATTCCTAAACACAATATCCATTTTGATATGTTTGGTATTGAGGAAAAATCCCCATTGGGACCTATAGTTGACCCTAAACCTGGTCCAACATTGGATATTGATGTAGCTGCCCCAGAAATTGAAGTCACAAAATCTAGTCCAGTTAAAGATAGCATAACAGCCAGAAGAAAAAATATAATTAGATATAAGTAAATAAAAGAAATTATTGACGAAATAAATTTATTATCGATTGGGTTTTGATCATACTTAAGAATAAAAACTCCTTTTGGATAAATAATTTTTTTTAAATTGTTAATCACAAAAGAGTATAAAATTTGGATTCTAAATATTTTAACACCACATGTTGTCGAACCTGCGCAACCACCTATAAACATTAATATTAAGAATAATACGAGTGAAAAACTTCCCCAACTATCAAATTGAGCGTTAACATAACCTGTACCAGTTAATATTGAAATTACGTTAAATAACACTGCAATAAAATCAAATTTAATTGACCCATTAAAATTCAGATAAATCGATAAAATTACTATTGAAAAAAAGACTATTTTTAAAAATGTTTTGATTTGTATATCTTTGAAAAAGATTTCTCTATCTCCATTTAAAAATTTTATGTAGGAAATAAAAGGAATACTCCCTAATAATATGAAAATTATTGCAGAACTTTCGATAAATCTACTATTAAAGAAACCTAACGACTCATTATAGTTCGAAAATCCACCAGTAGCTATTGTAGTCATAGAGTGAGTTATACTATCGAAGAAATTCATCCCAAAGATTTTGTAAGACGTTGCACAAAATATTGTTAGTGTTGTGTAAACAAGTATTAATCTTAATGCTATTTCTTTTGATTTAGGTAGAATTTTTTCAGATGAGTCATTATTTGAAATTTTAAAAAGTTGCATACCACCAACATTCATTATCGGCATCAATGTGATTGCCATCACAATGATACCAATGCCACCCAACCACTGAAGTAATGCTCTCCATAATAAAATACTTCTTGGCATATCCTCAAGGTTAGAAATAATAGTAGAGCCTGTAGTAGTGATACCAGACATGCTCTCAAAAAATGCATTAGTAAATGAAAAATTAATACTTGAGAACAAAAATGGAAGTGAACCAAATATAGCAATACTTAACCAAGACAAAGCAGTTAATAAAAAAGCCTGCTGAAGATTTAATTTTTTATTGTGATCTAGGTTTGATAAAAAAAATAAAGTTCCAAAAATAATTGTTACTATTGAAGCACCAAAAAAGGAGGAGTCAATTTCATTATATAAAAATTGCACACCAACTGGAATGAACATAAAAATTCCGAGTATTATTTGCAGAATTCCAAGTGTGAAAAAAACAGTTTTATAATTAGACATTTTGAAAGAACATTATTTTATGGTAAATAAATTTCAACTCTATAAGAATTAAGTTGTTCGTAATTTATAGAATTTATTAAGTTTATTAATGATAAAAAAAGAAAATTTAGACAAAACAAGTGCATGGCCTTTTGTTGAGGCAAAAAAAATGCTTCGAGAAAGAAAGTCCATAATAGAAAAAAAAGGTAAAATTACTCTACAAACAGGTTATGGCCCTAGTGGACTTCCTCACATAGGAACTTTTGGTGAAGTTGCTAGGACCTCAATGGTTGTTAATGCCTTGAAACATCTTACCGATCTTCCTACTGAAATTATTACTTTTTCTGATGATATGGATGGACTTAGAAAAGTTCCAGATAATGTACCGAATAAACATTTGCTTGAAGAAAACTTACATAAACCGCTAACTAAAGTTCCAGACCCTTTTAAAAAATTTGATAGTTTTGGAGAGCATAATAATCAAATGCTTAAAAATTTTTTAGATAATTTTAACTTTAAATATAGTTTTAAAAGTTCAACAAAACTCTATAAGTCAGGTTTTTTTAATTCATCACTTCAAGAAATTTTAAAAAATTATGATGGAATTATGAATATCATATTGCCAACCTTGGGAAAGGAGCGTCAGAAAACATATTGTCCTTTTTTACCTATTTGTCCCGATACAGGTCATGTTTTAGAAATTCCGATGAAAGAAATAAATAAAGATAAATCGATAATAATTTTTGATAATAATGGGAAAGATTTAGAGGTGAGTATTCTAGATGGCAATTGCAAGCTTCAATGGAAAGTAGATTGGGCAATGAGATGGTATGCTTTAGATGTAGATTTTGAGATGTATGGAAAAGATCTTATTGAGAGTGCAATTTTATCCTCAAAAATAATAAAATTAATAGGAAAAATAAACCCATCTGGATTCGCTTATGAATTATTTTTAGATGAAAAAGGGGAGAAAATTTCTAAATCAAAGGGAAATGGAATTACGATTGATCAATGGCTAAAATATGCTTCACCAGAAAGTCTTTCTTTATATATGTATCAAAATCCTAAAAGAGCTAAAAAACTTTATAAAGAAATTGTTTCAAAAACTGTTGATGAATATCTAGAATTATTAGATAAGGCGAAAAATCAAGATGATTTCAAGTTGTTAATGAATCCTGTATGGCATGTACATGATAGTAAAGTTCCTGAAGAAAAAATGATAATGTCCTTTTCAATGCTTTTAAATCTTGTTGAAACAAGTAATGCTGATAATAAAGAGCTTCTATGGAAATTTGTAAAGAAATATAAAAAAGATATTGAGGAAAAAGATTATCCAATTTTTAATGATTTAGTAGGATATGCAATTAAATATTTTAACGATGTCATAAAAAAACAAAAAAAATATAAAATACCCAATAATGATGAAAAAATTGCACTTAAGGCTTTGGTTAGTACATTAGATAATTGTAATGATGAAATGTCACCGGAGGATATCCAAACATTAATTTATTCAACTGGTAAAGAGAATGGATACTCGAAAAATTTAAGAGACTGGTTTAAATTAATTTATGAAGTCGTTTTCGGTGACCAAAATGGACCACGAATGGGATTTTTTATAAGTTTTTTTGGTGTCCAAGAAACAAAAGATCTTATACAAAAAAGAGTAAAATGATGTTTTCAAATTTAAGATCTTTGATTTTTAAATTAGATCCAGAGACAGCCCATAATTTGGCTATAAAATCCCTAAAATTTAATTTTATTCCAAATATTTTAGATCGTGAAAAAAATAATCCCTTGTTTGAAACAAAATTATTTAATAAAAAATTAGAAAATCCTATTGGTATGGCAGCAGGTTTTGATAAAAATGCTGAAGTATATAATTCATTATTTAAATTGGGGTTCGGATTTGTAGAGGTAGGTACTATAACTCCTTTAAAGCAATACGGAAATCCTAAACCCAGAGTATTTAGATTAGAAGAGGATGAGGCATTAATAAATAGACTTGGCTTTAATAACTCTGGTGCAGAAAATATAGTCCGTAGAATTAAATCTAATAAACAAATTGGTTTACTAGGTATAAATATTGGACCAAATAAAGATTCTGAAAATAGACTTGAGGACTATTTAAAGTGTTTTAAAACCTTCCATAATGTTGCTGATTATATTACTATAAATATTTCTTCACCAAATACTGAAGATCTACGAAATTTTCATGATCAATCAAAATTAAATAAATTGCTAAAAGAAATAGAGAATGAAAAAAAAGAATTAAATTCAACAATTCCATTAGCAGTAAAAGTTTCTCCTGATATAGAAGATAAAGAAATTAATAACATTTCAGATGTATTATTAAATAATAACATTGAGGTTGTTATTATTTCAAATACTTCAGACTCAACTAGGGATAGTTTAAATAATATACAAAAGCATCAAAAAGGGGGTCTATCTGGAAAACCAATTGAGGAAAAATCTACTAATTTAATTAATAAATTTTACAAAATTCTCAAAGGAAGAATTAAAATTATAGGTGTTGGTGGAGTTGATTCAGGAAAAAGCGCTTATGAAAAATTTTTAGCTGGTGCCAATTATGTTCAACTTTACACAGGAATGGTTTATAGAGGCCCTAATATTGTAAATTTAATTAAAAAAGAGCTTAAAGAATTACTGATAAAAGACGGTGTTAAGAATTTCTCAGAAATTATAGGAAAAAAATAAAATTCAAATTTTATAAACTTGACGCAAGCATTTTCTAATCTTATATAGTCGGTTTATTATGTCAAAAAAATGTGAACTTACTGGGAAAATTCCAATGAAAGGTCATAATGTTAGTCACGCTAACAATAAGACAAAAAGAAGATTTTTACCAAATTTAAAAAAAGTTAAGTTCACCAGTGAACTTTTAAAAAGAAGTTTAAAATTGACAGTCAGTAATGCTGGGGTAAGATCAGTTGATAAAAAAGGTAGCTTCGATGAATTTTTAAAGACTGTAAAAAATAAAAATTTATCACCAAGATTGAAAAAATTAAAAAAAAACCTTTTGATTAAGTCACCATTTCAAAAAAAAATAATCCAATCTAAAAACGCCTGATGAATAAATTATTTTTGTTACTCTCATTTATTATGGGGGTTGTAGTTTTGGCTTCAAACTACTTAGTTCAGTTCCCAATTAACTATTATGGTTTAGAAGAGTTATTAACTTATGGTGCTTTTAGTTATCCCATTGCCTTTTTAATTACAGACTTGGCCAATAGATCTTTTGGAAAAATTGTGGCTAGAAAGATTGTATATATTGGTTTTACTATAGGAATTTTGTTTACATTAGTATTCTCGACAAATTTTACTGATCTCATCTCAATAAGAATTGCGATAGGATCAGGGACGGCATTTATAATCGCCCAACTTTTAGACGTTCAAATTTTTGATCAGTTGAGAAAAAGAAAATGGTACATAGCTCCTCTAACATCCTCTTTAATTGGCTCAACAGTAGATACTTTTCTGTTCTTCTCGATATCATTTTATGGAACAGGAATACCTTGGACCACTCTTTCACTAGGAGATTTAGCAGTTAAAATTTTTGTTGCCTTAGTTATGCTTATACCTTTTAGACTACTATTAGGTACATTAAAAGCAGCCTAACTAAATTTTAGGTTCTTGTTGGGTCATGCAGTGAATAGCTCCAAATCCCCATATCAATTTACTGCAATCAACTGTTTGAACTTTCTTTTTTCTAAAAAAGTTTTTGAATATTTTAATGGCGATAACATCTTCTTTAACTTTAAATATTGGAAGTAGTACTTTTTTATTACAAATATAAAAATTCAAATAACTTGCGGGAACTCTTGTGTTCTTGATATAGATAGGCGATGGCATAGGCACCTTTATAATTTTAAATTTTTTCCCTTTCTCATTTTTACTTTCTTTTAAAATTTTCAAATTTTCACTTAAGTTTTTGTAATTTTTATCTTTCTTATTAGTCTCAATCGCAGTCATAATCGTATTTCTAGAGACAAATCTTGTTATGTCATCAACATGTCCGTGTGTATCATCACCTGCAATCCCTTTTTTAAGCCATATAAAGTTTTTTATATTTAAATATCTTCTAAATAGTTCCTCGTAATCTTTTTTGATAAAATCTTTATTTCTTTCCTGAGTTTTGCTCAGTAAACACTCCTCAGTTAATAGAATTGATCCTGAACCATTTATATCAAATGCACCTCCTTCCATTATTATTTTTTTAGTTTTTCCATTTTTTTTAATTATTGGATCAATCTTTTCCAAATTAGAAATTTTACTGATATTTTCATTGATTTTATTGTCATTTTTGTAATTACTGTATTTTGACCATCCATTAAAACCAAAATTCAAAATCATTTTTTTATTTTCTTTTCTATTTGTTATAAATATTGGCCCGGAGTCTCTTAACCATATTCTATCAGTTTTAATATTATGAAATTTGATATTAGTGATTTTATTAGAATTTATTAGCTTTTTAATATTTGTTATTTTTTTGTTAACAATCAAATTAACTTTAAGACTTTTTGAAATGATAAATATAATTTCTAAAATTACTTTAGGAATAAATCTATATAAACCTGGCCAATCATTTTTATTATATGGCCAAGCAATCCAAACTGATTTTTGAGGTTCCCATTCAGCAGGCATCCTGAATTTTTTAAGCTCCTCACTCATCTACAGGATTTTTTAGTATGCCTTTATAAAAGTCGATTCTTCTATCTCTTAAAAAGGGCCAATGTTCTCTAGTGGTATCAATTTTTTTGTAATCTATTTCACGGATTAATATTTCCTCTTTTTTATTGCCCAGTTCTCCAATTATTTCTCCACTTGGATCAATAATGATTGAGTTTCCCCAAAACTCTATTTTTTTATTTCCTTTTTTTTCAACACCAACTCTATTTACTGCAACGACGTAAGTACCGTTTGCAATTGCGTGAGATTTTTGCATTGTGATCCAAGAGTTTAATTGAGTTTTTCCAAATTTCCTTTTTTCTTTAGGATGCCAACCAATAGCAGTAGGGTAAAAAATTATTTGTGCACCTTTTAGTGCAGTCAATCTTGCAGCCTCAGGAAACCACTGATCCCAACATATCAAAGGTCCAATTTTACCAAACTTAGTTTTTACAGATTTAAAACCTAAATCGCCAGGAGTGAAATAAAATTTCTCATAATAACCTGGATCATCTGGAATATGCATTTTTCTATACTTAGATAAAATTTTACCTTTTTCATTAATAACGATACTAGTATTATGATAGAAACCGTGCGTTTTTTTTTCAAATAATGAAATTATTAATACTATTTGTAATTCTTTTGCTAATTCACAAAATATTTTTGTAGTTTTACCCGGTATTTTTTCTGCTAGCTTAAAATTAGAATGACTTTCTGTTTGACAAAAATAACTTGATAAAAACAGTTCTGGCATACAAATTATCTTAGCTTTTTTTGATGCTGCTTTCTTTATATTTTTTATAGCTGAAATTAAATTTTTTTTAAAATTATCTGAAATTTTACTCTGAATAATTCCAATTTTTACTTTTTTGATCATCAATCAAAATATTTTGGAAAAGTTTTTTCTATCTCTATTTTTCCACTCACCTGTGTGATAAGCATCACTTGCAATCAACGGTAAAACAGATGTTGCTTCAGCAAAAACCATTTGTTCTTTAGTTGTATCGACTTTACCCCACGAACTTGCTTCTTTAAGTGTTGAGCTGCTACAAGCGCCATCTCTTGAATCTGCAACTGTAATTTGCACAGCATATTTATGCATATCTACGTTTTTACCTAAAAGTTCAGCACATATTACAGTATCCTGAATAAAATTTTTTGGAACTCCACCACCAATCATAAACAATCCAGAACCTTTAGATTTAATCTTTATTTCAGTTAATTCTCTAAATTCTTTAATAGAGTCTATTGTGATGTGATTATTAGGGTTTCTTTCTTGATGCATTACTAGACCAAAACCTGCACTGGAGTCTGTAAATGCTGGGCAGAATATTGGAACATTATTATCATACGCTGTTTCTATTAAAGAACCCTTCTTCTTTGCATTTGATTTTAAATATTTTCCAATTTCTTTTATAAACTCTCTTGATGTATAAGCTTTAGGTTGTAACTTATCAGCTATTTCACCTATTATTTTATCACACATTTGAAGTTCTTCCTCATCAATGTAAGTATCATAAATCCTATCTATGTAGTTATTTCTTAATTCATTATCATTCTGGTACTGAGAACCCTGATAATGTTTAAATCCAAGCGCCTCAAAAAAATCCATGTCAATTATTGATGCACCAGTTGCTACAATTGCATCGACCATATTATACTTCACCATATCTCGGTAAATATGCATACATCCAGCTGCAGAAGTAGATCCAGCTAAGGTTAGAAATATTGTGCAATCCTTATCTTTCAACATCTCATTATATATCTCAGATGCATTTGCTGTTTCTCTTGAAACAAAAGACATTTTTTTCATGGAAGAAATAATTTTTCTAGAGTCAAATGAGGTAATATCTATATGCTCAACTGGGCTTTTAAGAAAATCCTTTTTGCTATTATGGCCGAGATTTTTTTTTTCAGACATTAAGCAACTAATGTGGCTTTATTGGCGTCTTTCCCATATAGACTCATTATTGGATTATCTTCAACTTCATAAATTTCATCTGAGAAGAAACCATTAAATTCCGTCCTAAATGTAAGACCATATGCACCAAGCTGACCAAGCTCAATATAATCATTTTCTTTAATATTATTGGGTAAAACAAATGGACCTTTCATGTAATCCATACTGTCACAAGTTGGACCATAAAAGTCAAAAGCTGTTAACTTTTTAGAAATTATTTTATTAGAACTTTCTTTAATTAATTTTGACGGGAAAACTATATTTGGTGTCCCAGCATCAAAAAGAGTGCCATAAGTACCATCATTAATATAAAGTTTTTGTTTTTTTCTTAAGTTTACTCTAACAATTGTTGATCCACTTTCAGCAACTAATGCTCTTCCTGGTTCACATATGATTTTAGGTAAATTATTTAATTTTAAGTTATCTAAACTCATTTTTATTTCTTGAAAATAATTATCTAACGATTGTGGAATTAAATCTGGGTATATAGTTGGAAATCCTCCGCCAACATTTATGTAATCTGGTACAATTTTTGTTTTCTTAATTATATTACCTATCTCAGCTATTCCTTTTGTGTAAGAAATTGGATGCATACATTGTGATCCAACATGGAAACTCAAACCAATTTTATTTGCGTATTGTTTTGCAAGTCTTAATAATCCACTAGCCTCATTGTTCATGGCTCCAAATTTTTTTGATAAGTCTATTTCTGCGTGTTCATTTGATACTGCAACTCTTACAAAAATTTCAAGATCTGTAGCATTTTTAGTGCTCTCAATTATTTTTATCAATTCTTCTTTAGTATCTAGTGCGAATGTTTTTACGCCGTACTTAAAGTAAGCTTCTTGTACATCCTCACGACTTTTCACTGTGTGCATAAAAGAACATTTTGCGCTCTGGCTAAATTTTCTAACAGACTTAATTTCTGGTATTGATGCAACATCAAATTCACTGATACCACTTTTTACAAGAGTTTTAATCACCTCTGGATGAGGATTTGTTTTAACGGCATATAAAATCCCACCAGGAAATTTTTTTTGAAAAAACTTTGATGCAGAAAGAATTGATTTCTTTCTTATACAATAGACCGGTTTATCTGGTTTCAGCTGATTTACTAAGTTTTCAACTGATGTAAATTTTTGCATTGAAATGCTCCCTAAAAAAAATTTAACAAAAAAAAAGCTTTTTATTTAAAAAACTTTAATAAATCGAGCAATTAATTCAATAGTAAAGCAATGTAAAGAAAATAATACCCCATTGAATTGTGGAAAAAAAACACCATATAAGGCCTATGAGAGTAGACGCTACATTGCAAAATTTGAGTGATTTTGAGAACAAATCACTATTAATTGTCGATGATGACAATCCTTTTAGAGAGAGATTGGCTAGGGCAATGGAAAAAAAAGGTTTTGAGGTATTTCAAGCTGAGAGTGTACAAAAAGGAATAGAATCGGTCAAATCTAAAAAACCTGGTTTTGCTGTAGTTGATCTAAGGTTGAATGATGGTAATGGATTAGAAGTAGTAAAAGAAATACAATCAAATAACTCATCAAGCAGAATAATAATGTTAACTGGCTATGGAAATATCCCTACTGCTGTAGCTGCAATCAAAGAAGGTGCCATAGACTATTTGGCCAAGCCTGCAGATGCCGATGATGTTGAAAAGGCTCTTTTAGCTGATCCAAACAAAAAGGCAGTTCCACCAGAAAATCCGATGTCAGCTGACAGAGTAAAATGGGAACACATTCACAGGGTCTTTGAGTTATGCAACAGAAATGTCTCTGAAACAGCAAGAAGGCTAAAAATGCATAGAAGAACTTTACAACGAATTTTATCTAAAAGATCTCCTAAGTAAATTTCCTAATTTTAAGTAATTGTTTTGATAGCACTGTGAGTATCAAGATTTTATAGATTTCTATAAGTAAAAACGGTTTTGCTCCAACTGAGAAAACATCATTAAAAGTCTTATCGAACCCCATATAATTCCACAGACCTCCTAATCCAAGAATATAAATTAAACTTACCGAAAATAATAAATATAAAAACACAATTATTGGGTCTTTATTTTCATTTATATGACCTGCAAAAAATGCAGTAAAAATAAAACCAACTAAGTAACCTCCGGTTGGACCTAAAAGATATCCAATGCCACCACCTTTAGCAAAAACTGGTAGTCCAAAAGATCCCTCAATCAAATATAAAATAACAGTTAGTGTTGCTAATTTATATCCTAATATAATCCCAAGAAACATAACTACAAAAGTTTGCATAGTTGCGGGCACTAAAGTAAATGGAGTTTGTATCTTAGATGATATAGCTAGTAAAGCTGTCCCAATTATTACCAAAATAGCTGATTTGATTATTTTCGTATTGTTGATAATGTTTTTAGTAAGTTCCATAAAATAATAATACTCTTATTTTTTTAATAATCTATATTAATTTATAATGAGCAAGATTCAAAAAACAGATCACTTTTACTTGATTGATGGATCGGGCTATATATTTAGAGCTTACTATGCTCTTCCGCCTTTAACAAGAAAAAGTGATGGTTTGCCAACCGGAGCTGTAAGTGGCTTTTGTAGTATGCTTTTTAAACTTCTAGAAGATTCTAAGTCAAAAGAAAATTTACAAAAACCATCTCACTTCGCGGTTATTTTCGACTCAGCCAGAAAGACATTTCGGAATGAAATTTACAAAGATTATAAAGCTAATAGAGCAGAAGCACCTGACGATTTAGCACCTCAATTCGATTATATTAGAAAGTCTGTATTAGCATTTAATTTACCATCAGTTGAGCTAGCTAACTATGAAGCAGATGATTTAATAGCAACCTATACAGATATGATTTTAAAAGTTGGGGCTAAGGTGACAATAGTTTCTTCAGACAAAGATTTAATGCAATTATATAAAAAAGGTGTTCGAATTTATGATCCAATGAAAAATAAATTTATTAACGATGAAGATATTCAAAAAAAATTTGGTGTTACAGCTAATAAGGTGATAGATGTACAGGCATTAGCCGGAGACAGTAGTGATAATGTACCCGGTGTCCCAGGAATTGGTGTAAAAACTGCAGCTGAGTTGATAAACAAATATGGAGACTTGGAAACCCTTCTAAAGTCTGCAAGTGAGATTAAACAAAACAAAAGAAGAGAAACTTTACTCGAAAATCGAGACAAAGCCATAATCAGCAAAAAATTAGTAACATTGAAAAATAATGCTCCAATTGAAAAAAATCCAGAGGAATTTCAATTAAAACAAATAAATAAAGAAAAGCTTTATAAATTTTTAAGGGAAATGGAATTCAATAGATTACTTAGTTCAGCTATTTCAACTTATGGTGAGCCAAATTTTGAGGATAAAAAAGAAGATACTAAAACTATTGAAGCTCAAGAAAAAATTTCAAATAAGAATTATTTTTTAATTAATGATATAAAAGAAATAGACGATTGGATTAAAGAAGCCGAAGAGGTTGGAGAGCTTGCTGTTGATACTGAAACAAGTTCTTTAGATCCTCATCAAGCAGACTTAATAGGAATTTCATTAAGTTCAAAAATTGGTAAAGCTTGTTATATACCCCTTAATCATAATTCTAAAAAAAATATTAACAAGGACCTTGTCCTAAAAAAATTAAAACCTTTACTTGAAGATCCTAGTATTAAAAAAATTGGTCAAAATATAAAGTTTGATTTTATAGTTCTAATTAATCAAGGTATAAAACTTACCTCAATGGAGGATACAATGCTTATGTCATATGTTCTCGATGCGGGGAAAAATAGGCATAATATGGATACACTATCTGAAATCCATTTAGGTCACAAAACAATAGCTTTTAAAGATTTAGTGGGAACTGGAAAAAAAGAAATAAATTTTAGTGAAGTCGATCTTGAAAAAGCAAAAAATTATGCTGCTGAAGATGCTGATATTACTTATAGACTTTATAAAAAATTTTATAAGAGTCTTAAAGATGAAAAAATGATTAATGTTTACGAACTTTTTGAAAAACCAATGATAACAATTCTTGCAAATATGGAAATTGAAGGAATTAAAATTGATAATAAATTCCTTAAAATTTTATCCTCAAATTTTGAAAAAAAAATTTTAAAGATTCAAAAAGAAGTTTTTAAAATATCAAAAAAAGAATTTAATATTGCATCGCCAAAACAACTTGGTGAAATTTTGTATAATGAGCTCAAAATTGCTGATCTAAAAAAAACTAAAAAAGGTAGTTTCGCTACTAGTGCGGCAGTATTGGAGGATTTGGCCTTTAAAGGTCATAAATTTCCACAATTAGTTTTAGATTGGAGACAAATATCAAAATTAAAAAATACTTATTCAGATACTTTGCCAGAGCACATTAATCCCAAAACCAAAAGAGTTCACACCTCTTTTTTACTTGCTGCAACTACCACAGGAAGATTAGCTTCTAGTGAACCAAACCTACAAAATATTCCGATAAAGTCTGACGATGGCAAAGATATCAGAAAAGCGTTTATAGCAGAAAAAGAACATGCTTTGATCTCGGCAGACTATAATCAAATAGAAATGAGAATTTTAGCAGATATTGCTGATGTAAAAGAACTTAAAAAAGCTTTTAAAAATAATGAAGATATTCACTCTTTGACGGCAAGTCAGATTTTCAATATTGATATTAGAAAAGTTAATGATGACCAGAGAAGAAAAGCAAAAGCAATTAATTTTGGTATTATTTATGGAATTTCACAATATGGATTAGCAAAACAAATTAATGTTTCCAACCATGAAGCAGAAGAATTTTTGAATTCATACTTTGCAAAATTTCCTGAAATTAAAGTTTATATGGATAACACTATTAAATTTTGCAGAAAAAGTGGTTTCGTAAATAATATTTTTGGAAGAAAATCACATTTTGCTAGCATAAATGATAAAAATTATAATGTAAGAAATTTTCAAGAAAGAGCAGCTATAAATGCTCCAATTCAGGGATCTGCGTCTGAAATTATGAGATTAGCAATGATAAGATTACAAAAAAAACTATTAGAGGAAAAGAATAATAAAACAAAAATACTATTGCAAATCCATGATGAATTGATTTTTGAAACTCCAAAATCAGATGTAAAAAGAATAAGCAAAATAATTATTGATGAAATGACTAGCGTTGTTAACAGCGATCACCATTCATTTTCGATACCTTTAACAGTAGATTTAAATACCGGTGATAATTGGGGATCGCTTCATTAATTTAATTTGATTGCCCAAATTAGAACAATTTAGTATTTTTATATTGTAGTATGCACAAACAAACAATTGCTTTGATTGATGATGACAGAAATATACTGACTAGTCTCAGTATAGCTTTAGAAAAAGAGGGTTTTAAAGTTCAAACATATATAGATGGTGAGAGTGCGTTGATTGGATTAACAAGGACTCCGCCTGATCTAGCAATCATTGATATAAAAATGCCAAAAATGGATGGAGAAGAATTGTTAAAAAAATTAAGAAAAAAAACTTCATTGCCAGTGATATTTTTGACTTCCAAAGATGATGAAATAGATGAATTGCTTGGATTGAAGTTAGGAGCAGATGATTTCGTTAAAAAATCAGGAGGTTTCTCAATAAAAGTATTAATTGAGAGAATTAGAGTTCAATTGAGAAAAAAAGATACAAAAGATACTATTGAAGAAAATAAGAGTATTATCTCTCATGGAAAATTAAAACTAGATCCCTCACAATTAGAATGTGAATGGAACGGCAAACAATTACCTGATAAATTAACTACTACAGAATTTTTGCTTGTTAAAGAATTAGCAAAAAGACCTGGTATAATAAAAGAAAGAGCTCAGTTAATGGATATTGCTTATAGAGAGGATACAGATATTGAAGATCGCACTATTGATAGTCATGTAAAGAGAATAAGAAAAAAATTTAAAAAAGTTGATCCAGATTTTTCAGCTATTGAGACTAGATATGGAAGTGGGTACAGATGGAATGTTAGCTAATGCTAAGTAACTTTCTTAAAAACTTGTCCATATTAAAAAAATTTTTATTCATAAACTTAATTTTTTTTACAATAATTGGATTATTTACATTTATATACTTGGAAAATGTTCAGCCAAATTTAATAAAGAAAAAATCCTCTAATCATATCGAAATTATAAACAACACTATTGATAATCTTAATAGACTTAACGTTAAGTTTATTGAGGAAGACATAAGAAAATTTTTGTTTTCTACAAGATTTCTTTTTCAAAATTTAGATAGAGTTATTTTTTTTGATAATGAATTAAAATTAATTGGGGACACAGATACGTTAGATCTTGATCCAAGATCATTTTCTACAAGATTAGATATAATAGAATTAGATATATTAAACGAAGATAAAACAAAAGAAATTACAGAGGATAAGAATATTGATATGGGTAGTGAAAACAATATATCACTAAAAGATATCTTATCTAATTATACTGAGTCTAAAAATTATGGGATACCTTTTACGTTTACCGAAGATGAATTTAATAAATTTAAACTAACAACTATTAAAAATGTAATGAAAAACGATAAAAATATCGGATATCTAGCAATTAGCGAAAACGCAAATGATATTAAAGCTGCCATTGAAGAAAGAAAAACATTTATTATCAGAACAGCTATAGCTGTTGGAATAGTAATCTTTATTTTTTCATTTGTTTTAAATAGGTATTTTTTGAAACCAATTAAAAATTTGGTCACTTACACAAAAACAATTAAAGAAAAAAATTCAAAGATAACGAACATTGAGAATTTAAAACTTAGAAATGATGAACTTGGATTACTCTCAAGTTCTCTAGATGATATGACTTTAGAATTACAGAAAAGAATTTCACAAGCTGAGAATTTTTCAACTGATCTTGTGCACGAGATCAGAAATCCATTAGCCTCTCTTAAAAGCGCATCAGAAATTCTACAAGATACAAATGATATAGATCAAAGAGTAAAATTGTTAAATATCTTAAGTCATGATGTTCAGAGAATAGAGAGATTAATCACAGATTATTCTCAAATGCTAAAAGATGAGGTAGCCTTGAGTAAAGAAAAAATAAAAAAATTAGATATTGAACCTATTATAAAATCTGTTGTTGACGATTTTAATAACATTTACAAAGTGAAAAGAGGAATAGAAATTTCTTTTGAAAATGATGGTAAGAAAAATTACTACATTAATGGTATTGAAAATAGAATAGAACAAATAATTGCAAATCTTTTAGATAATGCAATATCTTTTAGTGAGGATAATAAAAATATAATTGTTAAAGTGTCTCAATCAGAGGACAAAAAAATTAATATTGATATTTTGGATGAAGGAAATGGATTTAAGGAGAAAGATACAAATAAAATTTTCAAGAGATTTTATAGTAATAGGCCAGATAAATTCGGTCAACATTCTGGTTTAGGATTGAATATTGTTAAAAATTTAGTTGATCTACATAATGGTTCAATTAAAGCATCAAATCGAACTGACAAAAAGGGCGCAAGAATGGAAGTCATTTTTCCAATGTTATAAAGTTCTATTGATTAATTAAAACTTTGTTGTTAGAAGATCCACAACATGGCAGATTTTAAAGTTAAAGATATATCTCAAGCAGAATTTGGACGTAAGGAAATCTCAATAGCTGAAAGTGAGATGCCTGGATTGATGGCATTAAGAGATGAATATAAAGGAAAATCTCCCCTTAAAGGAGCAAAGATTATTGGTTGTTTGCACATGACTATCCAAACAGCAGTCTTGATTGAAACATTAGCCAATTTAGGTGCGGAAGTAAGGTGGTCATCGTGCAATATTTTTTCTACACAAGACCATGCAGCTGCTGCTATAGCTACAGCAGGAATACCCGTTTATGCTTGGAAAGGCGAGACGGAAGAGGAATATTTATGGTGCATTAAACAAACAATCATAGGAAATAAAGATTGGAAACCAAACATGCTTTTAGATGATGGTGGTGATCTTACTGCAATAATGCATAAAGAATATAAAGATTTATTAAAAGATGTTAAAGGCGTTTCTGAAGAAACTACAACCGGAATTAAAGCGCTTAATAAAATGGAAAAAGACAAAACACTTTTAGTTCCAGCTATAAATGTTAACGACTCTGTAACAAAATCAAAATTTGATAATCTTTATGGTTGTAGAGAAAGTTTAGTCGATGGAATACGAAGGGCAACAGATGTAATGATGTCTGGAAAAGTCGCTATTGTGGCAGGTTTTGGCGATGTGGGAAAAGGTAGTGCTGCCTCACTTAGACAAAGTGGCGCTAGAGTTTTAGTCACTGAAGCAGATCCAATTTGTGCACTACAAGCAGCTATGGAAGGTTATGAGGTTGTTTTAATGGAGGATGCTATTGGCCAAGCAGATATTATTGTTACAGCTACTGGTAACAAAGATATTGTTACTGCTGATCATATGAGAGAAATGAAAGATAGAGCAATACTATGTAATATTGGTCATTTTGATAATGAAATTCAGGTTGATGCTTTAAAAAATTATAAATGGACAGAGATTAAACCTCAAGTCCATGAAATAGAATTACCAAGTAAAAAAAGGATAATTCTTTTAGCGGAGGGCAGACTAGTCAATCTAGGATGTGCAACTGGGCATCCAAGCTTCGTGATGAGTGCATCATTTACCAATCAAGTAATTGCACAAATAGAACTTTGGAACAATCACAAAAATTATGAAAATAAAGTATATGTCTTGCCAAAACATTTAGATGAAAAAGTTGCTACTTTGCATTTAAAGAAAGTTGGTGCAAAGTTAACTAAACTATCTAAAGATCAAGCAGACTATATAAGTGTCGGTGTTAATGGTCCATTCAAGCCAAATGCCTATCGCTACTAACAGTGATAAAATAATTTTAAACTCTGAAAAAGATACCAAAGAATTCGCTAAGAATTTTTTAAATAAAGTTAAACCAAATTATGTAGTTTTTGTATACGGTGAAATGGGAGTAGGCAAAACTACTTTTATAAAATATCTCGTGAATGCTTTTCAACAAGAGAATAAAGTAAAAATTACAGAGGTGACAAGCCCTACATTTAATCTTTTAAATCAATACGATGTGAATAAATTTGTTGTAAATCATTACGATTTATTTAGGTTAAAAAATGATGGTGAATTAAAGAGTCTGGGTTTATTTGAAGAAAATCTAAATACAATTTCATTAATAGAATGGCCCGAGATTATTCAAAAAAAACCTGAAAAATTGATAGAATTATTTTTTAAATATGAGGATGATTATCAAAAAAGATCAGTGCAAATTAAGGGTCTAAAACTATAATTTTTGATGAAAAATTTGAAAAAAATAACGGGTGATGCATCTTTCAGAAAATTTTACAGAAAAAAAAATAAAAAAAATAATTCTATAATAGTCTTTGCAAAAAAAGAAAAAATTAAAAATTTAATTATATATGAGGCAATAAATAGAATATTAAATAAAAATAAAATTTTAGCTCCAAAATTAATTAAAGAGAATTACAAAAAAAACTATTTAGAAATCCAAGATTTTGGTGACCACACAATATTTAAAATTCTGAGAAGAAAAAAAGTTAATAAATTTTTATATTTTAAAAAAATAATAGATTTATTGATTAAGATACAATCAATAAAGAACAAAAATATTAAAAATTTTAAAAATAAGATTTATCATATTCCTAAATATAATGAAAAAATTTTATTTAAAGAGTCTGGTTTATTTAGCAAATGGTATGCAGAGGAAAATCTAAAAAGCTATAAAAAAAAAACTTTTTCAAAAAAATTTAACAAAATAATTAAGAAATTAATATCAAAATTAAAATTAAAAAATGATGTGTTTGTCCATAGAGATTTTCATGTATCAAATCTTATGCTAGTCAGAGATGAAATAGGAGTTATAGATAGTCAAGATGCTTTAATTGGAAATAGGGCATATGACTTAGCATCTCTAATTGATGATGTAAGATTTGAGACATCACAATCATTTAAAAAAAAAATTTATGATTATTACCTTAAAAAACAAAAAAATTTGATTAAGAATAAATTTAAAAATGATTTTGAAATATTATCAGTTTTAAGAAATCTTAAGATAATTGGAATTTTTACTCGTTTATCTTTGAGAGATGGAAAAAAAAAGTATATTAAATTAATTCCATATACATGGGAATTAATAAATATACGTATTAAAGAAAACGAAGTATTCTTAGATTTAAAAAGTTTATTAAGTCAAAATTTTGAAAAAAAAATTAAATGAGAATTAGAACTGCATTAATATTATGTGCAGGTTTTGGTAAAAGACTGAATCCCCTAACTCTTGAAACTCCAAAACCTCTGTTGAAAATTAAAAATACTACAATTTTAGAAAACTGTATTAATGTAATTTCCAAACTTGGTATAAAAAAAATTCTCATAAATACATTTCACCTTGGAGATCAAATAAATGAATTTATTAAAATGAAAAATTTTGAAGTAGATATTAAGATTAAAGAAGATGGAAAGGATATTTTAGATACAGGCGGTGGTATAATGAATTTAGTGAAAGATACTACAGATCAAGATTTTTTAGTTTTTAATCCTGATACCTTGTGGAACTATAAATATGTTAATGAAATAAATGAAATGCAAAATTTTTATTTTTCTAATAAATTGAATTGCATTCTTTTAGTTGCAGATAAGAAATTAAGTTTTGATAAGAGTTTTAATGGAGATTTTAAATTAAAAGATAATTTATTGCAAAAAGGTGAAGATAATAACTTTATTTATATTGGTTGTAAAATTTTCAATAAGAGTTTGTTTGAAAATTACAATTTAAAAAATTTTTCGATTTTAGAAGTATGGAAAGAATTACAAAACAAGAATCAACTTAATGGATATGAAAGCTTAAATAAATTCTATCATTTAACTAATTTAGAAACTTTCAAAAAATTAAAAGATCTTTAGCCCTCTTTTTATCAAGATACTCACATTTTGTGATTTTCAAACTATTGTCTAACTTTATCAATAAAGGATTTCCAGTAGGTATTTCTAGATTTGAAATCAGATTGTTATCTAATTCAAAAAGTTTTTTGCATAAAGCTCTAATAGAATTGCCATGGGCAGAAATTAAAATATTAGTATCTCTCAATTTTTCTTGGATTTCTTCCTCAAAAAATTTAACGACTCTATCGTAAGTATCTTTTAAAGACTCTGTGCTTGGAATAAGCTCTTCTGGAACATCTTTATAAATACTTATGTTACTAGGATGGTGTGGACTTTCTTTACTTAGGGCATCTGGTTTCATATCCCAAGATCTACGAAACTCGTGCACTTTTTTTTCACCAATTTTTCTCGCCATTTCTATCTTATTTAAGCCAGTAAGAGCTCCATAGTGTCTCTCGTTAAGCTGCCAGGCTGATTTGAATTCTTTTTTATCATTTAAAATTTCTTTTATAATTTTTAGGGTATGTTTTGCTCTTAATTGAACAGATGAATAATAATAATTTATTTTAAGGTTTTGTTCCTTAATAAGTTGACCTGCTTTTTTAGCTTCAGATTTGCCTATTTCTGTAATATCTACGTCAACCCATCCTGTAAATTTCTTCTCAAGATTCCAAGTACTTTGTCCATGTCTTACAAGTATTAAAAAACTCATATTATATTTCTAAAATATATTTATAAATAAAACTATATAATTAATGATAAAATTTTTTTCTAAATATAAAATAATTTTTTACTTTCTGAACTTTTGTTTGATTTTTTTATATATTTTTCCAGGTAGTTTGATTGGTTTTCTTTTACATGGTGATATTAAAACGCAACCTCAAATAACAAGTGACTTTATTATATCATCAAATCATTTTTATGTCTTCATTTTGTTATCTATGGTAGGTTTTCTCACTTTCTACAAACTTAACGAAATTAAGATATTAACAATCTACTTACTCTTATTATCAATAATTCTTGAGGTTCTTCATTTATTAATACCCGAGAGAGGTTTTGAATGGCAAGATCTTTTTGGAAATATATTTGGAGTGATTGTTGTAATTTTCATTAAGAAAATTATAAATAAATATGGCTTATTTAAAAAATAAATTAATTATTTTATTTTTTTTTTTGTTAACAAGTTGTTCATCAATCCCATCAAATACTTCAAATAGTTGCTCAATATTTAACGAGAGATATCTTTGGTATAAGCACACAAAAAAAGTTGAAAAAAAATGGGGCACCCCGATTTATATTCAACTAGCAATTATAAAAATGGAGTCGGACTTCGATTGGTTAGCAAAACCTGCAAGACAAAAAATTTTTAAAGTTATTCCTTATAAAAGACCATCAAGTTCATTCGGTTACTCACAAGCCGTTAAAGGAACATGGGAGCAATATAAAAAAGAGACTGGAAACAAATTAGCTACAAGAGCAAGATTTAAAGATAGTGTAGACTTTATTGGTTGGTATACAAATAAATCTGAAACAATTTTAAAAATTTCAAAAAAAGATGCTTTCAAGCAGTATCTTGCTTACCATGAGGGTTGGGGGAATTTCAAACATTACAAAAAGAATAAGAAAGTAATTGGACTAGCCAAAAAAGTAGAAAAACAAGCTAGCCTTTATAAGAGACAATTATCAGAGTGCAGTAAATCTCTTAATAAAAACAAATATATTATTTTTTAGATAATTCTTTTTTTAATTCTAAATCAACTTCATCTATTCTCTTTGTATTTCTAGCTAAAGCTAAGTACATTGATGGAGTAATATATAATGTAAAAAATGTTGAAATAATCATTCCACCTAGAATAGTTGAACCCACAGCCAATCTTGAACCCTCGCCAGCACCTGGTCCAATGTTTCCTATAACAAGTGGCACCATTGCAATCATAGTACTTAAAGATGTCATGATGATTGGTCTAAACCTCACTGAGCATGCCTCTTTGACTGCTGACTCAATATTTTTGCCAGTAGTTCTTATTCGATTGGCATAGTCGACTATTAAAATACTATTTTTTGTAGAGATACCTATAAGAATGATGAGAGCAATTTGAGAAAAAATATTCACAGAGCTGTTTAAAAATAATATGAAAACTAATCCACCAAATATTGCTAATGGAACAGTTAAAACAATTATAAATGGATGAATAAAAGAATTAAAGGTTGCAGCCATCACTAAATAGGCAGTTAGTAAAGATAAAACAAATATTATAAACAATTCATTACTTGTCTCTTTTATTTCCTCAGATTTTCCTTTCCAAGTAATTTGATTTTTTGGGGCTAAATTTTCCATTACATCTTCAAAAAATCTTATTGCTTCAATTAACGTATAGCCTTCATTAATATTTGCAGAAATTGTTACTGCTCTTTGTCTGTTATACCTTGATAATTCTTTTGCAGAGCCTTCCTCTTTAAAGCTTACTAAATTGGCTAGTGAGATTAATTTTCCAGTAGTGTCGGAACGAACAAATATCTTTGAAACTCCCTCTTTATTTCTCCTATCCGACAAATATTGTTGGACAATAATTGGATATTCTCTACCCAATTTATTAAAAGTAGTAATTTTCTTGCCACCATAAAGAGTTTCTAGAGTTTCTCCAATAGCTTTTGTGGAGACTCCCAGATCTTTGGCCTTATTTTTGTTTATTATTAATTTTACCTCGGGTTTATTTCTGTTGTAATCAGACTCAATTCTTGAGAGGTTTTTATTAGATCTAATTTTCCGAATTATTTGTGTTTGAATTTCTTCGAGTTCTTCGTAGCTGTTACCATAAATAACCATTTGCACTGGTTTATTGTAATTAGAAACCCTTATGGATTGTGGAGATATGGGAAAAGCCAGGGCTTGGGGGAGAGTAACAATTTTTCCAATTGCTTCTCTTAATATTACCTGTTGTCCTTTTTTTCTTTTTTTCCAATCATCTAAAAGAGCAATTATAATAAAACTATTAAATGAGTTTGCTGAATTTCCAAATCCAGGTACTCGCATAATAAATCTTGAGTAAGGACTATCTTCAGTTTGTAAAAGTGGTATTAACCTAGCCTCAACTTTTTGCGCCTGTTCTTGTGTATATTCAAAAGAGCTTCCCTCATCAGTAGCTCCTATAATTAAATAAGCACCACGATCTTCCATAGGCAGCAATTCCTTTTTTGAAAAACTAAATAATAAGATAGAAGAAATAATTATGAACACCATAAAAATACCAACCAATTTAGTTTTGTGAACAATAACATCTAAAGTTTCTCTGTAAAATTTGGCAAAATTTAAAAAAACTTTCTCAAATTTTTGTATAAAAATTTTCTTTGAGCTTTTTTTATTTAAGAATTTACTAGCAAGCATTGGCGACAAAGTTAATGCTACAAAAGATGAAATTACTATTGAAAATGACAACGCAATTGCAGTTTCTCTAAATAATGTTCCAGAAATTCCCTCAATAAATATTAGCGGAAGGAACACGGCAACCAAAATTAGTGTTGTAGCGATTATTGCAAATGATATTTGTTTAGATCCTTTGTAGGCTGCTACAAGTGGTGTTTCTCCATTTTCTATTCTTCTATATATTGCATCTGTCATGATTACAGAGTCATCTGTAATTATGCCTATGGCCAATATAAAACTTAAAAGTACAAAAATATTTATTGATAGACCAAAAATATAAAGACCTAAAAAAGAGGCTATTAAGCTTACTGGAAGTGCAATAGCTGGTACAACTACAGCCTTAAGATTTCCCAAGAATAAATAGATTATTAAAACAACCAAAATAAAAGCTATAACTAAGGTTTTATATACTTCCTCAATTGCAGCCTCCACATAATTAGCTCTATTAAATGAGACTCTTAAATCTAATTCTTCAGGCAAAGATTTTTTTACTTCAATTATCTTTTTTTTAATATCCTTTGAAAGCTCAACTGTTGATGCACCACTTCTTGCATAAATACCAATCCCAACAGTTTTCAAATTTATTTGATCTTTAGTTTGAGCTTTAAATAGAGTTTTTTCTGAAACAGGTCCAAATTCAATATTTGCAATATCAGATAATAAAATAACTTTATTATTGGTTTTTTTTATCGGTAATTGTTTAATAGAATCTATATCATTATAAGATTTGTCTAAATTGAGCGTCAGATCAATGTTATCCGCTTCAAGAGTTCCAGCTGGAAGACTAATATTCTCTCCCCGCATTGCAACTTCAACTTCATTTATCGTTAGATCATTTGCCGCCAGTTTAATCGGATCTATCCAAACTCTAATACTTAATTCTCTTAGACCACCAACTAATATTCTTCCAACATTTTTTACACTTGAAAATTGATCTACCAAATATCTTTTCGCATAATCTCCTAATTCAAGATCACTCCAAGTAGACGAGGACAAGGATAACCACATTGTTGTTGTAAAACCCGCAGCTCTTTTTAATATCTGCGGGGGTTCTGACTCTGTGGGTAAATTATCTACAACTCTTGCAACTCTTTCTCTAATATCATTTGCAGCGTTATCCAAATTTATACTTGTATCAAACTCAACATTTATTGTGCTCCTGCCATTCTCAGATTTAGAATCTATATTCTTTATTCCTTCAGCACCCCCTATTACATCTTCAATAACTTGAGTAACTTCTTGATCTATTATTGACGCTGATGCTGAGTTATAATTTACTTGTACTTGAACCACAGGTGGCTGAATACCGTCAGGAAGTTCTCTAACTGGTAATTTCCAAAATACAAATAATCCAAAAATAATTAGTATTAGGGACATTACCCAAGATACCGTAGGTCTTTTTATACTTAATTCAGTGATAAACATTTATTTTGTAATAGGTTTAATTTTACCGTTGGGTCTAACTTTTTTAAGGCCCTCAGCTACAACAGTTTCTCCTTCATTAAGTCCAGAGATTATCTCAATGTTTCTATTACTTCTTAATCCTGTCTTCACCTCAGTTTTATTAGCAATATTTGAACTATTAATTTTGTAAACATATGATTTATCACCTTCAATCATCACGCTGGTATCAGGCACGCTTAATGAATTTCTTAAGTTAAATTTTATACTAACCTCCAACAATGAGCCTGAAATTAATTCTTGTTTTGAATTATTCACTTTAATTCTAGATAATAAACTTCGTGTATCTGCATTTATTCTACTTGAAACAAAATCAACTTCTCCAGAAAAAACTTTACCTTTGTAGCTTGATAATTTTACTTCTACTGGAAGTCCTTTTTTTATTGATGCAGAGTAACTTTCAGGAATCTTTATATCTGAGTAAATTTCAGAATTATCATCTAGCGTAATAATGAATATGTTATTCGAAACTAAAATATCCTCAGTAAGCCCTGTGTAACCGAGCACACCACTAAACGGCGCAATAATATCTCCACTCTTTAACCTTATTAATTTATCCCCTTTTTTTACAAAATCTTTAAGCTCTAAATCACCTAGGAGGTCATCTTTTTTAATTTTGAAAGTTTGTGATTTTTTGGAAATTGCGGTGCCAAAAGTTTCAATTCTTTCTGAAAATTCTTTGTTTATCACCTCTGTAACTATTATTCCAGGAGGAGGTATCTTACTAAATTTTTTTTTAAAATGATTGGCTATTAAAGTTCTTGAAATAATTACAGCTGCAATAACAAGAAAAAATATTAAAATTATTGATATTGTTTTTGTAGATCTTTTCATACTTCTAAATTAATCCGTATTCAGCCCAAGAACCATCGTAAATGCAAGGTAGATATTTATCATTTATTAGGGAATAAGCTAGTGCCAAAACACACGCAGTAACTCCAGATCCACAAGAAAAAACTATATTCTTGTCGTCAATATCATTTAAACACGAATGAAAAATTTTTTTAAGTTCATCTACATCTTTAAATGTTTTGTCTTCATTTAAACAGGAACTGAATGGTATACAAAAAGAATTTTTAATATTTCCACTTTTTAATCCTTTTCTAGGTTCCGCAACTCTACCCTCAAATCTTTCTCTGCTTCTAGCATCTATAACTTTAAAATTGGGTTTAATTATATTTTGATTTACCATTTTCATATCTTTAACCAATTCCTTTTTTTCTAAACTTTTATATCTAGACTTATTTATCAAAGGTAAATCAGAAGTAGTCGTTCTTTTTTCTTTAATCCATTTGTTCAGACCGCCATTTAATATATGGACTAACGTTGGATCATGACCAAAATAAATAAAATTATACCAACATCGACAAGAACTTAATACATCAGAATTATCGTAAATTACTATTTTATCATCATTTTTAATTCCCATTGCTGAAACTATTTTTTCCCAATCACATTTATCAACTAACATGTGGGGAAGACTTGTTTTTTTGTTAGAATTAGAATCTAAATCAAAGAATATAGAATTTGGTATATGCCTAATTTTGTACTCTTCAAAACCATTTCTTTTTGTTAGAGGCATATGCCATGAACAATCAATAATTTTTACATTATCTAGATTCTTGTCCAACCATTCAGTCTCTATTAAAGACATTTATCTTTTTTCCAAATATCTTTGATGATATTCCTCAGCAACACAATAATTTTTAAGTAATGATATTTTTGTTACGACTCTGCCTGACAATCTTTGATTAACTTCATTTAAAACCTTTTCAGCTATTTTTTTTTGATTATCGTTTAAATAAAATATTTCACTCCTATATTGAGTCCCAAAATCAGGCCCTTGAGAATTTAGTGTGGTTGGGTCATGAATATCAAAAAATATATTTAAAATTTTTTCGTACGAGATCATCTTTTCATCAAAATCGAGCCTAACAACCTCTGCATGATTAGTTTTTCCTGTGCAAACTTCTTTATAGGTAGTTTGTTTGCTATCGCCTCCACAATAGCCAACCTCTGTTTTAATTATCCCATCAATTCTACTGAATTTTATTTCAGGTCCCCAAAAACATCCAAGAGCTAAAACTGCTATTTCCATTGATAAAGATTTAAATTAATTTACAAATTATTCGTATGCTAAGTAAAAATCAATTGGGTTTTTTGTACATGTTTATGTCTGTTTGTGCATTTTCGTTAATGGACATAATTGTTAAGTGGTCGGTTGATTATCCGATAGGACAAGTTTTATTTTTTAGAGGATTTTTTGGTATCCTATTTTATTTCCTCATAATACCCAAAGATAGACTTCATAATTTTTATTACACAAAAAGAGCTGGTTTGCATTTTTTACGTTGCATGTCGGGCCTTGTTGCTTTAGTTGCAATTTTTATAGCTTTAAGAAAACTACCTTTAGCAACCGTTGTTAGTATTTCATTTGCTGCACCAATATTTACAACAATCCTATCAATATTTTTATTAAGTGAAAAAGTTGGGATTTACAGATGGCTCGCAGTAATAATTGGTTTCATAGGGATATTAATTATTACTGAGCCAGGTATAAGCCAATTAAACATTTATTATGTTTTCCCAGTAATATTTTGTCTTGGTTTATCTTATGTTGCCATTACATTAAGACAATTATCAACAACAGAACCTGTATGGTTAATTTCTTTTTATTTTTCTTTATCTATTACTTTATTAAGTTTTTTAAGTATTCCACAAGGATGGGTTATGCCAAGTTTGAAAGATTTTATGTTTTTATCTTTGGTTGGTATTTTTGGTGGAGTAGCTAATCTATGGCTGGGTCAGTCATATAAATATTCTGAAGTTTCTCTTGTTACCCCATTAAAATATTTAGCTTTATTATTTGCTATAGTCTTTGGTTACTTCATATGGGGAGAAGTGCCCACATATAAAACGCTTTTTGGAGCATCACTAGTAATTGTATCTACATTGATTATCTTTAGAAGAGAAATTTATAATAAAAAAATAATCACTTCTAAAACAATAAATGACTAAAGTTCCAAAATATTGGAAAAAAGCAAAAAATTACCTATCAAAAAAAGATAAAGTATTAGCAAAGTTAATTAAAAGCTATGAAAGTCCATCAGAAATAATTCTTACTTCTAGAAGAAATATATTCTTTTCCTTATGTAAAAGTATTATTGGTCAACAAATTAGTGTTGCTGCTGCAAACGCCGTTTTTTTAAAATTTAAAAAGAAGTGTAATAATAAAATAAATCCAAAGATAGTATCTAAATTAACTACACTTCAATTAAAAAGTTGTGGTCTGAGCCGTCAAAAGGTATCTGGCATTAAGAATTTAGCAAAAAAGACTTTAAATAAATCTTTTAATCCAAAATTAATAAAGAATATGAGTGATGAAGAGGCAATACTTTATCTTTCTCAATTAAAACAAATTGGAAGATGGTCAGCAGAAATGATTTTACTTTTTACATATAACAGATCTAATATTTGGCCTATCCAAGATATTGGCCTTTTAAGAGCAATTTCAAAAAATTATAAAAAAAAATATTTACCACCAGAAAAATTTGTAATGCTTTTAAAAAAAAAATTTTCACCTTATTGTTCTGTAGCAACATGGTATTTATGGAGAAGTATTGATCCAGAACCTATTCAGTATTAAAACCCTCAACTATTTGCATATGTCTAATAGTTGTTTTTCTTGCTAATTCCCAACCAGCTTTATATTCTTTTGATTCATGACACTTTAATGCTTGTTCGAAACTAGGAAATTCCCAAACCACTGTTCTTAAAAAATCATCACCATCAAAAGTTGTATGTTTTCCTCCTCTAACAAGAGGCAAACCACCATAACTTTTTATTATTGGTGTAACAGTCTCTGCATATTTTTTTAAATTTTCTTGATTATCTACTTTTAAGTATAAACTTATCCAATATGCTTTCATGATTTCTCCTTTTTAAATAATTTCAATTATGATAATAAATTTCATGGCAGAGAAATTGATTATCAGCTTTAATGAGTATACTAAAATAGTTGAAAAACTAGCAATACAAATTCATCAAAAATATAAACCTACAGTATTAGTTGGTATTATGAGAGGAGCAGCTCCAATTATTGATATTTTGTCTAGAATTTTAAAACTACCTATCGCATACATTGTCATTCAAAGTTATTCAGGTGAAGGCATGGAGGATCAACAAGGCCAATTGATGTTTGCAAGAGAAATAAGCTCTTTAGCTAGTAATGAAGATTTTAACAAAGTGCTTTTAATTGATGATCTCTCTGACACTGGATTGACATTAAACAAAAGCATCGAATGGCTAAAAAATTATGGCCCCACAAAAGATTATATAAAAGAGGTAAAAACTGCTTGTTTATGGAAAAAAAAATCTTCAACTTTTGAACCCGATTTTTGTCCTATAAGACTAAATTCAGATCCATGGATTGTCCAGCCTACTGAACATTACGAAGAATTATCAATTGAGGAAATATTAAAACAAAATAAATAGGGCTAGTAAAAACTAGCCCTATTTCATAAATGTTTAGGCAACAACAAAACTTATAACACTTAAAACTGCTATTAACCATATAGCTGGTGAAGTAGTTGAAAACTTACCAGTGAATATTTTGATTAAAGCGTACGACACAAATGCTAAGGCAATACCATTGCTTATACTATAAGTTAAAGGCATAGTTATCATAGCAAGAATAGCCGGGGCAGACTCTGAAACATCGTTCCATTCAATATCAGTTATATTTCTAATAAATAAAACTGAAACAAAAAGTAAAGCAGCACCATCTATTTGTTTAGGTAAACTAGTTGCTAATGGAGCGAAAAATATACATGCTAAAAAAAGTATACCAATTACCAATGATGTCATTCCAGTTTTTCCACCAGCTTTAACTCCTGCACCAGACTCTACGTAACTAGTAACTGTAGTAGTTCCCATCATAGCTCCTGCAACAGTACCTACACTGTCAGATAACATTGCTTTATTTATGTCTTGAACTTTTCCATCTTTGCCAACCTTTCCAGCAACATTTGCCACTGAAGTTAATGTTCCTGCGGTGTCAAAGAAGTCTATAAATAATAATGTAAATATTACCGTAGACATTCCTGCAGTCATAGCGGCAGATAGATCAAATTCAAAAAGATAAGTCATCGGCGGTGGAGAACTTGCAATACCGTTAAATTTTGCAAGGCCTGTCACCCAAGCAATAATACTAAAAACTAAGATCCCAATAATGATATTACCTTTAATATTCATCTTATCTAAAACTATGATTGCAATAAAAGTTGCACATCCTAATAATACAAGAGGATCACTTAAGTTACCTAGTTGCACCAAGGTTACTGGATTGTCGACAACCACTTCCATTATTTGAAGGCCGATGATTGCTAGGAACAAACCAATTCCAGCACCAATACCTAACTTTAAACTTCTAGGAATTGAATTTATTAACCAAGCTCTTAAAGGGGTTAATGATATCACTAAAAACAATACACCTGCTACTAATACAGCACCTAGAGCTTGCTGTGGCGTATAACCCATTCCAGCACAAACTCCAAAGGCTACGAAAGCATTGATTCCCATTCCTGGTGCCAATCCTATTGGCCATGTTTTTCCATAAAACGCCATAATAAAGCATGCTAATGCAGTCGCTAAAATAGTTGCTGTATAAACTGCGCCGAAATCAAAGAAACCTTTTTCGGGTCCAGCAAACTCTCCCGACAAAATAAATGGATTTAAAAACATGATGTAAGCCATGGTTAAAAACGTTGTAGTACCAGCGATTACTTCTGTTTTAAAATCAGTTTTGTGTTTTTTATAATTGAAATATTTATCAAGCATAAATCCTCCTCATGAATGATAATTATTTGATTCTGATTAAAAATACTCTTTATAAGTATACTTTATTCACAAAATTCAACTAAGAAGTTTATATTTATGCCATAATTGTGCTGTTAACTTGTAATGATGAATAAACTAAGATTTTTTTTAATAACAATTATATTTGTTAATTTACTAACAGGGTGTCAAACTGTTAAAGAAAAAACAGACAACATAGTCCAAAAAGAAAATGAAAAATTAAGTGAATTTATAGGAAAATCTTTAAGCGAACTTAAGATGGAATTAGGTAAACCTGATGAAGATTTCAAAAATGCAAAAGGTAATTTAGAGGTAATTTACAATACAAAAAAATACTTAATCCCCTGCGAAAGAAGATTTGAAATAAATTCAGACAATATAGTAATAGGCTTTGTATCTAATGGATGTTTTTAAAGTTTACTTGCGAGGAGTACTCCTCGCAAGTAAGGCTAAGCTTATCTAATTTCGATAAGTCTTTTTTTCTTATGATCTGGTAAAATTCTCTCACAAGCTACTGTTAAAAGACCATCTTTTAACTCGGCGCTATTCACTTTTACATCGTCTGCAATAGTGAATGATCTTGCAAATTGTCTTTGCGAAATACCTTTGTGAATTATTTCACCATCTTCATTTTTTTCATCAGATTTGTTAACTTGTTTTGTCCTTACTGTTAACAAATTATCTTCGAACTCAACCTCAACATCTTTCTTACTAAAACCAGCAAGAGCAACTTCTATTGAATAGTTGTCTTTCCCAGTTTTTCTAATGTTGTATGGTGGATAATTCGACTGCATAGTCAAATTACCATTACCCAACATGTTTTCGAATTGGTCAAACATATCGTCAAAACCAATTGAGAAAGGTCTTAGTGAGTTGAATATAGATAGATCCTTACTTGTCATATATCCTCCTTTTTTTTTAAGCAAGTTTATTTATGCAAGCCCCATAAGGCGACTTACGGTATCTATATGGGAATTATATTTTTTTTTTCAAGTATTTTTTAAATTTTATTTGAAATTTTTAAAATAAATCCATAATCAAAAGCAATTTCTTCTATTGCACCATCTCGACCAGATTTTCCACCGTGTCCCGCATTCATTTCTGTCTTAAGTAAAAGAAGATTGTTATCGGTTTTATAATCTCTCAGTTTTGCAGTAAATTTTGCAGGTTCGTCAAACAAAACTCTATTATCGCTTAGGCTTGTTGTGATTAAAATATGAGGATAATCCATTTTTTTAATATTATTGTATGGAGCATAAGAATAAATATATTCGAAATGATCTTTGTTATCTTTAGCATTTCCAAACTCGTCAAATTCTCCAACTGTTAATGGAAGTGAGTGGTCTAAGTTTGTAGTTAATGAATCTACAAAAGGTACTGCCATCACTATGCCAAGAAATAATTCGGGTGCTTCATTCACAACTGCGCCCATTAATAAGCCTCCTGCCGAACCACCCATGCCAATTATTTTACCTTTTGATGTATAATTTCTTTCAATTAGGTTTTTTGCAACAGAAATGAAATCTTCAAAAGTATTTTTTTTATTAAGAAGTTTACCTTCTTTCCACCATTTCATTCCTCTTTCCATTCCGCCCCTTATATGAGCAGTAACCCAAATGATATCTCTGTTAATTAGACTGAGTCTAGTTGATGAAAAATCAGGAGACATTGAATTACCATAGGATCCATAACCATATAGTAGTAAATTTGCCGACCCATCAATTTTAGTTTTTTTGTGTCTAGTTATTGTAATAGGTATCAATCTACCATCGTGAGAAGAGCATTCTAATCTTTCAACAATATAATCATCAGTGTTATGACCTGATGGAATTTCCTGTTCCTTTACTAATTTTTTTTCTTTCGTCTTTAAATTATAAAGATAAGTTTTTCCAGGCGTCTTTGGAGATGAATATGACAAATAAACTAGATCAGTATTTTTATCTCTTTGCGTCAATGAGATACCAGGGACAATTACTTCTTCATCTGAAAATATTAACTCCTCTTCTAAATTTGTTTTTATATCTCTTAAGTATAATTTCCCAAGAGCATTTGACTTTTCACTTCTTATAATCCAATCATTTAAAAATATTAAGCCGCCTATAAGAACTTCATCTTTAGCATTTATATAAACTTCCCAATTTTGTTTAGATAAATCACTACATCTCTCTATTTTGAAATCTTCAGCATCTTCGTTTGTATGACAATAAAAATAATTATTCCAAGATGAAATTGAATAGATTATACCTCTTTTTCTTTTTTTTATTAATTTTGGCTCAGGTTTATGTTCATTAACTTTAAAGTAATATTGTTCTGAAGTGTTGTGATCTGAGGTTGTAATAAAAAAATATTTTTCATCCGAACTTAAACTTATTCCAACTGTAAATGCTTCACTTTTTTCCTCAAAAATTAATTCATCGTTTTTTATAGATGTTCCAATTTTATGCCTATAAATTTTTCTAGGTCTGTGAAATTCATCAAGTTTTGAATAAAATATATATTTGTCATCCAAACTAAAAGTTATACTGCCACTAGTTTCCTCTATTCTTTCTGTTATTTCTTTCCCAGACAAAATATCTCTTAAATAAATAGTATAATATTCTGATCCTTTTAAATCTAATGAGTATCCTAAATATTTATCATTATAACTTACCTCTAAATCTCCAATTCCAAAGTATTCTGTTTTTAATTTTTCTTTTTCCTTATCTCCATTCCAAATTTCTTCAATCTCATCAGAACCAATTTTTTTTCTAAGTTTTATAGAATAATTTCCTTCAGTTGTAGTTTTAGTCCAATACTCGTATCTAATGTCTTTGAATGGAAGTGAAACGTCATCTAATTTTATTCGACCTTTAATTTCATGAAATAATTTTTTTTCAATTTCTTTATTATCCTTCAAAATATGATCTGTGTAACTATTTTCTTCCTCTAGATATTTTCTTACTTCAGGAAGTAATTTTGATCCGTCTTTTAAAACCTCGAGGATATTTTCTTGATGAATCCAACTATAATTATCTTCCCATGCAACATTGTGACAAGATTTTCTTTCTGGTTTTTTTTTTAGTTGTGGTATTTTCATAATGAAAACAGTTATATGAATATAATTATTTATACAGTAGTAATATTAGTCATTTTTTATTTCCTTTTGAAATACATCAGTAATATCTCATCAAAAAAACTTTCAAAAGGTTTAAGACTGCTGATAATAATCGGATTAATTTTTTTAGCAATTCTGTTTGCAATTGGAGGCAGATTTCTGCTAACTTTGCCACTCACACTCGCTAGTCTTGCTTTATTAAAGTTAAAGGGTTTATCAATTTTCCAACTAATCTCTCTTTTTAGATTAATTCAAACATTAAGAAGATCAGGTAGATTTTCATTTAATCAATCTCAAAACAATAATATGTCTACTATGTCTGTAAGTGAAGCTTTTAAAATTTTAAATTTAGATCAAAAAAAGAAGGTTACCAAAGAGGACATAAACAAAGCTTACACAAAAATTCAAAAAAAAATTCATCCAGATATTTCACCAGAAACCGCAAGATTATCTACTTTAGTTAATGAAGCTAGAGACATTTTGTTAAAGGAAATTATATAAAGTTCTTAACTTTATTAATTATCATTTCAACTGTTATTGAATCTGGATCAAAGCTTGATCCATGAGTGATTTTATTTATGTCGGCACCAGGTGGGATAATCCTAAATTGATTTTTACTGTAATCAGAATAAGCTTTTGGTGTATCCAATAAAATTACGAAACTAGGTTTATTCATTTGACTTGAAACATGGTGCCCGAATGAGTCATTTCCAATAAAAATATCACTTAAATAAATATAATATATGATTTCTGATACATCTTTAGAGCTTAAAGATTCACAATTACCTTTTTTTACTTGGTTTATAATTTTAATTGCGCCTTCTTCCTCATTTTTTCCACAAACTAAGTAAAAATGATAATCCCCAATATTGTTAAATTTATTTATTAAAGATGCAAAATTATTATATCCCCATCTAGTTGTCGGACCAGAGGAGCCTATTCCAAGTACAATTTTCTTTTGTTTACCAAGATTATATTTTTTAATTTTTTCACTATTTAGAGAAATTTGAGTTTCAGTTGGGCAATTTTTAATATTTAAAGATTGTTCTGTAAAAGTTTTAGCAGCATTTACAAGATGTAAATTTTTTTTTTTAAATAAAGGATAATGATAAATATTTTTTATACCAGCAATTTTACAAGCTAGATAATGTCTTATACTTGGATAAAAAATAAAGATATTTTCAAAATTAAATTTCTTTATAAAGACTGATAAGTTTATTATATCAAAAAAGTTTCTATGAAATTTATCTAAATAATTTACACTTTTAATTAAGGGGTCGTCTATCAAAACTCTATTTAGATTTGGACATAATGTGATCAGTTCAACTTTACCAAATTTTTTTGCAATCTGATGACAGTAACTAAGATGTAACAAATTAGCTCCTAAACCCTTATAGCTTAAAAAAATTCCTGTTTTCATAAATGTGATTTTTCTATTATACTTACAAGTAAAAATATATGTCTAAAATAAATGGAATATATGCTGCAGGAATGTCAATCTTTAATAAAGATTTAAGCCTCAACATAGAAAAAACAATTCTACATGCTGAAAACATTATAGACAAAGGATGTCATGGTGTTGCAATATTTGGGAGCACTGGACAAGCACAATTGATCTCGATCTCAGAAAAAATTAAGCTTTTAAATAATTTATCAAAAAGTAAATACAAAAATAAGTTTATAATAGGTAATGGGCTCAATTCTTTAAGTGAAACAATAAACTATATTAAAATAGCATTATCTTTAAATTTTGAAAATTTCTTAATTATGCCACCTGCATATTATAAATATAGTGATAAGGAAGTAATTACTTTTTACTCAAAAATTGTAGAGGCGGCTCCGAATTCAAGGATTATACTTTATAATTTTGAAAAGTTATGTGGTTATAAATTTAGTTTAGAATGTGTGCAAGAGCTAGTCAAAAAATTTCCTGAACAAATAATTGGTATAAAAGATAGTTCTTACAATATTTATAAAAATTTAAGATTAAAAGATTTTTCAATTCTTCCTGGATCAGAAACCAAGCTTGTTGAAGGTTTAGAAATAGGTTGTTCAGGAATAATCACAGCTACATGTAATGTTACTGCAGAGTTATCCAGGAAAGTTTATGATGACTTCATTTCAAAAAAAACTCAAACTGAGAATGAAAAATTGATTAATGTTAGGTCTGCTTTTGATAAATATAATCTTATTTCTGGCTTGCATTCATATTGTGCAAAAGAAAATGACATATTTAAAAATGTATTACCTCCACTAACTCTTTTAACCAAAGAGAATGAGAAAGAATTATTTGAAAATCTTAAAAATTTAAATTTTAAAATTAAATCTTTACTGGCGGCCTAACATGCAACTTGCTAGATTTCTAAATAATGTTTTTAAAGATGGTGGTTTTATTCTTACTGATGCAAATTATAGAGACTATATCATAGGAAAACCAGGTAATGATCCTATTAAATTAAGAATCTTAAATAAAAAACTTCATTATAAATTATTACTTCATCCAGATCTGTATTTTGGTGAGGCTTATACTAATGGTGAAATAATTATTGAGAACGGCACTATCACAGATTTTTTAGATCTTGCTTTGAAGAATATTGGAAGAGGAGAAGTTAATTTATTTAGTTATATTATGAATAGAATTAGAGGCTCGTATAGATATTTAACAAATTTTAATTTTATTAAAAAATCTAAAATGAATGTTTCCCATCATTATGACATATCTGACGACTTATATGATCTATTTTTAGATCCTAAAAGACAATATTCATGTGGTTACTTTCGTAATGAAAACGATAGTCTTGAAACAGCACAAAATAATAAAATTAAACATATAATAAAAAAATTGAATTTAAAGCCAGACCAAAAAGTTTTAGATATTGGTTGTGGGTGGGGGTCGTTAGCAATTGATATTGCAAAGAATTCAAAATGTGAAGTAACAGGGATTACTTTATCAGAAAACCAACTTCATTACTGCAAAAGAAAAGCAGCTGAACAAAATTTAGAAAATCAGGTGAAGTTTAGATTGATTGACTATAGAGAACTTAAGGAAAAATTTGATAGAATTGTAAGTGTTGGAATGTTTGAACACGTGGGACGTAAATTTTATAAAAAATTTTTTAAACAAATTCAAAATTTATTAAATGACAATGGTGTTTCATTAATACATACCATAGGATCAGTAAATCCACCCAGGGATCCTCATCCATGGATAACCAAGTATATTTTTCCAGGTGGTTACACACCAAGTTTAAGTGAGGTCACAACACCCATAGAGCAAGCAGGTTTAGTTGTTACAGATATCGAAGTTTTGAGATTGCATTATTCACACACTTTAAGACACTGGAAAGAAAATTGCATAAGAAATAGAGAAAAAATTATTAAAATGTTTGATGAGAAATTTTTTCGAATGTGGGAGTTTTATCTTGCGGGATGTGAGATGGCTTTCAAGTGGGGTGATCAAGTTGTATATCAATTTCAACTTACAAAAAATTATGGATCTACTCCAGTCACTAGGGACTATATTTATCAATAAATTATTGATAGAATCTTACCTCCTTTAAAATGAAAAAAAAAAACAAAAAATCAAAGAGAAAAAAGAGAGTAAAAAGAAAAAAAACTAAACTGAAAAATATCAAAAAAGTTGGGAAAAAGATAATTATTTCAAGGAAAAAGAGGAAAAACAAAAAAAAGAAAAAAAATATAAATCTTAAGAAAAATAAAAACTATATACCTAAAACTAAAAATCAAAGTTTAATTTCAAAAATTGTAAAATTCCAGTTATCGATTAAATCAAACTTTGATTTTAAAATTAATTTAAACCCAGAAAGATACATCCAAAGTTTTTTTGATAAAATTTCCGAAACAATTTCAAACTACAAAGTAATTAAAAAAGAGGAAAAAAGAAGAATTAAGATAGAACAAATTGAAAAAGAGAGAATTGAGAAAATTGAGCTACAAAAAGCAAAACAAGAAGAGGTGCTTGAAAAAACTCGACTAAAAGAGAAGGCCTTAAAGGAGGAAGCAAGGTTAGAAAAGCAAAGAAATAAAGATATAAAATTATTTTTAAGAAAAGAACAAGCAATTTTAAGAAGAGAACAAGCCGAAAAACAAAAACAATTTTTAAAGCAACTTCAACTAGAGCGTCAAATTGAAAAGTTTAGAATAAGAGAAGTAAAAGAATTAGAAAAACTTGAGAAAATAGCGCTTAAAGAGAAGAGAGAGGATTATCAAGGGTTACAAGAAAGGATTGATAAACTTAAAGAAAAATACCGAGTTATTAGAGACCAAAAGATCAAGGAGAGAGTAGAAGCCCTTGGTGTTAAATTACAAGGTAACGAAGACAGAGAAACGTTACTAATTAAGGAAAAAGAATATACTTTAGCGAGACAAAAAGTTGAGTTTGCCTTAGAAAGTTTTTATAGAAGTGCAAGCAGTCTAGTATTTCAATTGAACAAAAGACACATTACAAGAGATATGTCGATTTTGCGGTGTATAGACAGAAGATTTGAAACCGGTGAGATTTTTATAAAATGGGATGAAGCTGAAGATGAAGATTGGTTATTATTAATTTACATTAAAAATAATTCACCCAATGAAGGAATAGTAATAGAGGATAAAACAAATCCTGAAAAAAATCATTCATATGAATTTAAAAATATTGATATTTTTAAAGCCTCAGACACAATGGTGGACGCTTTGACACAATTAATTGCTAGCAAAAGATCACAAAATAACAATTAATTTTTTCTAAATAACAAGGTAGAACTTTAATATGTTTTTTGGATCAATCATTATGATAATGCTTTTTTTAATTTTAAAGTATGTATTGGCATGGATTATCTATTACAACAAATTAGATCCGAGACTTGGCGACAGTACTTGGCGATTTACTTATGATTACCCTGTTTTAGGTGAAAGAGATATCTCCGATTTAGATGATAAAGATTTTGTAAGGTTAAGAAGAAAAAAAAATAAGATTATTTTATTAATGTATTCAATAGTTCTCATTATGTTTATAACTTCTATGTCTTTGTTGAGTGAAATTTTACTGTTTTTTTTTAGTTAGTTTTTTAATTGTTTTTTATTTTTTAGATATAAGAAGAATGCAACTATTTCATAAAAAAAAGAAAATATCGTAAAAATTATTGGTAGTTTAAAAAACTTGTATAAAAAATTATATTTGGGAATTTTTTTCCACACAGCTAGAAAAGCTTCAGCTCCTTTTAAAATTTTTTCATCTTCTTTAACATGTAGCCTTCGCAAAAGTTCTTTATTACTTTTAGAGGTCTCTTTTTCAGCTATCTCATTACCCGTAATATCAATCCAATCGATTTCTTGAATCTTCTCTTTTTTATATAAATCAATTTCAGCTTTGCAGATTTTGCATGAATTATTAAAATAAACTTTCATATAAGTAGATTTATTACTATTTATTCAAATAATGTATATGCGTAAAATACTCATATTGAAAATAGTAGATAAAACTTCTAAATAATGCTTTCTATGAATAATTTTTTTGAAAAATCTGACATATCTAGATCAGAAGCAGAAAACATTGTATCAGATACACTGAGTAAGTGTGATGATGGAGAACTATATCTAGAAAATACAAAATCAGAGACATTATTATTAGATGATAATAAAATTAAAAACTCGAGTTATAATTCTGATTTAGGTTTTGGATTTAGAGCTATCTCTGATGAAATAGTTGCATATTCTCACTCTAATGAAATATCAAAAAATTCATTAAGGCAATCTTCAGAAAATTTAAAATCAACGTTAAAATCTGTTAAAGGCACTTATAATCATGAAATTCCTAAATCTAATAAAAAGTATTATGATAATATAAATCCTATTGAACAAAAATCCCTTAATGAAAAGATTAAAATACTTAATGAAGTAAATAACTACTTACGCTCTAAAGATAATAACATTAAACAGGTCACAGCCAATTTTTTAGGTGAACAAAAATCAGTTGAAATAATTAGATCTGGCGGAGAGTCTTTAACTGATGTCCGTCCTTTAATAAGATTCAATGTATCAGTCATGCTTGAGAAAAATGGAAGGAAAGAGTCAGGTGTGTATGGTGTTGGAGGAAGACAATCCTACGATTTTTATTTAAAAGATGAAAATTGGAAAAGTGTTTGTGATGAGGCTTTGAGAATAGCTTCAGTAAATTTAGAGAGTAAACCTGCACCAGCTGGTGAAATGAAAGTTGTACTAGGACCTGGTTGGCCAGCAATATTAATTCATGAGGCTGTTGGTCATGGTTTAGAGGGGGATTTTAATAGAAAGAAAACTTCTGCTTTTCATAATTTAATGGGCCAAAAAGTTGCTAGTGAAGGAGTTACGATAGTTGATGATGGTACCATCGACAATAGGAGAGGTAGTCTTACTATTGATGATGAGGGTACACCAACAGAAAAAACAGTTTTAATTGAGAATGGAATTTTAAAAAACTTTATGCAAGATCGTCTGAATGCACGTTTGATGAAAACGAGATCTACCGGTAGTGGAAGAAGAGAAAATTATAGACATATCGTCCTTCCAAGAATGAGAAACACAATGATGTTAAGTGGTAATCAGACCCAAGATGAGATGATTAAAGCTGTAGACAAAGGTATATTTGCGGTAAGTTTTGGTGGCGGACAAGTTGACATTACCTCTGGGAAATTTGTATTTAATTGCACCGAAGCTTATGAGATTGTTAATGGCAAAATTGGATCTCCAATAAAAGGTGCAACTCTTATCGGAGATGGTCCTTCGAGTTTAAAAGAAGTTTCTATGGTAGGTAATGATATGATGATGGATCCGGGAATTGGAACATGTGGAAAAGCTGGCCAAGGTGTTCCCGTTGGTGTTGCTCAACCATCTATTCTAATTAATAAGATGACTGTTGGCGGCACAAAACTTTAAATGGTCAAAGATCAAGAGTTTTTAGAAAAAAAGGCATCTTATTGTCTAGGTTTAGCCAAGAAATTAGGCGCAACTGGGTCTAGTGTGATCGTTAACAACTCTGTATCTGAAACCGTCAATTTTAGAAATAAAAAACTAGATGAGTCTAATAGGTCAGATGATCTTGGAATAAGCATTACCACCTACATTGGAAAAAAAAAATCATCAATATCTTCCTCTAATTTACTTGATGATAACCTTAACATTTTGATTGAAAAATGTGTTGAGACAACAAAAAATACTCCTGAAGATGAATTCAATTCATTACCAGATAGAGATTTGTTAGCTAAAGAAGTTAAAGATTTAAATCTCTATGATGATATTCATATAGAAAATGATCAAAAAATAGATTATTTGAAAAAATTAGAATTCGCTGCCTCTATTGATAAAAAAATTGTTAATACTGAGTCTAGTTTTACTCAAAATAAATCAAATTTTATTTTAGCTAATACCGAAGGTTTTTGTGCTGGTTATAAAACGTCCTCATTTACAGCTTCGAGCGTTACAGTCGCAAAAGATGAAAAAAGCATGGAAAGAGATTATGATTATTCTAGCAAATGTTTTTTAAAAGACTTGGACGATGCAGGAGAATTAGGCAAAAAAGCTGCTGATCAAACCATTAGAAAATTAAGCCCTAAAAAAATAGGTAGCGAAAAAATTGCTATAATTTTTGATAAACGAATAGCCAAGGGAATATTAAGTACTTTTGCAAGTGCGATTTCATCATCAGCGATATCAAGAGGGACCTCTTTTTTAAAAGATAAAGTTAACCAAAAAATATTTTCCGACTCAATTAATATCTTAGATAAACCAGACATACTTAAAGGTTTGGGTTCAAGAAATTTTGATAAAGAGGGGGTTAAAACTGATACCCTTAAATTAGTTGAACAAGGAGTCTTAAAACATTATTTGATTGATACTTACAATGGAAAAAAACTCAACCTAAAATCAAATGGAAGATTCGGAGGGACAAGTAATCTCTATTTTGAAAATGGAAATATAAGTTTTAAAGATTTGTTGAATTCAAAATCAAAAAGTCTCTATATTACAGAAACTATAGGTCACGGAAGTAATATAGTAACCGGTGATTATTCTGTTGGTGCGACAGGGTTTTTAGTGGAAAACGGGGAGTTTAAGTATCCTATAAACGAAATTACCATTGCAGGCAATTTTAAAGACATGTTTCAGCATATTACCCTGGCAAATGATTTAGAGTTCAAATATGCAACCAATTCACCAACCATGATGATTGAGGGAATGGTTGTTGCTGGTAAATGACTGAATTCTGCGTAATCGGTTCAGGTATTTCTGGAGCTACAATTGCTAATCTTCTTAATAAAAAAAATACAGTAATCCTATTTGATAAAGCGAGAGGTCCAGGAGGTCGTGCATCTTTCAAAAGAATAAGAGGTAATATAGGCTTTGATCATGGTACTCAGTACTTTTCACCAAAAACTCCAGAATTTAAAAAGTTTACTAAACATTTAATTAAAAAAAAAATTTTAAAGGTTTGGGGTGGTGAACACATTTTTCTTAACTCCAAAAAAAAAGAAGATAAAAAACATCTCAAAATTATAGGTAAAAATGGAAACAATGATATTAGCAAGTATTTATTAAAAAAAATTAAGTGCAACTATCAAAGTGAATTAAAAAAAATTCATTATAAAAACAAACTTTGGCACTTATCATTTGCCGATGGAAAATTGAGATCTTTTAAAAGTATTATTTTGACCTGTCCATTTCCACAATTAAAAAAACTTTCTAAAAAATTTATAAATAATTCTTTTGTAAAAAAATCAATAAAAATGGATGCTAATATAACTACCATGATTGCTATAAAAAAAAACAAAAAATCTAGTAGCAGCTACCTTTTCGAAGACTCAATTCTTGGCTGGGCTGGTAATGAAAATTCAAAAAAAAGATTTAAATCAAAATATGATTTATGGACTCTACAAAGTACATTCAAGTGGGCAAATAAAAATATTAATCAAAATAAAAATAATAAGAAAAAGAATTCAAAAATTATGATCGACAAGTTCTTTCAACTTTCAAATATTAAAAAAACAAAAATCAATTTCTCTCTTAATCATGGCTGGAAATACTCTTCGAATTCAAAACCTTTCAAAATTAAAAGTTTTTGGGATCCAAACAAAAAAATAGGTGTTTGTGCTGATTGGTTTGTCGGACCAAGACTGGAGTCGGGATGGATAAGTGCACAGGACTTATATAAAAAAATTTCAAGATAAATTATTCAAAGCTTTTTAATCTGTATTCCCAATTTCCCATTCTTGAGTAAGACACTTTTAAAATTCTCAAATTTTTTTGATCATACCAAATGTCAAAGTCTAATCGTTTATCTTTTGGAATATTCATATCTTTAGATTTAAGTGTAAAATGATCAACATCATAAATTTTTCCATAAAGCTCTATTTTTTCTTTTCCCACAAAAGTAACGACCTGTTCTTTAATACTCCCTGATATTGGACTTATTTGAGATTCTGCTTGTAAAATTTTATGATTCCACCAATTTCCAATAACATTATCAATGGTTGCTTCCCCGTTGAATGAGGAGCCTTTAATATCAAATTTTTTACTATCTTTATTTAATTTTAAATTTACAAATTTTTCTTTTTCATTTTGAAGAGTTCTAGAATCATATGATATCAAATGATCTTTTATATATTTTTCTTCACCATAGGACTCAACCTTAAAAATTGTAGCTCCCAATAGATCAACAGAAAATTTAAATTGATTTGTAATTATAGTTTCTTCACCATTTCTCTCAAAAAAATAATAATTGTATCCAATTAGTTCACCATTTCTAAAAATCTCCATTTCAATTTTGTTATATTTATTGTAGTGACCCATATGTGCCATAGAAATAACTGGAAAAATTATAATAAACAAAATGGCTATAAATTTTCTCATTTAGCAATTACATTAGTGGACTTTATCTATAATAGAAATAATTTATTAAAATGTTTCTAAAAATAAAGAAAATACCTAAAGTTAATTGGAGTTCTGATAGGCCATATAATTTTAAACCAAAATTTTCCACTTTCTTTTTTTTATGTTTTGGTCTGACTTTATTTGGTCTTGGCGAAGGTTTATTAATTGTTTCTTTTACGGGTGCTTCTCCATGGAGTGTTTTAGCTCAAGGTATTTCTTTAAATGTTAATTTAAGTATTGGAACAATTACTCTTTTAATAAGTATTGCTGTCTTAATTTTGTGGATACCTCTCAGCCAAAAACCAGGAATGGGCACAATATTTAATGCCTTAATAATAGCCTTTATGATTGATCTTTGTATAAAGTTTGTACCAACTCCATCTGATTATTTTAATCAATTAATCTTAGCAGTAATTTCTGTATTAATGGTTGGAATAGGTGGGGGCATTTATTTAGTTTCTAACCTAGGCGCAGGACCAAGAGATGGATTAATGATTGGTTTGCAAAAAGTAACCAATTTACCAGTGGCAGCCGTTAGAGCTTTTTTAGAAATTTCTGTTGTAAGTATTGGCTGGTATTTGGGTGGAACAGTAGGTGTCGGAACTCTTTTATTCGCTTTTGGTATTGGTCCGTGCGTTGCACTAGGTTTGTTTTTAGTTGATAAATTTTTTGATTAGGCAGCAGCGCCTGATTTTTCACTTCTTTTTCTTTCATGAGGATCAAGAATAGCTTTTCTTAATCTACAAGACTCTGGAGTAATCTCTAAAGCTTCATCTGTATTTAACATACTTAATTGTTCAGCAATCGACATTTTTCTAACAGGAGTTAAGACAACATTTTCATCAGTACCTTGCGTTCTCATATTAGTTAATTTTTTTCCCTTCATGACATTAATAATCATATCTCCCGGCTTAGGTGATAGACCTACAATCATTCCTGGATAAACAGGATCGTTGTGAGTTACAAACATTTCTCCTCTAGCCTGTAAATTAAAGATTGCAAAAGCAACTGCCTTTCCTTGTTCCATAGAAATTAGAGCACCATTTCTTCTGCCCTCCATTTCCCCTTCAAATGGACCATATTCATAAAAAATTCTATTAATAACACCATTTCCTTTTGTCAGCGTTAAAAATCTACTTGTATATCCCATTAAACCTCTTGTTGGTGCATGAAATACAAGTCTCTTTTTATTTTTACCAGTGTCTTTTAATTCTATTAATTTACCTTTTCTTCTATTCATTGAATCAATTATTTTTGATGAATGCTCTTCATCAAGATCCATAGTAATTTCCTCTATTGGCTCAAGCTTGTTACCATTTTCATCTTTTTTATAGAGGACTTTTGGAGGGCTCACAGTCATTTCAAAACCTTCTCTTCTCATTTGAGTAAGTAAAATTTCCAACATTAATTCACCACGACCACTTACTACAAAAGAATCATTTCCCTCATTTTCAGTGAATGTGATTCCAACATTATTTTGTGCCTCTTGAACTAATCGATCTCTAATCTGTGTGCTTGTTAATTTTTTACCTTCTGTACCAGCCAAAGGAGATGTATTTACTGTTATTGTAATTGACATAGTTGGAGGATCAATAGGAGTAGCTTCTATTGGTTCGTTAACTTCAAGATCACAAATAGTATCTGCAACATTAGCTTTTTCTAAACCTGCAACAACTACAATATCTCCAGCTTCACCAACCTCAATTGGAACTTTTTTGGTACCTTCGTATCTAAAAATTTTAGTTAATCTTCCTTCATCAACTTTCTCTCCTTTTAAGTTGATTGCCTTAATTGCTTGATTAGCTTTTGCTGTTCCTTGTGAAATTCGACCTACTAAACTTCTTCCTAAGAAACTATCAGCATAAAGAAGTGTAGAAAGCATAGCGAAAGGTTTTGATTTGTCTAATTCAGCTGGTTTAACATGGTCTACGATTTTATCTAAAAGTGGATTAAGATTCTCTCTTGGACCATCAACTTCATGATCGGCCCATCCAGATCTTCCACTGGCATATAAAACTGGGAAATCTAGTTGGTCTTCATTAGCATCTAAACTTACAAATAAGTCGAATGTTTCATCTAGAACTTCATTAGCTCTTTGATCTGATTTATCTAATTTATTTATAACCACAATTGGCTTTAAACCTTGTTTTAAAGCTTTTGCTAAAACGAATTTTGTTTGAGGCATCACACCTTCAGCAGAGTCTATTAGTAATAATGCTCCATCAGCCATACTAAGTACTCTTTCAACTTCAGCAGCAAAATCTCTGTGGCCGGGGGTATCAATTATATTTATTCTAGAATCTTTCCAATTAATCGAGGCAGGTTTAGCTAATATTGTAATTCCTCTTTCTTTTTCTAATTCTCCAGAGTCCATCAGCCTTTCATCAACAATCTCATTTTCTCTAAATGAGCCACTTTGTTTCATTAAGTTATCAATTAGGGTTGTTTTGCCATGATCAACATGGGCAATTATGGTGATGTTTCTTATAGTATTATTCATAAATCTGGGTTCTTATACATATTTAAACACTTTTGAAAACTCAAAAAAAACTACACTAGGCTTAGATAAATTAAGGATTTTTTTTTAATTTTTATTTTTTTCGCTTTTCGCGTTTAATTTTTCTTTTTTCTTTAAAACTTAATTTAGGTTTTTTTTTGACACTAGAGTCTTTAAACGATTTTCCACTATATCTTTTCGACATAATAATAATTCTATATTACAAATTTTTTTAAGCAAAAAAAAAGGGCAGTAAAAACTGCCCTTTTAGAATTTTGATCAGGAGTTATTGGGTTACATACCCATGCCACCCATGCCGCCCATGCCACCCATGCCGCCCATTCCACCAGGCATACCAGCAGGAGCCGCATCTTTTTCTTCTGGCTTGTCAGCTATCATTGCTTCTGTTGTTACTAATAATCCAGAAATTGATGCTGCATCTTGAAGTGCAGTTCTAACAACTTTGACTGGATCAATAATACCCTTAGCAAACATGTCACAATATTCTTCATTTTGTGCATCATAGCCGTGAGTTTTTTTATTTTGTTCTAACAATTTACCGACTACAACTGAACCATCTACTCCAGCGTTTTTTGTAATCTGTCTTATTGGAGCCTCTAAAGCTCTTCGAACTAAATCAACACCAGCTTTTTGATCTTCACCTTTAGCTTTAACTTTCTCAAGATCTTGAGCAGCATATAACAAAGCACATCCACCACCTGTTACAATACCTTCTTCAACTGCAGCTCTTGTTGCATTAAGTGCATCTTCAACTCTATCTTTTCTTTCTTTAACCTCAACTTCTGTAGCACCACCAACTTTAATTACAGCAACACCACCAGCTAGTTTAGCTAATCTTTCTTGAAGTTTTTCTTTGTCGTAATCAGAAGTTGTTTCTTCGATTTGTTGTTTGATTGAAGAACATCTAGCTTCAATATCAGATTTTTTACCGCTACCATTTACGATAGTACTATTATCTTTATCAACTTTAACCTTTTTACATGATCCAAGATCATCTAATTTAACGTTTTCAAGTTTAATTCCTAAATCTTCAGAAATTACACTTCCACCAGTTAAGATTGCAATATCTTCAAGCATAGCTTTTCTTCTGTCACCAAAACCTGGGGCTTTTACAGCTACTACTTTTAAACCACCTCTTAACTTGTTTACAACTAACGTTGCTAAAGCTTCGCCTTCAACATCCTCAGATATAATCATTAGTGGTCTACCAGCCTGTACCACTGCCTCTAAAAGTGGAACCATTGGTTGTAGATTTGTTAATTTTTTTTCATGTAAAAGAATAAAAGGATTGTCTAACTCTGTCGTCATCTTGTCACTGTTCGTAATAAAGTATGGTGATAAATATCCTCTATCAAACTGCATACCTTCAACGACATCAAGTTCCGTTTCAATTCCTTTATTTTCCTCAACTGTAATGACACCTTCATTACCGACTTTTTGCATTGCTTTAGAAATCATACTTCCAATCTCTTTATCACCATTAGCGGAAATGGTTCCTACTTGAGCAATTTCATCACTATCTTTTACTTTTTTGGCTGAGGAAACTAAGTTTTGTTTTACAACATCTACTGCCGCATCAATACCTCTTTTTACATCCATCGGGTTCATTCCAGCTGTAACATATTTTACACCTTCTTTAACAATCGCTTGAGCTAAAATAGTTGCAGTTGTAGTTCCGTCACCAGCTTCATCATTTGTCTTGCTAGCAACTTCCTTAACCATTTGAGCACCCATATTTTCAAACTTATCTTCAAGATCGATTTCTTTTGCAACTGAAACACCATCTTTGGTAATTCTTGGAGCACCATAAGATTTGTCCATCACAACGTTTCTGCCCTTAGGACCCAACGTTACCTTAACAGTATCAGCTAAGATATTTACTCCTCTTATCATTGCTGATCTTGCTTCAGCGTCAAATTTAACAACTTTTGCCATTATACTTTCTCCTTTAACTTATATTATTTACTTGAAATACCCATAATGTCTGACTCTTTCATTATGCTGTATTCCTTACCATCAATTTTGACTTCAGTTCCTGACCATTTGCCAAATAAAACCTTGTCTCCAACTTTAACATCCATTGGAATTTTTTTTCCATCTTCAGTTTTTGCACCACCACCAACAGCAACAACTTTTCCTTCTTGGGGCTTCTCTTGTGCAGTATCTGGTATGATTATTCCTCCAGCAGTTTTTTCGCTGCTATCTAAAACTTCTATTAAAACTCTGTCATGTAACGGTCTAAATTTCATATATTCTCCTATATAAATATGGAGTTCATATAGAGATTGGTAATACTATTTCAAGATATACTTGATATTTAGTTTATTAAAAAAGGTAGGAAATTGTGGATTTTTTGGGTTATAGATTATTTTGATGACTAAAAATTTAGACAAAGATGGTTTCTGCTCCATCGTTGACAATTATCAGCTTTTTTATATCGATTTATGGGGTGTTATTCATAATGGAATAAACCTTCACAAAGAGGCAATTAACGTTTTAAAAGAAATCACAAAAAAAGGCAAAGAATACATTCTACTTACTAATGCTCCAAGACCTAATTATGTTGTTAAATCCTTTTTAGAAAAAATGGGCATGGAAAAAGAAATTAGAGATCATGTTTTTACATCTGGCCAAGCATCATTAAATTATCTTAAAAAAAATTTATCTGAGAAAAATTTTTTTCATGTTGGGCCTCCACGTGATTTTGATTTGTTTAATGACTTTGTTAAAATGAAGTCGGGCAACATTGATGAAGGAGAATATATCTTATGCACTGGATTGTTTGAAAAATTTGATAAAGATTTAAATTATTATAAAGAATTATTTGAGAAAAACTTAGACAAAGAAATGATTTGCACTAATCCAGACTTAATTGTGGACAGAGGAAACAAGAGAGAACTTTGCGCAGGTTCAGTTGCTATGGTTTTTGAAAAAATGGGGGGTAAAGTTGTATACTTTGGTAAACCTTACCCTGAAGTTTATAATTTATCCATTGATAATAAAGGTAAAAAAACTCTTTCAGTCGGTGATAATTTAAATACAGATATAAAAGGTGCAAATCTTCTCAATTACGACTCTCTAATCATTTCGAATGGTATACATAAAAAAGAAATTGAAAATAAAGGAATTGAGGAGACAGCAAGATCCTACGAAACAATCTGTAATTATATTCAATCTGAATTAAAATGGTGAAGATGAAATTATATAATAGTTTTAATATTTCTAAAAAACATAAAAACTCGATTATCTTAATTGGTAATTTTGATGGACTTCACTTGGGGCATCAAAAATTATTTAAGCTAGCAAAAAAGTATAAAAAAAGATATTCATCGAAGATTGGTGTTTTAACTTTTGAGCCAATGCCAAAGATGTTTTTTAATCCACAATTAAAAAATTTCAGAATATCTAATTTAAATCAGAAAATTGAAAATTTAAGTAAGCTTAATGTTGATTTTGTCATAATTAAAAAATTTAATCATAAATTTTCAAAAACAAAATCAATTTCATTTATAAAAGAAACTCTAGGAAAAAGAATTAATCCAAAATTTATTTTTGTAAGTAATAATTTTAAGTTTGGGAATAAAAGAGAGGGAGATGTAAAACAATTGATAAAGTATGAAAAGTTATACAAATATAAGATAATTAAACCTCAACCTTTAATAGTTAAAAAAAAAATTATTTCATCTTCTCTAATAAGAAAATATTTGCAAAATGGAAAGCTTAAGGATGTGAACAAACTTTTAAAAAGAAACTGGTCCATTGATGGAAAGGTTCAAAAAGGTAAACAGCTAGGAAAAAAGATTGGTTTTCCAACAGCTAACATTGATATCAACGATTACGTTTTGGCTAAACCCGGTGTTTATGGTGTTAAAGCTAGAAAAATGAATGAGTCAATTTATATTACAGGTATAGCAAATTTAGGATATCGACCCACATTTAATGGAAAGAAAATACTATTAGAGGTACATTTATTTAATTTTTCTGGAAATTTATATAATAAGTATTTAAGAGTTGAATTCTTAAAATTTATAAGAGAAGAAAAAAAATTCAAAAATGTAGAACAATTGAAGAAACAAATTAATATCGATCTTTTAATTGCAAAAAAAATAAAATGAGTAAAAGTCAAATAAATTTACCTAAAACAGCTTTTTCAATGAAGGCAAATTTACCAATAAGAGAGCCAGAAATATTGGAACTTTGGAAAAAAATTGACCTTTATAAAGAATTAAGAAACTCAAGAAAAGGAGAAGAAAAATTTGTTCTTCACGATGGTCCTCCATATGCAAATGGAAATATTCATATGGGGACTGCTTTGAATAAAATATTAAAGGATATCATTGTGAAATTTCATCAAATGGACGGTAAAGACTCTGTTTATGTGCCAGGTTGGGATTGTCATGGTTTACCTATTGAGTGGAAAATTGAAGAGCAATACAAAAAAAATAAAAAAAATAAAAATGATGTTCCAATTGTTGAATTCAGAAAAGAATGTCGATCATTTGCAGAAAAGTGGATAGAGGTTCATAAAGACCAGTTTAAAAGACTGGGTGTTGTTGGTGATTGGGAAAATTATTATTCAACAATGAGTTATGATGCAGAGGCACAAATTGTAAGAGAGTTAGGTAAATTTTTAAAAGAGGGAAGTCTTTATAGGGGATTTAAACCAGTCTTATGGTCAACAGTAGAAAAAACAGCCTTAGCTGATGCTGAAGTTGAATATCAAAATCATAAATCTGATACAATTTATGCTTGCTTTCCGGTAAAATCATCAAAAATTAAAGAGCTTAATGATTGTGATATTGTAATATGGACAACTACTCCTTGGACCATACCAGCTAATAAGGCTCTAGCTTACAACGAAAACTTAGATTATTTGGTAATTCAAATAAGTGATGAGGGAAATTTTAAAAATAAAAAGATCATTGTTGCAGAAGCATTACTAGACTCGGTTTTAAAAAATTGTGAGTTAAAAGAATTTAAAAGTCTAAAAAAATTTAAAGGTAAAGATTTAAAGGATACTATCTGCAAGCATCCATTTGTTAATTTGGGTTATGACTACGATATTCCTATGTTAGAGGCCCGTTTCGTTACCACTGAGCAAGGAACAGGAATTGTTCATTGTGCACCAAGTCATGGACCTGATGATTTTAATCTTTGTTTAAATAACGGAATAAAAGCCATTGAGACAGTCGATGATGATGGAAAATATACAAAAAATGTTTCTTTGTTTGAAGGTCTACATATTTTCAAGGCCAATCCAATTGTTATTGAAAAATTAAAAGAACAAAATAAACTTCTTTCAAATGGTAAATTAGTTCATTCCTACCCTCATTCTTGGAGGTCAAAAGCACCTTTAGTTCATAGAGCAACACCACAATGGTTTATTTCTATGGAAAGTCATAAACTAAGAAGTAAAGCTTTAAAAGCAATTGATGATACAACTTTTTATCCAAGTAAAGGCAAAGAAAGATTAAAATCAATGATTGAGACAAGACCAGATTGGTGTGTTTCAAGACAGAGAGTTTGGGGTGTACCTCTTCCAATTTTCGTAAATAAAAAATCTAATGAAATTTTGATAGATGATGAAGTATTTGAAAATATTGCAAAAATTTATGAGAAAGAGGGTTCGGATTGTTGGTTTGAAGATGATCCTCAAAAATTTTTAAGCAATAAATATAAAGCAGAAGATTTCGAAAAGCTCAGCGACATCGTTGAAGTTTGGTTTGATAGTGGATCAACTCATTCTTTTGTTCTAGAGAAAAGAAAAGATCTGAAGTGGCCTGCATCAATGTATTTGGAAGGTTCGGATCAGCATAGAGGTTGGTTTCATTCTTCTTTATTAGAGTCGTGTGGAACAAGAGGCAGAGCACCTTTTGAGTCTATACTATCTCATGGGTTTGTTGTAGATGGAAAGGGTCTTAAAATGTCAAAATCTCTAGGAAATGTAATTGCACCAGAGGATATTTTAAAAAAGTATGGTGCCGATATTTTAAGGATTTGGGTGGCAGCATCAAATTATGCAGAAGACTTAAGAATAGATTATTCAATATTAGATCAGCATTCGGAGTCTTATCGTAAAATAAGAAATACATTCAGATATTTACTAGGAAATATAAACGATAAATTTGAGGATGTTAATTTTGATGAAATTGATATCGAAAGCTTGCCAGAACTAGAAAAGTTTCTGTTAAATAAGATATATATATTGAATCAAAAATTTGAAACTTATTTTAATAAATACGATTTTCATAATCTTTATAAAGAATTGTTAAGTTTTTGCACAGTAGACTTATCAGCATTTTATTTTGATATTAGAAAGGATACTTTATATTGTGATCCAATTAATTCTGAGAAAAGAAAATCATGTGTTACTGTTTTAAATATTCTGCTGAAATCTTTGCTTAGATGGTTCGCTCCTATTTTATCTTTCACCACTGAAGAAATTTATCAGCTAATATCAAAGAACAGTAAAAGCATTCATTTAGAAAAATTTTTAAAATTTCCAGAAAAATTCAAAAATGATAAACTGGCAGAGAAATGGTCTCAATTAATGAAAATAAGAGATATATGCAACATAAGCATTGAAGAACAAAGAGCTAGTAAAGAAATTGGTTCAAGTCTAGAGGCAGATCTTAATATTCAACTTAATCAAAAATATAAGGATATAGTTGGAAGTATGGATTTATCAGAGTTATGTATAGTTTCCAAAGCTAATGTTAATTTTGATAATCAATTAGATATTTTAGTTGAGACAAAAAAAGCGTCTGGAAACAAATGTTCTGTTTGTTGGAAAATAAGAAAAGATCCATGTGAGAGGCATCCCAAATGTCAAATAAAATAAATAAAAATTTTCTGATAAACTTTTTAATAATCTTTAGTATCTTTTGTGTTGATAGATTTTCAAAAATTTATGTGATCAGTTTTCACGAGAAAAATTATGGTTCTGATTTATATAATTCAAAATTTCTAAATATAAGTTTAATATGGAATGAAGGCATAGCTTTTGGTTTATTTTCTTTTAGTGATAAATTTTTTTATCATATTTTAAGTTTTCTCATAGGAGTAGTAATATTGATTATTTTTGTAATGCTTAATAGAAGTGAAGGATTAAAAAAATATTCTCTTTTAATGATATTAGGTGGGGCTTTAGGCAATTTTTATGATCGAATTATTTTTGAGGCTGTACCAGATTTCATAGATTTTCATGTAGAAAATTTTCATTGGTTTATTTTTAATGTTTCAGATATATTCATTTGTTTAGGTGTTTTATCTATGATTATTTTAGAAATTGTCTCTAACAAGCAAGAGTCTTTAAATGAAAAAAATTAGATCAATATTGTTTTTGGTAATAGTATTCTTTACTTTTCAAAGCTGTCAGAATATCAAAGAAGGATTCACATCTCAAAAGAAAAAAAGTACAGATGAATTTTTAGTAGAAAAAAAATCTCCCTTAGTTATGCCACCAGATTTTAATGAGCTACCATTACCCAAAATATCTGAAAATATTGAAGAAAATGAGCCTGAAAATAATATTGAAAAATTGATATCAAATAACAATTCTTCAGAAAGTTCTGGAGTACAAAATAAGAATTTTGAAAATTCAATTATAGAAAAAATTAAACAAAATTGATGATTACTAATGGCATAATTTTCAAAAATTTTCTGATAAAAAAAAAATTTAAACAAGTATCTAAAGATTTAAATCTTATTCTCAAAAAAAAAAATCACGTTATTCAATCCTTAAGTGCCAATTACAAAAACAGTTTTGATATTAAAAAGTTGAATAAATATAAAAATTTTAAAAACTTTCGAGTGATAGGTATGGGAGGATCCTCTTTGGGTACTGAGGCTATATATGATTTTTTAAGGAAAAAAATAAAAAAAAATTTTTCTTTTATAAATGATTTAGATGTGAGCAATAAAAATAAAAAAAATAAAAATTGTTTAAATTTAGTTGTGTCTAAATCAGGAGAAACCTTAGAAACTATAGTTAACACCAATCTCATAATAAATAAACAAGATAAAAATTTAATTATAACAGAAAATAAAGATAACTATCTTTATAAATTAGCTCAAAGTTTAAAAGCTGAAGTGATACATCACAATAATTTTATTGGCGGAAGATATTCAGTTCTATCTGAAACAGGAATGTTACCTGCAGAGTTAATGGGATTAGACTCAAAAAAATTTAGACAATTAAATAGTTTAGTTAAAAACAAAAAATATTTAAACGCTTTAATTTCTAACGTTAGTTCAACTATTTTTTTTCTAAAAAAGAAAAAACATAATTCAGTTATAATAAATTATGACAAAAAATCTGAAAACTTATTTTTTTGGTATCAGCAACTAATAGCAGAAAGTTTAGGTAAAAAAAAAAAAGGTTTAATGCCTATCGTTTCCAATATGCCAAAAGATAATCATAGTGTAATGCAACTTTATTTGGATGGCTTTACAAATAATTTTTTTACATTTTTTTTCGTTCATGAGAAAGATTCACAAAAAATTGTAAACAAAGATATTCTAAGCTCGAAAAAATTTCTTAGAAATAAAAGATTATTAGATATGACATATGCTCAAAAAAGAGCTACCGAGAATGTTTTTAGAAGAAAAGGAATACCTTTTAGAAGTTTTGAAATATTAAAGAGAGATGAAAAAACTCTTGGTGAACTATTTAATTTTTTTATATTAGAAACAATTTTATTAGGTAACGCTATTAAAGTAAATCCATATGATCAACCAGCTGTGGAATTAATTAAAAAAGAGACTAAAAAAATTTTAGTTTAAATTGCCGAACAAAATCTTTGAAATACCATAGGTTTTTTCCTCTAAAATACGAAAATTTTTTGAATATTCCTCTTTTATGTTCTTGCTTCGGTGAGTAATTATTATCCCATTTTTGTTTAGTAAGTTTATTTTAAAAATCTTGTCAATTAATTCTGATATATTCTTATCCTTATATGGTGGATCTAAAAATATGATATCATAATTAATTTTTGTTAATTTAAGCCCGGTAAAAATATTTTGCTCTATTACTTCATATTTTTTATCTAATTTAAGATTTGATAAGTTTTTCTTTAGTATAGGCAGAACACCATTATAATTTTCGACAAAAGTGACGTATTTTGCTTCATTCGATAAACATTCAATTCCAAATGATCCAACGCCTGCGAACAAATCCAAAATCACTGAATTCTTAATTTCAACTTTAAACTTGTTGGAATGTTTAAGAATATTGAATATTGATTCTTTTGTTAGATCTTTAAGGGGTCTAGTTTTAATATCGTTGGGAGTTAATAGTTTTCTGCCTTTAAAATTTCCAGTTATAATCCTCATTTATTTATTACTTTATAACCAATATCCTTACGATAAAAACCACCAGTCCAATTTAATTTTTTTAAATATTTATTTATATTTTCCCTAGCTTTTAAGAATTCATCTGATAATGAAATAAAATTTAACACTCTTCCTCCAACGGAGAAAAACTTTCCTCCTTTTTCAATAGTTCCTGCATGGAATAAGAAATCTTGTGAATTTAGTTTAATTTTATTCAGATTTTTTATTTCAACATTTTTTTCGTATTTTTCTGGATAACCTTTTGAGCATAATACAACACACAAACTTTTTTTATTATTCCAATTTATTTTTATTTCTTTCAAATTTTGATTGCAACAAGCTAAAAATATCTCAAATAAATCTGTATTTAATTTCGGAAGAATTGTTTGACACTCTGGATCTCCCATTCTTACATTATATTCGATGAGGTAGGGTTCATTATCGATGATCATTAGTCCTGCGTATAAGAAACCTCTATATTCTGCCCCAAGATCCTTTAATGCTCTTAAGGTTGGGTTTATAATTTTATTTAATATTTTTTTTTCTAATTGTTCTCCTATCAATCTAGAGGGAGAGTATGCACCCATGCCACCTGTATTTTTCCCTTTATCGCCCTCCAAAACTCTTTTATGATCTTGAGCTGTTCCAAAGTTTTGAATTGAAATTCCATCACTTATTATAAAAAAACTCATTTCCTCACCTTTTAAGAATTCTTCAATTAAAACTTTATTCGTTTTACCAAATTTCCCTTCAAAAACTTCTTTAACTGCTTTAGAAGACTCTTCAACACTATCACAAATGTAAACTCCTTTTCCTGAGGCCAAATTATCAGCTTTTATAACTATAGGATGACTAGACTTCTTTAAAAAATTGTTGGCATCATCAATGTTATGGAATACTCCAAATTTTGCTGAAGGAATATTATATTTTTCGCAAATCTTTTTTGTAAAAATCTTGGAACCCTCCAGCTGAGATGCTAATTTATTTGGACCAAAAACTTTAATTTTAAATTTTTGCAAGTAATCTACTAAACCATCTACTAGTGGCTTTTCAGGTCCCACCACCACTAATTCAATTTTATTTTTTAAGATATAGTCTTTAAAGATTTCAAAATTATTTGTGTCTATATTAACATTGTCCGCTATTTTGGAAGTTCCAGCGTTTCCAGGGAAACAATAGATTTTATTTACTTTCTTTGAACGCTTGAGCAGTTCACATATTGAGTGTTCTCTGCCACCACTTCCTATTACACCTACGATCATGTATAAGTATATAAACTAAAAATGAGTAAAAAATTAGCAAAAATAAAATATTTACCAAATAATTTTCAAGTTATCGAACCGGGCGATCATGTTATCTGTGCAGTTTCTGGTAAATCTATAAGTTTAGAAAATTTAAATTATTGGAATGTTGATTTACAAGAGCCTTATTATTCATATGTTGAAGCAAATAAAAAAAGAGAAAAAATAGAAAAAAAATAATTTATTTCCACCGATTATGAGACCAAATCCAATGATTTGGTTTTTTTAATATCATATTTTCAAGTAATTTGTTTAGCTCGTTTGTAATCTCTTCAATTGATTTACTTTCCTCAAAATTAATGGGCTTATTAACAGTCATTCTAAACTTAATGCCATCAAACCTCTCAATAAAAATTGGCACAACTGGTATTCTGTATTTTTTTACTAATTGAGCAGGAATGGTTGTCGTGGAGGCTTTTTCATTAAAAAAATTTGAGTGTATTCCTTCGGAAACTCTTTGATCGATCATTAGTGCAGTCGAAAACCCATTTTTTATTAATTTAACAAGTTCTTTAGTTCCTCCAATTCCTTTTTTAATTTGAAATTTACAAATATGATCTCTTCTTATTTTCTCGATTATTTTATTTAAAAAAATATTATTTAATGGTCTATATATTGCAGCAACTTGGATGCCCATTTTTTCTATTTGCATTGCCATCAATTCAAAGTTACTAAAGTGTCCTGAGATAAATACTACTCTTTGTTTATTAAGTTTGATATTTTCAAGAATTTCCCCACCATTTACAATGATGTTATCATTTAATTGATCGTGTCTAAATTTTTTAATAAATATATATTCTGCAAACACTCTTCCATAATTATTCCACATGGAAATATAAATTTCTTTTAATTCATTTTGATTAATATTTGGGAACGCCTTTTTAATATTAGAATAAATTAATTTCTTTGATCTAAAGATTGGACCAATTATTTGAAAAATTTTACCACTTAAGTTAGATGCTAATTTAATCCCTAAAATTTTGAATATAAAGAAAAATATAATTACAAGAATGAATTGTAAAAAATATTTTATATTTCTCATATCAATTAAGAATTATATCTAAGAATTCACTTTCGTTTTGAATCTGAAGCACTGATTTAACAAATTTAATTTTATTAGTATACTTATCATTTAACCTATAAAAATCTTTTTCAGTTGTAATTATTTTGCAGTTGATATTTTCAGCTTCTGTAATGATGTTGTTTATATCTTTATCTGAATAAGTATAATGATCTGGATATTCAATTTCTTTTAAAATATTTATGTTATTTTTTTTTAACATTGATATGAAAGATTGATGATTTCCAATTCCAGAAAACACTAAGTAATTGTCTTTTTTAATAAAATCATTCAAATTTAGAGGTGCGTAAGTTGTAACAAAAATCTTTGCTTTAGGATTTACTTTAAAAATTTGGTTTTTAATATTTTCTAAATTTTCCATATTACCATTTATGAAAATATTTTTATAATTTTTTATATTATTAAGTTTTTCTCTCAAAGGTCCTGAAGGTATCGTGAAACCATTTCCAATCCAATTAACATCATTGAAACAAACAAAAATTATATCATAGTCTATAGAGTAATCTTGTAAACCATCATCAAAAATTGCAACTTTATAGCCTTGATCAACAGCATCCATTAAAGAGTTCAGTCTTCTTTTTGATTTGAATAGTTTTCCTTTATTTTGCAATATTTTTTGCTCATCTATCTGATTAGAATAATCCTTTTTTATAAAGCATGATTTAATTTTTTTTTGATTAAGTATTTCGTGTATTTTTAAACTTAGAGAAGTTTTACCTGTACCACCTAAATAAATGTTGCCAACACATATTGTTTTAATCTTTTTTATTTTTTCTTTTTTTATAATTATTTTTTTTATTGAATTAATGCCAATTAAAATTAGTGAAAAGGGTAAAAGTAGATATGGTAAAATCTTTGAGTTTGTATTATCCCAAAATTTGGGTTTATTAATTTTCATAATTTATTGATTTACTCAGTTTATTTAATGTATTTTTAAATATAACATTACCTAATTTTTGTATTTTTTTTACCTTTTCCATCTTTTTTCTAAAAATTACTTCGTTAGAAAATTGTAAAGGACTTCTTATTTCTTTGGATATGCTTAAGGATTTAAGGAATGCATATACCTCTCTAAAATTACTAATATTCGGTCCGTGAAGTATTTTTGCACCATAACGTGCTGGTTCTATTGGGTTTTGACCACCTTTATTAGTTATAGATCCTCCCAAAAATACTGTAGTCGCTATTTTATAAAATCTTTTAGATTCACCAAAAGTATCAACAATATAAATATCTGTATCTTTTAAATTTCTTAATTTTGCACTGTGATAGGAGGTTTTCAAATTAAGTTTTCTTAATTCATGGTTGATTTCATCAACCCGATGAACATGTCTAGGGATGATTATTGTAATTAAGTTTTTATATTTCTTTTTTAATAAAATATGAGTTCGTGCTGCAAATATCTCCTCGTCTGCGTGGGTGCTTGCAGCAATACATATTTTGTATTTTTTAAATTTATTTTTAATTTCATTATCAAATTTTTTATTGACAGTTTTTTTATCCTCAAAAAATTTTAAATTTCCAATATAATTAATGTTTTTCACTCCTAATTTTTTTAGATAACTTATCGTTTCTTTGTTTTGGGGATAAGCAAAATTTATCTGATTAAAAATTTTTAATGAAAATCTTTTTAATTTCATCCATCTTTCAAAAGTTTTTTTTGTTATTCTTGCATTTAGAAGAATTAAAGGAATACTCCTTTTTTTAAGTGATCTATAAATACTTGGCCAAATTTCAGACTCTAAAAAAATCGATGAATTTGGTCTCCAATAATTAAGAAAAAAATTAGAAAAAAAAATATGATCTATTGGAAAAAATTGATGGACTACTTTTTTAAATTTATATTTTTGAAGGATTTTTGATGAACTTAATGTACTTGATGTTACAAGAATTTGGTCAAAAGAATCATCTTTATCATATTTATTAAGAATGGGTAAAACACTCATTAGTTCACCTACACTCGATCCATGAATCCACAATAATTTTCCAGAGCACCTTTTTTTCGAAAAAATACAAAATTTTTCTCTAAACCTTAATATATCCTCCTTGCCTTTAAAGATTCTTATTAAGATTATTATTGGTGAAAATAAAATTATTAAAGTTATTAATAATTGATAAATTAAAAACATATCTATTTTTGTATTTGTTTTTCATAAAAGTTTTTATAAAGGTTGGAACTCTCTATTAATTCCTCGTGACTACCACTTGCAACCATATTCCCTGAGTCAATTACGTAAATATTGCTTGAATTCAATATTGTTGATAATCGGTGAGCAATAACAATAGTAGTTTTATTTTTTGTTAAAATTGATAATGCATCTTGAATTTTTGACTCTGTCTCGCTGTCAAGAGATGAGGTTGCTTCGTCTAGAAGAATAATCGAACTCTTTTTCATCATTGCTCTTGCAATTGAAATTCTTTGCTTTTCTCCTCCTGATAATCTAACTCCATTTTCACCAATTAAAGTGTCATATTTTTTTGGAAGCAACTCTATAAATTCATCACAATAAGAAAGCTTAGCAACTTTATAGATCTCCTCATCTGATGCATCTACATTTGCGTATTTGATATTATTTCTAATTGTGTCGTCAAATAATGTCGTTTCTTGACTAACTAAAGATATGTTATTTCTCAAGGACTCGATTTTTGTTTTGTATATAGATTGATTATCAATGGTGATATCACCAGAATTTATATCGTAGAATCTGGGAATTAAATTTAAAATTGTAGATTTTCCAGAACCACTATGCCCCACCAAAGAAGTCATTTTACCACCATTAAACTCTAAGCTAATTTCTTTGAGTACTTTACTTTGTTTATCAATATCATAAGAAAAATTTACATTTTTAAAGTTAATTTTTGCTTCTTTTAAATTTAGAACTTTAGCCTCTTTTTCATCTTTAATTTTATTTTCATTATCAATAATCGGTAAAATTCTTGAAGCGGCAGATAAACCTTGATTCAAAACCATATTAAGTGTCGATAAAGACCTAACTGGTTGATATGCCAGCATCATTGCAGCTAAAAATGAAAAAAAATTATTTATATCGAGTTCACTTTGCATCATTAACTTACCTGAATAAAAAATTAAAACTGCTATCATTATTCCAGTAAGAGTTTCCATTATTGGAGACATTCGAACAAAAACTACTTGTATTTTTTTATTCTTATCTTTTAGTTGCTCTAGGTAACGATCAGCTCTTAAATTTTCATAACTTTCTTTTTGAAAAATTTTAATTAATTTATGATTTTTAAATAATTCAACTAAATATGTAGTTAGAAAACCTGATTTTTCTTGAGCTTGAGTAGTTACTTTACCAAGTCTTTTTCCTAAAGTTTTTGCAGAAAAACCAGCTAGAGGTATCATTACAATTGATATCAAAGCTAATTTCCAATTTTGAGTGAACATAACAAACAACAAACCAATTAGTGTAAGCGAATCTTTAAATAACGTTAATAAAGCATGGCTAAGTAAATTTGTTATATGTGTAACATCGTAAGTAAGGTTAGAAATAAAACTTCCAGAGTGTTTTTTATCTATGATTTGAGTATCAGCTTTAATAAGAGATTTCGTCATATCGTACTGTAATTTTTTCTTAACCTCCTCACCAACTCCAATCATTGTAGATTTTGCAAAATATAAAGAAAGTCCCTTCAGAGAAAAAGCAATAATTATCATAAATGGAATTAAAAGAATTAGAGATTGGTCTTTCTCTATAAACAATTTTTTAATAGCAGGATCCAGCAGCCAAGCTATTGCTGAAGTACTACCAGCAACTAAAATAGAAAAAAAGCCAGATAAAATAATTTTATCAAGGTATTTTCTTGAGTAATCCTTATAAAGTCTTTTGTAAATTTCTGTATTTTTCATTAAAATAGTTTTCCTACCAGGATAGTTGATAAAACGATTAGTCCAAAATAATTATTACTTTTAAATATTGTAAGACATTTTTCTGCACTATCTGGTTTAAATGATCTAATTTGATAGCCAAATAAGTGAATTATTGGAAAAATTAATAATAAGAAATACATAAGATTAAATTTCAAGATATAACCTCCCAAGATAAAGCTAAGAATGAATAGTAAATAACATAAGAATAAAAATAACTTTGAATTTTTTTTAAATTTAATTGAAGTCGATTTTAATCCTATTATTTCATCATCTTTGATATCCTGATACCCATATATTGTGTCGTATCCGAGTGTCCAAAATATGGCTCCAAAATAAAATAATAAAGGGATTAAACTAATTTGTTCAGCATAAGATGTCCAGCCAAGCACTAGGCCATAGTTGAAAGTAATGCCTAAAAATAGTTGTGGCCAATATGTGTATCTTTTCATTAAAGGATAAGTAAATGCCAAAGGCATTGAGCCTAAGGCCAAAATGATTGTGAATAAATTAAAATTAAGTAAAACAATAAAAGCAATTAAACATAATACTAGTGCATAAATTAAGGCTAATTTCCAAGATACTTTTCCTGAAGCTAAAGGTCTATCTTTTGTTCTCTCAACTTTTTTGTCAAATTCTTTATCAAGTATATCATTAACAATGCATCCAGCTGATCTCATTAATAAGGATCCTAAAAAAAATAGAGTTAAGTAAAAAAAATAATCATCTAACTTATTTTTAAAATCATAAGCCAGGGTTAGACCCCATGCACAAGGCCAAAATAACAACATGTAACCAATAGGTTTTTTTAGTCTAGTTATTTCGATAAAAATATTTAATTGGTTCATAAATTTTTACTTGTAAATAACAGGGGCAAGATTGATAATCAAATTGATTCGTATGAATATAGATTACACTGTAACAGCACTAATGTTCCCAGCTATTCCTTTATTGATGGGAGTTTATAGTAATAGATTTCACACTTTAAGTAATTTAGTCAGAAAATTACATGATGAGCATGTTTATGAGAAACATATTCCACCTGAGTGGAAAAAACAATTTCTCAATTTGAGCAATAGAATAACACTTTTAAGGTGGACAATCTTGTTTGCAGCGTTCGGATTTTTATTTAACATGTTAACTGTTTTTGCGCTTTATATGAATGAGCTTTTACTGGCAAGAATTATTTTTGGTTCATGTTGTCTTTCAATGATAATATCAATTATATTTTTTATTAGAGAAATACATATATCTACGAATGCTCTAAAACTTCATATGTCTGATATGGATGTAAATGTAGACTAGGGAATTATAACTGCAGGACCCGTCAATAATCTTGCTTCTAAATCCTTATGAGCTTGTGCAGCATCTTTTAGAGAATACTTTTTTGAAACTTTAACTTTAAATTTATTTGTTAGTAAAGCATCAAATACTTTTTCTGCAGACTCAACAAGTTCTTCTCTTTTAACTGTGTAATGAGCTATTGAAGGTCTTGTAAAAAATAATCCTTTGGCATTAATATCTTTTTTAACATCGATTGTATCAACGTACCCTGACGCATTTCCAAAAGCTACCATCATACCTCTTATCTTTAGTGTTTCGATCGAACCTTTGAAAGTTTTAATACCAACGCCATCATAGACTACATCGATACCGTTTTTGCCTACAATTTTCTCTACTTTAGATACAAAATCTTTTTCTGAGTAATTTATTACATGGTGGCAGCCATTTCTTTTTGCAATTTCTTCTTTACTTTTTGAACCTACAGTTCCAATCACCTCTGCACCTAATGAATTTGCCCATTGGCATAAAATTTGACCAAGACCTCCTGCTGCAGCATGATATAAAATTTTATCACCCTTTTTTAAAGGATATGCTCTATGTATCAAATACTCTGCAGTAATTCCTTTTAATGTTATGCATGAGGCTACTTCATCAGAAACTCCATCTGGAACTTTAACTAATTTTTCTTCAGGCATTATTTGCTTTTCTGAATAAGCACCAATAGGCATTGATGCATGAGTTACCCTATCACCAATTTTAAAAAATTTTATTTCTGACCCGACTTCTTCAATTATTCCACAAGACTCAAGACCTATACCACTTGGTAATGGAATAGGATAAAGTCCAGTTCTATGATAAACATCTATATAATTTAAACCGATAGATAAATTTTTAATCAAGACTTCCTTTGGTCCTGGTTTTCCAATTTCTGTATCTTTGAATGTTAAAACTTCAGGTCCGCCGAATTTTTCTATTTTGATTGATTTCATTAATTATTTTACAAAATTACCACTATGATAATCTTGAACAGCTTGTAAGATCTCTGATTTAGTATTCATTACAAATGGTCCACCTCGTGCTATTTCTTCATTAATAGGCTTTCCTGAAATGACTAAAAATTTAGCGTTAATTTTTGCAGAAACTTTTAAATTTTCACCTCGAGATAACAATACTAGAGTACTGTCTTTTACTTTAGTATGTTTTTTTTCACCAATTTCTATTTCACCGTTTATTAAATATATAAATGAATTGTGAGTAGATGGAATTTTAAAATCAAATTTTTTACCTTTGTTTAGTTCAACATCAAAATAAATAGGTTCAACATTATGGCCTTTTACAGGACCTTCTGCTTTTTCGAATTTACCAGCTATGACCTTGATTTTTTTGTCTATATCCTTATGAATTTTCATTTTATCAGCATCTATATAAATATATTCAGGTTTACTCATTTTCAGTTTTGCTGGCATATTAATCCATAATTGAAAACCATGTAATTTACCTTCTTTCATTGCAGGCATTTCCGAGTGAATTATCCCGCTTCCTGTTTTCATCCATTGAACATCTCCTGCCGACATTTTTCCCTCACCACCTGTACTATCTTTATGTTCAAAGTCACCTGCTAGCATATATGTTACTGTTTCGATACCTCTATGAGGATGGGGAGGAAAACCAGCAATATAGTCTTCACTGTTTTCAGAGCCAAATTCATCTAACATTAAGAATGGATCAAAATAATTAGGCTCAACGCCAATGCTTCTTTTGAGTTTCACTCCTGCACCATCAGAAGCATTAATTGGTTTTATAATTTTCTGAATTTCAATTGATCTCATAATTTTTTATTTATTGTTACCTTTTATAAAAAAAAATAATCCACTTACCAGTAGAAATATTTGCACACTAGAAAATAATTTTGTAGTTATAAACCAATCAGAATGTGCCACTACGAGAATACTGGACATTAGTAAAACTATATTTAGTCCAGCTAGTCTTGTTAATATATTCCCTAAAGGATTTTTTATAAAAGCTGATATTATAATAATAATTCCTGATAATAATTCTGATAAGGCTACAGCAGATGCCAAGATTGGGTGTAAATCATAATATTCTACAAGACCTTCTGGAGGAAGAGGAAATTTTCCAGATCCATAAATTATGAAAGCTATACCAAGAATAAATCTAAGCGAAAGTGAGGCTAATGCCTCAAAATTTTGTAGATAATTATCAATTTTTTTATCAAAATTGTTCATAAATATAATTCATTATTATTATAAATATTCTTAATTACAATCATGAAATTTATATTATTAAATTATATTTAATAGTTCTTTCAAATTTTTAATTACATGCTTTGGTTTAAAATCAAGCTTGTCAAAAATATCTTTATTTCTGTTTACCCAAATAGCATTGAAACCGTAATTTCCTCCACCAGAAACGTCCCAGGTATTTGCACTTAAAAAAGCGACTTCATTTACTTTAATATTATATTTTTTAGTTGGCATTCCGTAAACTTTTGAATCTGGTTTATAAATCCCAACCTCCTCAATAGAAAATAAATCATCAAATAAATTCTCTAGTTTGTTACTTCTCACTAATTTATTTAATAGATGTGGTGTTCCATTTGATAAGATAGCTAACTTGTAATTTTTTTCTTTCAAAATTTTTAAAGTTTCTGGCACTTCCTCAAAAGTAGATAGAGATTTGTAAAGATCTAATAATTCATCTTTCATTGAATGGCTTATCTTAAAATTTTCCATGGATTTTTCCAAACTATCTTCAGTGATTTCCCAAAAATCTTTATGTCTTCCCATCAAACTTCTAAGCCAAGTGTATTCTAATTGAGTTGTTCTCCAGTAATTTGAAAATTTTTCCCATTTGTCTCCTATCTTATCTTTACATTTTTCAGCAGCGGAATTCACATCAAACAACGTCCCATAAGCATCAAAAATTATTGCTTTAATATTTTTCATAAATTAACCTACCATATATGAGCAATATTAGATTATTTTTTTCAAATTCAATAACGACTGGTATGACTAATATGTTGGGTAAATCTCAATCTCATTATTTAAACAAAGTTATGAGAGTAAAAGAAAATGAGCTTTTTTCTTTGTTCAATAATAAAGGGGAGTGGGAAGCAAAGATTTTGAAAATTTCGAAAGGCTTAGTTGAATTTAAAATAATCAAGCAATTACGACAAAAAGAAAATATGAAAGATTTGTGGTTAGCATTCTCTCCAATTAAATCTAATTATCAAAATTTTATGATTCAAAAAGCAACTGAATTGGGGGTAACAAAATTTTTACCTATTATTTTTGATAGAACAATCGTTAGAAGTATAAATATTGAGAGATTAAAAAAGATTGCAATAGAAGCAAGCGAACAATCAAATCGTATTAACATTCCATCAATTGAACAAACTCAAAACCTCGAAAGTTTTTTAAATTCGAATTTAGTAAATTTGATATTTACAGATTTAAATTCGACCAATAAAAAAATTGATAAATCTAAATTAACAAGTAAACCAACTTGTATAATCGTGGGTCCGGAGGGAGATTTTTCAGAGTTAGAAAGAGAAAAGATTCTTACTTTTAAGGGAGTTCAAACAGTTAAAATTAATGAAAATATTTTAAGGTCTGAAACAGCTGTGATATCAGCAATTTCAATCGTAAATTATGCAATTAATTGATAAATTGTCGCGAAAACTAAAGTGTAATTTTTAAAAAAGAGCTTTATATAACTATTTAATATGAAACAAACTTTATTTATATTTACAAGCTTTTTTATAACAACTGTAGCTTTTGCAAATCAACCAACTGATTGGCAATTTGGATTCCAAAAAGCTGCCTCAGAATCTATGAGAGATATTGTGTCTTTTCATAATAATTTATTATTACCAATTATCATTGCGATTAGTGTTTTTGTTTTATTTTTAATGCTTTATGCATGTGTAAGATTTAGAGCCTCAGCAAATCCCAATCCTTCAAAAAGAACACATAATGTTACTGTTGAAGTGCTGTGGACATTAATACCTTGTTTGATTTTAATCGTAATGGCAGTCCCATCATTTAAGATTTTGTATAAACAAGACTCAATCCCAAAAGCAGATTTAACAATTAAAGCAATTGGATATCAATGGTACTGGGGTTACGAATACCCAGATGAAAATTTAATATTTGATTCTTACATGATAGAAGAAAAAGATTTGAAGCCAGATCAACCTAGATTACTTGCTGTTGATAATGAAGTTGTTGTTCCGGTTGGAAAAGTAATAAAAGTACTAATCACTGCTAATGATGTTCTTCACGCATGGGCCTTACCATCTTTTGGAGTTAAAAGAGATGCGGTGCCTGGTAGGATTAATGAAACTTGGTTTAAGGCAGAAGAAGTTGGCACTTATTATGGACAATGCTCTGAACTTTGTGGTATTAAACACGCTTTCATGCCAATAGCAGTAAAAGTTGTTAGTGAAGAGGAATATCAAGACTGGTTATCAGAGGCACGAGTAAAATTTGCAAAAGAAGAAATTAAAAACGATAAACTTAAATTAGCGAGTAAATAAATATGTACACACAAACATCTTCACACAACGAGCATCATACACCTACTGGTTGGAAGCGTTGGGCTTATTCCACTAATCATAAAGATATAGGAACAATGTATTTAATTTTTGCAATTGTTGCAGGAGTTATTGGAACCGCATTTTCAGTTTTAATGAGAATGGAACTGATGCATCCAGGAGATGGTATTTTGGGTGGAAACTATCACTTATATAATGTTCTAGTGACTGGTCACGGGTTAATCATGATTTTTTTTATGGTGATGCCTGCTATGATTGGTGGTTTTGGTAATTGGTTTGTTCCAATAATGATTGGTGCACCTGACATGGCATTTCCAAGAATGAATAACATTTCTTTCTGGTTGTTACCCGTGTCTTTAACATTATTAATTTTATCAATTTTTGTAGATGGTCCTCCAGGACAAACAGGTGTCGGTGGTGGATGGACTATTTATCCCCCATTATCATCAAAAGCAGGTCAACCAGGTCCAGCAATGGACCTAGCAATATTGAGTTTACACTTGGCAGGAGCATCATCAATTTTGGGTGCTGTTAATTTTATAACTACAATTTTAAATATGAGAACTCCAGGTATGACATTACACAAGATGCCTTTGTTTGCGTGGTCAATTTTAGTTACGGCATTTTTATTACTTTTATCTTTACCAGTTTTAGCTGGAGCAATTACAATGTTGTTGACCGATAGAAATTTTGGAACTGCTTTTTTTGAGGCTCAAACCGGAGGTGATCCAGTATTGTTCCAACACTTATTTTGGTTTTTTGGTCATCCCGAGGTTTATATTTTAATTCTTCCAGGTTTCGGAATGATAAGCCATATTGTTTCAACATTTTCAAGAAAACCTGTCTTTGGATATTTAGGTATGGCATACGCAATGGTAGCTATTGGAATAGTTGGATTTGTTGTTTGGGCGCATCATATGTATACAGTTGGACTAAGTACCGATACTAAAGCCTACTTTTTAGCAGCAACAATGATTATTGCAGTTCCAACAGGAATTAAAATTTTTTCATGGATAGCAACAATGTGGGGCGGATCTATATCATTTAAAACCCCAATGGTTTGGGCATTAGGATTTATCTTTATGTTTACTGTTGGTGGTGTAACAGGAGTAGTGCTTGCTAATGCAGGAGTAGATACAGCAATGCATGATACATATTATGTTGTTGCTCATTTTCACTATGTGCTTTCTTTAGGTGCTGTTTTTGCAATATTTGCAGGGTTTTATTATTGGTTCTCAAAAATGACTGGTTATGAATATTCTGAATGGTTGGGACAATTACATTTTTGGTTAACTTTTGTTGGGGTAAACTTAATATTCTTTCCACAACATTTCCTAGGTTTGGCGGGCATGCCTAGAAGATATGCAGATTATCCAGATGCATTTGCAGGATGGAACTATATATCATCTATAGGATCTTATGTAGCAGTAGCAGGACTAGTTGTTTTTTTTATCAACCTTATTTATGCATTTGCAAAAAAGAAAGCAGCAGCAAAAAATCCTTGGGGAGAAGGAGCTACAACTTTAGAGTGGACTGTGCCATCACCACCTAACTTTCATACTTTTGATGAACTTCCAAAGTTTGAGGATGATCAAGATACACAAAAATCACACGGGTAGTAAGATTATAAAATTTGATGAGCAATATTAGGCTAAAAAAAAGAAGTTTAAGCCAAGAGGATTTATTTAATTTTTCAGAGCTATTTAAACTAATGAAGCCTAGAGTAATGTCTCTAGTTATTTTTACTTGTGCTGTGGGTCTATTAACAGCACCAAATCTTGTTTCAACTAAAGAGGCTGTAATTGGTATTTTGTTAGTTTCATTAGGTGCAGGTGCAGCGGGTGCATTAAATATGTGGTACGAGTCTGATCTCGATGCTCTAATGACAAGAACTTGTTTAAGGCCAATTCCGACCGGAAAAGTAAATAAGAATCAAGCTTTAATATTTGGCATTACCTTATCAATTGTTTCAGTAGTAGCCTTAGATTATTTTACAAATAGGATTTCAGCTGCAATATTACTTTTAACAATACTATTTTATGTTTTTATTTATACGATTTGGCTTAAGAGAAGAACGCCCCAAAACATTGTTATTGGTGGTGCTGCAGGTGCATTTCCACCAGTAATAGGATGGACTATTTCTACGGGTTCACTTTCATTAGAACCACTCACTTTTTTTCTTATAATATTTTTTTGGACACCATCACATTTTTGGGCGTTGAGTTTATATAAATCTGATGATTATAAAAAAGCTAAGTTACCAATGCTCCCATTAACTAATGGAGTTGAGTCAACTAAATTGAATATATTCATTTACTCTTTGTTAATGGTACCTGTTATAATTTTCCCATATTTAATAGATTTTGTTGGTTTAGCATTTTTAATACCATCATTGATGCTTACTTTTTACTATAATTATTTATGTTACCAGCTATTTAATTTCAAAAAAGATAGGTTTAATCCCAAAATAGCCAAAACTATATTTGGATATTCAATACTTTATTTATTTTTGATTTTTGTCCTATTTTTGATAGATAAAATTGTATGATAACACCCGATAAAAAAACAAAAAGAAAAAACATTATTACAGCATTAGCAATTATTGCATTTATGATTTTTCTTTTCTTTTTCACTTTATATAATACAGGAGTATTTGACAGGGCTATATGATTGAGAAAAAAAAATTAACACCACTAGTTCTAGCTGGAATATTTGTTTTAATGTTGGGTCTTTCGTATGCTTCAGTGCCCTTGTATGAAATTTTTTGTAAAGTTACAGGTTTTGGAGGAACTACCCAGGTTGCAAATAAAGCTCCAAAGATTGTTTTAGATAAAGTTGTTAGCGTAAGATTTGACACAAACGTGAACAATTTACCTTGGGATTTTAAGGCTAAGTCAAATGTAATTGATGTAAAAGTTGGACAAGTAAATAAAATCGAGTTTGAAGTGTCGAATTATAGTGATGAACCAACAGCTGGTGTAGCGAGTTTTAATGTTTCACCATCAAGTTTTGGAAAATACTATAGCAAATTAGGCTGTTTTTGTTTTGAAAAACAAGAGTTGAAAGCCGGAGAAAAAGCTACGTATGTGATGACTTTTTATTTAGATCCTGAGATGGTTAATGATGCAACTGTTAAAAATCTTGAGGATGTAACAATGTCGTATACTTTTTTCTCGACAGATTACTATAAACAATCATAATTAATATATGTCAGGTGAAAAAAAACACGATTATCATTTAGTTGACCCAAGTCCTTGGCCAATTTATGTTTCATTTTCCTGTTTGGTTTTAGCCCTAGGTACAGTTTATTATATGCACTCTGATGTTTCATGGGGAATGTATTTGGGTTTTGCTCTTTTAATTTACGGTGCATACATGTGGTTTAGAGATGTAGTTATCGAAGCAGAGCATCAAGGTCATCATACTCCTGTTGTACAAATACATCATCGTTACGGTATGACTTTATTTATTGCCTCTGAGGTTATGTTTTTTGTTGCTTGGTTTTGGGCATACTTCGACATCAGTCTTTTTCCCAATGAATTCGTAGGAAATGTGTGGCCACCAAAAGATATTAAAACTTTTGATCCGTGGGATATTCCATTGATAAATACTTTAGTGTTACTTTTGTCAGGGACGACTGTAACTTGGTCTCACCACGCACTTTTAGAGGACGATAGAAAAGGTTTTATTCAAGGATTAGTCGCAACTGTTATCCTTGGTGTATGTTTTACTGCTCTACAAGCTTATGAATATCATCACGCAACATTCAGCTTTTCAGATCATATATATGGATCGGTATTTTATATGGCCACAGGGTTTCATGGTTTTCATGTTATTGTAGGAACTATTTTCTTAGCAGTATGTCTTTGGAGAGGAAAATTAGGTCACTTTAACAAAGATCATCATTTTGGTTTCGAAGCTGCTGCATGGTATTGGCATTTTGTTGATGTTGTATGGTTATTTTTGTTTGCAGCAATATACATCTGGGGAAGTTAGATCTGTATCATTGAAATATAAGTTTTTATTCTCTGTTTTTATAATTTTTTTTATTTTAGTTTTTATTGCCTTAGGTGTTTGGCAAATGATCCGTTTAAATTGGAAAAATAATCTTATTTTGGAAATTGAAAATTCACTCAAAAAACCTCCGGTTGAACTATCCCAATCGAATAAAGAAAATTTTTTAAAAATTAAAACGTCTGGATTAATAAATTTTGAAAAACAAATTTATTTATATAACCTGAATGAGTCAGGTACCCCAGGTTTTGAGGTTATAAATCCAATTTTTATTGGACAGGAAAATTATTTAATTAACCGGGGTTGGATACCATTTGAAAAAAAAGATACTCCAGAAATAAATGTATTTGATCAAAACAACATAATAGGCACCTTGAGAATTCAGGGCAGAAAAAATATTTTTAAACCTGATAATGATCTAAATAAAAATTATTGGTTTAGTTTGGACAGGGAGGATATATTAACATTTACAGGTAAGAATTTTTCTAAATATATAATTTATCTTGATGGAAACTATCAACTTCCTAGGCCTAAAAAAATTACTGCTAATATTTCTAATAATCATAAAAAGTATGCAATGACATGGTTTTCATTAGCGATTTCAATTCTTTTGCTATATCTATATTTTAGAAAAAAGAATTATTAATGAATTATATAAGCACAAGAAATAATCAAAAAAACTTTACTTTTAAAGATGTTTTTCTCAAAGGTTTGGCAGATGATGGGGGGCTATTTGTTCCTAAGTCAATCAAATCCTTTAAAGAGGAAGAATTAAAAAATCTAAAAAACCTTAGTTACAATGATTTAGCAGCTGAAATAATTTATCCATTTATAGGAGATTTCATGTCTAAAGATGATCTAATCTCTTTGATTTTAAAATCATATTCAAATTTCAGATCTGACGATGTTGTTAAAATATCAGATCTAGGAGATTTAAAAGTATTAGAATTGTTTCATGGACCCACACTTGCTTTTAAAGATATCGCAATGCAACTAATAGGTAATTTTTATCAATATCATTTAAGCCGTGATCAAAAAAAAATTAATGTAATTGTTGCAACTTCAGGTGATACGGGTGCTGCTGCCATAGACGCTTTAAAGGGAAAAAATAATTTAAATGTTTTTGTATTACATCCCAACAATAAAATTTCGCCAGTGCAAAGAAGACTAATGACAATACATGAAGAGAGTAATGTATTTAACATTGCGGTAGAGGGTAATTTTGACGATTGCCAAAATTTAGTAAAAGCAATGTTTAATGACGAAAAATTTTCTAAAGCAATTAATATGTCGGGTGTAAATTCAATTAATTGGGCAAGAATTATCGCTCAATCGGTGTATTATTTTTACGCTTACTTTAAACTTGGAAATGGTCAACCTTTGTCCTTTTCTGTTCCAACAGGAAACTTTGGTGATATTTATGCGGGCTATTTAGCAAAAAAACTAGGTCTTCCAATTGATAAACTAATCGTAGCTACAAATAAAAATGACATACTGCACAGAGCAATATCTGGTGGTGATTATAGTCAAAAAAAAGTTGAGGAAACAAATACTCCAAGTATGGATATACAAATAGCAAGCAACTTCGAAAGGCTTTTATACGATGTCAAAGATTGTAACTCAGAAGTTACAAAAGATGTAATGGCTGAAATTAAAAATAATACTTATAAAATTGATAAAATTGACTTAGATAAAATTAAAAAGAATTTTATATCTGAAATGCTTGATGAAAACGAAACTGTTGAAATGATAAAAACTATCAATGATGAACATCAGATGGTAGTGGATCCGCACACTGCAGTAGGGATTGGTGCTGTACGAAAATTAGGATTGGAAAAAAATTGTGTTGTGTTATCAACTGCACACCCATGTAAATTTCCAAAGGCAATAGAGGATGCAATTTCAAAAACTGAAAATTTACCAGATAGTCTTAAATATGTTAATGACAGAAAAGAAAAATTTGAACTTCTTTCAAATGATATTGAAAAAGTTAAAAAATATGTAATGAATTCGATATGAAACTTAAAATAAAAGATCAACTACCAGATACAGAGATTTTTCAACTTGTTGATGGAGAGCCTCAAAAAAGTAAATTAAGAGAAACTATTGGTAATGGTAAAGCTGTTTTGTTTGGTTTACCTGGGGCATTTACATCAACTTGCTCCAAACTTCACTTACCGGGTTTTGTAGCAAACGCAGACAAAATCAAAGCAAAAGGAATACAAAACATATTTTGTTTATCAGTAAATGATCCTTATGTGATGAATGGCTGGGGAGAGATTAATAATACTGGAGATAAAATTAAAATGTTATCTGATCCATATTTGTTATTTACAAAAGCAATTGGTGCTGAAGTTGATCGAAATACGAAAGGAATGGGAATTAGATCTAATCGTTATTTAATGGTCATTGAAAATTTCAGAGTTCAAAATATCCATATTGAAAAAGAAACTAAGGAATGTGGTTTAACTTCAGCAGAAAACTTATTAAATAATTTACTATAAGCAGTGCTCTTTCCAAGCGAGCGCTTTAATTATTAGCGGCTGACCTCGCAAGTAAATCTACCTCATTATTTAACTTATCAGTTGAATGTGCTTTTACCCAATTCCAATTAATTTCAAATTCATTATTTAATAGATCTAACTCTAGCCAAAGTTCTTTATTCTTTACATCTTGTTTACTTGCTGTTTTCCATCCATTTTTTTTCCAATTATGAATCCATTCTGTTATTCCAGATTTAACGTATTTAGAGTCTGTGAAAATTTGAACTTTACTACCTTTTGGAATTTTTTTAAGGGCCTGTATAGGCGCTAATAATTCCATTTGATTGTTTGTAGCATTTTCTTTATTTCCTTTTATTTCTATTTTGTTTCCATTATTTAATATTATAGCTGCCCAACCACCTTTACCTGGATTTTCAATACATGAACCGTCAGTGTATATCTTAATCATTAATTTAAGTAATCTTTATAAGTTTTTAAATCATTGTGTATTAATAATTTTTGATAATATTCTCTAGGATCTTTGATCTTTATTAATGCTGTTTTAGGAGTATTCGTATAGTCATAAAGTCTAGTTAAAAAGTATCTCATTGCAGCACCACGACATAGAGTATTTAGTGATTTTTTCTCTTTTTCAGAAATTTTTTTTTTACTTTCGTAACCTTTTATTAAATTTTTGATTTTTCTTTTATTAATTTTAAATTTTTTTTTATTTTTATCAAAACATAAAGCATTTATACAAATAGCTATCTCATACATAAAATAATCATTGGCTGCAAAATAAAAATCAATTATTCCAGATAGTTTATTGCCTTTAAAAAAAATATTATCTATAAAGAGGTCTCCATGAATAATACCATGAGGTAATTTTTTTGGCCATTTATTTTTAATATCTTCAAGATTATTTTTTAAAAACTTTTCTAAATTAATAAATTTTTTAGACTTAAATTTAATACTATTTAATAAAGAATTAAGATTTTTAATACCCATTGAGTTTTTTCTATAGAGCTTTAGCTTTTTTGTAGATAAGTGCATCTGCGCAACTGTTTTTCCAATATCAAAACAATTCTTAAAATTAAGTTTTTTTTTGTCTTTTCCATCAAGAAAAGATACAATACAGGCTGTTTTATTCTTAACTTTAATTAAATAATCTCCTCGATAATTTTTAAGAGGTTTAGGGCAATTAAAATTTAGATTACTTAATCGATCCATTAATTTCATAAAAAAAGGTATTTCTTTTTTCAAAACTCTTTTTTCAAAAATTGTAAGAATAAATTTTTTATTTTTTGATCTAAGTAAATAATTTGTATTTTCAATACCTTGTTTTATTCCTTTAAAACTTTGAAAATTTTCAAAATTAAATTTTTTGTTTATATACTTTAAATTACTCTTATTAATCTTGGTATAGACAGCCATTTAATTTAATTTTTTAGGTACTTTGAAAACAACGTTTTCTTTGATTATTTCAACCTCGTCTATGGACACTGTAAATTTTTTTTTTAAATTCTCTATGAAATTTTCTACAAGAATTTCTGGTGCAGAGGCCCCGGAAGATACCCCTACAGTATTAGATTTTTCAATTAAATCATAAGGTATTTCACTTTGTGAGTGAATAAGATGAGCATTATTACAACCTGATTTTTTTGCAACCTCAACAAGTCTAACTGAATTTGAGGAATTTCTACTTCCAATTACAAAAAACACATCGCAATTTTTTGCAATATTTTTTACAGCCATCTGTCTATTTGTCGTTGCATAACATATATCTTCTTTATGTGGCTCTCTAATACCAGGAAATCTATCTTTTAAAATACTAATTATACTTTTTGTATCATCTACTGATAAAGTTGTTTGAGTTACATAAGCTAATTTTTTTTTTTCTTTAAATTCATATTTTTTTGCTTCATCTTCATCTTGAATAAGATCTATCGAACCTTCTGGTAATTGTCCCATTGTTCCAACAACTTCAGGATGGTTCTGGTGTCCAATCAAAATTAAGTGATAACCTGATTTGTGAAGATTCTCAGCTTCACGGTGGACTTTCGACACTAGTGGACAAGTAGCATCTACATATGTCATTTTGTAACTTTCAGCATCAAACGGAACTTTTTTTGGAACCCCGTGCGCAGAAAAAATTACAGGCCTAGTTTTATCTTTGATTTCTTCAAGCTCTTCAACAAATATAGCTCCTTTGTTTTTTAAATCATCAACAACAAATTTATTGTGAACAATTTCGTGTCGAACGTAAACTGGGACACCATATTTTTTTATGGCTTTTTCGACAATTTCAATTGCTCTCTCTACACCTGCACAAAATCCTCTTGGTGCAGATAGTAAAATTTTGATTTCTTTATTTTTCATTTTTTTCAATTAAATATTCGAGCAATATATGCGGAAAAGTTAAGGACGCCAAACCTATAAATATTAATTTTAAAATTGCACTGTCAAAATTGTAATTAATATTTAAAAAATATAGACCCACTAAACAAAAAATACTAGTTAGTATAGTTAATGGGGTAGCTTTTTTAATGAAAACCAAAAGTCCATTCTTTAAACTTTCTTGATCAAGTTCATTCATTAATGAAATACTATGTCTTATAGAATGTAAAAAACAAAAATAAATTGTGAAGGCTACCAATGGAGAGAAATAGATATTTATTATTATAATTGAGAAATAATCAAAAAAGATTGTAAATTTTTTTAATTCAAATTTTTGGAAAAATAAATAAATACTAGACAATGTACTTAACGCAATCCCAATTATCAAAAAATTATTATTTTCAATAATATTTAAACTTTGATAAAATGACTCATTATCAATTAATAGTAATTTGAATATAGCAACTGTTTCATTAAAATTAAAATAAAGTGGTGCAATTATTACTAAAGAACCCTTTAGAAAAAATAAAAATTGATTTAAATAAGAATTATCACCAATTAGAAATTGTGTATCTTCTTTACCAAAATGAAATGAAGCGACAATTAAAAAAGTAAGAAGCATTACTGTAGGTAAAAGTATCCAAAGAATTATTACTGTTAATGCAAGTAGAAAATAAGATATATAAAAAGTGACAATATTATTTATTTGAAAAATTTTAAGAAGTTTTTTTCCTTTTATATGATCTAAAGAGCCATGTGATACACCAATTATTAGAATTAATACTAAACAAACCAATGGAGAAATATTTAGATTATAAGTTTTTATAAAAGGTAGAGAAATGATATTACAAAATAAAAAAAAAATAAAAGAATGTTTAAAGTTAATTTTCTTAATCTGTATAGTCATTATCAATCAGTCAAATAAAGCTTTAATAAATATCAATTTTGGCATTTTAAAAATTATACTTAAATCTTCAAAAAAATTACTTTTATTTGATAAAAATTTTATAACAGTCTTTGGTGAAGTCTTAAACATCCTAAAAAATACATCAGGCATCTTTTCAGGATTTTTTTTAAGAACACGTAGAAAAATTTCATCCAAAAATTGATATTTTTTATCTATTTCAAATTTTTTAACATTTGAAATATTATCAATATTTTCTCTAATATATTTACTGTGCTCTTGTATGTTTAAAAAAGTATATCCAGTACTTAATCTTGTCATTCCACCGGCTGTTCCAATATTAATCTTATTTTTTTCATTTTTATTTAATGGATAGAACAGAGGTATTGCTCCTTCTTCTTTATAGGTAATTTCATAATTTTTAATTTTCAAATTTTTTTTTATATAATTATTAATTTGATTTTCATAATCTTTTTGTGAATTGTCATTCATTTTTGATAACCAAGTTGTTTCTACTAAAGCTCTATTTTTTGTGTATGGTAATGTATAAAAAAAATGCACGCTTTGTCTTTGTTCACAATCAAAATCCATGAGATTAAAAATTTTTTCGTCAAAAATATCATTATCTGTTTTAATTTCTACACCACAAAAATGTTGCCAAAGATTTAGATAGTTTTTTTTTATATTTGGCACACTATTAAAAACCAAAGAATTTTGTTTGTTAATCTCTTCTATATTTTTAAAAAAGAAAATATTTTCGTTTTTTTTAAGTTTGTTATTAATTTTTTCATAAAATAAACCACTATCAACGCTTTGATATGGAAAATTTTTACATTCTAAATAATTTGTTTTACCTGGGATATTGACTGAAAAGTTTTCCCAATTTTTTTTTACACAATCTTCAAAGTTGTGAGGTGTTACTTTCCAAAAAGACCAAGTCTTATCTCGTATATATTCCTTCCTAGGTTCAATAATTGCTAAAGTTTTATCTTTTAATTTTTCATGAATTTCTAACTCATAAGCAAGAGATAATCCTGCACAACCACCACCGATAATCACATAATCAAATTCTTTCATTTAAATTTATTTCCTCATTTATCAGAATGTGATTATGTTGAATTTGTTCTTCGTTTTTATTGATTAAATATAGACTGATTAAGTCAAAAATTGACAGAAAAGTCTCCAACACTTTTTCGATATTTGAGACATAAATCTTTCCTGATCTTTGGTAGTTCTCCAAGTTTTTTTTTTTTAAAATTTTATATCCTATTTTTCTATACACTCTTCTAGCAACTAATATAGAAAAACGGAAACTTATTGGTATACTTTTTATTGCGTAGAAAGAATCTTCATAAAAACGATTCGCAAGATTAACAGTTGAGGAGATCTTTTCAAAATTTTCCTCAATATAAAATCTATTATTTTTTGAATCTTCTAAGACATCTCTAGATATATTTGTTAATTGCATTGCTATTCCCAAATCAATAGCTGACTTAAGAGAATTTTTTTTTGTTACATTTAAAATTTTTGCCATCATTAAGCCAACAGTCCCTGCAACTCTATATGAATAAACTAATAAATCTTTTTTTGAATTTATTTCAACTTTCTCTTTGATATCTGACCTAATACCAGCCAATAAATCTTGAACTATTTTTATGGATATGTTGAATTCCTCCATGATACCCCACATGTTCTTTATAATAGGGTTATTAAATTTTTTTTGATTAAAGTCATTTTCAAACTCAGTAAATTTTTTTTCTTTGAACTCTATTTTGTCTTCATCATCCGCAATATTGTCTACGACTCTACAGAAATCGTATAATACAGAACATTTTTTTAGTGTTTCCCTTGGTAAAAAAAAACCAGCCCAGCTAAATGACCTAGCATAAATAGACAAATAACTCTTATTAGACATTATAAAATTTTATCTAACACTTTAGCTGATGATAGTACGCCTGGTACACCAGCCCCCGGATGTGTTCCAGCTCCAACAAAATAAAGTCCATCGTATATTTCTGATTTGTTATGAAATCTAAAATAGGCAGATTGTGTAAATTTTGGTTGAATTGAAAAGCCAGATCCATACTTTGTATTTAGATCTTTCTCAAAATAGTCTGGCGTCAAATAAAAATCTTCGACAATATTTTTTCTTAAGTTTGGCATAAGATCCTTTTCCATTTTTTCAATTACCAAATTTTTCATTTTTTCTCCTTGAATAGACCAATTAATTTTAGACTGATTATTTGGAACTGGAACTAAAACATAAAAACAATCTTGTCCAGTAGGAGCCATAGTTTTGTCAGTAGCAGAGGGCCTATGAAGATAATAACTTATATCATCATTTAATTTTTTATTCTCAAATATGTCATCGAGGTGTTCTTTATACTTATTTCCAAATTTTATTGTATGATGTTCCACGTTTAGGTAAGTTTTTTTTGTTCCAAAATAATAAACAAATAATCCCATAGAGTATTCCATCCTTCCCCTTTTCCATTTGAACATCATTGAATTTTTTGAGTTTCCATTAAGCATCTTTTCGTAAACTGCAGGTGGGTCCGCATTACAAATAACATTATCAGCTAAAATATCACTATCATCATCGAGCTTAACTCCAGTTATTTTATTTGCACTTGAAATAATTTTTTTCACTTCATGGCCCTTAATAATCTTAATACCAACTTCATTCATAAGTTTTTCAAGACCTTTGATAATGTTGCCTGTTCCACCCATGGAGTAATGAATTCCCCATTTTTTTTCTAAATATAAGATTAGTCCATAAATAGAAGTAGTTGTAAAAGGATTTCCCCCAACTAAAAGAGGATGCATGCTCAACATTCTTCTTAGTTTTTCATTTTTTATAAATGATGAAACTAATGAATAAACTGATTTATAACTTTTAAGTTTTAGAAGTGAAGGAAGTTGCTGCATCATAAAAAAAGGTTTATCAAAAGGAACATCTGCAAGTTCCAAAAAACCCTTGTCAAAAATTTTTTTTGTAAAACTTACTAATTTTTCATAGCCTTCAACATCATCTTTACTAATTTCTGCAATTTGATTCTTCATTTCAGTTTCATTACCTGAGTAATTAAATTTTGAGTTATCTTCAAAAATAAATTGATACCAAATTTTAAGAGGAGAAAGTTCTATGTAATTTTTCGAGTCTTTTTTAAATAATTTGAATAATTCATCAATTAAATATGGTGCAGTAATAACGGTGGGTCCACCATCGTAAGTAAAACCATTTTTTTTAAAAACTCTTGCTCTACCGCCAAGATCAGGATGTTTTTCGATTAATGTTACTTGATGACCCTTAGCTTTTAATCTTAGAGCTGCAGCAATACCACCAAATCCTGAGCCTACCACAATAGAATTCATCTTAATAATCTATAGTTTTTTTAAAAAATTGTAAGAAAATTATGAATTAATTTTTTTTAACTCTTCTTTAGTCTCTTCCAAATTTTTTTGAAACAAGTTATCTAATTTAGACTTATCAACGGATGTGGTAATAATTTTTTTAACAGAATCTACTGCGATTTTTACCGATGCATCCTTTATTTCTTTAATCGCTGCCTCTTTCATTTGAACTATTTTATTTTCAGCAGACGCTTTTTTAATTTCTGAAGACTTATGAAATTTGTCATTAAGATCTATTATTAATCTATCGCTATCTTTTTTAGCCTGTTCCAAAATTTCATTTCTTACAGATTGTGCAGTATCAAGTTTACTCTGAGCATTGTTTAATAAATCTTTTGCTTCTTTTCGAAGTTTTTCACTCTCATCAATTTCATTTTTTATATCATTAATGAGTTTATTTAATATTTCATTTATTTTTTGTGGCACTTTTAAATAAACCAACCCACCAAAAAAAATAAAAAATGAAACTGCCACCCAGAATGTTGAATCAATTACCATAGTACTTGCCTCCATTTTTCCTGTATAAATCATCAACTATAGCTGAAATACTGCTGTTGTTAATTTCAGTGCCTATCAAATTTTTAAGTATCTCTGAGGATGTTTCAATTGCGATCTTATTTATTTTTTCAGGAGCACTTTTCCTAAGCTGGTCAATCTCAGTTTCAGCTTTTTTGATTTCTTCATCAATTTGTTTTTCTAAACTATCTCTTTTAATATTAATATTTTTAAGTGTTTTTTCTCTGGTCTCATTAAAAAGATTTTTTGACTCTAGTTTACTTTTTAAAATTATATCATGGTATTCTTTAAGCTTTAATTCACTATCTTTCCTCTGCTTATCCGCAGCCTCAATGTTTTCTTGTATTTGTGATTTCCTTAATTCTAAGTTTGCACTAATTTTTGGTAGTATAAGCTTAGATAAAACAATATACAAAGTACCAAAAACTAATGTAAGCCAAAAAATTTGAGAAACCCAAAATTCAGGATCTAATTGAGGCATACCACCACTTTCAGCTGCAAAAACATCTTTTGAAAAAAAGAGGTATAAAAATATTAACTGAAAAAAATATTTTTTAACCATCAAATTTAAAACGCAAATAGAATGATTAATGCAACCACCAAACCAAACAACCCAGTTGCTTCTGCGAGAGCAAATCCTAAAAGTAAATTAGGAAATTGTTTTTGTGCTGCAGAAGGGTTTCTCATTGCCCCTGAAAGATAATTCCCAAAAATTATCCCAATTCCAACACCAGCACCAGCTAAAGCGATTGCTGCTAAACCTGCTCCGATCATTTTTGCTGCTTCTAATTCCATTATATCCTCCTTTGTTAGTTAATGGTGTAAATTTAATGCATCATTTAAATAAATGCATGTTAAAATTGCAAAAACATAAGCTTGAAGAAAAGCAACTAAGATCTCCAAACCAGTTAATGCAACAGAAAATGTTAAAGGAAGCCATCCTCCAACTATCCCAAGGCTTATAACAAAGCCCCCGAAAACTTTCATCATTGTGTGACCTGCCATCATGTTAGCAAAAAGTCTTACCGATAAACTAATAGGTCTACTTAGATATGAAATTATCTCTATAATAACTATCAAAGGCAATAAAACAATAGGAACTCCGCTTGGTACAAAAAGTTTTAAATAACCAAATCCATGTTTTATAAACCCAATAATTGTTACACCAATGAATATGAATGCAGCCAAAACAAATGTTACTATTATATGACTAGTGACTGTGAAGGTATAAGGTATCATACCGAACATGTTGCAAAAGAGAACAAACATAAATAATGAAAATATAAATGCAAAATAAGGTTTTGCTTTAGATCCTGCTGTATCACTGATCATTTTAGATACAAATGTGTAGCTTAATTCTGCTAAAAGTTGAATCTTATTAGGTAACATAGAATTTTTTTTAGCTCCTAAATTAAAGATCACGAGAATCGCAAGAGAACTCACTACCATAAATAAACTTGCATTTGTGAATGAGATGTCAAATGCTCCGATTTTTATTTCTGGCCCAATTCTGTAAACTTCGAATTGAGTCATTGGATTTGCTGCCATAAATCTTATATCTATTTTTGCATATTTTTTGCTGATCTAATCACATTTGTAATACCTGCGATTACACCTACAAAAAAAAAAATTAAAATTAACCATGGTTTAGTACCAAAGGTATTGTCTAAAATAAACCCAATAATTGTCCCTACGGCAACTGCAGACACAAGTTCTGTACTTAGCTTAAAAGCTGAGCCAATAGGCGATGAACTTTGGTTTTTATTTCCATTATCTTTCTTTGAAAGCTTTTTTTTTGCAATTTCTAAGCGAGTTTTAAACTGATTTTTAGACATCTGATTATTTTAATCAAGCAACCATACTCTCTGCTTTTTGTAAATCAACTGCTACCAGCTGACTTATCCCTTTTTCAGGCATAGTTACACCGTATAATCTATTCATTTTTGACATTGTTAATGCATGGTGTGTAACGATGATAAACTTTGTATTTGTTATTTTTGTAAGTTCATCCAATAAATTACAAAATCTTGTGACATTAGCGTCATCCAAAGGAGCATCTACTTCGTCTAGCACACAAATAGGAGAAGGATTAGTTAAAAAAACTGCGAAGACAAGTGATAGTGCAGTTAAGGCTTGTTCTCCACCCGATAATAGAGTTATTGATTGAAGTCTTTTTCCTGGTGGACTGACTAACATTTCTAAACCTGCTTCTAGAGGATCCTCTGAGTCAACGAGTTCAAGTTTTGCATTACCACCATTAAATAATTTTGTATAGACTTCATTGAATTTTCTATTAACTTTTTCAAAGGCTTCAACCAATCTCTCTCTACCTTTTTGGTTGAGCTCATTAATACTGTCTTTTAATTTTACAATTGCTGTCACTAAGTCTGCACGGTCAGATTCCATTTTTTTAATTTCAGTCTCGTATTTATTAGTTTCTTCATCTGCTTTTAAATTAACAGATCCTAGTTTCTCTCTCTCTTGTTTTTTTTTATCTAATAAATCTTCTTGATTGACAGCATCAGGTAATTCTTCAATACCATTTAAATTTGAATTTTCTAAGATATTTTCCTCAGTCAAATTAAGCTCAGAAGTAATTCGATCAATTAGATCATTTTTTCTTTTTCTTAATCCTTCGACAGTTGCACCAGAACTTGCTTTTCTTTCTCTTATTTGAATAGATTGTTCTTGTATTTCATTCAGTTTCGTTCTGAGTGAGGCAATTTTTTCATCTGTATCATTTATAATTTTTTCATTTTCTTCTTTTTCTTCTTCTGAATTTCTTAAATTCTCTGAAATTTGTCCCTTTTTTTCAGCTTGTATTTTTGGTTGGTTATCAAGTATTTCTAATTGATTGGTTAGATTATTCTTTCTACCAGTTAATTCATTTACCATCTTTTCAGAATTCGAAAGTAAATTTTTCCAGCTTTCAATTTCTTTTTCAATTATTTTGATCCTCTCATTTCTTTTAATAGATTCTTTTTTGATATTTTGATTTTTACTATAGCTATCAGCATATTTATCGATAATTTTTTCAAGATCATCCAAACTATCTAATGCACTATCACTTTGATTTGAACTTATTAAAGTTTTAATTTTTCCTATTTCATTAATTAAATTATTTTTTGAATTATCAAGATCCTCATTCGATTTTTTTTCTGTTTCAAAATATTTTGAATCAACTTCTATTAGGTCACTTTTTTCCTCTTTGAGTCTTTTCTCATTAGAATTAGCATCTATAATAATTCCTTTTTCTCTTGAAACATCTTCATCAAGCGTTGTTAATGACTTTTTAATATTCTCAATCTCTTCTTGAGTCCTAGTATTTTCTTTATCCAAACTCTGAAGTTCTAGATTTAATCTTTGGATTTTAGATAAATTTTGAATGTTTTTTTCTCTTAATGGAGTAACTTTTTCCGTTTCTAGTTTGATTAACGTTTCAAGTTCTGTGATTCTTTCATTGAATCCACTAACCTCACCTTCGGCTTCTTTGTTTATCTCATTTTCAATTGTTATTTCTTTGTCAATTTCTATTAATTTCAGATAGTAAAGACCAGCTTCAATTTTTTTTATTTCATCTGTTATGTTTTTATATTTTGAAGCCTCCTCCGCTTGTTTTTGAAGATTTGCCAATTGTCTTTCTTGCTGTCTTCTTAATTCATCTGCTCTTTTAAGATTATTTTCAGCTGCACCCAATCTTAATTCAGCTTCATGTCGTCTTACATGTAGACCAGAGATACCAGCTGCTTCTTCAAGAATTGCTCTTCTATCAGTAGGTTTAGCCGTCACTAGAGCTCCAATTCTACCCTGACTAATCATCGATGGAGAATGAGCTCCAGTGGATAAATCAGCAAAAAACATTTGAGAGTCCCTTGCTCTTACTTCTTTATCATTGATGTAAAACTTGGATCCTTTATCTTTTTCAATTTTTCTTCTAACATTAATCTCATTAACTTCTCGATATTGAATAGGTCCCTCACCGCTATCGTTTTTAACTGTTATAGAAACCTCAGCAATATTTTTAGATGGTTTATTTGAAGTACCAGAAAAAATTACATCCTCCATTCCTGAGCCACGTAAACTTTTTGCAGATGTTTCGCCCATAACCCATCTAATGGACTCGACAATGTTTGATTTTCCACAACCGTTAGGTCCAACTATACCAGTTAAACCATCTTCGATTAAGAAATTGGTTTTATCAGCAAAAGACTTAAACCCATTTAGTTGGATTTTTTTAAACTCCATTAATTAGCTTATATCAGCTTTTCTAGAGATTTTTTTAAATTTTTATAATTAAGAGTTTTCTCAAACTTTTTTCCATTAATTATAATCGTAGGAGTGGAATTTACCTTAAATTTTTTAGTGCCTTCGATTCGATCATTTAAAACGAAATCTTCAATTTTTTTATCACTTATGCACTTTTCAAAATCTAAGTTAAAATTTTTGTTTTCAACAAATTTTTTTAAGTTTTCATTAGCCTCTTCTATTGTTTTACCTTTTATCCAAGCCTGCTGATCAGAATATAAACTCGTCATAATTTCTAAACTTTGATCTTCTTTGCACTGTGAAATTTTTGATGCATTAAGAGCGACAATATCTAATGGAAAGTGCCTAAATTCTATTTTTACCAAACCGGTATCAATAAATTCTTTTTTAAGTAATGGGTAAATCTTATTATGAAAGTCTGCACAAAAACTACAAGTCAGAGACTCGTAAGCAATAATTGTTATCTTGGCATCGTTTTGTCCAGAAACAATTCGATTATCAGCATTTACCTTAAGTGAAAATCCAAAAATAATCAAAATTAATAATATAGTTTTTTTCATTTTTCTCTGAATACCTTAGTTAGTTCAATTAGGGACTTTTTAATTTTTTCATTCCTAACGCTCTCAATTTTTTTATGGAATGTTTTTCTTGTCACAGCTTTTTTCTCTATTTTGTCGTTGATTACCTGCTTTCGTTCCTCTTCAAAGGTAGTAAATTTAATTCTTTCAATAATTGTATTTCCAAAAAAATTATTTACCCTATCCATGATTTCTTTCTTTGAATATTCTAAATCTATCTCATGACCTCTCATTACCATAATTAGCAATGTGCTAACTCCAAATTTATTTGAATTTTTAAATGATTTTGGGAAACAAACTTTAAAGAGACTTTCTCCTACCAAAAATTTCCAATTATTAAGTATTTCAGAAAAAATATGGCCTCTTTTGTTAATAACCTTTTTTATATTTGTTGGTAAGGTGTCTTTAAAAGATCTTAAGCCTTGAATGGATCTTAATCTCTGCTTAGTATTATTTTTGAAATACATATGACAGAAAAGATCATAACAAAAAAAATTCTTAAATGGTATGATTTAAATAAAAGAAATTTACCATGGCGGAAAAAAACACCTTTGTATAAAAAGCATTATTATACATTGGTAAGTGAGTTTATGTTACAACAAACACAAGTTGTAACTGTTATTCCTTTTTTTAATAGATTTATAAAAAAATTACCCAATCTTGTGGACCTCTCTAGAGTTAAAGAAAATGAATTAATAAAATTATGGGAAGGTCTTGGATATTATTCAAGAGTAAGAAATTTACAAAAAACTGCTAAAATTATAATTAGTAAATATCATGGAAAAATTCCAAATAATTATGAGGATTTAATATCTTTACCTGGTATCGGCAATTACACTGCTAATGCAATCTTAGCTATTGCTTTTAATAAATCCTGTATTCCTTTAGATGGAAACATTGAAAGAGTTTTAAAAAGATATCTTTATTTAAAAAAAGATAAGGAAATTCAAAAAGACAATCTAATAGAAAAAAAATCTATTTTTGGAATTTCATCAAGAGCAAGTGATTATGCACAAGCTTTAATGGAATTGGGAGCAATTATTTGCAAACCTAAAAATCCCGAATGTAATGGGTGTCCAATCTCAAAAAATTGTAAGTCTTTTAAGAAGAAAGATTTTGATTTAGCTAAAATTACAAAAAAGAATAAAGAAAAATATTTTATTCTTAAAGTTTATAAAAAAAATCAAAGGTATTTGCTTATAAAAAACACAAAATTTAGTTTTCTTAAAAATTTAACAATTTTTCCAATGGAAGAGCTATATAACCCAAAAAATTTTAGTGAAAATCTTAATTATAAAATGTCAAACATGAATATGAACATAAAAATTCAATATCTCAAAAATGCGAAAAGATTTCCTTCATCTTATTGGTTTGATAGAAGAAAATTAGATAATTATATGCTTCCATCATTCACTAAGAAAGTTGTTAAATATTTAGAAAAAAATTAATGAAAAAAGTAGCTATAATTGGTGCTGGAATTTCAGGGCTATTTATTGCCAATTTATTTAAGAGAAACAAAAAGTATCAAGTAAATATTTTTGAGAGAAATACCTTAATCAATTTAAAAGAAGGTTACGGTATTCAATTATCTGTTAACAGCATCAAACTATTAAATAAAATTCAGTTTGATAAATTAGAAAACAGTGAAAAATTTAATCCAGATAAAATTAATTTTTACTCAGCTAAGAATTCTAATAAGATATGTGAGTTAAATATATCAGAGTTTAATACTGAAAATTGTAAATATACTACTCTTAAAAGATCATCACTTATTAATTTTTTAAAAAAGGATTTAGAAAAAGAAATAAAATTTGATCACACTATTTCAAAGATAGAACAACAAGATCAAATCGTTAAAATCTCTTTTGAAAATAATGAAATTTATGAATTTGATTATCTAATTATTTCAGATGGAGTCTTTTCAAAGAGTAAAAATCTATTATCAAAAAATCAAATTGAACCAAAATTTAATGACACTTTAGCTATTAGAGGAATTATACCAAGTTCTTCAAACATGGCTGATAAAAAAAGTATCTCATTGTTTTTAGGTTCAAATTTTCATTATGTTATTTATCCGGTCTCTCCTAATGGTGATTTAAACTTTATAGCTATCATGAAATTCAAACTTTCAAGGGATGAGCAAAAAGATTTTTCTTTGTTTAAAGATGATAATTTTATCAGAAAAATTTTAGAAAAAGTTCCGCACTTAAATAAGGAATTTTTTGATAGTGTTAATGATTTAAAGATATACCCAGTATTTGTAAGTCATGATTTTTTTGAGGTTAATAATAATAACATTCATCTAATAGGAGATGCTTTTTTTGCTTTTTCACCATCATTTGCTCAAGGTGCATCACAATCAATAGAAGGTGCATATGAATTATTTGAGAATATAGAGAACAATACTGAGAATAATTTTTTTAGAAATAGAGTTGATAAAATAAAGATGGTAAATAATCGCTCAAAATTTAATCAATTCGCTTTTCATTTGTCTAATCCTTTAACAACATTATTAAGAAATATTTTTTTAAAAAGATTAGTAAAAAACAAAAAGTTTTTAGAGGGCTATCTTGGGAAAATATATAAAAACTAACTATTAGAGATCAACCTTTGTCTCAAATGATCGATAGGAACTGCGTTTCCATTCAAGTTATAATGCCAATAGGTCCACCCATTACAGCTTTCAGCACCTAAGATTGTAGCAGCTACTTTATGGATTGAGCCCTCAGTTTGAGCATGTTTGATACTCCCGTCAGCCATAATTTTTGCACTGATTTTCTTTTTATTATCAAAAATAGTTGAGCCTGGTTTAATTATTCCCAATTCAACTAACGAGCCAAATGGTATTCTTGGTTTAGATCTACCGTTCTGTAGAGTATCTAAATAATCATCTTCTATAGGTTTAGTTTTACTTAATCTTTGCTCAGCAGCTTTAAAATAAGTTTTTTCTTTTTCAATGCCGTAATAATTTCTCCCTAATTTTTTAGCAACTGTTGCCGTTGTTCCTGACCCTAAAAAAGGATCTAAAATTAAATCATTTTTATTTGAAGTTGCTAATAAAATTCTGTGAAGTAGAGCCTCAGGTTTCTGTGTAGAGTGTACTTTTTTACCGTTCTTTTTTAATCTTTCGGAACCATTACAAATTGGTAATTCCCAGTTAGACCTCATTTGAAGATCATCATTTAAACATTTTAAAGATTGATAGTTAAAAGTATATTTTGATTTTTCAGATTTTGAAGCCCAAATTAAAGTTTCATGAGCATTTGTAAATCGTGTTCCTCTAAAATTTGGCATAGGATTTTTTTTATTCCAAATGACATCATTTAAAATCCAAAAACCTAAATTTTGTATTACCGTACCAACTCGGAAGATATTGTGATAACTACCAATTACCCAAATAGCTCCATTTTTTTTTAAAATCCTTTTGCACTCAGTCAACCACAAATAAGTAAAGTCATCATACTTCTTAAAATTTTCAAATTGATCCCATTTATCATTTACTGCATTAACCTTTGATCTATCAGGTCTTGTGAGTTCATTTTTTAATTGTAAGTTATAGGGTGGATCAGCAAAAATTAAATCAAAGGTCTCATCTGGAATCTTCTTTAATTCTTTCAGGCTATCACCATTAATTAATTTATTTTTGACACTTGAGCTCATTTTATAAAAATAAATTAGACTCGAAAAAGATTCTTGGGTCAACTTACGATTGAATTATGAAGACTCAATTTGTGTACTTAATTCTAGAAATATCTATATATAGTGTTCATTACTTTGAGGTGTTTAGTTTATTTACAGGTGAAAAAGTCTTTCTGTGATGAATTGTGACACCAAACTTTTTGATTGCCCTTAAATGTTGTTTAGTTCCATACCCATAATTTTGACCCCATGAGTAACTTTTATATTTAATACCTAATTTTGAAATAAAATCATCACGAGCTACTTTTGCAATGATCGATGCAGCAGAAATTGACGGTATTTTTTGATCTCCCTTGATTACAGATTTAAGTTTGTAGTTTTCTATCTTTGGTAATTTATTTCCATCAATTAAAATCATTGAGGGTTTTTTTTTCAATTTAAAGATTGCTCTTTTCATTGCCATCAAACTAGCCTGTAAGATATTTTTTTTATCAATCTCACTGATCGATGCTTTTGCTATGGACCATGTAGAATTTTTTTTGATATACTGAGCTAAAATTTCTCTTCTTTTTTTTGATAACTTCTTAGAGTCTTTTAATAGTTTTTTGTTTATCGAGCGATTTAAAATTACAGCTGCTGCATATACAGGTCCCACTAAACTTCCACGTCCAACCTCATCAACTCCAGCAATTACTTTCATTAAAACTTTATATTTAGATTTTGGATCTTTTGCTTAATCATTTTTAAATCTTCCCAAGAATATTTCTTATTCTCTGGAAATCTAATTAAATATGATGGACTATAACTAATCATTAAGGGAACTGTTTTACTTCCTACAATTATTTCTTTCCATTTCCCTCTTTCATCTGAAATTTTACTCTTTAACCCGGTGACAGCCTCCATCGCAGTTCCACCCATTAGAATTAACATTTGTGGATTAATTATTGAAATGTGTTGTTTCAAAAATTTAGAATATCTTTTTATATCACTAGTATTAGGTTTTCTTTCATCAGTTGTCTTATAATTTATTGAATAAGTTAAATAAATATTATCCATGGATAAATTGATAGCTAAGAGCATCTTTTCTAAAAGTTTTCCTACATCACCTTGAAAAAGTAACCCAGACTCATCTTCTTCTTCTCCAGGTGCATCGCCAATTAACATTATAGAGCTATTGATATTTCCACTACCAAATAAGAGATTTTTTGAAGCTTTCTTTAGATTACAATCCTCAATTGTATTTATTAGATTTTTAAGATCAGATAGTTTCTGTTTTTTTTGCGAGTTTGAATTAATCAGATTATTTTTTAAATCTTTATATCTATTTTGTGGCTCATTATTGAAGATAAAATCTGTCTCAAATGTTTTAATGAAATCTTGTGTAAATTTAGTGTTTTGATTTAGAGGTTTTTTAGACATAGAATAAA
>CACPOR010000002.1:0-109201 GCA_902635745.1 uncultured Pelagibacteraceae bacterium
CTTACAGGAATTAAGTTTTTTAATTCTCTTAGTCTGCCTCTATATTGAAGCTCCAAGTTTTTATTATAGCCAAAAAAGTCAGGCGAAAATTGGGTAGCTCCAAATGCGGTAGTCATTGGCGACGTTACTTTAGAAAAAAATACTAGTGTCTGGTTTAATGCAACTTTAAGAGGCGATATTGAAAATATTCACATAGGTGAGGGGTCAAACGTTCAAGATGGATGTGTTCTGCATACAGACCCAGGCTGCCCTTTAAAAGTTGGAAAAGATGTAACTGTTGGTCATTTAGTTATGCTTCATGGTTGTACAATAGGTGACAATAGTTTAATTGGAATAGGTGCAGTTATTTTAAACAATGCCAAGATTGGCAAAAATTGTATTATAGGTGCAAAAGCTTTAATCACAGAAAATAAAGTAATTCCTGATAATTCATTAGTTGTTGGTTCACCAGGTAAAGTTGTTAGAGAAGTAACTGAAGAAGAAAAAAAGGCAGTTTGGGAAAATACAAAACATTACCAAGATAATTGGAAAAAATATTCAAAAGCTATATTCTAAAAATTCAATAAATTAGATAATATTTATTTATGAAAAAAATATTTTTAACTTTAATTCTCTCATTAATTTTAAGTGTTAATGTAAACGCAAAAGATAAATATGAAGAAGCGTTAAATGAATGGTTTCTTCTCAATAATCATACACAATACATAGAAGTTAATAAAGATTATGATGAGTGTAAAAATTGTACAAGATGGGACGCAGGACCAAGATGTTTTGAGGAAATTGGAAAACCAAAAAAACAATGTGTTTTAGATGGCGATCAAAGTTATGGTGAGGATGGATTCAAGTGGGCAGACCATAAAAAATATAAAAATAATCTCAAAATTAAGTTCTTCAAAAAAAAAGATGGTAAAATTCGTCACGATATACCATGGAATGCAAAAAGTATTAACGATGATACTTTGTTATATTATGGATTTGTTAGAAGTAAAAGAGCTGATTTTAAAGATACATATTTAATTAAAGCTTCATCATATCCATATGAATTTGAATTTGATTTACGTGAAGATAAAAATGTAGACAAAGAACTTAAGAAATCACCTTTAATGAGCTATTTGTTATTCGAAAATGGTAAAATCACTGTAGATAAGAAAAGTCCGGATGATCGATTTGGTATACTGGTACATGACGGGGCTAAATTTCTTTCATCATCAGTTGGTAAAACGATGGTATCATATATACTAGGGCATGCTGTTTGTGGTGGATATATTGACAGTATTGAGTCAAAAATTGATGATTATCCATTATTAAAAAATACGGTTTATGATGGACAACGAATAATTGACCTACTTAACATGGCCTCAGGAGATCAAAAATATGTAACTCTTGAAAAAAGAATAATAAAAACTGGTAACATGGCAGGATTTGCACCTATAAGATATCATATGGAAGGTGTATTAAATGGTTCAGAAAAATCAAAAAAAAAATATAATTATAATGGATTTCCTCCACTAATTTTAATTAATTATATTTGGTTTAAGTCAAATGGTGATTATCAAAAAATTTTAGACAAAACATTTAGAGAAAAATCAAAGATAAAAGATTACGCTATATTTTCAAAACACAGAGGTAAAAATTATGATGATGGGATTTTAACAAATCAATTTTGGGCTACCAGATATGATTATATGAGAATTGCAAAAGCAATGTTAGATGATTGGCAAAATGATACTTGTGTTGGCAAATATCTTAAAGATATTTATAAAAATAGAATTAAAAAAAACCACACTTACAAGGATGATAAAAATAGTTTTCTAAATCCTAAAGGATATGCGGGTTTTTTTCATACAGATTATGTAGGTATGAAAGATAGAGCAATTATGGGCATGGATGGAAATGGTGGTCAATCAATAATGATTGATTTTGATCGTGGACGTATAATTGTTATTAATTCGATACATACAACCTATAACTGGACAAAAATTGCCCATTCAGTAATTAAAAATGGATCCTAGTCTATTAGATAATCTAAAAAAAATTTTTTAGTGTCTAAAAAAAATTTTTTAAGGGTCTTGGTCTTTGTTTTAGTAGCTGCAATAGTAGTTGGTTGTAGTGAAAAAAAATCACAAATTAAAATAGAAAAGGTATTGTTGTTTGGTGATAGCCTAATGTCAGGTTATGGCTTACCTGAGGATGACCATTTATCTGTTGTATTAGAAAAAAGTTTAAAATCTGATAAATATGAAATTCAAATTTTTAATGGCAGTATTTCCGGAGATACATCTTCAGATGGTTTAGATAGAATTGAGGATGAATTATCAGATACAAGTTACGATTTAATAATTATTGGTCTTGGAGCAAATGACATGTTAAGAAGAATTAACCCAGATCAAACAAAGCAAAATTTAGAGGATATAATAAACATTATAACAAGTAATAATATCAAAATTATACTTGCTGGCATGATTGCTTCACCCACAAATGGGTTAAATTATAAAAAAAAATTTGACAAGATCTATCCTGATTTATCAAAAAAATTTGAGTTAGAATTAATTCCATTTCTTTTAAAAGGAGTAGCTCTTAATCCAAGTTTAAATCAGGCTGACGGAATACATCCAAATGAAAAAGGTGTATTAATTATTGCAGAAACAATAAAAAAAAGTATTACTAACTTTTTAAAAAGATAGCCCTTAAGCCTGGTTTAATTAATAATTAGATATTAAGGAACTAACCAATCCATTTTATTAGTTTCTAAATCAAACTTAGCTCTTCGATGTCCTTTTGCTGCAAGATAAAGCCATTCAATAGATTTAATTTTACATTTAATTACAGTGAAATTTTTATAACCTTCCTCACTTTGTTCCATTGTGTAATCAAAATCTTCTAATTTAGATATCATTCCAGAAGTTGGATTTTCTGAGGTAGTTCCAGGAGGGCTATCAGTTAAATAACAACGTCTACTTATATGCTGAGTTTTCTTCCATGACTCCTCAGTTGTAGAATTTTGATTATTAACTTCACATTCTACTTTTACTCTTAATTGTATCTTTTCTTCTTTATCGTAGAAAACTAGAGAGGCATTCTTATTTTTTTTTAGAATATTGACTTTAGGAGATCTTAAGTCTGTATGAAATTGTAATAGATTGCTTGCTCTATCTGATTTACGTAAAACAACAATTCTTCCATCCACTTCATCTTGATGAGCACAAATAAAGACAGGAATTCTAAATGGCGAAGCTCTATTAGTCACTGCATCATCTAACATTGACCAATACTTATTTTGAATTTCAGCTAAATCTTCATAGTATGCTGGTTGCATACATTACTTTCTAAATCTTTTAATTAAACTTGATGTATCCCAACGATTACCCCCCATGGCTTGAACTTCTCCATAGTACTTATCAACAAGTTCAGTAACAGGTAATAGTGAGCCATTATTTTTTGCTTCATCCATTGCAATTTTTAAATCTTTTCTCATCCAATCGACTGCAAAACCAAAATCAAACTTATCATCTATCATTGTCTTGTATCTATTTTCCATTTGCCAGGATTGAGCTGCACCTTTTGAAATAACTTCAATTACATCTTCCATATTCAGTCCAGCTTTCATACCAAAGTTAATTGCTTCAGATAAACCTTGAACTAAACCAGCAATACAAATTTGATTAACCATTTTGGCAAGTTGTCCATTGCCAGCACTACCCAGTAGTTTCATCTTTTTACTGTAGCAATCAATTTTATCTTTTGCTTTATCAAAATCAGCTTGATCACCACCGATCATTACGGTTAGTGCACCATTCTCTGCACCAGCTTGTCCACCAGATACTGGAGCATCGAGTGCACCAAATCCATTTTTTTTTGCATAATCGTAAATTTCTCTTGCAATAGTTGCAGAGGCTGTTGTGTTATCAATATAAACAGCTCCTTTTTTAATTGTTTTGAAAGCACCGTTGTCACCAAAAGTTACTTCTTTTAAATCATTATCATTTCCAACGCAGGTAAAAATATATTCTGCATCTTTAGCTGCATCAGCTGGAGTTTCAGCCATTTTACCTTTGTATTCACTAATCCATTTTTCTGCTTTTGATTTTGTTCGATTAAAAACAGTTACATTGTGTCCACCTTTTGATATATAACCAGCCATTGGATACCCCATGACACCAAGACCTATGAAAGCAACATTACAACTCATAATTTTTTATGTTTAATAGTTTAAGTTTAAAAGTAATTATATTTGGATTTATTTTTACATTTTTTTCTAGTTTTGGACAGAGTTTTTTTTTAGGTTTGTTCAATTCGAGTATAAGAGAAACACTTTCTATCACTCACGGACAATTTGGCTCAATTTATGCATCTGCTACATTATTAAGTAGTTTTCTTTTAATTTGGGTTGGAAAAAAAATTGATGATATTAATATTTTTCGATTTGCATTTTATGTTACTCTACTTTTAGCATTTTCATGTTTCTTTTTTTCAAAAATATCTTCAATAATTTTTTTATTTGTAGCTGTTTTTTTGATGAGATTTTCTGGACAAGGATTAATGTCTCATACTGCAACTACAACAATTACAAGGTATTTTACAAAATCCAGGGGGAAAGCATTAAGTGTAGGTTGGTTTGGTCTTTCAACAGCTGAGTTTATTTTACCTGTATTAATCGTTTATTTACTTTCAATTACAGCTTGGCAGAATATTTGGATATCTATTTCAATTTCAGTTTTGATTTTCTTACCTTTGATATCATTTTTTTTAATTAAAAACCTAGATTTTGATACGAGAGAACAAGTAGACCCAACTGACTCTGAAATAAAGGAAATTAAACAATGGAAAAGAATTGAGGTTATAAAAGATTACAGATTTTATATTATATGTTTAAATATGTTAGCAATGCCGTGGATTGCAACTGGTGTATTTGTTTATCAGTCTTTCATTACTGAAGCTAAAGAATGGGGTTCTTTTGTAATTGCTCAATCATTCATGGTTTATTCAATATTATCTGTACTCACTTTGTTAGGATCTGGATTTTTAATCGATAAATTTACCAGTAGAAAACTATTAATCTTTATGAATATACCTTTGTTAATTTCTACCTTAGTTTTATTTTATTTTAATAGTCCAATAACATCTTTTATTTTTCTTGGATTAATAGGTATTTCCAATGGTTTAGCCAATGTTTTAGGTTCATCAACATGGGCTGAAATTTACGGTGTAAAATTTATTGGCTCAATCAAAGCTCTAACTACAGCTTTAATGGTTTTTTCCACTGCTTTTGGAACAGCTTTATTCGGTTTTTTGATAGATAGAGGCTTTTCTATTGAGCAAATTGCTATGGTTTCATTTGTTTATATTTTAATCTCCTTGATCTTATTATTTTTTGTAAGAAATAAGCTAAATCCACAATATATATAAATAATCTCCTTGATTTTTTTTTAGTCACTGTATAGATACTGCGCATGGCTAGAGTTACCGTTGAAGATTGTATCGACAAAGTTGAAAGTCCCTATGAGCTTGTTTTAGTTGCAAAAGAAAGAGCAACTCAATTAAACTCTGGTATTGAGCCAACTTTAGATAGAGATAATGATAAAAATACAGTTATTTCACTCAGAGAAATAGCTGAAGAAAATATTAAAGTTTCAGATTTAAGTGAGAGTGCAATCTACAAATTAAGAAAACATGTAGAGCAAGTTGATGATGGAACGGAAGATGATGAAGAAGTAGGTGATGATTTTGAAAGTTTATACAAAGGCGAAATTTCAAAAAGTGGTGCTCCTATATTACCTTCAAAAAGAGCCAGAAAAGCTCCAGAAAAAATTCAAGTTTCAAAAGATGATTTAGCTGAACTTTCTCTAACAGCTAGTCCTGACGTAGACTCTCAACCATCAGAGGAAACAGAAAGCGACTCTGATGATGTTTCTCTTGATGAAGTTTCAGAAGCTGAAGAACAGGTAAGTCAACAAGATACCGAGTCTTCTGAAGAAAATAATTAATTATTAAATTCTTCTAAAATTTTTTGTCGATGCTCATCCAAATCAGGAATATCACCTCTAGTCTTTTCATCCTTATATGATGACATTTTGATTGGGTTTCCAGCTAATTTGAAATCCCCCACAACTTTATGAAAAGCTTTTACGATCATGTTTCTTGACTCTATCTGAGGATTTTCAACAGCCTCTTTTATATTAAAAATTGGACCACATGGAATTTTATCTTTTTCCATTTCTTTAACCCACTCATTAGTTTTTTTGGCAGATAATTTATCTTCTAAAATTTTTTTAAGCTCATCCATATTTTTAGCTCTAGATGAATTATTTGAAAATTTTGGATTTTGATTTACTTCACTTATTTTTAAAACATTACATAGTTTTTCAAATAATTTATCATTACCTGCTGCAATTATTATATAACTATCTTTTGTCTTGAAGGCTTCAAATGGAGCAATTGATGGATGACGTGATCCCATTGGTTTTGGAATTTCATTTTTTGAAAGATATCGTGCGATAGCATTTTCTAGAATAGCTATTTGACAATCAAGCATAGATACATCTATGTACATTCCTTTGCCAGTTTTTTGTCTATCATAAAGAGCAGCGTTAATTCCAATCGTAGTAAAAAGTCCTGCAGTTATATCTCCTATAGATGTTCCAACTCTTGTAGGTTCAGAATTTGGTTGACCAGTAACACTCATCAATCCTCCCATACCTTGGACTACCATGTCGTAAGCTGGTAACTCTTTAAGGGGACCTGTTTGACCAAAACCTGAAGCTGAAGCATAAATTAGTTTGGGATATTTTTTGGACACATCCTTCCAACCATAACCCCATTTTTCTAAAGTTCCTGGTTTAAAATTTTCGACTAAAATATCTGCTTTAGATAAAATTTTATCAAAAATTTTTTTATCCTCTGCATTTTTTAAATTGAGAGCAATACTTTCTTTACCCCTATTTAAAGACATGAAATAAGCAGAATAATCTTTTATAAATGGTCCAAAATTTCTTGAGTCATCTCCGATTTCTGGAGCTTCAACTTTTATCACCCTTGCACCTAAATCTGATAATATCATTGTACAATAAGGCCCAACTAATACTCTCGTTAAATCAACAACTAAAAGGTTTTTTAAAGGTCCATCCATAAATATAGTTTTATATTAAGTGCTTTTACCGACTTGACTCTTATTAATAAGTTCACTTTAATTGAATTATTAAAAATAACAATAGAGGGAAAAATAATGTTAAAAAAAATATCTTTATACTTAACTTCATTAGTTTTCGTTTTCACAACTATTGGTTCTGCTTTTGCTGTAACTTTAAAAGCAAGTCACCAATGGCCAGGAACACCAAGAGCTGATGGATCTTTTGATCCACGTCATGAAATGGTTCAAATCATTGCTGACGAGGTCAAAAAAGCAAACGTTGGAATAGATATAAGAATTTATCCAGCTAAATCATTATACAAACCAAAAGAACAGTGGAAACCAATGACAACAGGTCAGTTGGATATTTCTGCTTTCCCATTAGCATATGCATCTAAATTCCATCCAGAATTTGACGCAACTTTAATGCCAGGAACAGTTAAAAATCATGACCATGCATTGAGATTTAATAAAGGTCCAATGATGACTGAGATTAAAAAAATCATTAATGATGCTGGTGTTGTAGTTTTATCTGATGCTTGGTTGGGGGGTGGTTTTGCTTCAAAAACAAAATGTATCAAAAATCCTAGCGATGCAAAAGGTCAAGTTATGAGAGCTGCAGGTAAAGCATTTAACCAAATGTTAGAAGCAGCAGGAGCTGGTATACAAAGTATGCCATCATCTGAAATTTACACAGGTCTACAAACTGGTGTATTAACAGGTGCTAACACTAGTTCAGGAAGTTTTGTAAGTTACAAAATTTATGAACAAGTTTCATGTGCAACTCCTCCAGGAAAATTTGGTCTATGGTTTATGTACGAACCAATCTTAATGTCGAAAAAGTCTTATGATGCTTTAAGTTCTAAGCAACAAAAAGCTTTAATGAAAGCTGGTAAAGTTGCTGAGAAATACATGACAGCTCAAGTTGAAAACTTAGATAAAAAGTTTGAAGATGCTTATAAGGCTGCTGGTGTAAAATTGGTATACATGGATGCGAAAGACCATGCTGCATGGGTAGAGATTGCTAAAAAATCTTCTCATAAAGCATTTGCTGATAAAGTTCCAGGTGGCGATAAGCTAATGGAAATGGCTTTAGCAGTTAAATAAAATAATATATAAAGAACCCCTATTTACTCTTATTAAATAGGGGTTTTTTTTATGAAAAAAAAATATCTACAACTTTGTGACTATATAGCTAAAGCATGTGGTGCTTTCGCTGTGTTAGCATTGCTTTTATCAATTTTGGTAATCGTTGAGCTTGTTTTTGAAAGATATTTTTTTCAAAGAGCAATTACATGGCAGACAGAACTTGTCACCATGTTATTGGTTGCCTCAACTTTCATAGGAAGTGTATACGTTTTAAGTGAAAAAGCTCATGTTAGTATGGAATGGATTTATGACTTTCTATCAAAAAAAAATATAATTAGATTAAAAATTTTTACATCATCAATAAGCTTACTTTTTTTCTTAATTTTATTTTATTTTGGATTTTTAATGTTTGAGGAAGCATTTACCAAAAATTATTCAACAGGAACTGTTTGGGATCCACCACTATGGATACCGTATTCATCAATGATGTTGGGAGCTTTGTTAATGATATTACAGTATATCGCAGAAATTATAAAATTAACTGATGACAAGGATTTTAAATAAATGGATCCACTTATTATAGCATTAATTGTTGCAGTATTTACTTTATTGGTACTTTTTTCTGGAATTCCAATTGCTTTTGGTTTGAGTTTTGTTTCGATTGCTTTGTTAGTAACATTTGAGGGAGTTCAAATGCTTGACGTATTTGCTGAAACATTTTTTGCAGGATTAAATTCTTTTGTTTTACTTTCCATACCAATGTTTATTTTAATGGGAATGGCTGTTGCTAATTCTCCTGCAGGAAAAGATTTATATACAGGTTTGGATAGATGGCTTTGGAGAGTACCAGGTGGATTAGTAATTTCTAATATTGGTGCTTGTTCAATTTTTGCAGCTTTAAGTGGATCTAGCCCTGCAACTTGTGCAGCAATTGGAACAATGGGAATACCTGAAATGAGGAAAAGAGGGTACTCTGACCAAATCGCAACAGGAACTATTGCAGCTGGAGGTACTTTAGGAGTTTTAATTCCTCCTAGTATAGTTTTAATTGTATATGGAATTGCAACAGGAACATCAATAGGTAGATTATTTTTATGCGGTCTTGTACCAGGTTTCATGTTAGCAGGTATGTTTGCAATTTGGGCTCTTATCCATAGTTATTTTATTGACAAAGATGCTGCAAAAGCTCTGAGAAATAGAGTGAGACCAACTTTAAAGGAAAAACTTGAAGTATTACCAAGAATTCTTCCTTTTTTAGCTATTATTGCCGGTGTTTTGTATGTCCTTTACGGAGGGGTTGCAACACCATCCGAAGCATCTGGAGTAGGAGCATTTTTAGTTTTTGTATTGATTGCGGTAGTTTACAAAATTTATCAACCAAGCAAAATATGGAACATTGTTAAAGTTTCAATGAAAGAAAGTGTGATGATAATGTTTATCATTGCTGCATCCTATCTTTTTGCTTTTACTCTCTCACAACTCTATGTAACTCAATCTTTAGCACAGAGCATGGTTGAATTAAGTTCAAACAAATGGGTTGTGTTCATTTTGATAAATATATTTCTTTTAATAGCTGGTTTCTTTTTACCACCAGTCGCAGTTATTGTAATGACTTCAGCTATATTATTGCCAGTAATAACCACTTTAGGGTTTGATCCGTATTGGTTTGCAATAGTATTTACAATCAATATGGAGATTGGCTTAATTACACCGCCAGTTGGACTAAATCTTTATATTATAAAAGGAATTACCCCAGACGTTAGTTTGTCAGAAATTTTAAAAGGATCTATACCATTCATGATAATTATGGCTTTAGCTATAGTAATTTTATGTATTTTTCCTGAGATTGTTACATGGTTACCTGATAAAATAATGGGTAAGGACCTTGGATTCTAAAAAAGAAATAAATAGAAAAATATCAGTTGCTCCAATGATGGATTGCACTGACAGACACGATCGTTTCTTTTTAAGACTGATGAGTAAAAATGTAATGCTCTATACTGAAATGGTAGCAACAAAATCAGCAATTCACGGTGATAGAAAAAAAATTTTGTCTTACAGTCCTGAGGAAAAACCTCTTGCTTTACAGGTTGGTGGTTCCAATAAAGATGAACTAGCAGAAGTTGCTAAAATTGGAGAAGACATGGGTTATGATGAAATAAATATCAACCTTGGATGTCCTAGCAAAAAAGTTCAAAAAAATAAATTTGGTGCATGTTTAATGAAAGAACCAAAGTTAGTAGCTGAGTGCATACACTCAATGGTAAATGCCTGCAAAATTCCAGTAACTGCTAAAACACGTATTGGTTTTGATAATGTAGAAGATTTTGATTATCTAAATAATTTTATTAGACAAATGAGAGATGCAGGAGCGAAGACATTTATTTTGCATGCTAGAAAAGCAATGTTAAGTGGATTATCTCCAAAACAAAATTTGAACATTCCAAAGTTAAACTACGATATGGTTTACAAAATTAAAAAAGAAAACCCAAATTTAGAAATTATAATTAATGGAGGTATAACCAAAGTAAGTGAAATAAAAGATCATTTAAATTATTGCGATGGTGTAATGATTGGTAGATCTATTTATCAAAATCCATATTCTCTCGTGGAAATAGAAAAAGAAATTTTTAATGTCGACAATAGCCCTACAAGAGAAGAAGTTGTTCAAAAACTTTTAGAGTATTTAGATAAAGAAGTTAAAGAGGGTACCAAAGTTAATCACATAATGAGACACACAGTTGGATTATATCATGGTCAAGTTGGATCTAAAGAATGGAAAAGGTATTTAAGTGATAATATGATGGCAAGAGACTCTGATTTTCAAAAGGCAAAGCATATTATGACCATTGTTCAAAATAATGAAAAAGCAAATCAAACAAGTCAGTAATGGAAATAATAGATTTAAGTGAATTAATAAATTTATTATTAGTCTTGGGTGTTGCAGCAGCAGTCGCAGGTTTTTTAGCTGGCTTACTAGGTGTTGGTGGAGGAATAATTATGGTTCCCGCTTTATACTATGCTTTCACGGTTTTAGATTTTGATATTATAACAAGAATGCATTTATCAGTTGGTACCTCTTTAGCAATAATAATTCCAACATCTATTATTTCTACAAAAACACATATGGAATATGATGCAGTGGATTTTAAAATGGTAAAATCATTTGGTATTTTTATTTTATTTGGAGTAATCGCTGGAACTTTCTTAGCTGTGAACTTGAAAACGGCAGCTTTAGTTTTATTCTTTTCTATATTTGCATTTATTGTAGGTTTATTTTTTATTTTTTTGAGAGAAAAACTTCTTGAAAATCCAAAAGAGATTTCTGATTTAGTAAAAAATATTTCTGGGATTGTAATAGGCTTCATTTCAGTGCCTCTTGGAATTGGTGGTGGTTCATTAATGGTGCCTTTTATGAGAACATTTGGTTATGATATTAGAAAATCCATTGGAACAGCCGCTGCAGTAGGTTTTTTGATTGCTGTGAGTGGTAGCATAACAATGATTTTAGGGGGTAAAATAATTGATAATGTTAGTACTCCTTTTAGTATTGGTTACATAAATTTATTAGGTTTTCTAGTATTTGTGCCAGTAACAACAATCATGGCTCGTATAGGTGCAAAAGCAGTTTATCAAATTGATAAAAAATTATTAAGTAAAATTTTTGGAACTTTTTTAATTATAGTGTCTATTAGATCGTTTATTGAGTATTTAAATATTAGTTAAAATTTATCTTGATCGGTACCCCATTTAATTTTGTTCCAAATTCTTTCGTGAAAATAGTAAAAAAAAAGGGGTATTATCGATCCAATTCCTAATATTCCCGCGACTTTAAAAGAACCTGTAAAAATATATCCAAACAGCATCCAGTATACAAATATAAGAAATCTCCAAGAAAATGTTTTTGCAACTGATCTTATCTTTTTGTCTGCCATTTAACTTTATTTAATTCTACTTAAAAGAAGGGGGTAAGGGTGGTTTCAGTCTCCCTCTGCCACCCTTAATAAAAATTTATTTGATTCTTAAAAAAACACAAAACTCGTAATAGTTGAATTTATAAGTTGTTGATAAACATATTAGAGAAAGATTATATTTTTTGGTCGTATTCTCCAATTTTACCAGTTTTTTGTAACAATTTATCAATAAATTCAAATATCTTTTTTTTTCTTTCATCAGAAGTTGGGCTCTCAGTAACAACCACTAGCGAAGGTTTATTTGATGAAGCTCTAATTAAGCCCCAGGATCCATCATTAAATGAAAATCTTACTCCATTTACAGTAATAATTTCTGTTATTTCTTGCTCATCGATTTTAGTTTTATTATTTTTTAAATTTTTTATTTCATTTACAAGTTGATTTACTACCTCATATTTTTCATTATCTTTACAAAAAGGAGCCATTGTAGGTGATTGAAATGTTTTTGGTAACTCATCCATTATTTCACTAATTTTTCTATTATCGTTATCAAGTAAGTGACACACTTGGATGGCTGAGTTGATACCATCATCATATCCATACCCTAGTGGCTGGTTAAAAAAGAAATGCCCACTTTTCTCAAAACCGGCTAGCGCTTTCTCATTATGAACTTTTCTTTTTATATGCGAATGGCCTGTCTTCCAATAGATCGTTTGGCATTGGTTACCTCTTAATATTTTGTCGTTAGAATATAAGCCTGTTGATTTGACATCTACAATGAATTTAGAATTTTTGTGAGTTTTAGAGAGATTTCTTGCAATTAAAAGACCAATTTTATCTGAAAATATCTCGTTTCCTTTATTATCTATCACTCCTAATCTATCACCATCACCATCAAAACCAAAACCAATATCAGCATTATTTTCTTTTACAAATTTTGATATTTCATGAAGCATTTCTAGATCTTCTGGATTTGGATTGTATTTTGGAAATGTCCAATCTAATTCACAGTCTAATTCAATTACATCACAACCTATTCCCCTTAAAATATCAGGTGCGAAAATACCTGCAGTACCGTTTCCACATGCAACAACAGCCTTTATCTTTTTTTTAATTCTATTTTTTTTTATTAAATCGTTTTTATATATTTGTTGAAAATTGCTTATCTGCTTTTCACTTCCACTACCTGTCGAAAAGCTTTGACTCAACGTAATTTCTTTTAATTCTTTCATCTCATCTGGTGCGTGAGTTAATCCCTTTTTGATACCCATTTTTACACCAGTCCAACCATTTTCGTTATGGCTGGCAGTTATCATTGCAACCGCATCTGAGTTTAAATTAAATTGAGCAAAGTAGACCATCGGTGACAATGATAATCCTACATCCTCTACATAACATCCTGTTGAAATAAGACCCTTTTTAAATCCTTTCTTAATTTCTTCACTGTAAGATCTATAATCATGACCTACTATTACTCTCGGATTATTCTTTTTTGTGTGTTTTATAATTTGTGACCCGAATCCTTTCCCTAGATTCGTCATTCCATCCAAATTTATGTCTTTCTCATACAACCATCTGGCATCATATTCTCTAAAACCGTAGGGACTTATTTTTAAATTTTCAGACATTATTGTTAATTACTTACATTTTTTTGGATTTTTTTATTGATATTTTTTTTACCACGTTCTATAAATGTTCTATTGATTTGTTGTTTATATAGTATATTAACACCAAGCGCACACAACATATAGTTGTTTTCGTTAAAATAACATATATAATACATTATTTATGAATAAAATAGTATCACTAGCAATTAAGAAAGCTGTCTCTGAATATAACCCTAAGGTTGAAAAAGTCGAAAATGTAAACAGGCCCGATTTATTTTCACTTAACAACGAAACCGAACTTTTTCAAAATGACAGAGGTATAATAATTAAAATTGATCGATCCAGAGATAGAAATCTTACTGATTTTGGAAAAGCAACTTTAAAAGATAGATATCTTGGTCATAACGAGTCTTTCCAAGATTTATTTGCAAGAGTTGCTAGCACTTACGCTGATGATAACTTACATGCTCAAAGAATTTATAACTACATAAGTAAATTGTGGTTTATGCCAGCAACACCTGTTTTATCAAATGGTGGCACAAAAAGAGGTTTACCTATTTCATGTTTTCTTAATGAGGCTTCCGATAGTTTAGGAGGTATACTTGACCTTTGGAGCGAAAATGTTTGGTTAGCTGCAAAAGGTGGTGGTATTGGCAGTTACTGGGGAAATTTAAGATCTATAGGAGAAAAAATTGGTAAAGTAGGAAAAACTTCTGGAATTATTCCTTTCATAAAAGTTATGGACTCTTTAACTATGGCAATAAGTCAAGGTTCATTAAGAAGAGGATCAGCAGCTTGTTACCTTCCAATTGATCATCCTGAGATCGAGGAATTTATGGAAATGAGAAGACCAACAGGCGGTGATCCAAATAGAAAAGCTCTTAATTTACATCATGGTGTTTTGGTTACAGATGCATTTATGAGAGCAGTTGAAAATGATGAAGAATGGGCATTGAAAAGCCCAGCCGATGGATCCATTCAACAAACAATTTCTGCAAGAAATTTATGGATAAGATTATTAACAGCTCGAATTGAAACTGGAGAACCTTACATTATATATATTGATACCGTTAACAGACAAATCCCACAACATCATAAACTTGCAAACTTAACAGTAAAAACATCTAATCTTTGCAGTGAAATAACTTTACCAACTGGTATTGATAAAGATGGAAGAGATAGAACTGCAGTTTGTTGTTTGTCGTCTTTAAATTTAGAAAAATATGATGAGTGGAAAGATGATCCAAACATGATTGCAGATGTAATGAGATTTTTAGATAATGTTTTATCTGATTTTATTAATAAAGCTCCAGATCAATTTAAAGATGCTAAGTATTCTGCAGAAAGAGAGAGAAGTGTTGGTCTTGGTGTGATGGGTTTCCATTCTTTTTTACAAAAGAAGAGAATTCCACTTGAGTCAGTAATGGCAAAATCTTGGAATAAAAAAATATTTAAACAAATTGATGAGCAAGTCAATCAAGCTTCTAAAGATTTGGCAGAAGAAAGAGGTGCTTGTCCAGATGCAGCTGAGTACGGATACATGGAAAGATTTTCAAATAAAACTGCAATAGCTCCAACCGCATCAATCTCAATTATTTGTGGAGGTGCTTCACCAGGCGTTGAACCAATTGCAGCTAATAGTTACACACATAAAACTTTGTCAGGTTCTTTTAATGTTAGAAATAGATATCTTGAAGAAATACTCGAAAGTCATGGTAAAAATGATGATGAAACTTGGTCGACAATTACTACAAATCAAGGTTCAGTTTCTCACCTAGACTTTTTAACTGATCTTGAAAAAGATGTCTTTAAAACTGCATTTGAATTAAATCAAAAATGGATTATTGAATTGAGTGGAGATCGAACTCCTTATATCTCTCAAGCACAATCAGTTAATTTATTTTTGCCAGCAGATGTTCATAAAAAAGAATTACATAGAATTCATTTTGATGCATGGAAAAAAGGTCTAAAAAGCCTTTATTACTGTAGATCGAAATCAATTCAAAGAGCTGAAAATATCAATAATGCTAACTCTACTGATATTACAGCCAATGTATATAAATCAAAAAAACAACAATCTAACGATCAACCAGAATACGAGGAGTGTTTATCATGTCAGTAGCAGAAAAAACTAAGACGGAGAAAAAAGAAATTATACAACCAAAAAAGATGGGTTTATTAGTAGAAAACCCTGTATACAAACCATTTAGATATCCATGGTGTTATGATGCATGGTTAACACAACAAAGAATTCACTGGTTACCCGAAGAGGTGCCACTAGGTGACGATGTACGAGATTGGCAAAAAAATTTGTCACAACCTGAAAAAAATTTGGTCACTCAAATATTTAGATTTTTCACTCAAGCAGATGTTGAGGTTAACAACTGTTATTTAAGACACTACACAACAGTATTTAAACCAACCGAAGTACTAATGATGATGACTGCTTTTGCAGCAATGGAAACAGTTCACGTAGCTGCCTACTCACACTTATTAGATACAATCGGTATGCCTGAGTCAGAGTATTCAGCTTTTATGAAGTACAAGGAGATGAAAGATAAATATGACTACATGCAAGGTTTTAACGTAAATTCGAAAGAAGACATTGCAAAGACAGTTGCAGTTTTTAGTGCTTTTACAGAAGGTTTGCAGTTATTTGCTAGTTTCGCAATTCTTTTAAATTTTCCAAGACATAACAAATTGAAAGGAATGGGACAGATAGTAACTTGGTCTGTTAGAGATGAAACTCTTCATTGCAACTCAATGATTAGAATCTTTAAAGAATTTATAAAAGAGAATCCAGAAATTTGGACACCAAAACTTAAAAAAGAACTTTACGAAGCTTGCAGAACAATTGTTGAGCATGAAGATGCTTTTATAGATTTAGCTTTTGAAATGGGTCCAATGGAAGGTTTAACTGCACAAGAGGTTAAGGATTACATCAGATTTATTGGAAATAGAAGATTAGTCCAACTAGGATTAGAGCCAATTTATGATGTAGATAAAAATCCACTTGGATGGCTTGACACAATGCTTAATGCTGTTGAGCACATGAACTTCTTTGAAGGTCGTGCTACAGAGTATTCTAAAGCATCAACACAAGGGACTTGGGTCGAAGCTTTTAGTTAATTTTTTTTAATAAATTACTAGATAGAAGGCCATAAATTATCTAATATAGTTAGATGATCGTGTCCCCTTGCATAAGTATTTGCAAAACAGACCCTGTAACGGGTTATTGCTACGGGTGTGGAAGGACTGATGAGGAAAAAAAGAATTGGAAACTCAGTGAAACAACTGATGAATGGAAGCAAAAAAATCTCATAAAAATCAAAAGTAGACTTAATGGCTGGCAATTAAGAAGCTTTGAGGAGTCGTATAAAAATAAAGTTGAAAACGGTATTTCTCTTTTTAAAAAAGAAATGCTTAAATAAATTAACTTTGATCAAATTAAATAATTTAAAAACCAAAAAAATTTATTAATGAAATATAAGAAATATTTTAGAAAAACAAGCCTTAAACAAAAAGGCCATGGTGATTTTCTTTTAGACGAAGTTAGAAAAGAAAAACCTAAAATTTTTTTAGAAATAGGAGTTTTTCATGGAGTTACCGCACGGAATATTTGTGAATTACTTTATCGAACTCATAAAAATGATTTTAAATATATAGGGTTAGATCTATTTGTAGAAAATGATGAGAATAAAAATGAGGTTATACCTAACAATACATTTAATAACCCGTTAAAAAAAATTTATTTTAAATACATTAAAAAACAAAATCCTTATAGTCTTGAAGCCGTAAGAGATTTGTTAAAAAAATTTGAAAAAAATGTTCATCTAATTCAAGGAAATTCAAACAAAGTTTTGAACAAAATGGACATGAGTAAAATAGACTATGTTTTTTTAGATGGGGGTCATGAATATAATACAGTTAAGAACGACTTGGATAACTGCATTGAAGTTATAAAAAAAGGTGGAACTGTTTTATGTGATGACTACAATTTAGGCTCAGCCCCAGGTGTTAAAAGAGCTATTGATGAATTTGTAAAAAAAAATCAATTAAATGTTGAGATACTTTGTGAAAATCGATTTGCCAAAATCAAAAAATAAAAAAACTATCTTTGATTTAATTGAAGAACTTTTCTGTGTTTATTACCTTTGTAACTCGCTAATGGTCTAATTAGTTTATTTGCAGCGTGTTGTTCCATTATATGTGCTGACCATCCTGTAATTCTTGAAATTACAAATATTGGTGTAAAAAAATCTGTGTCAAAACCCATTAGATGATACGTTGGTCCAGTGGGATAATCTACGTTAGGATGTATGTTTTTTTTGTCAATCATAACTTTTTCAACAATGTCGTAAATTTTTTCAAATTTTTTATCTTTTTTGATCTTTGCTACTTTAGCAAAATATTTCCTCATGGTAGGGACTCTCGAGTCGCCAGATTTATAAACTCTATGACCAAAACCCATTACAACTTCTTTTTTAGCGAGTGCATTGTTTATCCAATTTAACGCATTTTTAGGACTTTTTATTTTATTCATCATATGCATGACTTCTTCATTGGCTCCACCATGAAGAGGACCTTTTAAACTCGCAATAGCACCAGTTATAGCACCGTGAATATCAGACAAACTACTTGTTATAGTTCTTGCTGTAAATGTTGAAACATTGAAACTGTGTTCAGCATATAAAATTAATGAAACATCAAAAGCTTTTACAATTTCTTTTTGAGGAACTTTTCCAAAGCACATATGAAAAAAATTCTCTGACATATTTAAATTTTTTTTAGGTTTGATTATACTTTTACCTTTTCTTATTCTATAAAACGCAGCTAAAGCAGTTGGTGTCTTCGCCAAAATTCTAACTGCTTTTCTCATGTTTGCTTCAGGTGAAGAGTCTGTTGTCTCTTTATCCTCTAAACCCATGATGCTGACCGCAGTTCTAGCTACATCCATAGGATGAGATTTTTTTGGCATTTTTTTAATAAATGAGTAAAGATCTTTAGAGAGATCTCTATTATTTCTTTCCTCTTTTTCAAATTTTCTTAATTCTATCGAATTTGGTAAATCTTTATTCAAAATTAAATAGGCGACTTCTTCAAATTTACAATATTCACACAGATCTTGTGCCGCATAACCTCTATAGGTAAGAGAATTTATCTCTGGCATAACCTTTGAAACTTCTGTTTCATCAACAACTATTCCGAGTAAGCCTTTTTTTATTTCATCACCCATTATTCATGTCCATCGGTATTAAAATTATAAATAGTCTCGTCTAAACTATTATATTTCTCATAATCCACAAGCTCATATAATCTTTTTCTTGTTTGCATCTTATCAATTATATTGTTTTGGTGTCCATTTGCATAAATGTCTCTTAATCCATCTTCAACATTTTTCATCGCTAACCTTTGAGTGGTGACAGGATAAATAACTATATTATAACCAAATTGTTCTAATTCTTTAAAATTGAACAACTTAGTTTTTCCAAATTCAGTCATATTTGCTAGCAAATAACACGAAAGCTCTTTTCTTACTTTTTCAAAATCTTTTTCATCATGTAAAGCCTCTGGAAAAATAATTTCAGCCCCAGCATCTACATAAGCTTTACATCTATCAATCATCTTATCTATTCCCTCTACACTTTTTGCATCTGACCTAGCTATAATTTTAAAATTCTTATCTTTTCTAGCTGAAACACATTCTCTAATTTTTTTAACCATGGCATGAGTATCAATAAGTTCTTTGTTATCTAGATGACCACATCTTTTCCTCTCAATTTGATCCTCAAGATGAACTGCTGAAATTCCGAATTCCTCAAAGGTTTCTACTGTCTCTTTGCATGATTTAAAACCAGTGTCTATATCCACAATAGTTGGAAGATTAGTAACTCTAGAAATTAAATATGATCTCGTGCTTACATCTTGCAATGTTGTTAATCCAATATCAGGGAAACCAAGATCATTGGCCATAACACCACCTGAAACATAAACGGCATCATAACCAATCTCTTCGATAAGTTTCGCTGTTAAGGGATTATAGGCACCAGGAACTCTTAAAATTTTATTTGATCTTAATTTCTTATCTAAATCTTTTCTTTTTTGATTTGGTTCTTTTTCAACAAAATGCATTAAAAAATTCCTTTTTTTAAGTTTCTTTTTAATTTATTTTTTCCCACTTCTATATTTAAATTATCTAATTGACCTGATTTTAATCTTTTTAAATTCTGAACTACTCTTAAAAATCTATCACTTTCTTTTTTGGTTACTATATTTTCTGTTAAAGTTAAGAACTTACTTATATAATTCTTTCTTTTAAAAGGTCGTGATCCATATGGATGTGCATCAGCTATCTCCTGTTGTTCTGATATTTTTTTACCATTTTTTAGGGTTATTACCACTTTTGCACCAAAAGCCTTACGCTTAGGATTTTGGTCGTGATATTTTTTAGTCCATTTTTTGTCCTCATGAGTTTTGATAGATCTCCAAATTTTTACAGTACTCTTCTTTTTAGCTCTTGCTTTAGTGTAAGATTTAATGTGATGCCAATTACCATCCTCTAAAGCTACAGCAAAAATATACATTATTGAATGATCTAACGTCTCTCTGCTAGCATTGGGATCCATTTTTTGAGGATCATTTGCACCAGTTCCAATTACGTAATGTGTATGATGACTTGTATAAATATCAATTTTTTTAATTTGATTTAAGTTTTGTATTTTATTTTTTAATTTTTTTGCTAAATCAATTAATGCTTGTGACTGGTATTCAGCTGAATATTCTTTTGTGTAAGTTTCAAGTATTGCTTTTTTAGCCTCACCTTTTTTGGGAAGTGGAACTTTATATAATGCTTTTTTGCCATCTAGGATTCGGGCGATCACACTATCTTCGCCTTCATAGATTGGACTTGGAGCACCTTCTCCCCGCATAACTCTGTCTACAGCTTCTATTGCCAGTTTACTAGCATGAGCTGGTGCGTATGCTTTCCAACTGGATATCTCACCTTTTCTAGATTGCCTTGTAGAAATAGTCGTATGTAAAGCTTGTTGAACAGCCTGATAAATTGTTTCAGTATTTAATTTAAGCATCGATCCTATTCCTGCAGCAACACTAGGTCCTAAATGAGCAATATGGTCAACCTTGTGTTTATGCAAACATATTCCTTTAACTAAATTAACTTGTACTTCATAAGCTGTAATAATTCCTCTAAGAAGGTCCATTCCACTTTTCTTATTTTGTTGTGCAACACTTATTAATGGAGGAATATTATCACCAGGATGACTGTAATCTGCTGCTAAAAAAGTGTCGTGGAAATCAAGTTCTCTAACAGCTGTTCCATTAGACCATGCAGCCCACTCACAATCAAATTTTAATTTTTTGTTAACACCAAAGAGCGTGGCCCCATTTTTTCTTGAGTGTTTAAGAGCCATTTCTCTAGATGAAACTACAGGTTTTCTATTTAGTGATGCGATTGCAACAGATGCATTGTCAATAATTCTGTTAATCACCATTTCTATAGCATCTTTATTCAATTTCGCATTATCACTAGCTATTTCAGCAATTTTCCAAGCAAGTTGTTTTTTTTTAGGTAAGTGAATTTTGGATGGATAAACTTTTACTTTATGTAATATCAAAATAACTCCTAGGTATCGGAACTGTTTGTAATAGTTAAAAAAAAATAATCAATATTAAAGATATTTAGATACTATTTTTTCTATACCCACAAAGTCTTTTACTAAGTGATTGTGGTAAATTTCAGTAATATTTTTTTCTGTATATCCATCTTCGAGTAAAATAACTGGGATACCTGCGCTTTTTGCAGCATTAGCATCTGTTTCACTGTCTCCAATCATGAGTGTTTTTTTAATATCACCATCTAAAATTTCTATAACCGATGTTAAGTGTCTTGGATCAGGCTTACAATAATCAAATGTATTGTGTCCGGCAACATATTCAAAAAAATTGTAAATACCAATTTTCTTTAAAAGATCGATAGCTAAGTGCTCTTGTTTATTGGTACAAACCGCCATAGAAATATCATTTTTTTTTGACCATATTAAAAATTCTCTTACTCCGTTAATTAATGTGCTTTCATTGACAATGTTTTTCCCATAAAAATCTACAAAATCTTTTACCATTTCTTTCTTAACTTTATCATCTTGAACTTTTCCAAATTCTTTTTTAGCTTGCCCCCAAATTGATCGTCCAAGCATTGCACCAGCACCTTGTCCGACAAGATTTCTAATTTCCTCAGTAGATTTTGTTGGGTAACCAAACTTACTCATTACATGATTGTGGGCACGCATAAGATCTGGAGCTGTATCAACTAAAGTTCCATCTAAATCAAATAAAATTGTAAATTTTTGTCTCATATTTAAAAGTATTTTTAAGAAATATTTTGTGAATTAAGAAACATATATACTTAATATAAAGAATTTAAAAGATGAAACAGCTTAATTTAAAAAATTCTCAAATTAATTTAAGAAACAAGTTTTTAAAATCTGGTGTAAAAATGATTGGTCCTGAAACAATCTTTTTTTCAAATGATACTCAAATAGGGAAAAATGTAATTATCGAGCCTTATGTTGTGATTGGTTCTAAAGTTAAAATTGGAAATAACGTTGTTATTAAATCTTTTTCTCATCTTGAGTCATGCCAAATTGAGAATAAAGTTGAAATTGGACCCTATGCGAGAATAAGACCAAATACAATTTTGAGAGAGGGATCAAAAGTTGGAAATTTTGTTGAAGTTAAGAAAAGTGTAATTGGTAAAAAGTCAAAGGTAAATCATTTAACATACATTGGTGATAGTAAAATTGGTAAATCTGTGAATGTTGGCGCAGGAACAATTACTTGTAATTACGATGGAAAAAAGAAATACGTAACTAATATAAAGAACAAAGTATTTATAGGATCAAACTCATCGCTAGTAGCTCCGATAACTATTGGCCAAGGTAGTACAATTGGAGCAGGATCGGTTATAACAAGAAATGTACAAAAAAAATCTTTGGCTTTGACAAGAAGTGAACAAAAAGAAATCAAAAATTATAAAACTAGAAAAAAATAATGTGTGGAATTATTGGAATTAATAGTTACAAGCCAGTATCATCGGCGATAATTAATTCATTAAAAAAATTGGAATATAGAGGTTATGACTCAGCAGGAATAGCCACTTTGTCAAGTGGATCGATTAATGAGATTAAATCTGAGGGCAGGGTAGATAATTTAGAAAAAAATTCACTTGTTCAAAAAATGGAGGGAACTATAGGTATTGGTCACGTGAGATGGGCAACACATGGAGTACCTAGTAGTTTGAATGCTCATCCACATTCTTCACAAAATGTTTCAGTGGTACATAACGGTATCATTGAAAATTCAACTATTTTAAAAAAATTTTTAATTGGGAAAGGACACAAATTTAAATCTCAAACTGATACAGAGGTTATTGTTCATTTAATAACTGAGCATTTAAAATCAGAAAATATAATAAACTCTATAAAAAAAACTTTAAAATTACTTCATGGAAGTTTTGCTTTAGGCATTATCTTTAAAGATCAACCAGATTTAATCATAGGTGCCAGAAGGGGCTCACCTTTAGCTGTCGGTTATGGTCCAAACGAAAACTATTTAGGTTCAGATTCTTATGCTTTGAAATCAATGACAAACAAAATTACTTATCTAAATGATGGTGAATTTTGTGTGATTAAAAAAGATTTAGTGGAATTTTTTGATGATAAAGGAAAAAAAATAAATAAAAAAGTTTTAGAGTTATCTAGTGAAAACCAAAAATATGATAAAGGTGACTACAAACATTATATGGCAAAAGAGATAGATGAACAACCAATGTCAATAAAAAATGGAATCAAAGAATACTTAGATACAGCAAATAACGATATTAATATATTCAATTTTCCTTGGAAGGCTGAAGATATTTCCTCAATAATATTGATAGGATGTGGCACGGCATATCATTCGTGTTTAATGGCCAAATACTGGTTTGAGGAGTTAACCTCTTTAGATGTAAGCGTAGATATAGCTTCAGAATTTAGGTACAGGAAAAATAGATTTAAAAAAGATAGCTTATACATTTTTGTATCACAATCAGGTGAAACTGCTGATACTTATGCGGCTTTAGATTTGTGTAATAAAAATGGTATGAAAACTTGTGGTGTTGTTAATGTAATTGAAAGTTCAATAGCAAGAGACTCCAAATTTGTTTTACCGATACACTGTGGCATGGAAATAGGTGTTGCTTCAACAAAAGCCTTTTTAGGCCAGTTGTTGATATTATATATCTTTTCTTTAAAACTTGGATTAATTAGAGGAGATATTAATAAAAAAGAATTTTCCGAAAAATTAAGGAAATTAAAAAATTTACCAAAATTGGTAGAACAAACTTTATTGATAGACAATAAAATACAGAATATTTCCAGCACTTTTAATGAAGCAAAAGGCTCAATGTTTTTAGGTAGAGGTTTTTCATATCCGATAGCATTAGAGGGTGCATTAAAATTGAAAGAATTATCTTATGTCCATGCTGAAGGTTACCCAGCAGGAGAAATGAAACATGGACCTTTGGCTTTGATTGAAGAAGGTATGCCAGTTGTAGTTTTGGCGCCTAGAGATAATTACTATAAAAAAACAATTTCTAATATGCAGGAAGTTATTGCGAGAGGAGCGAAAGTTTTATTGATTACTAATAAAAGTAAAGATGAAATAGTCTCAGAAAATATTTGGGAAACAATTGAGGTCGAGACAACTAATGAAGATCTTTTACCTTTTCTTTTAACAATCCCACTTCAAAAACTCGCTTATTATTCAGCATTAAAAAAAGGTTTTGATATAGATAAGCCAAGAAATCTAGCTAAATCAGTTACAGTTGAATAAAAATAGTGAAAATAAATTTTAAGAATAAAGTAAATTTTTGGCATATCGCATCAGCTGCTCGTCATAAAAATGTAAATGATTATGAAATATTAAAACAAGCTTTTGAGCAAGATGTACTAATTGAAGAAAATAAAATATTTTTAAAAAAATTTATTAATAGTTTTAAAAAGATAAAAGATATAAAGTCGCAATTATATCAAGATGTTTTTGCTCATTTCATAATTGGAAATAAATTCGATAAAACATTTTTGGAATTTGGAGCAACAGATGGTTTAGATTTATCTAACTCTTATATGTTAGAGAATTCTTTGGGTTGGAAAGGGGTTTTGTCCGAACCAAGTACTCAGTGGTATAATTCTTTAAGAGAAAATAGAAAAAATACAGAAATAATTACTAAATGTATTTGGACTGAAAGCGGAAAAACTTTAGATTTTTTTATGTCTAATGAAGGCGTTTATTCAACTCTTAAAAATTTTATAGAAAATGATAAAAATTCTATGCCAGCAAATACTATAGCAAGAAAGAAAGCTGGTAAAATAATAGCTGTAGAAACAATTTCCCTTAATGATGTAATTAAAGAATATTTTGATTATGCTTCTCCATCTTATATATCAGTAGATACTGAGGGTTCCGAATATGAAATTTTGAAATCATTTAAACTTGATACTTACAGACCAAAAGTATTTACAATTGAACATAATTATACCGACTTAGAAATTAAGATTGATGATTTAATGAAAGATAACGAATATAAAAGAGTATTTAAAAATTTAACAGATTTTGATGCTTGGTATGTCTCAAAAGAAACATTAAAAGAATTAGATTTTTAGCAATTTTCGTTAAATTTTACTCTTAAGTTGATTACTTATAAAACTCTGATACAACAATCGCAGGTTGAACATGAAAAATTGGAAAATAAATAGTTGGAGAAAGTTTCCGGTAAAACACATTCCTGACTATTCAGATAAAAAGGAATTGGAACAAGTGTTAGGTAAGATAAAGACATTTCCACCACTTGTATTTGCCGGTGAGACAAGACACTTAAAGCAACAACTTGCCGAAGTAGTAGATGGTAAAGCTTTTTTACTTCAGGGAGGAGATTGTGCAGAGAGTTTCGCTGAATTTAACCCAGATAATATTAGAGATACTTTTAAACTAATTTTACAAATGTCATTAGTTTTAACCTACTCAGCATCACTTCCAGTAATCAAGCTTGGAAGAATTGCAGGTCAGTTTGCTAAACCGAGAAGTGCGCCAACTGAAAAACAAGGAAATTTAGAACTTCCAAGCTATTTGGGTGATAATGTAAATGGTATTGAATTTAATAAAAAAGCAAGAGAGCATGATCCAAAAAGACTTTTTAGAGCTTACTCACAATCTGCATCAACTTTGAATTTGTTAAGGGCTTTTTCAAAAGGAGGTTTTGCTGACTTGAATAAAGTTCACTTGTGGAATTTAGATTATATTAAAAAAAGTCCTCAAGCTAAGAAATTTAAAGATCTAGAAGATAAGATTGCAGATGCATTAGCATTTATGTCAGCGTGTGGAATTACATCGGATTTTAATAACAGATTATATACAGTTAATTTTTGGACATCACACGAAGCTTTACATCTACCTTTTGAGGAAAGTATGACAAGAATAGATTCCACAACTGGAGAATACCATGACACATCTGCTCACTTTGTGTGGATTGGTGATAGAACTAGACAGTTAGATGGGGGTCATGTCGAGTTTTGCAGAGGAATAGAAAATCCAATAGGAATAAAATGTGGACCTACAAGTAGACCGGAGGAAATAGTAAAAATTTGCAACTTAATAAACCCAAAAAATGAAAAGGGTAAGATTACTTTAATATCTAGATTTGGACACGACTCAGTTGAAAAATTTCTACCAAACCTTGTAAGAACGATTAAGAAAGAAGGTTTGAATGTAATTTGGTCTTGTGATCCAATGCATGGAAACACGATTAAATCTACAACTGGATTTAAAACTAGACCATTTAATAGGGTTTTAAAAGAAGTAAGAGATGTATTTGCTGTTCACCAAAGTGAGGGTTCGTACGCAGGAGGCCTACATATTGAAATGACTGGTCAAAATGTGACAGAATGTACTGGTGGTGCAAGAAAAATTTCTGATGCTGATTTGTCAAGCAGATACCACACTCATTGTGATCCTAGGCTTAATGCAGATCAAGCCTTAGAATTAGCATTTTTAATATCAGATGAGATTAAAAAGAATAGCAGCTATTCGAAGAATTCTATTCAAGTGGCATCTTGATCTATTGCTTTAAATCGTAAGATTGTTAAATATCATCTCATGAATCCTAAAGAAAAAGTAAAATATATATCAAACTGGATCAAATCATACGTTGATCAAATGCCATCTAAAGCTCAGGCTTTGGTAATTGGTATATCAGGAGGAATCGACTCATCTGTATCAAGTACATTAAGCGCGATGACAGGTTTAAAAACTATTGTTTTGACTATGCCCATTAAGCAAATAGAAAACCAACATGATTTGAGTTTAAAACATCAACAATGGTTAGTTAAAAATTTTAAGAATGTAGAGGCACATACTATAAGTTTAGATAAATTATTTGAGACATTTTCATCAACTTTAAATAAATTTGACAACGAACACGGATTTGCAAATTCAAGAGCAAGATTAAGAATGACAACTCTTTACCAAGTAGCAGCAGCCAATAAAGGAATAGTTGTTGGAACAGGTAATAAAGTAGAGGATTTTGGAGTTGGATTTTATACAAAATATGGAGATGGAGGTGTTGATATTTCACCAATAGCAGATTGTAACAAAACTGAAGTTTGGGAAATTGGAAAAGAACTTGGAATATTACAAGAGATTATCGATGCTGCTCCAACAGATGGTCTTTGGGATGATGGAAGAACTGATGAGGGTCAGTTAGGTTTTGACTATCAAGCTCTTGAGGATGCAATGAAGAATCCCAATTCTCCACATAAAGCAGAATACGAAAAAATTAGAAAACAAAATATGCATAAAATGGAGCCTATTCCAGTATGCAAAATTCCTAGTTAATCAATTAGATTAACAAATCATCAAATAAGGTATATTTCTTAATCAAGTGAAATGGATATTTTTTTAACAAATAATTTAACAAATAAAAAAGAACAATTCATCCCGATTAAAAAAGATAGTGTTGGAATGTATGTTTGCGGACCAACAGTATATGATGATCCACATATAGGGAATGCAAGACCATTAGTTATTTTTGATATTCTTTTTAAGATTTTAAAAAATAATTTTTCAAAAGTCACATATGTAAGAAACATCACAGATATTGATGATAAAATTATTTTATCTTCACAAAAACTTAGAATATCAACAAAAGAGTTAACTAAAAAAATAACTAAAAGTTTTTTTGAAGATTGTAAATTTTTAAATTGTGAAGAACCCACTTACCAGCCAAAAGCGACTGAGCATATAGATTTAATGATTCAAATGATTAATGATTTGATTAAAAAAGGTTACGCTTATGAGAATAATAAACACGTATATTTTGAAGTAAAAAAATTTTTTGAGTATGGAAAATTATCAAATAAAAAGTTAGAGGATTTAATCGCAGGATCAAGAGTTGAAATAAGTGACAATAAAAGAAACTCTGAGGATTTTGTTCTATGGAAGCCATCAATTAAAGATGAACCTTCTTGGGAATCTCCTTGGGGACCTGGTAGACCAGGATGGCACTTAGAATGTTCTGCAATGTCAAAAAAACTTCTAGGCAATGAATTTGATATCCATGGTGGTGGTATAGATTTAATTTTTCCTCATCACGAGAATGAAATTGCTCAATCTAGATGTGCTAATGACACTGATGTTTTTGCTAACTTTTGGATTCATAATGCCTTTATAACAATGTCAAATGAAAAAATGGCTAAGTCTCAAGGTAATATTTTAAAAATAAAAGACTATAGAAAAAAAATTAGCGGTCAAGTAATCAGGTTAGCACTGATGAGTGCACATTACAGACAACCTTTAGATTGGAACGATAAATTATTAACTGATTGTGAAAATACTTTAGATAAGTGGTATCGAATAAAATTAGACAATTTCAAACCTGTAAAAGTTCCCGATGAAATATTGAAACCTCTATATGAAGATTTAAATACCCCGGGTTATATTTCTAATCTCCATGGCTTGTATGAAAAAGTAATTAAAGAAGATAACAAAGATTTATTTATATCAGCATGTAGATTTATTGGTTTATTAAATGAAACGAGTGAGCAGTGGCATAATTTTAAACGAGATAGAGTTTCATTAAGGGAGCCTGAAATCGAAAAAATGATAAAACTAAGAAATAAAGCTAGAGAAAATAAGGATTATAAAGAGGCTGATCGAATTAGAGATGAACTTTCAGACAAAGGTGTTTTAATAGAGGACAAAGATGGTAAAACACTGTGGAAATTTAAATGAGTAAAGAAAGATTATACATATTTGATACAACTCTTCGTGATGGAGCTCAAACACAAGGTGTGCATTTTTCAATTGATGAAAAAACAAAAATTGCACATGCTTTAGATGACCTTGGTGTAGATTATATAGAAGGAGGCTGGCCAGGTGCCAATCCTTCTGATACAGAATTTTTTCAGAAAGGTTTGGAACTAAAAAACTCTACCTTTACTGCTTTTGGAATGACAAAAAAAGCAGGACGAAGTGCTGAAAACGATCCAGGTTTGTCAGCAATTTTAAATTCTAATACGAAATCTGTTTGTTTAGTTGGAAAATCTTGGGATTTCCATGTTGATGTTGCTTTAGGAATATCTAAAGAGGAAAATTTAGATAATATTAAAGAAACAACAAAGCATTTTGTAAAAAATAATAAAGAGTTTATGTTTGATGCAGAACATTTCTTTGATGGCTACAAGACAAACCCTGAATATGCTTTAGCTTGTATCAAGGTAGCTTATGATAATGGAGCTAAATGGATAGTTCTATGTGATACTAATGGCGGCACACTTCCTCATGAAGTAACGAAGATCGTAAAAGAAGTTTCAGAACACATACCTGGTGAAAATTTAGGTATTCATGCACATAATGATACTGGTAATGCTGTTGCAAATTCAATAGCAGCCGTTTTATCAGGTGCGAGACAAATTCAAGGTACTATAAATGGTTTAGGTGAAAGATGTGGTAATGCTAACTTAATGTCAATTATTCCAACTTTTTATCTTAAAAAAGAGCTATCAGATAAATTTGAAATAAGTATAAAAGAAAAAAATATCAAACATATTACACAATGCTCAAGATTGCTTGATGAGATACTAAATAGGAAACCAAATAAACATTTACCATATGTAGGTGCTGCAGCATTTTCACACAAAGGTGGTTTACATGTGTCCGCTGTTCAAAAAGATCCTAAAACTTATGAGCATATAAATCCAGAAGATGTTGGTAATAACAGAAATATTGTTGTTTCCGATCAGTCAGGTAAATCAAATATTTTATCTAGACTTAAAACAATTGGAATTGATATTAAGGAAAATGACCCTAAAGTTAAAAAACTATTAGAAGAAGTTAAAGATCGAGAGTTTATTGGTTACAGTTATGATGGAGCTGATGCATCTTTTGAGTTACTGGCTAGAAGAGTGATGGGAGAAATTCCAAGATATATCTCAATTAAAGAATACGATGTTTCTGTCTCAAAAAACAATCAAGATAAAATAGTTTCTAGAGCAAAAGCAAAATTAGAAGTTGATGGTGAGCAAATAGTCTGCGAAGGTGAGGGTAATGGACCTGTTCATGCTTTAGATAACGCTATAAGAAAAAATGTTACAAAGTTAGAAAAATATTCTAAATATTTGAAAGATTTGAAACTTGTTGACTATAAGGTAAGAATTTTAAATACAGGAACTGAAGCTACTACAAGAGTATCTATTGAAAGTACAGACTCCCAAGGAAAAAATTGGTTTACAATCGGCGTCTCACCGAACATAATTGATGCATCATTTAAAGCTCTTATCGATAGTTTAGATTTCAAATTATTTAAGGACAAAGCTCCTGCAAGTAAATAAATGAAAATTAAGAAGTTCTCCAAGAAACCTACTAATATCGAGAGCAGGGTAGGAGCAGATCCTGTAGTTTGTTACCCAAATGATAGTTTAAATGATAATCTTGAAATATTACATGAAGCAAGAAAACACATCAAACAAATCGATGAAATTATAATTCCACCAAGAGATGCTAAAACCTTTAGTGTTAAATCAGGCAATTTTTTTAGAATAGAATGTATTGAAGGTCCACAAGTTGGAGATTTAAATATATTTCAAGCTGATAATTTAAATGAAAAGTTTTATTCAGGTAAAACTAGAGCTCTCTATGGAACACATATTTCAGTTGGAGATAAAATATTCAGTAGTTTCCCATATTTAAGATCATTAGCAACAATTACGTGGGATACATTAGATTGGTATGGTTACGATAAAGATGGGGGCTCGGTTCATGATGTTATTGGTACCAGATGTGATCCTTATACGTATAAGTTAACATCAAATAAAGATTACCATTATTGTTGTCATTCAAATTTAACTAGAGCTTTAGTTAAGGAAAAAAATGTAAAATTAGATGAAGCAGAAAAAATTGTACATGATGTATTAAATGTATTTATGCTTACTGGTTTTACCAATGACACTAAGCAATATTTTATGAAATCAAGCCCAGTAAGACCTGGAGATTATTTAGAATTTTTTGCTGAGACCGATCTATTAGGAGCCTTATCCGCATGTCCCGGCGGTGATTGCGGTTCAGAACATTCATCTGATGTAGCAAAATGTTATCCATTAAAAGTTTCAATTTGGGATGTAGATAAGAAATTTTTGCAAGGTGTAAAAACCTCTAATATATCATCTTACAATAGAGACCATGGTTTGACAGATTAATATGTCAATAAATAATATTTCATTTATTTTACACAAGCCACAATTGTCAGAAAATATTGGTGCATGCGCGAGAGCAATAAAAAATTTTAGCTTTAAAAAGTTAGTTTTAATAAATCCTAAACCTATTTTTCCAAATGACAAAATTATTGCTACATCAGTAGGTGCAAAAAATATTATTAATCAAAGTAAAGTGTATGAGAATATTGAAAAAGCACTCAAAGATATTGATATTGTAATTGCAACTTCAGCGCGGTTTAGAAATAAAAATATAAAACATATAAATTTAGATGATTTGAAGAAAATAGATTTTAAAAAAAAAGTTGGTTTTTTATTTGGATCTGAAGCCTCAGGTCTTTCAAATGAAGAGGTGAGCTATGCTAATTACACTTTACAAATTCCAACTAATCCAGAATTTAAGTCATTAAATCTTTCTCATAGTTTAATTATTATAGCTCAAGTAATCTCTAGTATAATTAAAATGAAAACCAAACCATTTCAAAAATCCAAAAAAGTTAAATCAGCATCAAAAAAAGAAATTCAATCAATGATAAATTTGTGTTTAAGCAATTTAGAAGACATCAATTTTTTTAAACCAAAGGAAAAGAAACCTCTAATGTTACAGAATTTAAGAAACATTTTTTATAAAATGGAATTATCAGATAAAGAAACACGTATTTTATCAAGCGTATTTGCAAGTTTGGGTAAAAAACGTTGATTGACAAAATAATGTGTAAGTTTATAAGACCCAGTATTAAATGACAAAAAGATTAAACTCTAAACATAAAGTTGATAGAAGATTAAAAGTTAACCTTTGGGGAAGACCAAAAAGTCCTTTTAATACCAGAGCATATGGGCCAGGTCAACATGGTCAAACCAAAACATCTAAACCCTCAGACTACGGTATTCAGCTTCAAGCAAAACAAAAATTGAAAGCTTATTATGGTAATATCAACGAAAGACAATTTAGAAATATTTATAAAAAAGCGAACATGTTAAAAGGGGACACAAGTGAAAACCTAATTGGTTTGTTAGAAAGAAGATTAGATGCTGTAATTTATAGAGCAAAATTTGCAACAACAATATTTTCTGCACGACAATTAATTAATCATGGTCATGTTAAAGTTAATGGAAAAAAAGTAAATATTTCAAGTTATTCTGTGAAAGAGGAAGATACTATTGAAATAAGAGATAAATCAAAACAACTAGCTATTGTTGATATAGCTTTGGCAAATAAAGAACGAGAAACTCCAGAATACATTCAAATGGATCAAAAAAATAAAAAATTTAAGTTTATTAGAGTTCCAAAATTTGAAGAAGTTCCTTATCCAGTTGTTATGGAACCAAATTTAGTTATCGAATATTATTCTAGATAGATTTACTTTTTATATTTTACGCCTTTATCATCAAAGACTTTTTTTAATTCACCATTTTCATACATTTCTTTAACAATATCACAACCACCAACAAATTCTTTTTTAACATATAATTGTGGTATTGTTGGCCAATCACTAAAGGTCTTTATACCATCTCTTAAAGATTGATCTTCTAAAACATTAACTCCTTTATAATTTACTTCTAAGATTTTAAGTAAATTTACAACTGCCATTGAAAATCCACATTGTGGAGCATCAGGCGTTCCCTTCATGAATAAACAAACTTCATTATTATCAATATGATTTTGTATTAAATTTTTAATTTGATCGTCCATTATTGCTCCTTTGTTTTTATCGCCAGGGCGTGAAGTTCATTTCCCATTTTACCTTTTAAAGAATTATATACCATTTTATGCTGTTCAATTTTACTTTTACCACTAAATTTAGAAGAAGTAATGGTTGCAGAATAATGGTTTCCGTCACCAGCTAAATCTTGAATCTCAACCAATGCATCGGGTAATGCTTCTTTAATATGTTTTTCAATTTCTTTTAAATCCATTGCCATAATTAATTCATGTAGTTAGTTAACCAATTAGTATTATATGATTTTAATTCGTCAATTGTAACTTTTGTCTTCGCATTTATAATCATATTTTCATCAGTAATTTTACCCAATTTATCAAAATGAACAGAGTTTTTGTCTAATATACTTTCAACTTTTTTTAAATTTTTCGGCTCTATCTCAATTACATATCGACCTTGATCTTCAGAAAATAAATATTCGGTTTCACTCATAAAATATTTAGGCTTATTAAATTCTATACCTTTATTGCCTTTTATACACATTTTACTTACAGCTGTAATAATTCCTCCAATAGATACGTCATGAGCACTTCTAATAAGATTATTTTTGATAAGTTGGAGAACTGTTTCACCATTATTTTTTTCATTGAAGAGATTTATTTCAGGCGGTGGTCCATTCTTTTCATTTAATATATTTCTTGCAAAAAGACTTTGATCGATGTGACCTTCAGTTTTACCAATTATTAAAACAAGATTATTAATTTCTTTAAAGTCCATAGTAATCATTTGTTTGTAATTTTTTATTAGACCCACGCCACCAATTGATGGCGTTGGTTTAATTCCAATTTCTTTTGTTTGGTTGTAAAATGATACATTTCCAGAAACGACTGGAAATTTTAAATATTCACAAGCTTCACCTATCCCTTGAACACATTCAACAAATTCCCCCATGTTTTCTTCTTTCTCTGGACTCCCAAAGTTCAAACAATTTGTTATAGCAATTGGAGTTGCCCCAACTGAAATAAGATTTCTCCAACTTTCACAAACAACTTGTTTTCCACCTGTAAGAGGATGTGCCCAACAATAAATAGCTGAAGAGTCAACAGTTGCAGCCACTGCTTTATCGGTTCCGTGAACCCTTACAACACCCGAGTCACCACCGGGTTTTTGTATTGTATCTCCCATTACTGTGTGATCATACTGTTGCCAAATCCATTCTTTACTACAAACATTAGGATTTGATAAAATTTTATTTAAAACTTCTTTGATTTTAAACTTTTTAAATTCTTCCTTTTTGATTAAATTTTTTTTTGGTAATTTTGTTTTTTTCCACTTTCGATCATACATTGGAGAATTTTCAACTAAAGTGTTAATCGGAATACTAGCTACTTGTTTTTCATTATAATATAATTCAATGTTTTTTGTATTAGTTGTTTTACCAATTACAGCAAAATCTAAATCCCATTTATCAAATATTTTTTTTGCTAAATCTTCTTTTCCATTTTCTAAAACAATCAACATTCTTTCTTGGCTTTCAGAAAGCATAATTTCATAAGGTGTCATTTTACTTTCTCTGCATGGAACTTTATTTAGATTTAATTCAATTCCTAAATTACCTTTTGAAGCCATTTCGATACTTGATGATGTAAGACCTGCTGCACCCATGTCTTGTATTGCAATAATTGAGTCTCCGGCCATTAATTCTAGACAAGCTTCAAGTAAAAGTTTTTCTGTAAAAGGATCTCCAACTTGAACGGTTGGTTTTTTTTCCTCTATTTTTTCATCAAAACTAGCTGATGCCATACTTGCTCCATGAATACCATCTCGTCCTGTTTTTGAACCAACATAAATAACAGGTTTGTTAAGACCAGCTGCTTTTGAATAAAAAATTTTATTTTTCTTAACTAATCCAAGTGTCATCGCATTGACTAAAATGTTGCCATTGTAAGAACTATCAAAAGACGTTTGCCCTGCAATAGTTGGAACACCCATGCAATTTCCATAACCCCCAATTCCATGAACCACTCCTCTTAAAAGATTTTTTGTTTTTTTGTGCTGTGAAGATCCAAAATGAATAGAATTTAAGTTAGCAATTGGTCTTGCACCCATTGTAAAAACATCTCTCATAATACCACCAACACCAGTGGCTGCCCCTTGATAAGGTTCAATAAAAGATGGATGATTATGACTTTCAATTTTGAAAACGATTGCATCTCCATCCTCAATATCAATCACACCTGCATTTTCTCCTGGTCCTTGAATTACTTTTTTTCCAGACGTTGGTAGTTTTTTTAAATGAAGTCTCGATGATTTATAGGAACAGTGCTCATTCCACATAGCAGAGAAAATTCCAAGTTCTGTTAGATTAGGAACTCTTTTTAGCAGATCACAAATTTTCTTATATTCATCTTTTTTTAAACCGTGATCTATAGCTATCTGTTCGTTAACTTCCATTATTTAATATTGTTAACTTTTAATTTTGTTCTATCTTTATCTATACTGAACCCAGCAAAGAATATTGTATGGGATGGAAATTGATATCCTTCAGGATAATTAGCACCGCCGTATTCAGGATGTGAATACGAACCATACTTAATTTCAACATGACTATGTTTTGATGTTTGAAAGCCTGTTCTATTTACTTTTAATTCATCATTAACATAAACTTTTACAAAACCATCAATCTTTTTTGAATATCTAACATGCCATTCAACCTTGTGCCACTTACCTTTTAAGTTCTCTTTATCAATTGCAGGCATTCCTCCAATAGAAAGTTTGCCGTTGTATATAGAAGCAGAAAATTGAGGTGCATAACCACCTCTATTTTGACCACCCCTTTTATTAGAACCATAAAATTGCGTTATATAAGGTTGCAATAAAGGATCTGTAAAATTATTAGGCGTGTCAGGCACATAGAAATAATAACCTACCCATAATTCTCTTGCCTTTTTACCTGTTCTAATATCTTTGTTCATAGCAAGTTCGAGTCTTAATCTATTACTATTACAATCTGTTGTTCCTCCTCCTATCTTAATTTTGGCTCCTTTCCAAAAATGACCTGCTGTTCCACAAGAACCTTTGATAGGACTAAAATCTTCAATTATATTAATAGGCGATGAGCCTGTTGGGTCTTCCTTAATTGTATAATTTGCTAAATGCAATTCATCTTGCATAAAGTTTGCAAGGTGCCATTTATATTTTGTAGCATAACCCCTATCTAATAAGTTAGGATAACCATAAGAACCTTTGATAGTTCTATCATCACAAGGTACATTTTTAGCATAACAGGCCAATGATACGCCTGACATCATAAAAAAAGTTAACAATATATAAAATAGTTTTAATTTAATTTTCATTTAATATTATTTAAAAGATTTTTAAAAAATAGAGATCCATCTTCACCAGATAAACTTTTGTCTATCATTCTTTCAGGATGAGGCATCATTCCTAAAACATTTTTTTCCTTATTAAAAATACCAGCAATATTCTTTAATGAACCATTTGGATTAAATTTTTCCTCTGTTTTTCCATTATCACTGCAATAATAAATTGCTACCTGATTATTATCCACTATTTCTTTAAGTTGATCATTGGTGCAAAAATAATTTCCTTCATTGTGAGCAATATGAAGCTCAAATACCTCTTTATCTAAATTTTTAAAATATGGGTTATCCTTATTATTAATTTTTACAAAAACATTTTTACAAATAAATTCTAAATATTTATTTCTCAACAAAATTCCTGGAACCAATCCACTTTCAACCAAAATCTGAAATCCATTACAAATTCCCATTACTAACCCACCTGATTTTGCAAAATTGATTACTGATTGCATTATCTTTGATTTAGAAGCCATGCTCCCACATCTCAAATAGTCACCATATGAAAATCCTCCTGGAAGTACTACCAAATCAGATTTAGGTAATTCATTATCATTATGCCAGACCATTTTATTTTTAAAACCAAACTTATTCAGTGCGACGTGCATATCTCTGTCACAATTTGAACCTGGAAAAGTAATTACTGCTGATTTCATTAATTATTGTATCTCAATAATTTTATAATTCTCTATTACAAGATTCGCTAAGAGTTTGTTACACATATCTTCAACAATTTTTTGAGCTTTTTGGGGATCGTTTTCTTTTACGTCAATTTCAAAATATTTACCTTGTCTAACCTCATTAACATCTTTAAATCCCATTCCATCTAAGGTCTGGTGAATAACTTTTCCTTGCGGATCAAGAACATCTTTTTTTAAAGTGATAATTGCAGAAACCTTCATTTACTCTTTTTTTTTACTGAAGATAATTTTGTAACATTGACCGCAGTAACATTGGATTGTTCATGTAAAATTCCTAGTCTTTTTGCGACTTCAGTATATGCTGGTATTAAATCTCCTAAATCTTTTCTGAATCTATCTTTATCTAATTTTTTTTCTGTAACAGAGTCCCATAATCGACAAGTATCTGGACTAATTTCATCAGCTAAAATAACCTCACTCTTACCATTTAATTTTATTCTGCCAAATTCAAGTTTAAAGTCTATCAACTTGATACCAACGCCTCTAAACATACCAATCATAAAGTCGTTAATTCTCAAGATCATTTTTTTTACTTTTTCAATTTCTTTTTTTGAGGCCCACTCAAAAGCATAGATATGATCTTCTGCTATTAAGGGATCTCCAAGTTCGTCATCCTTTAAACAGTATTCAATTAGGGGTTCTTTAAGAACCGTTCCATCTTCAATTCCAAGTCTTTTCGTTAAAGAGCCAGTAGCAACATTTCTCACAACAAATTCAATTGGAATAATTTCTACTAATTTTATTAATTGTTCTCTCATATTTAATCTTTTTACTAAATGATTTTTAATTCCTATTTGAGACAGATTAGAAAGTATGTGTTCTGAAATACGATTATTCAATACACCTTTTCCCTCTATAGTGCTTTTTTTTTGATTATTAAAAGCAGTAGCGTCATCTTTAAAATATTGGATAACTAAATTTTTATCAGAAGAAGCATAAATAATTTTTGCTTTACCCTCATATAATTTTTTACCTTTTTTCATTATCTGAATACTCTTCTAAATATTAAGTTCACATTCTTAAAATGTTTAGCGTAACTAAAAATTGATTGTAATTTTTTTGTTGAAATCTTACTCATTATGTATCTATCGGTCTGAATAACGCTATACAAGTCTAGATCTTCTGCAAAACATTTTTTTGCATAATTTTGAATCATTCTATAAGATTTTTCTCTACTTAATCCAGTTTTCGTTAATTCTAACATCAATTCTTGAGAAAAAATTAATCCTTTTGTTAAATTTAAATTTTGTAACATTTTTTTTGGATAAACAATCATATTATCCAATATATTAGCCAGTCTTACTAAAGCGAAATCAAGAGTGATGTTTGCGTCCGGTCCTATATTTCTCTCTACACTTGAATGTGAAATATCTCTTTCATGCCATAAAGCAATATTTTCTAAAGCAGGCACAACCGCACTTCTTACCATTCTTGACAGGCCTGTAAGATTTTCACTTAAGATAGGATTTTTTTTATGTGGCATCGCTGAGGATCCTTTTTGATTTTTTGAAAAGTATTCTTGTAACTCATAAACTTCAGTTCTTTGAAGATGTCTTATTTCAGTCGCAACTCTTTCAATGGATCCAGCTATAATACCTAAAACTGAAAAATAAAAAGCATGACGATCACGAGGAATTATTTGAGTTGAAATTGGCTCAACTTTTAATCCAAGCCTTTTAGCAACATGTTGTTCGACCTTCGGAGAAATATTTGCAAAAGTCCCAACAGCTCCTGATATTGCACATGTAGAGACCTCATCAATTGCATCGATTAATCTCTTTTTATTTCTTTTAAACTCCTCATAAAAAGATGCTAATTTAAGACCAAATGTAATTGGTTCAGCATGTATACCGTGACTTCTTCCCATACAAGGAGTAAATTTATATTTACGTGCTTGTTTTTTTAGCACTTTTAAAATTTGATCTAAATCTTTGACAAGAATTTTTCCCGATTGGACTAATTGAATATTAAAACTTGTATCTAAAACATCAGACGATGTCATCCCTTGGTGAAGATACCTTGCTTTAAGTCCAGCTTTTTCAGTTACAGACGTTAAAAAAGCAATCACATCATGTTTAACCTGACTTTCTATTTGATGAATTCTTTTGACATTAATTCTTGCTTTTTTTCTAACCGTTGAAGAAACTCCTTTTGGAATTTGGTTTAATTTTTCCATTGCTTGAGCTGCAGCAATTTCTACATCAAGCCAAATCTTATACTTATTTTCTTCAGACCATATGTCTGTTAATTCTTTACGAGAGTATCTTTTAATCATTAATTGTATGGTGGTTTAGAATATCCTTTAGCAGATTCTGTAAAGATTTCATAACCATTTTCAGTTATTCCTATTGTATGCTCGAATTGTGCAGATAAAGATTTATCTTTTGTAACAGCAGTCCAACCATCGTTCAAAACTTTAGTATCAAATTTTCCAGCATTTATCATTGGCTCTATTGTAAAAGTCATGCCTGGTCTTAATTCCATACCTGTATTTTTGTTACCATAATGTAAAATATTAGGTGCTTCATGAAACACTGTTCCAATTCCATGACCACAAAAATCTCTTACAACTGAAAAACCTCTTTGTTCGACATAGGATTGAATTTCATGTCCAATATCACCAAGTTTAATACCTGGTTTAAGAATTTTAATTGCATTCATCATTCCCTCATAAGTAGCATCAATTAAATTATTTAATTTTACTGAGGTTTTGCCAATACAAAACATTCTACTAGTATCCCCATAATGATTATCAATGATTGCAGTAACATCTACATTTAAAGCATCGCCATCTTGTAAAATTCTATCGTCCGAGGGTATACCATGACAGACAACATGATTTAAAGATGTACATAATGATTTTTCAAAACCTCTGTAAAAAAGTGGAGCAGAGTGACCCCCGTTATCTCTTATAAATTCATAGCCAAGTTTATCTATGTAGCTTGTTGCAACACCTTCTTTAATATTTTCAGTGAGCATATCTAAAGTTTTTGCAGCAAGGTTTCCTGCAATTCTCATTTTTTCAAATTTTTCAGAATAATTATTCATTAATAATTCTTAATTTTTTTTCGATCAAAATTTTTTTTGAACTAATTTTACATCTATACGCTAAAAAATTTACTCCTGCTTTTTTAGCAACCTGATAATTATTATAGTATTCTGGGTCTATGTCTTTTGCTATTTTAAAGTTTTCCATATTTTGTATTTGCACTAGAAAAATTAAGTACGTTTTATAGCCTTTTTTTATGGCATCAATAAGGGTGAGTAAATGCTTTGATCCTCTTGAGGTAATTGCATCAGGAAATTCAGCAGTTTTCTTATCACGAAAAAGCGTTACGTTTTTTACCTCTATAAAGATTTTTTTATTATTTTTTTCAGCTAAAAAGTCGAATCTTGTCTCTTTATTGAAAAACACTTCTGGTTTAATTGTTTCATTATTCTTTAACTCACCTATAAGGTTTTTCAAAAGACCATTGTGAACAATTTTGTTAGCTAAATGAGTATTTACACCAACAAGATTTCCCTTAGCTTTTAAAATTTGAAGTGTGTATTTTAACTTCCTCTTTGGATCATCATTTTTTAAAAGATAAGCCTCATTTCCCTCATCTAATAAACCTTTCATAGATCCAGTGTTAGGACAATGTGCCGTAACCACTTGATTATCTAATTTAACATCAACAAAAAATCGTTTGTATCTTTTGATTAATTTGCCTTTTATTAAAGACTTGGTAAATTCCATTTTCAAATTATACATATAATAATGAGTAAAAACAAAAAAGTTAACGCTGCAATTTTGATAATTGGTAATGAAATTTTATCAGGGAGAACTCAGGACACAAATACTAGTACACTAGCTCTTTGGCTTAATTCAATCGGCATAAAAGTGAATGAGGTAAGAGTAATTCCTGATGTAGAGCAAACAATCGTCGATACTCTTAACGTTTTAAGAAAATCTAATGATTATGTTTTTACAACTGGGGGCATCGGTCCAACGCATGACGATATTACAGCACAGTCCGTTTCAAAAGCTTTTAATCAAAAATATAAAATACATAAAGAAGCTTTTAAGATTTTAGACTCTTATTATAAAAAAGGGGAATTCAATGAAGGTAGACAAAGAATGGCGTGGATGCCAGAAAATGCAGAATTAATTTTAAATCCAACAAGTGGTGCTCCAGGATTTAGTGTTGAAAATGTATTTTGTTTACCAGGTGTACCATCAATAATGAAGTCGATGTTAGGAGGATTGAAAAATAAATTAGCTGGTGGTGAACCTATTTTAAGTCATACAATTAATTTAAGAACAGTTGAAAGTGAAATTGCTAATTCTCTAATGAAAGTCCAAGATCAAAATCAAGATGTTGAAATTGGAAGTTATCCTTTTTTTCATGCTGGTAAGCTAGGTGTATCGATTGTTTTGAGATCTGAAAATCAATCTAAAATTGACTACTGCAATACTCAAATTCTAAAATTTATAAAAGAAAAAGATATCGAAATTGTAGAGAGATAAATGCTTTACTTTGCTTACGGTAGTAATCTTCATCATGTTCAAATGAAAAGAAGATGTAAGGATAGCATTTTTCTAAAAAAGATAAATTTAAAAGATTTCAGATTAACTTTTCGAAGTAAATATAGAGCAGCTGACATTGAACCCAAAAAAAATTCAATGGTTCCAGGTGGTTTATTTGAAATATCAAAGAGTGATGAAAAAAAACTAGATATTTATGAAGACTTTCCAATTTTATATAAAAAATATTATTTTTTTAATGAGGGAAAAAAAATAATGACTTATACCATGACAAAAAAAACACCTTTTAGATTTCCAACAGATAGATATTTAAATGTAGTTAAGCGTGGGTACAAAGATTGTAAACTTGATTTAAAATTTTTAAAAAAAGCTCTAGTTAAATAAATATCTTTTAACCAACAATTAAAGTATCTTTGGATCCACCACCTTGTGAACTATTTACAATAGTACTACCTTTTCTTAAAGCTACTCTTGTTAGCCCACCTGAGGTTACATAATTTGATTTTCCTGTTAAAATAAATGGTCTTAAATCAACATGTCTTGGTTCGATATTATTATTAGTTATGGTTGGACCAGTTGATAACACCTCTAGTGGTTGAGCAATATATTCTCTAGGATTTTTTAAAATTTTTTGTCTTACCTCTTCAATTTCTTTTTTGGGCGCTTTAGGCCCTATCATCAATCCATATCCTCCTGAAGCATTTGCTGGTTTTACAACTAACTTAGACAGATTTTCTAAGACATATTTTTTTTGTTGCTTGTCGTGACATAAATATGTTTCAACTTGATTTAATATAGGTTGTTCCCCTAGATAATAGATAATCATTTTATTCACAAACGAATAGACAACTTTGTCATCTGCAACACCTGTTCCTATTGCATTTAAGATACCAACATTTTTTTTTAACCAACACTTAAATAAGCCTGGAACTCCAATCAAAGAATCTTTATTAAATACTTTAGGATCCAAAAAACTATCATCAAGTCTTCTATAAATACAGTCAACTTTCAAAGGCCCTTTAACAGTTTTCATATAAACATTATCATCTTCAACGAAGAGATCTTTACCCTCTACTAGAGCGATCCCCATTTGCTCAGCTAAAAATGAGTGTTCAAAGTAAGCTGAGTTATAAATTCCTGGAGTTAAAACAACCATGTGGGGGTTAGCTGTTTTTTTTGGAATACACTCAACCATACAATTGTATAATTTATTTGTGTACTGGTGAATTGATGAAACTTTATATCTAGTAAATAGCTCTGGAAAAACATCTCTCATAACCATTCTGTTCTCCAACATATAAGAAACACCAGATGGTACTCTTAAATTATCCTCAAGAACTAAATATTCTCCGTTTTTATTTCTTATTAAATCGATCCCAGATATATTAGACCAAGCTTTAAACTTTGGTGAAAAACCTTCACACTGTTTTACATAATAAGGAGATTTTAAAATTATGTCTTCGGGAACTACTTTATCTTTAAAAATTTTTTTTTGGTTATAAATATCGTCAATAAAAAGATTAAGAGCCCTCGCTCTTTGTATCAAACCTTTTGAAATTTTATTCCAAGCAACTTTAGGAATTATTCTAGGTATAATATCTAAAGGCCATTTTTTTTCTTCAGCTCTATTATTTGCAGCGTAAACTCTAAAATTTATTCCCCTAGCACTAATCGTGCTTTGACAATTTTTTTCTATTTCTTGTAATTTTTTTTTGCCATATTTTTCTAGGATACTAGAAATTATAAGTGCATGTTTTCTTAATTTGTTATCCGCTGTAAAATAACCATCATATGCATATTTTGCGTTATAATCTTTCCATAATTTAGAGGTCATTTAACATCTTCAAATTTTAAATTAATTAATTCAATTGTATATTTGTTATACCTGTTATGTGAGAAATAGATTATACATTAAACAATTTTAAAAATATTGGTTAAAATTAATGACGTATTGTATAGGAATAAAAGCAAATGATGGTCTAGTTTTTGCATCAGATTCAAGGACTAATGCAGGATTAGATAATGTAAATATTTATACTAAAATGTTTACATATGACGTTGGTGATAGAACAATAATTATCGTTACCTCTGGAAATTTAGGCACTTCTCAAGCTGTATATAAGTCTATTGAAAAAGATTTGAAAGATACAACTGGAATAATGAATTTAAATACCTGTAAAGATTTTGATCAAATAGCATCTTATGTTGGATCTCTTAATGTTGAACACTCAATGCCAAAAGGGATAAACACTGATACAGTTTTATTAGGATCAACTTTTATAGTCGGTGGACAAATTAAAAATCAACCGATGGAGCTTTATTTGGTTTACCCACAAGGTAATTATATCAAGCCAGCGGATAGTAAACCTTATTTAGTAATTGGTGAGGTAAAATATGGTAAACCAATTTTAGATAGAGTTATAAAACCTGATGTATCTATAGGAGATGCTTCTAGATGTGCTTTGATTTCAATCGACTCTACTTTAAAAAGTGATTTAACTGTTGGGCCACCAATAGATTTCGTGGTTTATAAAAAAGATGGATATAAAATTCTCTCACAAAAATGTTTGAATATTGCTGATGATGAATATTCCAAAGTATGCAATCAATGGTCAGATGGTATATTTAAAATTTTTAATTCTTTTCCAAGATTTGATTGGGAAAAATAATTTATCTATTAGATAACCATATAGTTTGACAAGGATCTAGTTTAATTCTTTTATCAAGTGTAAAAAATATTTTACTCCCTAATAAGTCTTTATATTTTAAAAACTCTTGATTTAACCTAAAATATTGCATTTTTGATGAGAGATTTGTTATGCAAATTATAGTTTGTTTTTTATCAATACTTTTTCTTTTAAAAGAAAATATTTTTGGTCCAAGATTAATATTATCTCTACTTGCGTTTGGATGAAATGCTTTTTGTTTTTTTTTGATACTCAGTAGATTGGAAATTTTTTTATAAAAATAATTCTCTTTAGAGTCTTTATTATTAAGTTTGTTTGAAATATTTTTTAAATTCCATTTATATCTATTAACATCTCGATTATTTCCAGTAATCACAAATTTTGCTTCATCATTAGATGTACCAAACATGGAGTTGAAATAAATCGCAGGCACTCCTTCGAATGCAATCATAATTGAATGAGCAGAAATATATCTTTCAAATGCAAACTTGCCATTATCATAATTAGTTTTTTTTAAAGCATCGAATATCGTTATATTTGCCTCGTAAACCTTTTTTGATTTATTTTGAATTTTTCTATAAGAAAACTTTGATCCATTTTTTTTTAACCTGTTAAGAAAATCTTTTAAAACTTTGTTGCTTAATAATCCTTCAGTGGGTCTCATTCCAATTCCATCATGAGATGCAATGAAATTTAAATAACAGTTTCCATTTTTACTTTTTGGAAGTTTTTTACTCCAACTATAAAGATAAGAGTTGTTTTCAAATAAAAAAGCATGGATTAATAAAGGTGGTAAGGAAAAATTATATATCCAGTTAGCTTCATCATTTTTTCCAAAGTAACTTAAATTTTCTTTTTCAGGCAAGTTTGTTTCTGTAACTATTAAGGTTTGGGTATTAAGTAAGCCAGAAATCATTCTTAGGAGTTTTATGATTTCATGTGTTTTACTTAAGTTAATACATTTTGTTCCACTTTCTTTCCAAAGATAAGCAATTGCATCTAACCTAAAAATAGTTATTCCATGATTAATTAGATTAATCATGATCTTTATAAAGCGCAATAACACTGCTGGGTTTTTAAAATTTAAATCTAATTGGTCAGGACTGAAGGTTCGCCAAAGATAATCAGTTCTGTTAAAAATATTTATTTTTTTTAAAAGTTTATGATCTCTTGGTCTTACAACTTTTGAAGTATTAAATTTTGAGTCTACAGTTAAAAAATAATCTTTACCGGGTCTTTTTGCTTTTAAAAAATTTTTAAACCACAAACCTCTTGCAGATGAATGATTTATGACAATATCTGCCATGACATCATTTTTTTTTGAAAAACTTTTTATATCCGACCAATTGCCAAGCTTACCATCTATTTTGTAATGATCTTTTACTGCAAAGCCACTATCACTGCTTGATGGATAAAACGGTAAAAAGTGAACAGTGTTAAAATTTTTACTTAATCTTTTTTGAAAGAAGTTTTTAAATACCTTAATTGAATGTTTTTGATTTTGTGCAAAAATGCTATCACCATAGCATATAAGCATTGAAGTTTTTTCAGATATATTTTTTTTCTTTTTTTTATTTCTTCGGTTGAATTGGTTTAAAAGCTCTACAATCTCGCTAGTATAAAAATTAACATCTTCTTTATTGCAGTGTGATTGATAAATATTATTTAGTTTAGAGGAGATCTTTTTTTGGTTTGTTTTGGATAACATTAACTGTATTTTTTGTTATCCTCATTAACAACTTTTTCTAATCTTCCTAAAAAATCAGGTATCGCGCTTTTAACTCTACTCCATGTAGGTATAAAAGGTGTATCCATTGGATTGAGAACAAAGGCTTCTCCAGCTTTCATTATATTTATAGCAAATAATTCAACAGCTTTTTCTTCTGTATGTGAGTCAAATTTTAATCCGTTCATATATGCATCACTTCGATAAATATCGATTAAATCTAAGGCAGATCTATAATAGGTTGCCTTTAAAGATCTGAATTTTTCTCTACCGAATGTATTTCCTTGAGTAGCTAATTTTTTAATAAATGTTTTTATTATATCAATGGACATTCTAGATAAACCTTTAGTTTCATCGTCAATAGATAAAACTTGATGTTTATGATCATAAGTATCAGCTAAATCAACCTGACAAATATTTTGTGGTGAAAAACTTCTTTGCATTTCAGACAAAATGCCAACTTCAATTCCCCAATCAGAAGATATTCTTAATTCTGGTAGAACATTCCGTCTAAAAGAAAACTCACCAGCTAAAGGATATTTAAAAGACTTCATAAATTCCAAATAGCTACTCGCACCAATAGTTTTCTCAAGGGCAGTTAGCAAAGGAAAAACAAGTAATCTTGCAACACGCCCGTTCATTTTTCCATTAGCAACTCTTGGATAGTATCCCTTACAAAATTCAAAGTTAAAAAGAGGGTTCACAACTGGATAAAAAAGTTTAGCCAACATCCTTCTATCGTAAGTTTTGATGTCACAATCATGGAGAGCAACTGAACGCGCGGTATCTCTTGCAATAGACATTCCAATACAATACCAAACATTTCTGCCTTTACCGAGTTCACTCGGTGCCAGATCTTTTTTTTTTAATTCTTTATCAAGTTTTTTTAACTCAGGTCCATCATTCCAAAGAAGAGAGAAGGGTGTTTTGAGTTTTTTAAAAAATTTCCAGGCTTTTTTTGCTTGTTTCTCATTGGCTTTATCAAGACCAACAATAATATGATCTAAATATTTTGTTTTACTAATTTCCTCTACAATATTAGGTAAAGCGTTACCCTCTAGCTCTGAATAAAGACAGGGTAAAATTAACTCCATCTTTCTCTCTTTAGAAAATTTTAATAAGTCTTTCTCAATTTCTGTCGTAGATCTTGTCCCAAAATCATGCAAAGTCGAGATTATTCCATTTTGAGAAAATTCGCTCATATTAAATTTTAGACATTATATTTTAATTTATCTAGAGCCTTTTTAATCACATCAGCCCAGCCTTCAGGAGATGGCTTATTAGAAAATATAAGATTATCAATATTAATTTGGTCAAGTTTAAATTGATCATTAAAAACTAAGCAAGGCACATCACAATTTTTTAACATATCTAGATCATTATAATTATCACCAACAGCAATTGTTTTTATTTTGTCTTTGGTTTTTTTTAGAATTCTAATAACTTTATTCATTGATTTCACTTTATTGACGTTATCACAAAGATTTGAAACACGTCCACCTTCCTGTAGAGTTAATGAGTTAGAACTTAAAATTTTTAATAATCTATTTTTCTCTTTTTTTTCTCCGCTAAATAAAAATGGTAAAGTATATTTTCTGTTCAAAACATCCTTAAGTTTAGCATCCTTTTGTCCAAAAATTATTTCCTGTCTTTTTTTATCTAGTTTAGAAATTAAAAGACATTTATCCCTTATCTTCTCTGGTATTTTTAAATTAAAAATTTTTAACAATTCTTCTTTTTCTCTGCTCAAAATGATTTTGTTCGGAAAATTAGAGTTGATTAAGTTTAATCCATGTATTGAAGAACCATTCTCTGAAATATAAGGAAGCTCAACACCTAGTTCTTCATTAAATTTTTCAATTTCTTTTTCAGTTTTGCTAGAATTTGGAATGATAATTATTTCGTTATTAATAAGTTCTTTAATATAATCTTTAATTGGATCAAATTTAAATGTTTCCCTGTGTAAAAGAGTGCCATCAAGATCAGTAAAAATTATTAATGAATTCTTCTTTTTCAATGAGACTATCTTATCCTTTTTTTTGATTTATCAAAAAATAATACTTTATCTTTTGAAAAAGAAATTTTTAATGACTGTCCAGTCACATTTTCTGAAGATTTGATTATGATTTCATTTCCAGAAATTTTTGTATAAATAATTTTTTCAAAACCTAAATTTTCAATTAAATCTACTTTTACATCTAATTTGATTTCTTTATCATCCTTTATGCTTATATTTTCAGGTCTAACTCCTAGATAAATTTCATCTTTAAACTCAAAATTTTCAAAAGTTATCTTATTTTTAAAGAGTTCTATTGTGTTTGAATTGATAATCTGTTCTTTATTAATTTTGATAATATTCATTTTTGGAGAACCAATAAATTCAGCTACAAAAATATTGTTTGGATCTGAATATATTTCATTAGGTGTTCCAAACTGTTCAATAATTCCATTATTAAGTACCACAATTCGGTCAGCTAATGTCATCGCCTCTATTTGATCATGAGTTACATAAATGATATTTGACTTTAATTTCTTGTGTAATTTAGATATCTCAACTCTCATTTCAGATCTTAAAGCTGCATCCAAATTTGATAAGGGCTCATCAAATAAGAATACTTCTGGATTTCTTGTAATTGCTCTTCCAATTGCAACTCTTTGTCTTTGTCCGCCGGAAAGTTGCTTAGGTTTTCTTTCTAACAAATCTTCTATTTGAAGTGTAGCAGCTGCACTTTTGACCTTATCATGAATTTCATTTTTTGGAATTTTTTCCATTTTTAGTCCAAAAGACATATTTTCAAAAACATTCATATGAGGATACAAAGCATATGATTGAAAGACCATTGCAATTTCACGTTTAGAAGGAATTAGATTATTAATTAATTTTGTATCTAAGTAAATTTCTCCTTGATCAATACTTTCTAATCCTGAAATCATCCTTAATAAAGTTGATTTTCCACAACCTGAAGGACCTACTAAAACAATAAACTCTCCATCACCAATATTTATATTAAAATTTTTTATAACTTTATTGTTGTTAAAAGATTTTTCGAGATTTTTAATTGTAATTTTAGACATTTATTAGATTTAAGAGGATTTTAACTAACCATTAAATGTTGTTAAAAATTTATTACACTGCTAGATTTATCGCAATGAAAAAATCTCGAGTGTTTGGGAAAAAAATATAAGAGGGGGAACGAATGATTAAAAAAATCATAATCAATATATCTGTTCTAGTATTTCTAATTTCTAATACTAGTTTTGCAGATATCAAATTTTGGACCACAGAGGTTCAACCAGCGAGAATGGCAAAACAAGAGGAAATGGCTAAGGCATTTGAGGCAAAAACTGGAATTAAAGTTGAAGTCATACCTATTGAGGAGAAAGATCTTGGTACTAGAGCTACTGCAGCAGCAGCAGCCGGAGATCTTCCAGATGTGATTTATCACACATTGCAATATGTTTTACCATGGGCTGAAGCAGGCATACTAGATGTTGATGCAAATAATGCTGTCGTAAAATCGTTAGGCAAGAAAACATTTGCACCGGGTGCATTGAACATGGCCAAAAAAGGTGGAAAAATTGCAGCTGTTCCAGTTGATGGCTGGACACAAATGGTTGTCTACAGAAAAGACCTATTTGAAAAAGCTGGTTTAGAAGCACCAACTTCTTACGCTAACATAGTTAAAGCTGTTAACACATTATCAAGTAATGACATGTTTGGTTTTGTAGCTGCTACGAAAACAGACGAAAATTTTATGAGCCAGGTACTTGAACATGTGCTTTTAGCGAATGGAGTAAATTTCGTTAAGAAAGGTGGAACTAAAAAGCAAGGTAAAGCTTTAAAGAATTCTTTAGAATTTTACAAAGTAATTGCAAAAGCTAGCCCTCCAGGGGAATTATTCTGGAAACAATCTAGAGCTTTATATTTTGCTGGTAAAACACCGATGATTATTTGGTCACCATTTATTATGGATGAATTAGCAGGTTTAAGAGACTCTGCTCCACCTACAATAAACAGTGATCCAACATCATCAGAGTTAGCTTCTAAAACAGGTTTCATTACAAATTTTAGTGGACCTAACAATAGAAAAGGAGCTGCTTGGGCGGATGTAAGATACTTTGGAATAACTGCGGATGCAGATACTAATGAAGCTAAAAAATTCATAGAGTACTCTATGAGTGAAGGTTATACGGCTACATTAGGAATCGCTCCGGAAGGAAAATTTCCAGTAAGAAGAGGAAATAAAAGTGATCCTAGTGCTTACACTAAAGCTTGGAGTAAATTACCTGTAGGTGTTGATAGAAAAGCTCCTTTAACGGATCTTTATTCTGCAGATGTTATTGATAACATCGTTGCGGGTTTAGACACCGCAAACAGATGGGGTGTTAAAGAAGGTGAACTATCTCGAGCATCAAAAATTATTAATTCTCAATTCTTAAACAGAATCACCAGAGAATATATTGATGATCAAATCTCAGTTGATGAAGCGGTTAAGAAAATTAACGCTGAATTAGCTAAGTTTTAAATAATAAATTTATAAAGAGCGGATAATATTTTATTATCCGCTTTTTATTATGAGTGATTCATTATCAAAATTAGAAAAAAGAACTGCTTACACTTTAGTTTTACCTGCAGTCTTATTAGTTTTTGCCATTGTATTATTTCCTATATTTGCAAATGTTTGGATTAGTTTTAAAGACATTGAATTAAAAGATATTAGAATTCCAGAACCTAGAGCAAAGAAAATTGTTAAATCAATTTCAGAAAATCAATCAGAATTAAAAATTATCTATAAATTAAGAAATAGTTCATTAATTCAAGAAATAAGAAATGTTCAGTTTCAAGATAAATTTCCAACAAATGTTTCACCAATTAATCTTGATCCAAGATGTAATTTTCAATCTAAAAAGATTGTTTGTAACTTTGGAAATTGGCAGGCGAAATATAGGGAGAATTTTGAAATAACCGTAGTAAATAACAAAGGTGGAATAATTGACAAAAAAATAATTAAATCTCAAAAACCAATTTTAAGTGGGAAAGCAGATAATCCACTACTGACGACAAATTTTACTTTAGAAAATTTTAAAAAAGTTTTTTATGAAAATAATTTTGTTGAATTACTTTTAACAACATTTTACTTCACTTTTTTTGGCACAGTAGGTGCGATTATCTTTGGAATTTTGGCAGCACAATTAGTTAATCAAAACATTCAAGGTCGAACCTATATGCGAGGTATTTTACTTTTTCCTTATGTAGGCCCTGTAGTTGCTTTAGCTTATACTTGGACTTTATTATTAGATCCAAATAGTGGAACTTTAAATGCATTATTAGTTAATTTTAATATTATTGAACAACCAATAAATTTATTAGGCCAAAAATACATAACCATGAGTGTTTTAGGATTTGAATTTAAATTAAGGTTGGCTTTAACTACAGTTATCTTTTTTGAAATTTGGCGCTACTTTCCACTCGCTTTTCTTTTTATTTTAGCAAGATTGCAGGCAATACCACAAAGTTTGTATGAAGCAGCGGAGGTGGATGGAGCAAGTCCAATTCAAAAATTTATCCATATTACACTGCCTCAAATTACAGCGATCATCTCAATTTTATTTATGATTAGGTTTATTTGGAACTTTAATAAATTTGAAGATATCTTTTTATTAACTGGTGGGGCATCAGGCACAAGAACATTACCTATCAATGTTTATCAACAAGGCTTTGCGGTATCAGATATTGGAATGGGCTCAGCTGTTTCAATAGTTATTGTCATGTTACTTCTCAGTTTCATGGTTATTTATTTCAGATTAATTGGAAAGAGGGCTAATGAGGTTTAAATCTCATGCAATTTTTTTGATCATTTCATCTTTTTTTCTGACATGTATTTTGTCAATTTGGAAAATCATGGCTACACTGCAAGGTTTAAGTTTTACCAATCTAAACGTTACTCCTATTTTTTTGATTGGCATTCTATTGTCTTTAGCATTTGTCTTAATTGACAATAAGATTAATCACTTAATAAAGATTTTTTCATTATCATTTATATTTTCAATTTTGTACTTTTACTTAAATGAAACATCTCCATACTGGTATATTTTTGGAGTTTTCTTAATCACTTTATTTTTTATGAACAAACTCAAAAAATATAGTACGCAATCTTTAAAGGAAGATTTTATATCTGAAAAAATTATTGTCGATTTTATTACCTTATTTGGCATTGTTTTCTTTGCATTTGTAATCTTATTCCCATTTTACATTATGCTGGTTACCAGTTTTAAAACTCAGATCGCTTTATTAGTTAATCCTTTAGACTTTAGTTTAGATTTTACCAAAAGCTTAACTGAGTTATTCAAATCTTATTTTGTAATCTTTGAAACTTATAATTTTGGTAGATATATTTTAATAAGCTCAGCAGTTTCTATCGGAACTGTTATTGTCACTCTATTATTTGCAATCCCTGCAGCTTATGCAGTTGCTAGATTAAACTTCTTTGGCAAAAACTTTTTATCAACCTCGATTTTAATCATTTATATGTTTCCAGCTATAGTTTTAGTGATCCCTCTATATACAGTGTTTAGTCAATTGGGATTAAGAAACTCAATCTTTGGTTTATTGATAGTTTATACAGCTACAACCTTGCCAGTTGCTATTTATATGTTGCAAGGATACTTCAAAAGTATTCCAAAAGAAATTGAAGATGCAGGAATTATGGATGGTCAAAATTGGTTTGGCATAATTTTAAAGATTATTATTCCTTTAAGTTTGCCAGCTATTGCATCCGTTGCACTTTATGTATTTATGATTGCTTGGAATGAATTTCTTTTTTCATTGATGTTTTTAGATAGTCCTAAGACCTTTACTTTATCAAGAGCTATCCAATATCTAAGTGGAGATGCAGAAACACCGCGACAATACTTAATGGCAGGCTCTGTAATAGTTACTTTACCTGTGCTTTTTATTTTTATATATTTTGAAAAATATTTGGTTAGTGGTCTAACTGCTGGAAGTGTGAAAGAATAATTTTTAGAGGTTTTAATAAAAATATGAAAAAGATATTAACAATTTTATTCATTTCATTATTCATACCAAATCTTCTATTAGCTAAAGATCCTAAAAGTTCTTATCCTACTTTTACTAAATGGTTATTAGATAATGGATATAATCAATATGTAGATATTGATGCAAAAGGAGTTCCAAGACATAATTTGAAACTTAAAGTAAGTGAAAAGTTATGGAAAATTCCTTATAAAAAGAATCCTAATCGAGATACATTAATATATTATTTTTATAGATATAATTTTAGTCATTTAACTGGTGATCCTAACACATACTCATGGAAACCAATCGAAATTAAACCTGCTATTGAACCTTATAAATTCGAATTTGATCTCCAAGAAGATAAATTTATAAAAAAACAAGTAAAAGCAAAAGGTATTTTAAGTTATTTATACTTCCAAGATGGAAAGATTTTGGTAGATGAAATTTCTCCAAAAGAAAAACTAGGAGAATTTGTAAATGACGAAACAAGGTTAATTTCAATGTCGATGGGTAAATCTGTGATGTCCTACATTTTAGGTCATGCAAAATGCGAAGGTTATATAAATAGTATTGATAGCAAAATTGATGATTGGCCTATTTTAGAAACTTCACTTTATAATAACCAAAAATTAATTGATATGTTAAATATGGCTCCTGGTGACCAAAAAGTTATTTATGAATGGGGAGATGGTGCTGGCATAAAAGTAGACAATGATTATGATTATCAAGTAAATAATATTTACACTACAATAGGTTTCTATTTTCAAAATACTGAAAAATCAAAAAGCGTTTATAACTACAATGGTTTAGTTACTATGATACTTCATAATTATATAAGACATAAAACTGGTGATAATTATAAAGCACTGTTGAACAGAATCTTTCAAAATAAAGTTAAAAACAAACACAACGTTCAATTTGTTGAAATGAATAGTGGTTCTGAGGAATGGGGAATTGGTCATTCTATGGTCCGGTTAACTAGACATGATTGGCTTAGACTTGCGAAAGCTATGATGGATGATTACCAAAATAATACATGTGTTGGTAAATATTTAAAAGAAATTCATGAAAGAAGAATACCGAAAAATATGGATGGTAAAATGCAAGCAGGTGGTAATAAAAAATATGATGAACCAGAATTTAACCGCACAAAATCATATGGCGGTCAATTCCATTTTGATTACCCTGGATTAAAAAATAGAATAGTATTTGGCTTAGGTGGTAGGGGAGGAAATGCAATTTTAATAGATGTGGAAAATTCCAGAATAGTCGTAATTAATTCAATTCATTATAACGATGGTAAATACAAATATAATGTTAAAAAACTTTTATTAGATCCAATAAAAAACGGTAGATAAAATTCAATTGAAAATTAACTTATGATTGAACAAGTTAGTATTTATTTAACAGCGATGATTCTTGGGATAATGTTATTTTTCTCGTTTGTGATTGCTCCAGTAGTATTTACTACTTTAGATGAAGATAATGCTAGAAAGTTTATTAGAAGAATATTTCCTTTTTATTATAATATTAATTTAGCGATTAGTTTTGTTGTCTTACTAACATTTTTCTTTTTAAGTAAATTAAACGTTGATTTTTATTTGATCTTATTAATCACAATTTTATTTGCTACATCAAACTATTTATTAATGCCTTTAATTAATAAATATAGAGATGAAAAACAGGATAAAAAATTTAAATATTCACACTTTATCTCAGTAGTAATTAATTTTGTCCAAATGATTTGTTTGGTATTTCTTTTAGTTTAAAAGTTTTTTTTCTTTTTTACTTTTTATTTCATTTTTTTGATCACAGTATCTTTTAAAAACATAAACCGTTGATACCCCACCAATTAGTATTAATTTTAATATCTTTAATTTAATAAGTGTTTTTATCATGATTTAATATCAAACTTTTCTAATAAAAATTGGATTATTAAATTATAGAAGAATACAAAACAAAAAATATAGAATAGAAAAATTACTTCTTTAGAATTAAAGAGGTATCCAGTTGCGGTTAAAAGCACAAAAAATAGGCTTATTGATAAAGCAAGTTTTGCCTGTGATTTTTTTTTTAAGTGAGATTTAACAATGTTACTTTTCATTAGTTAATAGTAACTATTAAAGATATTTATTCATTATGAATTTTGTCCTACCTAAACATTTCTACTGAAATATTATTAATATTTTTAGCAATCATTTTTTTATTTTGCTATATTTTAATAAAATTTTTAAATGATAATGATATCAGCTTTAAAAAAAATATTCACTTATTTAACATTAGTTTTAAAAATTATATCGATTACCTTCGTTATAATTTTAGTAATAGATTTTTTTATTGGCCATAAGGTATTAGCTACAATTGATCCATATCTTAAAGAAACAGAATTTTATGAAAAAAGAGCAAATATTTGGCACAAGAAATTTCACCATACTTTTAAAGAAAATATCAATATGAAATCTACAGGAGTAGATGAAATTAATAGATTTTGCACTAATGAACACGGATTTAAATCAAACTGTAATTTTAAGGAAAAAGATTTTTTTAAATTTGGTTTCATGGGAGATTCTTTTACTGAGGGCATTGCCTTAAATCATGAAAATACTTTTGTGGGAATTTTTGAAAAAAGTTTAGGTTCTGATATAGCTAATATGGGTGTAAGTTCGTACTCACCCAAAGTTCATTTAGCAAAAATTAATTTTTTTTTAGATAAAGGTATAAAATTTGAACACGTAATACTTTTTTTAGATATTAGTGATTATTATGATGAAGCATATTATCAATTCGATGAAGATAAACTTTCTGTAATACACAACAAAAAAGACCGTAGAAGAATTTGGTTAAGAGAAAACTTTCCTTTTACTAACTTTTATTTATATGTACTAAAAAAAATAAAAAAAGAGCCAGATCTAAAAATTAAAAAGACAGGTGAAATAATTTTCAATGAAAGTGCAAAACGTAAAACATTTTGGTTAGATAAAGATCTTAATACAACAAAAATCAATGGAAAATCAGTAATAAGAATTCATAAAGAAACCAAAGATTACGTGGATAAAATTCACAATCTTCTTAAAGAAAGAAATATAAAATTTAGTTTAGCTATCTATCCATGGCCACAAAATTTAATTAGTACTCAAAATAATTCTTTTTACAGAAATGAATGGAGAAGTTTTTGTCAAACCAGATGTGAATATTTTATTGATTATTTTGATGATTTTATTGACGAGGTGAATAGCATCGGTTTTGAAAAAGTATATGAAAAATATTTTTTTTGGAGTGATGTACATTTTAATAAAGAAGGGAATCTTCTAATTGCAAATAAGATAATAAAGGAATTATTAAAATGAAAATATTTATTTTTCACTCTTAAAATAAAATCAATATAGATTTGTTAGCATTGATGAATACTTAATTTAATTACTTAATTAAAAGTTTTATTTGATTATAAACTTTATCTAAAACAACTTCCCAATCATCAAATTTTTCTTGAACAAATATTCTTGTATTGTTGTAGGGATTAAACTTATTTAGCTCGCCCCATCTCCAATCAGGATCTATACATAATAAAGCCCAAGTTTCTTTATTTAGAGATGATGCAAGGTGTAAAAATAAAGTATCTACAGTTACAATTAAATCAAGGTTTTCTATTAATGCAGTAATATCTTTAAGATTTAAATGACCATAATTTTTTAGTTTAGATTTTTTTAAAAAAGGTAAATCATCCTCCCAAACTTCATCTTGTAAACAAAAAAAATTCGCGTCTAGATTTAGTATTTTTTCAAATTTTTCTAATTGTATTGATCTATAAGGTTGTCCTGATCCATGAATAAAACCAGACCATACTAATCCAACATTAAGCTTATTTTTATTTATAATTTTTTTAAAATAGTTTTTATTTTTTTCCTCAATTTTAATACTAAGTTCATTTGTATTTATCTTTTTATTGTAAAAAAATTTAATAAGAGATCCTAATGTAATCTTAAAGTCGGCAACATTATGATCAATAGATTTTAATGAGGAAATTTTTAAATTATTGATTTTGTTATCAAATAAATTAAAAATACTATCTTGCACAAAAAATTTAATATTTTGAGCAATTTTACTTAATGGAATTAAATATTTAGAAAATTGTATTGCATCACCCAAACCTTGATCGTTGTACACAATTATGGTTTTATTCCTTAGATTTTCTCCATTCCATTCTTTAATATCTTTGAAATAATTTTTATTTTTACTAGATCTATTTTCATATAATTTGAAACCATTTTCAAAATCACCTTTAAACAAAAGTCTTAAACTCAAACTAGTATTAAATCTTGGATGGTTTATATTTTTTTCTATTGCTTCTTTTAAGACTGTTGTGCCTTTGTCAGTTTCACCTATTGTATAATAGATTTTAATTAATTTTAATAGGAAATCTAAATCTTTTTTTTTATTTTTTTCTAATAAATCAATTGCTTCTTTTATATTTTTTTTTAAGAACAGGTATTCACATTTATTTTTTATAAATTCTTTGTAATTTTGGTCTAATCCATTACATATATTAAAAAATATATCAGAATTTTTTATATCTCTTAAATGTAGATAAGTTTGAAATACATTATTAGCAATTAGTTTGTCAGATTTATCAATTTTATAAGCTTCTAAAAAAAATTTTAATGCCGTTTTATAGTTTTTTTTAAAAGAAAAAATTGAAGCTATGTTATTAAAAGATTTTTTTTTCTCTTTGCCATTTAAATCAATATTTATTTTGTAAAATTTTATTGCATTATCTGTTTCATTGTTTAGCTCGTACGCGTAAGCTAAAAAATAGTTGTAAGTAGGATTTAAGCTGTCAAAACTGATTAATTTAATTGCATATTCTAATAATTTTGAATAATTTTTGTACTTAAGATAAAGTAAATATAAATTCTTGGTAGGATCAATAAATTTGTTATTAAATTTAATAGACGTTAAAAAACTCTCTTCAGCTAATTTGAAATTTTCCTTTTGAGTGTAAATTACCCCTTTAAAATTTGATATAATATGACTGTTTAGTGTATTTTCAAATTTTTTGCATAGCTCTAAAGCTTTGTCTAAGTTATTATTTTTTATATTTTGTACTATATTTTCAAATTCAATCATAACTCAAATATATTTTAAATTATAATTTTTATATTTCTTTAAATCTTCCATAAAATTTAGTTTCATTATTAGAAATAGTATTTGAATGTATTATTAAACTTGTTTTAGTAAAAATGTTATATATAATTTTAATACCTCGTGGTGAAATTGGTAGATACAAAGGACTTAAAAAACATAGGGTAGGGTTAATTCATAATCTCATATAGTCTCATTTAGTCTCAAATCCCATATAATCCTATACTTTTATAGAACCTATATTTATTTTTATTGAAAAATATGAATAATAAATTTCGTCAAACTAGAACTAGACTAGAACCTGGTGAGATAAATATAATAAAATAAATTTACTAATGATTAATTGTTGTAAAAATATTTATAAAATTCATTACATAGTATTTTTTTTAGCTTTATTTTTTTCTAAAGCTATAGCGGAGCCAACCTTTGTGCAAAGCAAATCAATCGAGGCATCCACTTATTTTGGATTAACGTTCAATAATGATGGAACAAAAATGTATACTTTAAGAAGTGAATTAAAAGTCGATGCAGTTATCGAACATACATTAACTACCGCATATGATATTTCAACGGCAACCGTAAATAATACTAAAGTAGTACATGTAAGTGGAGGTAACGACTCTCATGTACCAACACAAGTAGTGTTCAATAACGATGGAACAAAAATGTTTATTGTTAACCATGGTGGTAGAAGGTCAGTAGATTACTGGTCACTAACCACTGCATTTGATGTATCAACTGCTACATTTGATGGCGAATATAGTCTCATTGGTAAAGAACAAAGAGCTAATTCAATTGCATTTAATAATGATGGTACCAGAATGTTTATTGCTGGAGTAGGAAATAATTCACAAGTGCGTATTCATGAATTTTCACTAGATACAGCATTTGATCTTAGCTCAGGAGTTACTCAACTTAATACTGAAGACCTAATTTCTTTTCAAAATCACATAGATGGAGTTACTTTTAATTACGATGGTACTAAAATGTATACCATTACATTAATGAATTCCGAAGTTCCATCTTTAGCACTAGATTTGATGTATCAGTTTAAATTAACTACACCTTATGATGTTTCTACTTTATCACTTGAAGGCACTTATACTGTAAGTTCTGTTAGTGGAGATTCAAGAGAAGTTGTGTTTAGTAATGATGGAAGTAAAATGTTTATCATTGATGATGATAATGATAAAGTTCATGAATTTAACCTAAGTTGTGATTGGAGTGTAATTGATGGTGCTTGTGATGATCCAATAACCACTTCTGATGAGGGTAAAGATATTTTAAGCTCAATCGAGTCTCAAACTGCAACAGCAAAACAAATTGCTATTCAAGCAAGTACTCCAGTTCTTAACCGTATGTATTGGTTAAGAAGACATAGAACCAATGATCAATTAAGTAACCAAAATATTAGATTAAACTTTTCTAATTCAATGGCGGCATCGCTTTCTAACATTATTCCCATATCAAATAAAACAAATGAAGTTCTAGACAAATTATCAGATGATTGGTCATTTTGGAGTGAGGGTAGTGTAAGTATTGGTAGAACTGGAGATACATCTACTTCATCATCTAAAAAAATTAATACCAAAGGTATTACACTTGGCATGGATAAAAAGATAAGCAAAAATAGATTATATGGTTATGCTCTTAGATTTGGTAATGATGATGTTGATGTCGGTACATCTGGGACTAATTTAGATACTGAGTCTTTTAGTTTATCAGTTTATGGGACTTTTCCTAATGATGATGAAAAATTTACTGAAGGTATCATTGGAGTGAGCACTTTAAAGACTGATCATGTTAGGAAAGGGGGAGGTAGTACTAGAACAGGAGAAAGAGATGGTGCACAAATATTTGGTTCACTTAACTACTTAACAACATATAAAAAAGAAGATTTTAATATTACTCCTAATTTAAGAATTGATTTAAGCTATACAGAATTGTCCAAATATAGAGAAAAAGGTCCTGCAGCCTTAGTTTACAAAGCTCAAACAATTGAAACTGGAATGATATCCGCTGGTTTTACCATAAGTGATATTTTAGATTATAATTCTTTCACTTTTAAACCAAATGGTGGATTAGAGCTTGGAGTAGATTTTAGTCCGTCTTCAGATGCTACTTATCGTTATCTATCGGAAACTACAGAATATACAAAATCAATTGATCAAGATTCTAAAAATTTAAGAGCAAATATTGGATTTGATTTAGTAACCGATAATGGTTTTTCTATAATGACTATTTATGAGAGAAATCAAAGTGATAATGCTCATAGCGATACTTTATATTTAGGATTTAGTTTTATACCAACAGACGATATTGAATATGCTATGAATTTAGATAATGACAAAGCATCTTTAAGTTATAAGAGAGATTTAAATGGTTTTGATATCAGAATGAGTTCGAACTACAGCTTGATGAGTCAAATACCTGAATACGGTGCAACCCTAGAAATTGTAAATACATTTTAGTAAATTTAACCAAAACTCTATAGGATAATATGGGATAACTAGAACTAGACTAGAACCTAAGAAGATAAAATAAAAAAAATTTACTTATTCATCTTGTTCAATTATAAATATTGGCATAAACACTCATGAAATTCATTAATGCCCTCGTGGTGAAATTGGTAGACACAAAGGACTTAAAATCCTTGCCGCTTGCGGAGTGCCAGTTCGAGTCTGGCCGAGGGCACCATTAAATGAATAGAGTTCAAATCATATCTGACAAAAATCAAAGATCTTTAAGGATGAAATCAGTAATCCAAAAAAAAATTAATCAAAATAAAGTTAGAAGATCCAATATTACAATTGTAATTGGCGGGGATGGTTTTATGCTTCAAACATTAAAAAAAAATAGAAAATCAAATAAGTTTTTTTATGGCGTAAATTCTGGAAGTTATGGATTTTTGATGAATAAATTTTCATCAAAAAACATCATAAGTAATTTACATAAAGCAAGAATGATAACCATCTCCCCACTAGAAATGGTTGTTAAAAATAATCAAAATCAAACTAAAAAACATATTGCCATAAATGAAGTTTCAATTTTAAGACAAAGTAGGCAAGCTGCCTCTTTATCTATCAATCATGGTTCTAAACAAGTCATAAAAAAACTTGTTTCTGATGGTGTACTGGTTTCAACACCTGCTGGAAGTACCGCTTACAATTTATCAGTTCATGGGCCAATATTAAGTTTAAATTCAAAAAAGTTATCTATATCTCCTATAAGTCCATTTAGGCCAAGAAGATGGAAGGGTAAAATTGTAAGTGATAAATCTAAAATAAATATCAAGAATTTAAATTCTAAAAAAAGACCGATTTCTGCTGTTGCTGATAATATTGAGGTGAGGAATGCAAAAAATATTATAGTAAAAACTAATCAAAAAATTAAATTTAACCTACTTTACGATAGAAACAGAAGTTTGCAAAAGAAAATCAAAATAGAACAATTAAGAAGAGAAACTTCTTGATGGTGCCCCCGCACGGATTCGAACCGCGGACCTATTGATTACAAATCAATTGCTCTACCAGCTGAGCTACAAGGGCATCTGGTTAATGAACAAGTTTTTAGTTTAAAAGATCAAATAAATCAATCCTTAAAAAGAATAGCATTTATGCTTGCTGCTAATGGAATCAATATTTTTTTTTAAATTTAAATACTTTATTTAATATCCAAGAACTGATTAATTTTTATTTAGATATTTAGCCAATTTTTTAATTAAATTTTTTAACATAGAAAAAATCTCGTATATAAATAATATATAAATTTCAATGATAAAAAAAAAATATAAAATTTTAGCAATTATTCCAGCAAGATTAGGTTCTAAAGGTTTAAAGAAAAAAAATTTAAAAAAAATTGGAAAACTATCTTTAGTCGAACACTCAGTTAGAATTGCAAAAAATTCTAAATTTATATCAAGAATAGCTGTTTCAACTGACTCCCAATCTATACAAAAAATTGCAAAGAAAAATAAAGTCTGGTGTGATAAGTTAAGACCTAAAAAATATTCTACGAAAAAATCAAGTACTTATAATGCAATTAAATTTATTATTGATCATATTGATTATAAGCCTGACTTAATAATAGAATTACATCCAACGTATGTATTTAGAAAATCTTCAACAATAGATAGGGCTATAAGAATTATATTAAATAGCCAAAATTCTGACTCTTTAATTTCAATAAAAAAAATTGATGACACGTCCCATCCAGATTTTGTAATAAATTTATCAAATAAATTTATTTCCTATAAAAAATCACCTATTAAATTTAACAGACATTTTCTAAAGCCAAAATATATGAGCTTAGGTTTTATTATAGTTTCAAAAATTAATTCATTTAATAAAGCAAAATCTATGATTGGTAAAAATTGTATTGGCTTTGAGATGTCGAATAACAAAGAAATAATTGATATAAATAATCTGTTAGATTTTACTTTTGCGTCATTTTTATATAATAATAATATTAATTATGAATGAAGTTAGACATATTGGTATTGTAGTTCAAAACTTAAGAAAAGTAAGTTTTTTTTTTATAAATGAATTAAATTTTAGAGTTTATAGACAATTAAATGAAGATAGCAAATTTATAGATAAAACTTTAGGATTGAAAAAGACTAAACTTACTACTTTAAAACTTAAATCATCAAATGATTGCTTAGTTGAATTATTAAAATTCCATAATTACAAAAATAAGATAAATTATAAAAGTAAAATATATCATTCAGGAATTACTCATATTGCCTTAACAGTAAAAAATATAAATAAGCTGTTTAATAAATTAAAGAAGAAATATAAATTTATTAGTGAACCTATAATATCAAATGACAAAAAAGCTAAAGTAGCCTTTTTGCATGGACCAGAAAATTTAATTCTAGAATTAGTTGAGATTTTATAGATTAATTATCATAATAAGAATAATGAAAACTTATTTAGATACTATTTACGATCCCAATAAAAAGCCCATCACTTATGTTTATCCCGAACGATTAACTAAGTACTTGATTACCAGATTTAATTTGAATGAGGGTGAAAAATTAATGGAACCAGGATATGGAAGGGGTGAGTTTTTATATCAGTTTTCAAAAAAAAAATTTTTATGCTTTGGTTTCGATAATTCATCTTTCCATAATAGCATGAAATTTAATGCAGAAATCAAAAATCATGATGCAACAATTTTGCCATGGCCATATCCGGATAACTATTTTGATATAATTTATAATAAATCGTTTATTGAACATTTTTATTATCCAGAAAATTTATTTTCTCAATTTTATAGAATTCTAAAACCAGGTGGAAAGCTAATATGCTTGACACCAGACTGGGAAACTATTTATGAAACATTCTACGAAGATTTTACTCATAGAACCCCTTTTACTAAAAAATCGCTTGAAGACATTAATGAACTTTCAGGATTTAAAAATATTAGTGTGGAAAAATTTCTTCAATTGCCATTGCTATGGAAAAATAATTACTTTTTAAAATTATTATCTAAACTAACAAAGCATTTTGTGCCTAATTATTTTATAAAAAAATCTAAATGGGTAAGGTTTAGTAAGGAAGTAATGCTATTATCTTATTCAGAAAAATAAAATTAAATAATAGTTTTACAGTCAACGATAATGTTTGCACCAGTCATAAATTAGTTATTTTCATCAATTAAGAAATCTAATGCGAGTAATAATTCTTAAATTAATTAACTCTTTTTTTTTAAATAACTTAAATGATGAAAAACAATAGCAGCACTATTAGAGATATTTAAACTTTCTACTTTGTTATCAATGTCTATCTTTACTAAAAAATCAGCATATTTTGATGTATGTTGATGTATACCGAATCCCTCAGAACCGAATAAAAGAATATTATTTCCTTTCCACTCTATTTTTGTAAAATCTTTGTCACTATTACTATCAAAACCATAAACCCAAAAATTTTTATCCTTAAGGTTTTTTAAAGTAGAATTTATATTAGATACCTCAAAAATATTTATATATTCAATCGCTCCACTTGAAGCTTTATACATAAGTTTACTTTCATTTGGATAGTGTCTCTCTTTAATAATAATTCCATCGATATTAAAGGATGCTGCACTTCTTATTAAGGCCCCTATGTTTCTGGGATCTGTTACTCCGTCTAAACAAACTAAAGTGATATTATTTTTATTTTTAATAAATTCTTTAAGAATCGGTTTTTCTAAGTGTTCTATTTCAGCTACATATCCTTGGTGTAATAAATTCTCTTTAGTGCTATACTTGTCTAATTCTTTTTTAGTTTTAAAATAAACCTTAACTTCACTTAAGAGGTTTTTATTTGGGCTTTTTCTATGTATATTTTTTTTACTTTCCTCTGTTAAAAATACTTTTAAGACCTTTCTTTTTGGATTTTTAAGAGCTTCTAACACTGCGTGTTGACCAACTATAAAAAAGGATGATTTATTCATAAATATTCATATTTTACACGTTTTTTTTGATATTTTCTCATTAAATCACGTGTTGCATTTGCACAAATAAAATATATAAAACGCATGTTGTTTGAAGCTTTATTGAACAAGTGGACACTTCCCCTAAGGGAGGGGTTCCAGAGCGGTCAAATGGGGCGGGCTGTAAACCCGTTGACTTCGGTCTTCGAAAGTTCGAATCTTTCCCCCTCCACCATTCAATAAAATTTTGAATAATACTGGAGTGTTACTCTTGGGGTTGTGCGGGTGTAGTTCAATGGTAGAACGCTAGCCTTCCAAGCTGGATGTAAGGGTTCGATTCCCTTTACCCGCTCCAAGAAATGAAATTATTAATAAAAAGAAATGTGAGGAATATAAGTAATGTCAAAAGAAAAATTTGTAAGAAATAAACCGCATTGTAATATTGGTACAATAGGCCATGTCGACCATGGTAAAACAACTTTAACTGCTGCTATCACTAAAGTTTTATCTGAAACTGGTGGTGCGCAAGCAGTGGCGTATGATCAAATTGATAAAGCTCCAGAGGAAAAAGAGAGAGGTATAACTATATCAACTGCACATGTTGAATACGAAACAGAAAAAAGACATTATGCACACGTAGACTGCCCAGGTCATGCTGACTATGTAAAGAACATGATTACAGGTGCTGCACAAATGGATGGAGCAATTTTGGTTGTTAATGCTGCGGATGGACCTATGCCACAAACAAGGGAACATATTCTTTTAGCTAGACAAGTTGGAGTTCCAGCAATAGTTGTTTATTTAAATAAAGTTGATCAAGTTGATGATAAAGAAATGATTGATCTTGTTGAAGAAGAAATAAGAGAATTATTAACTTCATATAAGTTTCCAGGAGATAAAACTCCGATTGCTAAAGGTTCTGCTTTAGCAGCTGTTGAGGGAAGAGACGAAGAAATAGGAAAAAAATCAATTATGGAATTAATGAAGAATGTTGACGAGTTTATTCCACAACCTGACAGACCAAAAGATAAAGATTTTTTAATGCCTGTTGAGGATGTTTTTTCAATTTCTGGACGTGGTACAGTTGCCACTGGAAGAGTAGAGTCTGGTGTGCTTAAAACAGGAGATGAGATTGAGATAGTTGGAATTAGAGAGACTAAAAAATCAGTTTGTACTGGTGTTGAGATGTTTAGAAAGCTTTTAGACTCTGGTGAGGCAGGTGATAATGTTGGTGTTCTTTTAAGAGGTGTTGAAAGAACTGATATTGAAAGAGGTCAAGTTCTTTGTAAGCCAGGATCTGTAACACCACATACTAAATTTGAAGCTCAAGCTTATGTATTAAAAAAAGAAGAGGGAGGAAGACATACTCCATTTTTTACGAAATACAGACCACAGTTTTATTTTAGAACAACAGATGTAACTGGTGAAGTTGAGTTACCGGCAGGAACAGAAATGGTTATGCCAGGTGATGATGCTAAATTTACAGTAAAATTAATTACTCCAATCGCAATGTCAGAGAAACTAAACTTTGCAATTCGAGAAGGAGGAAGAACTGTAGGAGCTGGAGTAGTAACTAAAATTATAGAGTAAGCTCTATATAGGAGTGTAGCTCAACTGGTAGAGCGCCGGTCTCCAAAACCGGAGGCTGAGGGTTCGAGTCCCTCCGCTCCTGCCAAAGATGTAAAAAAAATGAAGAACCCTATTAAATTTATACAAGAAGTTAAACAAGAAGCATTTAAAGTTTCATGGCCCACAGGCAAAGAAACTTTACAAGGTGCTATAATGGTTTTTTTAATGGCATTAGCTATGTCAATTTTTTTTCTTTTATTAGATCAAGTTTTAAAATTTTTTTTAGATTTATTACTTAAAGTGAGTATTTAATGAAAAACTGGTATATTGTGCAATCACATTCAAGCTTTGAGAATAAAGTAGCTGGCTTAATAAAAGAAGAGGCTGACAAAGCAAAAATTTCCGAAAAATTTGAAGAGATCATAGTTCCAACTCATGATGTCACAGAGGTTAAGAGGGGAAAAAGAATCCAAAGAAAAAAAAAGTATTTTCCAGGATATGTTTTAATTAAAAGTGAAATGGATAATAATATTTATCATATGATCAAGAGCATAAAGAGAGTGAGTGGATTTTTAGGAACCAAGGGTATGCCAGTTCCTGTATCAGATAAAGAGATAGAAAAAATACTTGGTCAAATAAAAGATGGTGTAGCTCAGCCAAAATCTGGTATAGAATACAGTGTTGGTGAAAAAGTGCAGGTGGTTGATGGACCTTTTGCTTCGTTCAACGGTATGGTTGAAGAGATAGATGAAGAAAAATCTAGACTGAAAGTTTCAGTTTCAATTTTTGGCAGACCAACACCTGTAGACTTAGAATACAATCAAGTTGAGAAAGTAAGTTAATGGCAAAAAAAGAAATTAGTGGATTAATAAAGTTACAAATAAAAGGCGGTCAAGCTAACCCAGCTCCCCCAGTAGGCCCTGCATTAGGTCAACGTGGAGTAAATATAATGGAATTTTGTAAAGCATTTAATGATAAAACAAAATCATTAGCTGGCAAGCCGGTTCCAGTCGAAATCACTGTTTATAAAGATAAAAAATTTGATTTTAAGATAAAATCTCCGCCAGCATCATTCTTTATAAGGGAAGCAGCAAAATTAAAAAGTGGATCACAGGAACCTGGAAGAAATATTGTGGCATCAATAACAAAGAAACAAGCTGAAGAAATAGCAAAACAAAAAATGAATGACTTAAATGCATTGGATCTTGAGCAAGCTGTAAAAATTATTGCTGGATCTGCTAGATCAATGGGAATAGAGGTAAAGGATTAAAATGTCTTCAAAAAGATTTAAAGAATTACCAAATAAAACTACTGAACTTCCAGCAGAAACTATAGATAAGTTATTACCAGTTATAAAAAAAAATTGTACGACTAAGTTTGATGAATCTGTTGATTTAAGTTTTCAAATAAACAACAAACAGAAGAAAAGTGAAATTAATATTAGAACTATTGTGAATTTACCAGGAGGCACTGGTAAAAAGATAAAAGTTGCTGTTGTTTGTGAAGAATTAAAATCTACTGAAGCAAAGTCAGCAGGTGCAGATATTGTAGGTGGTGATGATTTTATTGAAAAAATTAAAGGTGGGGAAATGAATTTTGAAAAACTAATTTGCACACCTTCGATGATGATCAAACTCTCAAAACTTGGTAAAGTCTTAGGTCCTAAAGGACTAATGCCTAATCCAAAACTTGGAACTGTCACTGATGATTTAAAAAAAGCTATTTCTGATGCAAAATCAGGTCAGGCAGAAATTAGAAATGACAAAGATGGGAATATAGGTGTTAGTATAGGAAAAAAATCTTTTGCTGATGATAAATTAATTAAAAATTTTAATGCTATTTTGGAAACACTTGAGAAAGAAAAATCAAACAACATCATTAAAGGTGATTTAATTCGCTCTGCTTTTGTTACATCTACTATGGGTGTTTCATACAGACTTAAATTAGGAAAGATTATTTAATTATTATGATGAATAAAGAGCAAAAGAAAAATTATATATCTGAGATGACTGCTCAGTTTGAAAATAGCAAAGCAATTTTAGTTACTCATTATCAAGGTTTAACAATGACACAGTTAGATGAATTAAGATCTAAAATGAGAGAACATGGTATTATTTTCAAAATAACAAAAAACAGAATTACAAAATTAGCTTTGGAAAAAACAAAATGTAAAGATTTATCAAACTTATTCACTGGTCCAACTGCAGTAGCATTTGGTGAAGACGCTATTATGTCAGCAAGAATTCTATCAAAATTTGCAAAAGATAATGAGAATCTCAAGTTAATTGGTGGAATGATGGATAATGAGGTTCTAGACCAAGCTGGAGTGTTAAATGTAGCAAATTTACCAACATTAAATGAAGCAAGAGCGAATATTGTAGGTATTTTGAATGCTTCTGCTTCAAAATTGGTTAGTATTTTGCTTGCACGATCAGAAAAAATGAGTACTTTACCACCAGAAAATTCTGAAACAAAACCCAAAGAGTAATAAATATGCCAGACCTAAATAAAATTATAGAAGATTTATCAAGCTTAACTGTTGCAGAGGCAGCAGAGCTTTCAAAACAACTTGAGGAAAAATGGGGTGTAACCCCAATGGCCGCAGCAGTACCAGCAGCAGCTGGAGGTGCAGCACCAGCCGAGGATAAAGATGATTTTACAATCATGCTTGTTTCTGCAGGTGACAAGAAAATAAATGTCATTAAAGAAGTAAGAGCAGCAACATCACTTGGATTAAAAGAGGCAAAAGATTTAGTTGAAGGTGCACCAAAAGAAGTTAAAGCGGGTGTTCCAAAGAAAGAAGCTGAAGAAATTAAAGCGAAGTTAGAAGCTGCAGGCGCAAAAGTAGAACTTAAGTAATTTAAAAGGAATTTTTTAAATACTGATTAATTTTTTAGTCAGTATTAAAGTATAGATGCAAATATCTTTTACAGAAAAAAAAAATATTAGAAAAAGTTTTGGTAAATTAAAAGAGAGTTTATCAATACCCAATTTAATAGAAGTTCAAAAAAATTCTTATGATGAATTAACTCATTTTAAATCAGAAGCTGGAGATTTAGCTAAAGGATTTGATAGGGTTTTTAAAAGTATTTTTCCAATTGAGGACTTAAATGATAAAGCGACTTTAGAATATGTATCTTACAGATTAGAAAAACCCAAGTTTGATGTTGAAGAATGTATCGCAAGAGGTTTAACATATTCATCTGCATTAAAATGTACTTTAAGATTAGTTGTTTATGATATAAATCAGGAAAACAACACTAAGGACATATTATCAGCAAAAGAACAAGAAGTTTACATGGGTGAAGTTCCAATGATGACTAATAGTGGAACATTTATAACCAACGGAGTTCAAAGAGTTGTTGTAAATCAAATGCACAGAAGTCCTGGCGTTTTCTTTGATCATGATAAGGGAAAAACACATGCTAGTGGAAAACTATTATTCAATTGTAGAGTTATACCAAACAGAGGTTCATGGTTAGATTTTGAATATGATGTTAAAGATTTTTTATATTTCAAAATAGATAGAAAAAAGAAAATATTTGCCACTACATTACTACTTGCATTAGGCTTTACAAAAACAGAAATCGCAAATGAGTTTTATCAAAAAGAAAAATTTTCTTATGACTCTAAAGCACTTAAATGGAAAACAAAATTTGATCCTGAAAATTATAAATCAAAAAACTTCTCTGAAGAGGTTGTAGATGCAAAAACAGGAAAAGTGGTTATAAGATTAGGTGAAAAAATTAATTTCCTCAATGCAAAAAAATTATTCAATGACGGTTTAAAAGATATACTTGTTTCAAAAGAGGCCTTATATGGAAAATTTCTACACACAGATATTAAATTTGGAAATGATGAGAATGATATTTTTAAGATAGGCACAGAAATAAATGGGGCTGTCGTAGATAAAATACTAGAAGCAAAAATATATTCCATAGACATATCAAAAACCAACTCAATCAATAAAGGTCCTTACTTACTTAATACAATTCTTAATGATAAAAACAATACTAAAGACGAGGCTATAACTGAAATATACAAAATGTTGAGACCAGGAGAGCCCCCAACGATTGAAATCGCTGCTCAAATTTTTAATAACTTATTTTTTAGCTCAGATAGATATGATCTTTCTGATGTTGGAAGAGTGAAGATGAATTCAAGATTGAATTTAGAGTGTTCAGATAAAATCACAATTTTAAGAAATGATGATATAATTGCAATAATTCATAAAATGCTGGATTTGAGAGATGGTAAAGATGAAGTTGATGATATTGATCATTTAGGTAACAGAAGAGTTAGGTCTGTTGGAGAATTAGTTGAGAACCAGGCAAGAATTGGTGTCTATAGAATGGAAAGAGCTATTAAAGAAAAAATGACAACCTTAGACGTTGAGTCAGCAATGCCTCAAGATTTAATCAATGCAAAACCGCTAACTGTATCTTTAAAAGACTTTTTTGCAAGTTCTCAACTTTCACAATTTATGGATCAAACAAATCCACTTTCTGAAATAACTCATAAAAGGCGAGTATCTGCTCTAGGACCTGGAGGATTGACAAGAGAGAGAGCAGGTTTTGAAGTAAGAGATGTTCATCCAACTCATTACGGTAGAATTTGTCCGATTGAAACACCAGAGGGACCTAATATTGGGTTGATAAATAGTTTATCAACTTATGCTAAAATAAATAAATACGGTTTTATTGAGAGCCCTTACAAAAGAGTTAAAGATGGTATAGTTCAGGATAATGTAGAATATCTTTCAGCAATGGAGGAAACAAAATATACAATCGCTCAAGCAAATACGAAAATAGATAAAGATGGCAAGATTATTGAGGAACTTGTATCTTGCAGACAAAATTTAAATTTTCTTTTAGCTAAACCAGATACAATAGATTACATTGATGTATCCCCTAAACAATTAGTTTCTGTAGCTGCATCTTTAATACCTTTTTTGGAAAATGATGATGCTAATAGAGCATTGATGGGTTCAAATATGATGAGACAAGCTGTACCACTTTTAAAACCAGAAGCACCTTTAGTCGGCACAGGCATAGAGAGTGATGTTGCATTAGATTCCGGAGTTACTATTGTTGCAAAAAGAAATGGAGTAGTGGACAAGATAGATGGTAAAAGAATTGTAATTAAAGTTACAGAGGAAACTGACTTTTCAAAATCTGGGGTAGACATTTATAATTTACAAAAGTTTAAAAGATCAAACCAAAATACATGTATTAATCAAAGACCTTTGGTTAGAGTGGGTGATAAAGTTAAAACTGGTGACATTATTGCTGATGGACCCTCTACAAAGTTAGGTGAGTTAGCTTTAGGTAAAAACGTTACTGTAGCCTTTATGCCCTGGCAAGGCTACAATTTTGAGGACTCTATATTAATTTCTGAAAGATGTGTAACAGATGATGTTTTCACATCTGTTCACATAGTTGAGTATGAAATTATGGCTAGAGATACAAAACTTGGTGAGGAGGAAATAACCAGGGATATTCCAAATGTTAATGAAGACGCATTAAAAAATTTAGATGAGTCTGGAATTGTTTATATTGGAGCAGAGGTAAATGCAGGTGATATATTAGTTGGTAAAGTTACACCAAAAGGGGACTCTGCATCTGGTCCAGAGGAAAAATTACTAAGATCTATTTTTGGTGAAAAAGCAATAGATGTAACTGATACGTCTTTGAGGATGTCAAGAGGAAGTAGTGGAACTGTTGTTGATGTAAGAGTATTTAATAGACATGGAATTGAGAAAGATGAAAGATCTATAACCATTGAACGAGCTGAAATTGACCAAGTTCAGCAAGATAAAATAGTAGAAGAGGAAATTTTAGAAAGAAGCATTAAACAGAGAGCTTCACAAATTTTATCTGGCTCTTCATTAGCAAAAAAGATTAAAGATGTTGAAGCAGGGACAAAATTAGATTTTGATACCATTGATAAATTTTCTATTAACGATGTCTTTAAAATTTCATCAAGCGATTCAAAAGGTGAGGAAGCACTTATTCAACTAAAAGATCAGTATACTTCTGCCAAACAGGACATTATTGAAAGATTTGAAGATAAAGTTTTAAAGATTAGAAGTGGTGATGACTTGTTACCAAGTGTCATGAAAATGGTCAAAGTTTTTGTTGCTATAAAAAGAAGGTTAAGACCTGGAGATAAAATGTCAGGAAGACATGGCAATAAAGGAGTTGTAAGTAAGATCGTTCCAGTTGAAGATATGCCATATAGAGAAGATGGTAGACCAGTTGATATAGTATTAAATCCTCTGGGAGTACCAAGTAGAATGAATGTTGGTCAAATTTTAGAAACTCACTTAGGTTGGGCTTGTAAAGAATTTGGAGAAGAAGTTAAAAGATTAATAAATGAAAACAATAAAAGAATTGAAAAAACTGAAAAAATTTCAAATTTTTTAAAATCAGTTTATGGTGAAGAAATATTTCAAAATAAAGTTGATAAATTAAGTAAAACTGAATTTAGAGATTTATGTGAGAATTTACAAAATGGTGTTGCAATTTCTACGCCTGTTTTTGATGGAGCTAAAGAAAAAAATGTTACTGAAATGCTTAAATTAGCAAAATTGCCTGGCTCAGGACAAACATATTTATGGGATGGAAGGACAGGAGAAATGTTTGATAGACCTGTTACGGTTGGAATTATATATATGTTAAAACTTCATCATTTGGTGGAGGACAAAATCCATGCTAGGTCAACTGGACCATACAGTTTGGTTACTCAACAACCATTGGGTGGTAAGGCTCAATTAGGGGGTCAAAGATTTGGTGAGATGGAAGTATGGGCTTTGGAGGCTTATGGAGCCTCTTATACTCTTCAAGAAATTTTAACAGTGAAATCTGATGATGTAGCTGGAAGAGTAAAAGTATATGAAACGATTGTTAAAGGTGAGGAAAACTTCGAGTCTGGAATACCAGAGTCATTTAACGTTTTAGTTAAAGAAATTAAATCTTTAGCTTTAAATGTGGAATTAAATTAATAATTTATGAAAAAAGAATTAACAGATCTTTTCAAAAATTCTGAAATTTCAGAGGCTCAAAATTTTAATAGCATCAAAATCTCTCTTGCAAGCCCAGAAAAAATTAAGTCTTGGACATATGGAGAAATAAAAAAACCTGAAACTATAAACTACAGAACTTTTAGACCTGAAAAAGATGGTCTCTTCTGTGCTAGAATTTTTGGTCCAATAAAGGACTATGAGTGTTTATGTGGAAAATATAAAAGAATGAAATTTAGAGGAATTATTTGTGAAAAATGTGGAGTAGAAGTGACAAAATCAAATGTCAGAAGAGAAAGGATGGGCCATATTAATCTCGCCACCCCTGTTGCTCACATTTGGTTTTTAAAATCTCTTCCTAGCAGAATTGCTCTAGCAGTCGATATGAAACTTAAAGAAATAGAGAGAGTTTTGTATTTTGAGAATTTTATAGTTATAGAACCTGGTTTGACAGGTTTGCAAAAAAATCAATTACTAAACGAGGAAGAGCTTGCTAAATATCAAGATGAATATGGTGAAGAAGCATTCACCGCAGGTATAGGTGCAGAGGCAGTCCTTGAAATGTTAAAAAATTTAGACTTAGAAAATGAGAGAAAAAATTTAACGTCATATATAAAAGATACTAAATCAAAAGTTAATGAGGAAAGAGCGATAAAAAGATTAAAATTAATAGAATCATTTATTGAAACAGGTCAGAAACCTGAATGGATGATCATGACGGTTGTACCTGTAATACCACCTGAGCTAAGACCGTTGGTTCCTTTAGATGGTGGAAGGTTTGCAACTTCAGATTTGAATGATTTGTATAGAAGAGTAATTAATAGAAATAATCGTTTAAAGAGATTAATGGATTTAAAGGCACCCGATATTATTGTAAGAAATGAGAAAAGAATGCTTCAAGAGTCTGTTGATGCATTATTTGATAATGGCAGAAGAGGAAGAGTCATCACAGGAACAGGAAAAAGGCCGTTAAAATCTCTTGCTGAAATGCTTAAAGGTAAACAAGGAAGATTCAGACAAAATTTACTAGGCAAAAGAGTCGATTATTCAGGCCGTTCTGTAATTGTTGTTGGTCCCGATTTAAAACTTCATGAATGTGGTTTACCAAAAAAAATGGCGTTAGAACTTTTTAAACCATTTTTATATGCGAGATTAAATAAATTGGGTTTAGCTTCAACTATAAAACAAGCTAAAAAGTTAGTTGAGAAAGAAACAAATGCTGTTTGGGATGCTTTAGAACTTATAGTAAGAGAGCACCCGGTATTATTAAATAGAGCACCAACGCTTCATAGACTTGGCGTGCAAGCTTTTGAACCTAAATTAATTGAGGGAGATGCTATAGAATTACATCCATTAACTTGTGCTGCTTTTAACGCAGATTTTGATGGTGACCAAATGGCAGTACATGTTCCTCTAAGTTTAGAAGCTCAACTGGAAGCAAGAATTTTAATGTTATCGACTAATAATATTCTTTCACCATCCAATGGTAAGCCAATCATTGTTCCCAGTCAGGATATGATATTGGGTATTTATTATTTGTCCCAAGAACCATTGACAGACAAACCTTCGGGCTATTTTCTAAATGCTGATCAAATTGAATTTGCCCTGTCATCTGGTCAAATTAAAGTTCATAGCACAATAATTTCTAGATTTGAAACAATTGATGAGAATGGAAAACCAAAATTTGAAAAATACACTTCAACAGCAGGAAGATTTTTACTAGCAAATCTATTACCAAAGAATAAGAATATTAAATTTTCTTTGGTAGATAGATTATTGCCTAAAAAAGTTGTTTCAGAAGTTATTGATATCGTTTTTAGATTTTGTGGTCAAAAAACGACTGTTATATTTTGTGATAAATTAAAAGATTTAGGATTCAAACATGCTTTCAAAGCTGGAATTTCTTTTGGCAAAGACGATCTTGTTATACCTTCAAACAAAACTCAATTAATAGAAGATACGAAAAAACTTATATCAGATTACGAGACACAATATGCCGAAGGTCTCATAACTAGAGGAGAGAAATATAATAAAGTAGTAGATGCGTGGTCGAAATGTACTGATAAAGTAGCTGGAGAAATGATGAAGGGTATTTCTGCTACAGAAAAAACTCCAGAGGGATTAAAAATAAACTCTGTATTTATGATGGCAGATAGTGGAGCGAGAGGCTCAGCGGCACAGATGAAACAGTTAGCTGGTATGAGGGGTTTAATTGCTAAACCATCAGGAGAAATTATTGAAAGTCCAATTACCTCAAATTTTAAAGAGGGATTAACTGCTCTTGAGTACTTTAATTCTACCCATGGAGCTAGAAAAGGACTGGCAGATACTGCGCTTAAAACAGCAAGTTCTGGTTATTTAACAAGAAGATTGTGTGATGTGGCACAAGATTTAACAATAACTAAAAAAGAGTGTGATTGTAAAAAACCTGGCTTTATAGAACTTTCTGAAATCTTAGAAGGTGGCAATGTTGTTGTAAGTATATCCGAGAGAGCGCTAGGTCGAATAGCATTTGATGACGTTAAACATCCATTAACTGGTGAAATTATAATTAAAAAGTCATCAATGATAGATGAAGCTGCATGTGATCTAATTGACTCAGCAGGTATTAAATCCATAAAAGTGTATTCAGTTATGACATGTGGTTCAAAAGAAGGTGTATGTGCAATCTCTTATGGAAGAGACTTATCAAGAGGTAAAATGGTACATGTTGGAGAAGCAATTGGAATGATTTCAGCCCAATCAATTGGTGAGCCAGGTACGCAGTTAACAATGAGAACATTCCATGTTGGTGGTACTGCTTCTGTAAAACAAGACTCTCAAATAGTAACTAAAACAGATGGTATTTTGAAAATAATTAATTCAAATATTTTAGAGGACTCTAAAAAGAATTTAATTGTTATGGGAAGAAATACTCAATTATCCATCGAAGATGATAATGGTGTTCAAACAGCAATTTATAAAGTTGCATATGGTTCAAAATTATTTTTTAAGAATGGAGATAAAATTAAAGCAAATACAAAAATTTGTGAGTGGGATCCATACACTACTCCTGTAATTGCAGAAAAATCAGGAATAGCTAGCTACGTTGATTTAATTGATGGTGTTTCAATTCAAGAGACTACTGATGATGCTACAGGAATCTCATCAAAATCAGTTGTCGACTGGCGATCGCAATCTAAAAGCACAGATTTAAAGCCAAGAATAACTTTGAGAGATGAAAAAGGTAATGTAATAAAGAAAGCTGATGATAACGAGGCAAGATATTATCTTGTACCAGACTCAATTTTATCTGTAAAAGATGGCCAAAACGTTTCTGCTGGTGATGTTATTGCAAGGTTACCAAAAGAGACAACAAAAACTAAAGATATTACGGGAGGTCTTCCTCGAGTTGCTGAATTATTTGAGGCAAGAAAAGCGAAAGATAGCGCAATAATTGCTGAGAATGATGGTCAAGTCATCTTTGGAAAAGAAGTAAGAGGTAAACAAAGAGTTTCTATTGTTCCCGAAGATGGTTCTGAACCTTCAAATTATTTAATACCGAAAGGTAAGCACATTAATTTTAACCAAGGCGAGAAAATTAAAAAAGGTGAGTACTTATTAGACGGCCAGCCTTTACCTCATGATATATTAAGAATAATGGGTATTAAAGATTTAACTGAATACTTTGTAAATCAGGTGCAAGAAGTTTATAGATTGCAGGGTGTTGTAATTAATGACAAACATATTGAAACAATTTTAAGGCAGATGCTAAAAAAAGTAGAAGTTAAAACTTCCGGAGACTCATCTTATCTACCAGGTGAAATTATTGATAGAATTAAATTTGAAAATATGAACGAAAAATTAAAGTTAGATGGAAAAACTCCTGCGACTGGTGAGAGAGTCTTGATGGGTATCACCAAAGCATCCTTACAAACCGAGTCTTTTATTTCTGCCGCATCCTTTCAGGAAACAACAAGAGTTCTTACAGATGCTGCAATTAAAGGTAAGATAGACCCACTAAATGGTTTAAAAGAAAATGTTATAGTTGGTAGGTTAGTACCAGCTGGCACTGGAAACATTAAGAATAAATGGAATAAAAAAGCCCTAGAGGATGATAATAAATTTTTATCTGAACAAGAAAAAATTGAGACCTCTGAAAGCCAGGCAAATCAATAAAAATAGTACCCCTGCTGACTAGTTTTAGTTTGACAAAGTTAAATTAATAAGTAATTTGGCGATAATTTTTTGGTTGGAATGTAGTGCTGTAATTGCACTAAACGCTGCCATGAATGACCTGTCAGTTATTTCATCAAAAAAATTAATTAAAAATTATTATATGCCGACAATAAACCAATTGTTAAGAAAAAAAAGAATTAAGCCTTTGTCCAGGAACAAAGTGCCTGCTTTGCAAAAACAACCTCTTAAAAGAGGTGTATGTGTAAAAGTATACACAACTACACCAAAAAAACCAAACTCAGCTTTAAGAAAAGTTGCAAGAGTAAGATTATCAAACGGTTTTGAAGTAACCGCATACATTCCAGGTGAAGGTCATAATCTTCAAGAGCATTCGGTAGTTTTAATAAGAGGTGGTAGGGTAAAAGATTTACCAGGTGTCAGGTATCATATTTTGAGAGGTAATTTAGATACACAAGGGGTTGCTAATAGAAAGCAAAGGAGATCTTTATATGGAACAAAAAAAGGTAAATAAGAATGTCTAGAAAAAAAACACAACCAAAAAAAAATATTACACCAGATCCAAAGTTTAACTCTATAATTATCCCTAAATTAATTAATAATATCATGTTTGATGGAAAAAGAGGTGTTGCAGCAAAAATAGTTTATGATGCGATTGAAAAGATTAAAACAAAATCAAAAGATGAACCGATAAATATATTCAATGAAGCGATCAATAATATAAAACCAACTGTCGAAGTTCGATCGAGAAGAGTAGGTGGAGCAACTTATCAAGTTCCAGTTGAGGTAAAAAGTAAGAGAGCACAAGCTTTAGCTATTAGATGGTTGGTAGATTCTGCAAGAAAAAGAAAAGATAAACATATGTCTGACAAGATTTTTAATGAACTTTATGATGCTTACGAAAAAAAAGGCGCTGCAGTTAAAAAAAAAGAGGATGTTCATAAAATGGCTGAGTCAAACAAAGCTTTTGCACATTTTAGGTGGTAAAAAATATGGCAAGAACTCACACATTAAACAAATACAGAAATATCGGTATCATGGCACATATTGATGCTGGTAAAACAACTACGACTGAAAGAATTTTATATTATACAGGTAAAAGTCATAAGATTGGTGAAGTACATGATGGTGCTGCAACCATGGATTGGATGGAGCAAGAACAAGAAAGAGGCATCACAATTACATCAGCAGCCACAACTTGTTTCTGGCAAGATCATAGAGTAAATATAATTGATACACCAGGCCATGTCGATTTTACAATTGAAGTTGAAAGGTCATTAAAAGTTTTGGATGGTGCGGTAGCCGTTTTTGATGGTGTTGCTGGAGTAGAACCACAATCCGAAACAGTATGGAGACAAGCTGACAAATATAAAGTTCCAAGAATTTGTTTTGTTAACAAGTTGGATAGAACAGGTGCAGATTTTTTTAGATGTGTTGAAATGATAAAAGATAGGTTGGGAGCTAAACCTTTAGTTCTTCAAGTTCCTGTAGGTATAGAGTCTTCATTAACTGGGGTTGTTGACCTGGTTAAAATGAAAGCACAGATTTGGAAAAATGAAGCACTCGGAGCAGAATGGGAGTATAAAGATATTCCTGATGATCTAAAAGAAATTTCAAATAAATATAGAACTGAATTAGTAGAATTAGCTGTAGAGCAAGATGAAAAATTAATGGAAAGTTATTTAAATGGTGATGAAATAAAAGAGGAAGATTTAATAAAATGTATAAGAAAAGGGACACTAAGTTTTGATTTTGTGCCTGTTTTAACTGGATCAGCATTTAAAAATAAAGGTGTTCAACCATTATTAGACGCTGTTGTAAATTATTTACCAAGTCCTGAAGACATAAGTTCAATCAAAGGAACAAAAGTTGGATCTGATGAGGAAGTTGAAATGAAATTCGAGGATAATTCACCATTTTCTGCATTAGCATTTAAAGTAGCAAATGACCCTTTTGTAGGTTCTCTAACTTTTATTAGAGTTTATTCTGGTACAATTAAATCTGGAACCTCTATTTATAATTCATCTACAGATAAAGAGGAAAGAGTTGGAAGAATGTTATTGATGCATGCAAATTCTAGAGAGGATATTAAGGAGGCTAATGCAGGCGACATTGTATCTCTAGCAGGATTAAAGAACACTATGACTGGTCATACTCTGTGTAATAAAGATAAACCAGTTTTACTAGAACCAATGGAATTTCCTGATCCTGTTATTGAAATAGCCGTTGAGCCAAAAACAAAAGGAGACCAAGAAAAAATGGGTGAAGCTTTGGCTCGTTTAGCTAAAGAAGATCCATCATTTAGAGTTTCATCTGATGAGGAATCTGGTCAAACTATCATTAAAGGAATGGGTGAACTTCATTTAGATATTATTGTTGATAGAATGAAAAGAGAATTTAAGGTTGAGGCGAATGTTGGTGCACCACAAGTTGCATATAGAGAAACAATAGAAAAGTCTGCAGAGTTCGAATACATACACAAAAAACAAAGTGGTGGAGCTGGACAGTTTGCAAAAGTTAAACTTTTCATCGAACCTCAAGAGCCAGGTAAAGGTAGATTGGTAGAGAGTGCTATTAAAGGGGGTGCTATACCAAAAGAATTTATCCCTGGTGTAGAAAAAGGAATTGAAACTGTTTCTGATAGTGGGATTTTAGCTGGATTTCCAATGATCGATTATAAAGTTACAATAGTAGATGGCTTACATCATGATGTTGATTCAAGTGTTTTAGCTTTTGAATTAGCTAGCAGAGCTTGCTTTAAAGAGGCCTGTACTCAAGGTGGTTTGAAACTTTTAGAGCCTATAATGAGAGTCGAAGTTGTTACTCCTGAGGATTATATGGGTGATGTTATAGGCGATTTAAATAGTAGAAGAGGGCAAATAAACACGCAAGAACAAAGGGGTAATGCCACTGTTATAACTGCAATGGTTCCTCTTGCAAACATGTTTGGATATATAAATAGTTTAAGATCAATGTCTCAAGGTAGAGCTCAATATTCCATGTTTTTTGATCATTATTCAAAAGTTCCACAGAATGTTCAAGATGAAGTAACTAAAAAGGTTGCAGGTTAAAATGGAAAAGCAAAATATAAGGATAAAATTACGAGCTTACGATAATAAAATTCTCGACGCCTCAACAGAAGAAATTGTAAATACAGTAAAAAGAACAGGAGCAACTATTAAAGGGCCAATACCTTTACCAACAAGAATAGAAAGATATACTGTTTTAAGGTCACCACATATTGATAAAAAAAGTAGAGAGCAATTTGAGTCGAGAACACATAAAAGATTAATTGATATAATTGAACCAACACCACAAACTGTAGAGGCTCTAATGAAACTTGATTTAGCCTCAGGCGTAGACGTGGAAATAAAGATTTAGATATGACTGAAATTGCATTAATTGGAAAAAAAGTTGGAATGACAAGAGAGTTTTATAAAACTGGTCAATTAGTTCCTGTTACAGTTTTAAAGATGGAAAAAGCTCGTGTAATTCAAATAATTAACCAAGAACAAAGGGGCTATAATGCTATTCAACTTGGTTATGGGAAGATTAAAAGTTCTAAGCTTACGAAGGCTATGAAGGGATATTTTGCAAAAAAAAATACTGAAGCAAAAAAAAAACTTAAAGAATTCAAAGTTCTAGATCTTAGCAAATATAAGGAGGGAAATGAATTTGGTTTAGAAATTTTTAAAGATGTAAAGTATGTAGACACAAGATCAAAAACCATTGGTAAGGGTTTTGCTGGAGCAATGAAAAGACATAATTTTGGCGGTTTAAGAGCAACTCATGGAGTTTCAATATCTCATAGATCTCACGGTTCAACAGGTCAAAGACAAGATCCTGGTAAGGTTTTTAAGGGAAAAAAGATGGCAGGACACATGGGAGATAAACTTAGAACAATGCAAAATATTGAGATTATCAAAACAGATATTGAAAATGAATTATTATATCTCAAAGGATCTATTCCTGGTTCAAAAAACTCTGAAATTTTAGTTAAAAAATCAGTCAAAAATATTGATAAAAAGACTATAGAAGAAAAAATACTAGGAGCCGAACAAGCTAAAAAAACTCCTGAGAAAAAGAAAAAATAATGAAGATTGAAAAAATAAATATAAATGGAAAAAAAGAGTCTATTGAGGTTTTAGATAAAATTTTTTCGGTTAAAATTAATAAGAGACTTTTAAATAATGTTTTATATAAAACTAACGCAAATTATAAAGGTCGACACGCTAAGACTAAACAACAAAATGAAGTCTCAGGTCCTACTTCTAAGATATATGCTCAGAAAGGAACCGGAAATGCAAGACATGCTAGCCGAAAAGCCCCAATTTTTGTAGGTGGTGGTGTTGCTCACGGACCTAAGGGTCAATTAGCATATAAAAAAAGAAAATTAAATAAAAATGAAAAAAAACAAGGTATTGCCTCTTTAATGAGTGAAAAGATTAAACATAAAAATTTAATTATATTAAATGATTTTAGTTCTGAGATAAAAAAAACAAAAGAAATGTATAATATTTTAAAAAAACTTGAAATTTCTAATTCTTTAATAATTTTAGATAGATCTTCTAAAGAAAATATAGAGAAATCAATTAGAAATATTCCAAATATAAAAGTAACTGATGTTAATCATTTTAGTGCATTTGATGTTGTTAAGTATAAGAAAACTGTTTTTACAGAGAGTTCTGTTAAAGAATTAGAAAAGAGATATATATAATGAACAAAATTCATTTATTTGATAAAGTTATTTCACCTATCGTAACCGAAAAATCTACTATTTTATCTGAACATAATAAGATAATTTTTAAAGTTCCAAATGGTGCTAATAAAAAGAACTTAAAAAAGAATATTGAGAAAATTTTCAAAGTAAATGTTGTCAAAGTAAATATTATAAACAAACAAAATAGAACTAAAGTGACAAGAGGTAGAAAAGTTAAGATTTCCGGATTTAAAAAAGCAATAATAACACTTAAAAAAGGTCAAAGTATAGATCTTACGGCAGGTATTTAAACATGGGACTAAAAACTTTTAAACCATATACAAAATCTACTAGAGGAACAATTTTGGTTGATAGAGCTGGATTATGGAAAGGAAAACCTTTCAAAGCTCTTGTCTCTCCTAAAAATTCTATGAAAGGAAGAAATAATAATGGGCGTATAACTTCATCTAATAGGGCTGGAGGACATAAAAAAATGTACAGACATATCGACTTTTATAGAAAGAAATATGATATGCAAGCAACTGTAGAAAGAATAGAATATGATCCAAATAGATCCTGTTACATTATGTTGGTAAAGTTTGATGATGGTAGTCATTCATATTATTTAGCACCCCAAAAGATTAAAGTTGGAGATAAAATAGAAAATGGTTCAAAAAAAGAGATTAAAATAGGAAATTGTATGCCTCTTCAAGATATTCCTGTTGGTATAAATATCCATAATGTTGAAATTCAGCCTGGTGCGGGTGGTAAATTAGCTAGATCAGCTGGCACATCAGTTGTGATAAGTGGTGTAGATGGTAATTATAGTTTAGTGAAATTGACTTCAGGTGAAGTTAGAAAAATTGATTCTAGATCATTAGCCACAATTGGTGTCTTGAGTAATCCTGACCAAAAAAATATTAAGATTGGAAAAGCAGGAAGATCAAGATGGTTAGGAAGAAGACCTCATACCAGAGGAGTAGTAAAAAATCCTGTAGATCACCCTCATGGTGGTGGAGAAGGTAAATCAGCAGGAGGTAGACACCCAGTCTCACCTACTGGTCAGTCAGCTAAAGGTTTAAAAACTAGAGACAACAAAAGGACAGATAAATTTATTGTAAAAAGAAGAAGTAAAAGAAAGGATACTAAGTAATGGCTAGAGCGGTATGGAAAGGACCTTTTGTAGAGGAAAGTTTAATGAAAAAAGTTGATAAATATAAAGTTGATCCTAAAAAAATACCAATTAAAACTTGGTCAAGAAAATCCACAATAATACCCGACTTTGTTGGAGTTAGTTTTTTAATTTATAATGGCAAAAAATTCATACCAATTACAATTTCTGAAGATATGGTTGGCCATAAATTAGGTGAATTTGCGCCTACAAGAACTTTTTTCGGTCACACCCCTGCAGATAAAAAAGCTAAACCAGCAGAGGCAGAGGTGAAAAAATAAAAAATTTATGAGCAAAAAAACTAAATTAGTTAAAAGTAATGATAAAACTGTAAAATCTATTAATAATAATATTAGATCTAGTGTGAGAAAACTTAATCCAATTTTAAAAGGTATAGTTGGAAAAAAAGTTGAAGTTGCCATTCGAAATCTTCAATTTTCTGAAAAAAGAATAACAAATGATATTAGAAAAACTATTAATTCTGCAGTTGCTAATGCTGAGAACAACTTTCAATATGATATAGATAAACTGATAGTTAAAGAAGCTTATTGCGGAAAAAAAATTACAATGAAAAGATTTAGACCTAGAGCAAAAGGAAGAGCTGCACCAATTTTAAAACCTTATTCTAGTGTGACTATTATTTTAACCGAAACAAAAAAAATGGAGGGTCATGGGTCAAAAAGTTAATCCGGTGGGCTTTAGATTAGGTGTTAATAGAGGTTGGGACTCTGTTTGGTATGCTAAAAAGAAAGATTTTGGGAATTATTTAATAGAAGATTACAGAATTAGAGAATACATAAAAAAGAATGTTATAAATTCAGGTGTTTCAAAAGTTATGATAGAGAGAACAGCTAATAAGTGTTATGTAACCATTTATACGTCTAGGCCAGGATTTGTTATTGGTAAAAAAGGTAGTGATATAGATAAAATTAAAAATAGTTTATCCAAACTCACTGTTAATGAAGTTAGTCTAAATATTAAAGAGGTAAAAAAACCTGAAACTAACGCTTATTTAGTAGCAGAAAATATAGCCCAACAACTAGTAAAAAGAATATCTTACAGAAGAGCGATGAAGCGAGCAATGCAATCTTGTCTAAGATTGGGTGCAAAGGGTATCAAAGTTTCCATAAGTGGTAGATTAGGTGGAAATGAAATCGCAAGAACAGAGTGGTTAAGAGATGGAAGTATACCATCACACACTTTAAGAGCCGATATTGATTATGCCGAAGCAGAGGCACTTACAACTTATGGGATTATTGGCATAAAGGTATGGATATACAAAGGAGAAGTTTTTGCTAAAGAGTTCAGTCAAGAAACTAATAAAGTGAAGGGAGAGGGTAAATAATAAAATGTTGCAACCTGTTAGAACAAAATGGAGAAAAGCACACAAAGGTAGAATACATGGAACTGCATCCAGAGCTAATTTTATAAATTATGGTGCGTATGCTTTAAAAGCTTTAACACCAGACAGGGTGACTGGTAAACAAATAGAAGCTGCTAGAGTAGCATTAACAAGACATATGAAAAGACAAGGACGAGTATGGACAAGAATTTTTCCAAATATTCCTGTTTCAAAAAAACCGATTGAAGTTAGAATGGGTAAAGGAAAGGGATCTCCTGAATTTTATGCGTGTAGAGTGAAGCCAGGGAGAATTTTATTTGAAGTAGATGGTGTTTCTGAGCAAATAGCAAAAGAGGCATTATATAAAGCCTCAGCAAAGTTACCCATAAAAACAAAAACAATAAAAAGATTTGCTTAATATGAAGAAACAAGAAATTAAAAAACTTACAAAAGATCAAATATTTAAAAATATTGATAAATTAAAAAAAGATTTATTTAATTTGAGGTTTCAAAAAATAAATTCCCAAATTACAAACCCTGCTAAAATTAGTGAAACAAAAAAGACAATTGCAAGATTAAAAACAATATTAAAAGAAAGAATAAATGCCTAAAAAAATTTTAAAAGGAATAGTTGTAAGTGATAAACCAAATAAGACTATAACTGTAATGGTTGAAAGAAAATACTCACACCCAGTTCTTAAAAAAGTAATTAAAGTGCGAAAGAAATACAATGTTCATGACGAAAATAATAAATATAAAAATGGAGACAAGGTATCAATAATAGAGAGTAAACCATTCTCAAAAAATAAAAAATTTCAAGTAATGGAGAATTTTAAATAATGATACAAGTTCAAACTGAATTACTTGTGGCAGACAACACTGGAGCGAAAAAAATTGAGTGTATAAAAGTTTTAGGTGGGTCGAAAAGAAGATATGCAAGTATTGGTGATACAATTGTAATAGCTGTTAAAGAGGCAATACCAAAAGGTAAAGTAAAAAAAGGGTCAGTGCATAAGGCTGTTGTGGTTAGGGTTAAAAAAGGAATCCATAGAGATGATGGTTCAAAGGTTAAATTTGATAATAATGCTGCAGTGTTAGTTGATGACAAAGGTGAACCAGTTGGCACAAGAATTTTTGGACCAGTAACTAGAGAGTTAAGAAATAGAGGGCAAATGAAAATAATTTCATTAGCTCCAGAGGTTTTATAATGATTAAAAAAGGTCTTAAAGTTAAAGTTTTGGTGGGTAAAGACAAAAATAAAGAGGGTGAAGTAATTGAAATTGATAGATCAAACAATAGGGCAAAGATAAAAGATATTAATATGGTTAAAAAACATGTCAAAACGACAAAAGAAAAAAAAGGTGGAATTTTTTCAAAAGAAAGTTTCATCCATATATCAAATCTAAAATTGATTGATGAGAAAATTAAAAATAAAAAGAAAGAAGCTAAAAAATAATGATACCAAGGTTAAAGGAATTATATTATAAGGAAATCCAACCATCACTCAAGTCTCAATTTGGTTTTAAGAATTTATATATGGGACCTAAAATTGAAAAAATAATTTTAAATATGGGGCTTGGCCTTGATGGTAATGACAGTAAGGTTTTAAAATCTTGTGAGGAGGATTTAGCAAAAATTGCAGGACAAAAACCTGTTATAACTAAATTTAAAAAATCAGTTGCAAATTTTAAAACAAGAAAAGGTTCAAATGCTGGTTTAAAAGTAACCCTTAGAAAAAATAAAATGTACGAGTTTTTAGACAGATTGGTCAATATTGCTTTACCAAGAATAAAAGATTTTAGAGGTTTGTCGTCTAATGGTTTTGATAAATTTGGAAATTATACTTTTGGTATAAAGGAGCATATAATTTTTCCAGAAGTTAGTTTTGATAGAGCGGATAAAGTTAGGGGATTAGATATAGTAATTGTCATCTCATCTCAAAATAAAGAGCATAGTTTTGCTTTATTGGAGAAGTTAAATTTCCCATTTATTAAGAAAGGAGAAAATTAAAATGGCTAAACTGAGTTCAGTTAATAAAAATAATCGAAGAATAAAATTATCAGACAAATATTTTAAGAAAAGACAACAATTAAAAAAGATTATTATGAATAAGAAACTTTCTTTAGAGGAAAGATTTAAGGCACAACAAAAATTGTCAAAATTACCCCGTAATTCGGCAAAAATAAGAGTAATGAACAGATGTCAAATCACAGGTAGACCACATGGAGTCTATAGAAAACTTAAAATATCTAGAATTGCATTGAGACAATTAGGATTACAAGGAAAAATACCAGGACTGGTTAAATCAAGTTGGTAGAAAGGAACATATGAGCTTAAGCGACCCTATAGGAGATATGATAGCAAGAATAAAAAATGCTCAATCAAGAAACCATAAAAAGGTTGAGTTACCTTCATCAAATTTTAAATCTAAAATTGCTGGAATTTTAAAAAATGAGGGATTTATTAAGGAGTTCAAAGTAAATTCTGAGAACAATAAATCTACACTTACTTTAGAATTGAAATATCATTCAGGTAATCCTGTTATTAGTGCTTTTGAGAGAGTATCTAAGCCAGGTAGAAGAATTTTTTCAAGTGCCGAAAGTTTGCCTAAAATCAATAATGGCCTGGGGATTGCAATAATTTCAACGCCAAAAGGTGTAATGACAGATATAGATGCAAGAAAACAACGTGTCGGTGGAGAAATAATTTGTAAGGTATTTTAATGTCTAAGATAGGTAAAATAAACATCTCTATTCCAGAAAAAGTTAAAGTAGCTTTAGCTGGAAATATGTTAAATATTGAGGGCCCAATAGGTAAATCCACACTTAATATAGACTTAGATATTTTTTCTCTTGATATTAAGGAGGGTAAAGAAATTTCAATTAAACCAAAAAAAATAGATCAGGATACAAAAAGATTATGGGGCATGAATAGAAGTTTAATAAATAATGCTGTAATTGGATCTAGTAAAGGTTATGAAAAAATTTTAGAATTAGTAGGAGTTGGTTATAGAGCAGCGCTAAAAGGTAATCAATTGAACCTACAACTTGGTTACAGTCATGATATAAATTTTGATGTACCTGAGGGAATAAAGATTACAGTTGAAAAACAAACAATTTTGAAAATAACAGGTGCAAATAAACAACAAGTTGGTTCAGTAGCTTCAAAACTTAAAACGTTAAGAAAAATTGAACCATATAAGGGAAAAGGTGTCAGAGAAAAAGGTCAATATATTCTTAAAAAAGAAGGTAAAAAGAAATAATGAAACTCACAGCAAATAAAAGAAGAAAATTTAGAGTTAGTAAAAAAGTAAAGTTAGTAGCGAAAAAAGAAAGATTTAGATTAAGTATATCAAGATCATCAAAAAATATTTCTGCACAAATAATTGATGATGATAAAAATGTAACCCTTTTATCTGCTTCATCTATGGAAAAAGATTTAAGATCTGAGACAAAAATTACAAAAACTGAACTATCTAAAATAGTTGCAGAAAAATTAGCCAAAAAGGCTTTAGAAAAGAAGATTTCTAAGATTTATTTTGATAGAGGTCTTTACAAATATCACGGGAGAGTGAAAATTTTCGCTGAGACTTTACGTAAAAATGGTATGGAGTTTTAACAATGGATAACATTAAAGAAAAAAAATCAGACGATATTTTAGAAAAATTAGTTCACATCAACAGAATAACTAAAGTAGTTAAAGGTGGAAGGAGATTTGGTTTTTCAGCTTTGGTAGTAGTTGGAAATCAATCAGGTAAAATTGGTATAGCTCATGCAAAAGCAAAGCAAGTTCCAGACGCAATTAAAAAGGCAAACGAAATGGCTAGAAGAAAATTAATCCATATACCATTGAGAGAAGGAAGAACCATCCATCATGACGTTAAAGCTAAAGATGGGTCTGGTAGAATAGTTTTAAGAGCTGCTTCCAAAGGAACAGGGATAATTGCTGGTGGACCAGTTAGAGCAGTTTGTGAGGTTCTAGGTGTTAAAGATATAGTAGCAAAATCAATGGGAACTTCTAATGCACACAACGTAATTAGGGCAACTATGAAAGCTTTATTAAAACAAAATTCTCCAAAGCAAATTTCTAATATAAGAAACAAAAAAATTTCCGAAATTATTGAGAAAAGAGGATAATGATTAGTTTAAATAACAGAATTAAAATTAATAAGAAAAAAATTAGAGTTGGGAGAGGAATTGGATCTGGCAAAGGTAAAACCTCAGGTAGAGGAGTAAAGGGACAAAAATCAAGATCAGGTGTATCGATTAAAAGTTTTGAAGGTGGTCAGATGCCATTATACAGGAGATTACCAAAAAGAGGTTTCAATCCTGTTAAAAAAAAGAATATTGCTATTTTAAATCTAGATAAGATTCAATCCTTTATTGATAAAAAAAGCGTGAAAACTTCTGAAATTTTAAATTCAAATTTATTAAAAAAATTAAAACTAATTAATAAAAGATCATCAAAATTAAAAATTTTAGGTTCAGGTGAAATAAAACATAAGATAAACATCGAAGCAGATTTAGCATCTAAATCAGCAGTTAATAAGCTTGAAAAGATTGGTGGATCTATTCAAATTAAGAAATAATATTATACATGACTGTTGCATCTTCAAGTGTTGATTTAAGAAACAGAATTTTTTTTACTTTAGCTTTACTTGCAGTTTATAGATTTGGAACATTTGTTCCTTTACCAGGTATAGACCCCGAGCAATTAAAAAGTTTGATGGAAGGAAATCAAAAAGGTTTGTTGGGGATGTTTAATGTTTTTGCAGGTGGAGCAGTAAGTAGGATGGCAATATTTGCGTTAGGAATTATGCCTTACATCTCATCCTCAATTATCGTCCAATTATTAACGGGTGTCTCAGACTATTTTAAAAATCTAAAAGCCCAAGGAGAAACTGGAAGATTAAAAATTACTCAAATTACTCGATATGGAACAGTATTACTTGCAACAATACAAGGTTATGGTCTATCCGTTGGATTGGAGTCGTCTGCAAATTTAGTCATAAATCCAGGTATTTTTTTCAAGATATCAACTGTTACTACAATAGTTGCTGGTACAGTCTTCTTAATGTGGTTAGGAGAACAAATTACACAGAGAGGTATTGGAAATGGAATCTCATTAATAATTTTTGCAGGTATTGTTGCAGAAATTCCAAGGGCATTGGTAACAACATTTGAACTTGGAAGAACAGGTGCTATTTCAACAGTTATGATTTTGGCAATTTTTATACTTCTTATTTTAACAATTCTTTTTATTGTTTTTATGGAAAGAGCTTTGAGAAAAATACTTATTAATTATCCAAAAAGACAAATGGGTAATAAAATGTACGGTGGAGAGTCTTCTCATTTACCTTTAAAGATAAATCAAGCAGGAGTTATACCAGCAATTTTTGCTTCAGCTTTACTGCTATTACCTGTAACTTTTTCAAATTTTAATTTATCTGAAAATGATACATTTTTAAACTTAAGCTCATATTTTACTCAAGGACAACCTCTTTATATGTTGTTATACGCTTCAGGAATAATATTTTTCACATTTTTCTATACCTCTATTACATTTAATCCTAATGAAACAGCAGAAAATTTGAGAAAATATGGAGGTTTTATTCCAGGAATTAGACCAGGTGAAAGCACTGCAATTTATATTGATAATATTCTTACCAAACTAACAACTATTGGTGCTTTATATTTAACTTTAGTTTGTTTAATGCCAGAATTTTTAATTGCAAAATATCCTATTCCATTTTATTTGGGTGGTACTTCTATCTTGATTGTGGTTGTAGTAGCAATAGATACGGTAACTCAAATTCAAACAAGATTAATGAGTTCGCAGTACGAACAATTAATTAAAAAGACTAAATTTGGTAGATAGGTGAATATTATTTTATTTGGTCCACCAGGAGCTGGAAAAGGAACTCAAGCAAAATATTTAGTAAAAAAAATTAATGGTTTTCAAATATCCACAGGTGATATTTTAAGAGATGAAATTAAAAAAGATACTGATATTGGTAGAAAGATAATAAATGATATGAATGATGGAAAATTTGTAAGTGATGAAATCGTTAATAACCTTATTAGTAATATCATTTTTGATCCTTTAAAAAAAAATCGACTTATCTTTGATGGATATCCTAGATCATTAAGTCAAGCAACAAACTTAAATTTGTTATTAGAAAAGTCAGATCAAAAAATTGATTTAGTATTTTTTTTAAATGTAAATAAAGAAATTGTCATCGAAAGAATTGAAAAAAGAAAAATTGAGGAAAAAAGATCTGATGATGATTTGGATACTATTGTAAAAAGGTACGACACATATATGAAGACGACTAAACCAGTTTTAGATTTTTACTCAAAAAATTTAAATTTTCATGAGATTGATGGTTCTTTAAAAATTGATCAAATAACCAAGAAAATCGATGATTTTATCAATGTTTAAGTCGTTGACTTTGAAAGAACTTCTTATATAAAAGGCTACAAATTATCACAAAATTATGGCTCGTATAGCAGGTATCAATATTCCTCAAAATAAGTTAGTTCATATTGGACTTACCTATATATATGGCATCGGTGATAAATTTTCAAAACAAATTTGTGGTGCATTAAACTTTCCAAAGGAAAAAAGAATTAATCAACTTACTGATGATGAAATATTAAAAATAAGAGAGTATATTGATAAAAATTTTAAAGTTGAGGGAGATCTTAGGAGGGATTATTCATTAAGTATTAAGAGATTAATCGATCTAGCTTGTTATAGAGGTTCAAGACATAGAAAAAAATTACCTGTAAGAGGCCAAAGGACAAGGTGTAATGCAAGAACCAGAAAAGGAAAAGCTATTGCAATTGCTGGAAAAAAATTAACCCCACTTAAAAAATAATTATGGCTAACACAGACAAAATTGAAAATAAAAAAAAAGATAATGATAAATCAGAAAAAAAAGTTTTAAAAAGTTCTTATTCAAAAAAGAAAAAAACAAAAAAAAATATTCTTAATGGAATAGCTTACGTACAATCAACCTTTAACAACACAATAATTTCTATCGCAGATACAAATGGTAATGTAATATCTTGGGCTTCTGCTGGTCAAAAAGGCTTTAAGGGCTCAAGAAAATCAACACCATATGCAGCACAAGTAGCAGCTGATGCCGCAGCGTCGAAAGCACTAGAGTATGGAATGAAAACGTTAAATGTTGAAATAAAGGGACCAGGTTCTGGTCGAGAGACTGCATTAAGAGCTTTACAAGCTAAAGGTTTTAAAATTTTATCAATTAAAGACACAACACCTATGCCTCATAACGGAACTAGGCCACCAAAAAAAAGGAGAGTTTAATGGAGACAGAGAACGTAAACATAAAAAATTGGAAATCATTAATTAAACCATCAAAACTAGATGTAAAATTAAGCGAAGACCTTACACATGCTAAGATAATTGCTGAGCCGTTAGAAAAAGGTTATGGTTTAACTCTAGGAAATTCTTTAAGAAGAATATTATTATCTTCAATAAGAGGTGCAGCAGTTACTTCTATTCAAATAGATGGTGTCCTACATGAATTTACATCTATAAAAGGTGTGAGAGAGGATGTTACGGATATAGTCTTAAACGTAAAATCATTAGCTTTAAAATGTAACTCTGAAGGTACAAAAAAATTAATACTTGATGCAAAAGGACCAGGGGAAATTAAAGCTTCTGATATATCACCTGTTGCAGATGTAGAAATTTTAAACCCTGATTTAGTAATATGTAATCTAGATGAGAATACTAACTTTCATATGGAAATGAATGTTAATACTGGAAAGGGATATGTTCCAGCTGAACTGAATAAACCAGAGGAACCACCTTTAGGACTTATCGCAATTGACTCATTGTATAGCCCTGTTAAAAAAGTTTCATATTCTGTTAGTACAGCAAGAGAGGGAAAAGCTTTGGACTATGATAAATTGACAATGGAAGTTGAAACGAATGGTTCAATCTCAGCTGAAGATGCTGTTGCTTATTCAGCCAGAATTTTCCAGGACCAACTTAAAATGTTTGTTAATTTTGATGAACCTGTGGAAGCTCCTGTAAAAGAAGTTTCTACGGAACCAGAATTTAATAAAAATTTGCTAAGAAAAGTAGACGAATTAGAGTTATCAGTAAGATCAATGAATTGTTTAAAAAATGATAATATAATTTATATAGGTGATCTAGTTCAAAAATCAGAGGGAGAAATGTTAAGAACTCCTAATTTTGGGAGAAAATCTCTAAATGAAATTAAAGAAGTTTTAACTGGAATGTCATTATATTTGGGCATGGAAATTCCAAATTGGCCACCAGACAATATAGCTGAAATGTCTAAAAAATTAGAGGAAGCAATTTAATGAGACATGGTTTTGCGAACAAAAAACTAAATAGAAATTCAGAACATAGAAAAGCATTACTTAAGAATATGCTCAATTCTTTAATAAAGTATGAGCAAATTAAAACTACTTTACCTAAGGCTAAATTTTTAAAACCTCAAGCAGACAAGATTATAACCTTAGGAAAAAAAAATAATTTAACATCTACTAAAAACTTAATTTCACAACTTCAAGATAAAAAGTCAGCTAACAAAGTTACAAAAACTTTATCAAAAAGATATGAAAAAAGGAGTGGTGGTTACACAAGAATAATTAAAGCTGGGTTTAGATATGGTGATAATGCCCCAATGGCTATAATTGAGTTTGTAGATAGAGATGTTGAAGCCAAAAGAGTTGATAAAAAGAAAATAAATCAATCTGAAAATATAGAAAATAAAGACAGTAAAAAAGAAACTGTAAGTAAATAAATTTTAAAAATGATAAAAAGTTTTGTTGTAGACGCAACATTTAATAACATGCGTCTAGATAGATTTTTAAGGAATAAAATAGGAAAAATACCTCAAGGGTTAATTGAAAAAAAATTACGAACTGGAAAAATTAGATTAAATAAAAAAAAAGTAAAAAGTTCTACTAAAGTCATTTTAAATGATAAAGTAGAATTATTTAATTTAAATTATAAAGAAAAATATAATAACAAAAAAATAAATTTCAAACCCTCTAATACAATTATCAAATCTAATGAAAAGTCTATAATTGAAAATAATGAGGATTTTATAGTAATTAATAAAGACTCTGGTATTTCAGTACAAGGTGGAACTAAATCAAAAAAAAATTTAATAGATATTTTTAAAAAAAGTAAAATATTTGAAAATACGAAACCCTACTCTGTTCACAGATTGGACAAGGAAACATCAGGTGTTTTTATAATTGCCAAAAAAAGAGAAATGGCACAACTTTTAACTTCACTATTTAGGTTAAGAAAGATACATAAAACATATTTAGCAATTTGTCATGGAGAATTAGAAAAAAATTCTGGAGAATTAAATGATGATTTGATCAGATATGATAATGGAAAGAAAATAGTTGAAAAAGCTAAAACAATTTTTAAGGTAATAGATAAAAACTCAGAAGCTAGTTTACTTGAGCTTAAACCGATTACTGGTAGAAAACATCAATTAAGAAAGCAATTGTATAATATTGGTCACTCGATTTATGGTGATGAAAAATATAAACATATCACTCTTAAAGGTATAAATAAGAAGCTAATGCTCCATTCATATCAAATTAAATTTTTAATCAATGATCAAAAACATACCTATAAGGCTTTGTTACCTGATTACTTTAAAAATTTACTTAAATCAAAAAGACTTAGCTTTTTAAATTAATTAAAAAATTTTCTATTAGTTTATTTTCTAATTCATCATAATTTTGATCAACGATCGTCTTTAAATTAGTAACTCCTCTATTACTTATACCACAAGGTATTATAGAGTCGTATTTATCAAGTTTATTATTAATATTTATTGAAAAACCATGGTAAGCAATCCATTTACTGACTCTTACACCAATAGCTGCAACTTTTTTAATTTCATTATTATCATTGTACCAAATCCCAATATTTTTTTTGTCCGCAAAAGTCTCAATTTTAAAAAATTTTATTGTATCAATAATCGTTTTTTCAATTATGGATATAAACTTTCTTATATCTTTGCCCCTTTTTTTTAGATCAATAATAAAATAACAAATTAGTTGGCCTGGCCCATGATAGGTAATTTTACCACCTCTATTCGTTCTAATAATTTTTATTGATTTATCTAAAATTTCATTTTCTCTAGAACTTGTACCAGCTGTAAAAATTTCGTTATGTTCAAGAGTCCAAATTAGCTCGTTAGCAGTATTCTCATTTATCTTATGAATCTTTGACTCCATAAAATTGATAGCTTCTTCATATTTTATGGGTTTTTTTGATTTTTTAACCTCAATATTCATTTAAAAATTGTAATCTTTTCATTTTGTATTAAAAGAGCCGACATAATAATAGGTTAATTTATGACTTTAGTTAAAAAAATTAAAGATAAAAAAGTAAATTTCGAATTTAATAAAGAATTTATAAAAGTTGTCACAGATAAAATAGCTAATAATGATGCATTATTTATTATCAATTCATTCAAAGAAATGCATCCTGCAGATGCAGCTGATATTATTGAACATTTAAGTGAAAATGATAGAGAAAGTTTAATTAAATTAAACAGTTTTAAAATTGATCCAGAAGTATTTGTGGAGTTAAATGAGTCTGTTCAAACAGAGATAATTAAATTTTTATCTTCAGAGTCAATTGTTAGAATATTGAAAAACCTTGAATCTGATGATGCAATATCTATTTTAGAAAATATTGAAGAAAAGAATAAAAATTCCATCCTAAGTGCTTTACCCCCAAAGGATCGTTTTGCTTTACTAGAGGGACTTAGTTATCCAGAGGATAGTGCTGCTAGAATAATGCAAAGAGAGTTTACAGCAATACCAAGTAATTGGTCAGTTGGTCAGACAATCGATTATTTAAGAGAAAATAAAGATTTGCCAGAACAATTTTTGGAAATCTTTATTGTTGATGAAAATTTTAAACCAATTGGCACTGTACCTTCATCTAAAGTTTTGAGAACACCGAGAGAAACAAAAATGTCAAATATTATGGAGGAGACAATTTTTTTAGTACCTGTAGATATGGACAAAGAAGAAGTCGGTAATTCATTTGAAAATTATGGATTAAATTCAGCTTGTGTGGTTGATAAGAACAATAAACTTGTTGGAATGATAACTTCGGATGATATTTTGACAGTTTTAAAAGAGGAAGCTGAAGAAGATACGTTGAGACTTGCTGGTGTTGGTGATGAAGAAATTACAGATGGTGTATTTACTAAAACAAAGAGAAGATTTAATTGGTTATTATTAAATTTATTTACTGCTTTCCTAGCGACTTGGTGCATAAGTTTATTTGGAGCGACCATTGAACAAATGGTAGTACTTGCTTTTTTAATGCCAATCGTAGCTTCGATGGGTGGTAACGCTGGAATGCAAACATTAGCTGTAACAGTAAGATCTTTGGCTACAAATGATTTAACAAAAAATAATTTTAGCCAAAATATATTAAAAGAATTCAATATTGGAGTTTTAAATGGAATAATCTTTGCTGTTATCAGTTCATTAATAGTTCAATTATGGTTTCAAGATAGTCAACTTTCTTTAATAATTTCTATTTCAATGATTTTGACAATGATAATAGCTGGTCTTTTTGGAATTCTAGTTCCTGTTTCATTAAAAAAAATGAATATTGATCCAGCTATAGCATCTAGCGTATTTGTAACAACAATTACCGATGTGATTGGTTTTGTATCTTTTTTGGGTGTGGGTGCATATTACTTTTAGAAATTATCTATTAATCTTACCTTATTAATAAAATAAGCAATAAAAATTTTTGAATTTCTTATATTTAAAGAAGATTTAAGATTATTTTTTTTTCTAATTTCTAAGTAATCAATCTTAATATCAAAATTTTTTTTTAATAATTTTAATTTCTTTTGTAAAAGATTTTTTGTCTTTTTCTTATTTTTAAGAAATATTTTAAAATGGAATAAATCTCTAGCTATTTTACCTGCTTTAATTAGATCTTTTTTATTGAGTAGTCGATTTCTTGAAGATAAAGCAAGTTTATTTTTATTTCTTACTGTTTTGCATGGGACAATTTTTGTTTCGTATTTTTTTTCAATAAACTTTTTAACTAAAAGAAGCTGTTGATAGTCTTTTTCACCCATAAATATTTTGTTTGGTTTAATAATACTTGTCAATCTATCCATTACATCAATCACACCCTCAAAATGGCCTTTTCTAAATTTTGCACACAGCACTTTATTTTCTTTTTTTAGAACTATTGGCCTTTTTCTTTTAATAGAATAGACATCTTTTTTATTTGGAATATAAACATAATTAACTTTTAATTTTTTTAAAATATTTAGATCTTTTTTTAGATTCTTTGGGTATGACAAATAATCTTTTTTGTTATTGAATTGTGTTGGATTTATAAAAATACTTACAAGTGTCTGATTACATTTTTCTTTTGATTGATTTATTAAATATTCATGCCCTTTATGGAGACTCCCCATTGTTGGAACAAAGCCCAAATTTGAAACTTTTTTAAGTGCCTCATTTATATCTTTATTCTTAATTAAAATTTTCATTTGTATAAAATAATTTTTATAAGTAAAACATTTAAATGATTAAACAAGCAATTATTCCTTTAGCTGGTTTAGGAACTCGATTACTACCATTAACTAGTGTTTTCGCCAAAGAGCTTTTACCTATAAATGGTAAACCTGGGATTGAATACATTTTAGATGAATGCATTGAGGCTGGAATAAAAGAAGTTGTTTTTATTATTTCAAAAAAAAAAAAGATGATTAAGAAATATTTTTATAATGACGATTTTTATAAAAAAATAATAAAAAAAAAGAAAGATCCAAGAACTTTAAAAGAATATAAAAAAATTTTAAAATATAAAAAAATTATAAAATTTGTTTATCAAAACAAGCCTTTGGGTACAGGTGATGCAGTTTTAAAAACTAAAAATATTATTAAAGATAAATTCTTTTTAATGTTACTACCAGATGATCTTATAGTAAAAAAAAACTGCTCTAAATCTATGATACGAGTACACAAAAAATATAAAGCATCAGTTATGGCAAGTATGAATGTTAGTAAAAAAACAGTATCTAGGTGGGGTATCTATAAATTGAAAAAAAAAATGGATAAAAATAATTTTTTAATTGAGGATGTGATTGAAAAACCCTCGATTAAAGAGGCGCCGTCCAATAAAGCTGTAATTGGAAGATATATATTACCAAAGAAAATATTTGCAAAATTACTATCGCAAAAACCAGGTAAAGGTGGTGAAATACATATTACCGACTCTATTCAAACTTTAATAAAAGAGAATCAAAAATTTATAGCACACAGCTTTTCTGGTAAATACTTGGACTGTGGAAGTATGAATGGTTACATTAAATCTGCAATTGAGATTTCAAAATTATGAAATTATGTATGATAGGAACCGGCTATGTTGGACTTGTAAGTGGTGTTTGTTTTTCAGATGTAGGAAATGTTGTTTATTGTGTTGATAAAGATAAAAAAAAAATTGACTTACTCAATAAAGGAAAAGTACCTATTTATGAACCAGGATTAGAAGAAATATTAAAAAGAAATCGTAAAGCTAAAAGATTATTTTTTACTTCAGATTTAGATGAGGCAGTAAAAAAATCTGATATTATATTTATTTGTGTGGGGACCCCAACCAAAAAAAAAAGCAATTCAGCTGATTTAAAATATGTATTTAATGTAGCAAAACAATTAAAAAAAAGTATTTCTAAATATAAGATCATTATAACAAAATCAACAGTTCCTGTGACAACTGGAGATAAAATTGAAAAAATTTTAAGAAATCTAAAGAAAAAAAAACTTATAGATGTTGTTTCAAATCCTGAATTTTTAAGAGAGGGAGAAGCTATAAGGGATTTTATTTATCCTGATAGAGTTGTTATTGGTACTGACAGTAGCAAAGCAAATAGAATTTTAAAATCCTTATATTTACCCATAATAAAAAAATCTAGCAGATATTTTAAAACTTCAAGAAGAGGTGCTGAAATGGTAAAATATGCGTCCAATGCTTTTTTAGCCACAAAAATTTCCTACATAAACGAATTAGCTAATTTATGTGAAAAAATTGGTGTTAATATTCAAGATATTTCTATTGGCATGGGTTTGGATCAAAGAATTGGTGATAGATTTTTAAGGGCAGGGCCTGCCTATGGAGGATCATGCTTTCCAAAAGATACAAGAGCCTTAATTGACGTTGCTAATAAATATAAAACTGATCTTTCAATAATAAAAAGTGTTATTAAATCAAATAATCAAAGAAAAATAACTCTTACAAAAAGAATTGATAAAATTTTGAATAATAGGCTTAAGAATAAAAATATTACTTTTTTAGGAGTAACTTTCAAACCTAATACTGATGATATGAGAGAAGCATCAAGTATTCCAATGATTAATTATTTAAATAAGAAAGGTAGCAAAATTAGATATTATGATCCTTCTGGAAGAAAAAATGAATTCGATAAGTTAAAGAATGTTAAATTCTATAGTACTATTTCTTCAGCCTGCATCAAAAGTGATCTTATAATTATTCACACTGAGTGGAATGCTTTTAAGTTACTAGACTTTAAAAGACTTGTAAAAAAAAAAATTTTTAAAGTTTTTGATATGAGGAACATCTATTCTCATGATAAAATGAGAGATTTAGGAATAGATTACACCAGTATTGGAAGATAATTTAATTTAATTCAAATATAGCATCTACCTCAACCGAAACTCCTAATGGCAAACTATTTGCGCTAACAGCTGCCCTTGTATGCATTCCAGCTTTATCAAATATTGATGCTATTAAATCTGAAGCTCCATTGATAACTTTAGGCTGATCAGTAAAATCATCTGTTGAATTAACAAATCCAGTAAGTTTAATACATGATTTGATTTTGGTTAAATCTCCATCACATGCCTCTTTTGCTTGTGAAACAATACTTAAACCACATCTTTTCGCAGCGTTATAGCCATCATCCACAGATAAATCTTTTCCTATTTTGCCCTTGATCAGTTTACCATTTTCATCAATAGATATTTGACCTGAAATAAATAACAAGTTACCAGTAATTTTAGTAGCTACGTAAGACCCAACAGGTGGTATAGCTTGTGGTAATTTAATGTTTAGTTTTTCAATTCTATCATTAATTGTCATCTTTTAATTTTTCCATAAATTCTTTACCATTTTTACTACTTTTAAATTTGGTCCAAGTATCTTTTAATGAAGATTTATCAAATTTTTTTTTACCTGCACTTAACTTTTCGCCCGTGCTTGTTTTAAGTTTTTTTGCGGTACACTCAATATATTTTGCACTTAGTTTATCAAATTGATTACAATCAGTCTCATTTGCAAATAAAGAAGTTGAAATCAATAAAATAAAAAACGATTTAAATAATAATTTTTTTTTCATATTTTTTCCTATTTTTTTTTCTTTTTTTTATCTTTATCGTATTCTTTTCTTTTCTCAATTAAAATTAATGCCTCTTCCATAGTTAACTCATTTGGATCCTTTTCCTCTGGTATTGTGGCATTAAGAGATTTGTATTTAATGTATGGACCATATTGTCCTTTCATGATCCTAACTGGTTTGCCATCCTCAGGATGTGTGCCCAAGTCTTTTATAATAGATGAAGACATTCGGCCTGGCTTAGCCTCAGCAATTAAAGTTATTGCTCTGTTTAGGCCAATAGAAAAAATTTCTTCGATATTTTCAATTCTCGCTGATTTATTTTCACATTTTAGATAGGGACCGAATCTTCCAGTGTTTAATGTTATTTCTTTTTGATTTTCTGGATTGAGACCTAAAGATTTTGGTAGAGAGCATAAGAATTGAGCTTTTTCTAAATCAATATCTTTTAAATCTAAACCCTTAGGAATTGATACATTTTTTAAGAGTTCGTTAACTTCAGTTTTAGATTTTTTTTTCTTTTTCTTTTTTTTTGTATTTTCTTCTAATTCTTGTTCACTTAAAACTTTTTCATATTGAAGATAGGGTCCAAATCTTCCATTTTTTAAATATATATCATTACCATTTTCATGCTTTCCAATAAATTTTGGTTCTGCTAGTTGAGCTTGAGCTGCAGCTTTTGCTTTAGATAACGGCCTTGTATATTTACAATCGGGATAATTTGAACATCCTATAAAAGCTCCACCTCTAAAACTATTTTTCAGACTTAAGGTACCTCCATCGGGATTTTTACAACTTTCATTATATAATTTACAATTTCTGTCAACTTTTCCCTCTTTATTCTTACTAAATACTAAATCTCCTAAACTATCATTGAGCATATCTAAAACTTCTCTAGTCCTTATTTCTTTTACTTCTGTTACATTATTATTAAAGTCTCTCCAGAAAAGTTCTAAGACCCTTATCCAGCTTTCTTTACCTGAGGTAATCTCGTCAAGTTGATCTTCTAATCCTGCTGTAAAATTATAATCTACATATCTTGAGAACAATTTTTCTAAGAAAGCAGAAATTAATTTTCCTCTATCTGTAGGAAAAAATCTTTTATTTAGTATTTCTGCATATCCTCTGTTAGCTATGGTAGAGATAATGCTTGCATACGTTGATGGTCTACCAATTCCAAGCTCTTCGAGTTTTTTTACTAAACTTGCTTCAGAGTATCTTGGTGGGGGTTGTGTAAAATGTTGTTCATCTATTAAAGACTCAATATTTACTAAACCCTTTGTCATAGCTGGTAATATACTTTCGTCATCTTCTTTATTTTGGTTGTTATAGATTTTTAAAAAACCATCAAATTTGAGAACAGATCCACTAGCCTTACAAACTGTGTCATTATCATCAGAAGTTACAGTAATTGTATTTCTGTCAAATTTTGCAGATGACATTTGGGAGGACAAAGCTCGACGCCAAATTAAGTCATATAATTTATTTTGATCGGTGCTTAAATATTTTTTAACACTTTGTGGAGTTCTAATTATATCTGTAGGTCTAATTGCTTCATGAGCCTCTTGTGCATTTTTAGCTTTTTTTCCTGAATAGTTTAGAGAGCTCTCAGGTAAATATTCATTACCAATTTCTTTTTTAATATAGTCTCTAAAAGCTGAGACTGCATCTTTTGACAAATTTGTACCATCAGTTCTCATGTATGTAATCAACCCTATAGTTTCTCCCTCTATTTCTATTCCTTGATAAAGCTTTTGTGCAATTTGCATTGTTCTTGATGCGCCAAAACCTAGTCTACTCGAGGCTGTTTGTTGCAGTGTAGATGTTGTGAAAGGCCCTGAGGGATTTCGATTTATAATTTTACTTGAAATATCAGTAATACTAAATTTTTTTTTATTAATAATTGATATAGCTTTATTTATTTCCTCTTTATTACTAAAAGAAAATTTTTCTATTTTGTTGTTTTCAAGCTGACTTATACTAGCAGTTATAGTTTGGTTATTTTCATCTTTGAATTTAACACTTAGAGTCCAGAATTCCTCTGGATTGAATGACTCAATTTCATGCTCTCTCTCAGTTATTAACTTTAATGCTACAGACTGAACTCTCCCAGCGGACTTTGAGCCTGGTAATTTAGTCCAAAGAATAGGTGAAATGTTGAAACCAACTAGGTAGTCCAAAGCTCGTCTAGCCATATAAGCATCTACTAACAAAGGTTCAATTTGTCTTGGATTATCAATACCATGTAACACAGCTTTTTTTGTAATTTCGTTAAAAACAACTCTTTCAATTTCCTTATCTTTTAAAAGTTTTTTTTCATTTAAATATTCTTTTACATGCCATGCTATTGCCTCACCCTCACGATCAGGGTCAGTAGCAAGGATAATTTTAGAGGAGTTTTTTGCTGCATCAGTAATTTCTTTAAGATATTTTTTTGAAAAACTGTCTACTTCCCACTCCATTTTAAAGTCATGATCAGGATCAACAGAACCATTTTTTGAAGGTAAATCTCTTATATGTCCATAACTTGCTAAAACTTTATAATCATCACCTAAATATTTATTTATGGTTTTTGCTTTAGCAGGACTTTCTACAATCACCAAGTTCATTAACTACAAACTACTCAAATGAGTTAGATAGTCAAATTAATAAATTTTTGTCTTTGTTTCTTCTTTATTTTTCAATCTTTTAATATTTTCTCTGTGAGTAAAAAATATCAAAATGAACATAATAGTAAAAAAAATCACTTGATTAAATTGTGATGAAAATAACAAATATATCGGAATAGAAATTGATGCAACCAATGAAGCTAATGATGAATATTTAGAAAGACCAAATGTAATAAGCCAAAAAATTATAAAGATTAAACTGAAATAAATATTTAATGCAAATAAAATTCCCAAATAAGTTGCAACACCCTTACCGCCCTTGAATTTTAACCAGATAGGAAAAACATGACCTAAGAAAACACAAAGTGAAGATACATAAACTAATTCTGGGAAATGAATTTTAACATAAATAACTGGAAGGATAGCTTTAAGAATATCAAAAATTAAAGTTGAATAACCAATAATTTTATTTCCTGTTCTTAGAGCATTTGTGGCACCTATATTTCCGGAACCTATTTCTCTAATATCTTTTTTTAAAAAAATTTTTGTTAATATCAAACCAAATGGAATTGATCCCATTAGGTACGAAATAATACCAATAATTAAAATTTCCATATTATAACTTAAATAATTCTTTTCCTTTTACAAAAGTATTTGTAACTTTACCTTGAAGTTTTTTATCTTCTATTGATGTATTTTTTGATTTTGATACTAGTTTTTCTTTTTTTACAATCCAGGGTTTATCTAAGTCGACAATACAAAAGTCAGCATCATTACCAATTGATAGATTTCCTTTATTAATCTTTAGAATTTTTGCAGGATTTGAGGTCATAGCTTTAATTATAGTTTCTAATTTAAGTGACTCATTATGATATAGTTCTAAACTTAATGATAATAGAGTTTCAATTCCAGAGGCACCTGTAGCTGCTTGTGCAAAAGTAAGTCTTTTTGACTCTTCATCCTCAGGTTTGTGATCAGATACGATTACATCTATCAATTCACTTTTTAATCCTTGAATTAGAGCTAATCTATCTTCCTCTCTTCTTAAAGGTGGTGAGAGTTTTAAAAAAGTTCTAAAGTCACCAATGTCATTCTCATTTAATGAGAGATTATTGATTGATACACCGGAAGAAAATTTAACAATTTCTTTTCTGTGCTTAAGCACTTCAACTGATTTTTGTGATGAAAGTTGTGAAATATGATATCTACATTTAACTTTTTCCAACAAAGTTAAGTCTCTTTCTATTAAAACTCTCTCAGCTATTTCTGGTATACCTGATAAACCTAATTTTGTTGCTATTATTCCAGAATTTATCATTCCATTCTTGGCAAGCTCATAATCCTCAGCGTGTTGCATAATCAAACAGCCAAGATCTTTTGCAGAATTCATGATTCTTGACATTAATCTTGGATTTTGGATTGTCTTAATTCCATCTGTAAATGCAATAATACCTTTTTTTTGTAAGAGGCCAAATTCAGTCATGTTAGTACCCTCAATATTTTTTGTTAGTGAGGCACATGGAAAAATATTAATTTTGGATTTATCTCTTCCTCTTCTTTTTAAAAAATCAACTATCGATACGTTATCAATAATTGGATTAGTATTAGGCATGGTGACTACTGAGGTCACTCCACCTGAAAGAGCTGCATCACTAAGTGTTCTAAAGTTTTCTTTATACTCAAAACCAGGTTCACCAACAAAGACCCTCATATCAACTAATCCTGGAAAAAGATGCTTTCTCTTTAAATCCACTAGTTTTTCGCGAGTTGGGAGATTATTTGTATTTACTTTTTTTCCTACAGCTTCGATTTTACCATCTTCTCCAATAATCAAACCACCAACTTCATTAATAGAATTATGAGGGTCAACTATATTTGCATTTATAAAATATTGTTTTTTCATTATGTACAAAATATTTTTAAACAAGCCATTCTTACTGCAACACCAAGTTCAACTTGTTCTTTAATTACACTTTTATTAATATCATCTGCAAGAATTGTATCTATTTCGATACCTCTATTCATTGGACCTGGATGCATTATTAAAGCATCTGATTTTGCATATTCTAATTTATTAGGTGTTAATCCGAAGTATTCATAATATTCTCTATTTGAGGAAAGATATGAGCTACTCATTCTTTCATTTTGCAATCTTAACATCATAACAATGTCGCAATCTTTTAATCCTTTTTTCATATCTGTAAAAGGGTTCACACCAAATCTATCTATTTCCTTTGGCATTAAATTAGTTGGTGCAATAATATTCACCTCAGCACCAAGCATATTTAGTAAATAGATATTTGACCTAGCCACTCGAGAGTGCAATATATCTCCACAAATTGCTATTTTTAAACCTTCTATTTTTTTTTTACGGTTAATAATTGTTAAAGCATCAAGTAAAGCTTGTGTTGGGTGTTCACGTCTACCATCACCTGCATTTAAAACTGCACAATTAACTTTTTGTGAAAGTAAATTACATGCACCAGAATCTTGGTGTCTAATGACAATAATATCTGGATGCATTGCATTTAATGTCATTGCAGTATCAATTAAAGTTTCACCTTTTTTTATGGCTGAATTACTAATGTTCATAGACATTACATCGGCCCCAAGTCTTTTTCCTGCAAGTTCAAAAGAACTCTGTGTTCTTGTGGATGGCTCAAAAAATAAATTTATTTGAGTTTTGCCTTTTAGTACATCTATTTTTTTGTTTTTACTTTGATTAACACTTATAAAGTTTTTAGCTTCATCAAGTATCAAATTTACATCATTTATTGATAAATCTTGGATTCCTAACAAATGTTTTTGGGAAATTTTAATAGCTTTATTAGTTGGTATTGCCATTAAAACCAACTCTATAACTATAATTCTTTACAATAGCAAGTGTTAATTATTTAAAAAATCAATTGCACCCTGCAGTATAAATGTAGCTGCATTCTCATCAATTTTTTTTTCCCTTTTTGTAACATTTACGTCCAATTGGCTTGACAAATTAAAAGCCCCAACTGTTGATAACCTTTCATCCCATAAACAAACAGGTATATTAATATTCTTTTCTATGTTTTTAGACACGTCTTTAATTGACTGTGTTGATCTGCCCGATGAACCATCCATATTAAGAGGGTTTCCAATTATGATACCTCCTATATTATTCTCCTTAATAATTTCCTTTAACTCCATTATTAGTTTTTCAGATGAAGTTTTGATAATAGTTCTAAATGGTGTTGCAATTAATTGCTTATCATCACATATTGAAACACCGATTCTTTTAGAACCAAGGTCTAATCCTATTAATCTACACTTATCTGAGTGTTTTTTTTTGAATTCATCTAATGTCACCATATTGTATAATTTAAACTTAAGTGATAGTTTTCGTCATATTTAAATAGCATATGAGCATAGATCTTAAAACAATAAAACATATTTCTAAATTATCAAGAATTTCAGTTGATGAGCAAAGGGCTAAAAAATTAGTTGGTGATTTAAATTCAATTTTTGATTTTATTGAAAAGCTTAATGAATTAAAAACAGAAAATGTTAAACCATTAACTTCTATCGCAGAAACAACATTAAAATTAAGGTCTGATGAGGTTCGAAGTAAAAATATCAGAGAACAAATAATTAAGAATTCTCCTCAAGATAATGAGGATTATTTTGTTGTACCTAAGGTTATTGAGTGATGACAGAAATAACTAAACAATCTCTAACAGAATTAGTTGAAAGTATTAAAAATAAAAAACTTTCTTCATCAGAAGTTACGAAAGCCTTTATTGAAAGATCTGAAAAATCAAAAGTACTTAATGCTTTTATTACTGAAGACTTCACATCCGCTTTAGATAAAGCAAAAAAATTTGATCAAAAACCCAATTTAGATTTAAAATTACCTGGTATTCCAATGGCTGTTAAAGATTTATTTTGCACGAAGAATGTTAAAACAACTGCTGGTAGCAAGATTTTAAATAATTTTGTGCCAACATACGAGTCAACTGTAACAGAGAATATTTGGAGTGAAGGTGCAATTCTTTTGGGTAAGTTAAATTGTGATGAGTTCGCAATGGGCTCCTCGAATGAGACTAGTTTTTTTGGCAATGTCCAAAATCCTATTGATAAAAATTTAGTACCTGGTGGTTCCTCTGGAGGATCTGCATCAGCTGTTGCTGGACAATTAACACCGATTACAATTGGTACAGATACCGGTGGATCAATAAGGCAGCCAGCTTCTTTCACTGGAACAGTTGGTTTAAAACCAACCTATGGTAGTTGTTCAAGATATGGAATTGTTGCTTTTGCTTCTTCCTTAGATCAAGCAGGACCAATGGCACAAAATGTTAAAGATTGTGCTTTACTTCAGGAAGTAATCAGTAGTTTTGATGTGAAAGATTCAACTTCAATAGATTTTAAAAGAAATCATTATAGTAAAGATCTTACTAATAATATTAAAGGAAAAAAAATTGGAATACCAAAAGAATATAGAGTTGATGGTATGCCTAAAGAAATTGAGGACCTTTGGCAAAAAGGTATTGAATATGTAAGAGATTGTGGTGCAGAAATTATAAATATTTCACTTCCGCATACTAGTTATGCTCTGCCAACTTATTATATAGTTGCTCCAGCCGAAGCATCTTCAAATTTAGCAAGATATGACGGTGTTAAGTATGGATATAGAGCAAATGGTGAAAATTTAATTGATATGTATGAAAAAACTAGGTCGGAAGGTTTTGGTGCGGAAGTTCAAAGAAGGATTATGATTGGAACTTATGTTCTATCTTCAGGGTATTATGATGCATATTATTTAAAAGCTCAAAAGGTTAGAAGATTAATCAAAAATGATTTTGATGAAGCATATAAAAAAGTAGACGCAATTTTAACACCATCTACGCCTAGCTCAGCTTTCAAAATTGGTGAAAAAACAAATGATCCTGTTTCCATGTATCTCAACGATATATTTACAGTGCCTGTTAATTTAGCTGGTTTACCAGGTATTTCAATTCCTGCAGGACATGACGCAAAAGGTTACCCCCTTGGTCTACAAATAATTGGTAAAGCCTTCGATGAACAAAATATATTGAATATTGCATTTGCAATGGAGGAAAAAATAAATTTTAAAAATAAAATTACTGATTGGTGGATTAAATGAGTAAAAAGAGTGAAGAATATTTGATTAATCGTAGAGATAATCAATATGAAGTTGTAATAGGTTTAGAAGTTCATGCTCAAGTATTATCCGTGTCAAAATTATTTTCTACTTCTGCTACAAAATTTGGTGCTGAACCTAATACTCAAGTAAGTTTAGTTGATGCTGCTTTTCCAGGAATGCTTCCAGTAATAAATGAATTTTGTGTTAAACAAGCAATAAAAACCGGTATAGGTCTTAATGCAAAAATAAATAAACGCTCAGTTTTTGATAGAAAAAATTATTTTTATGCAGATTTACCACAAGGATATCAAATTTCACAATTTAAAGATCCAATAGTGGGTGAGGGTAAAGTTATTATAGATTTGCCTGACGGTCATAAAGAAGTAGGTATAGAAAGATTACATTTAGAACAAGATGCAGGAAAGAGTATACATGATTTAGATGCTCAAAATACTTTTGTTGATTTGAATAGATCAGGAGTAGCTTTAATGGAAATTGTAAGTAAACCAGACCTTAGATCCCCAGATGAAGTAAGTATATATATAAAAAAATTGAGATCAATCATGCGATATTTAGGTACTTGTGATGGAAATATGCAAGAGGGATCATTAAGAGCAGATGTTAATGTATCCGTAAGGAAAAAAGGGTCAAAAGAGTTTGGAACAAGATGTGAAATTAAAAATGTAAACTCGATTAAATTTATGCAAATGGCTATAGAATATGAGGCTAATAGACAAGTTGATCTAATTGAAGAAGGTAAAACAATTGATCAGGAGACTAGACTATTTGACACTAAGAAAAATGAGACAAGATCAATGAGATCGAAAGAAGATGCCCATGACTATAGATATTTCCCTGATCCAGATTTATTACCATTAGAAGTCTCAGACGAATTTGTAAATAAACTCAAAAGTGAAATTCCAGAGTTACCTGATGATAAGAAGAAAAGATTTATTAATGAATTTAAGTTATCAGCTTATGAGGCAACAATCTTAGTTTCTGATATAGAAATAGCAAAATATTTTGAAGAAGTTGTTGCAAAAATGGGCAAAAATAAAGATATGAAACTTGCTGTCAACTGGATTACTGGAGAGCTTTTTGCTGTTTTAAATAGTAAAAATTTAGAAATTACACAAAGCCCTGTAAGTGCAAAAAATTTGGCAATATTAGTAAATTTAATTAAGAATGGAACAATCTCAGGAAAAATTGCTAAA
>CACPOR010000003.1:0-40000 GCA_902635745.1 uncultured Pelagibacteraceae bacterium
TTGTCCCTGAAAAGGAAAAAATAGAACTAAGACCTTTTGAGGAAACTTTATTAGAATTTCAAGAAAAATTTGAAAATTTTAAATCAAAACATAATAAAATTTCAAAATTACTTTCAGATGTAATTGGTTTTTATAATAGAGAACAAAAACCACAATGGCGACAGCATTTCGATAGAAAAGATTTATCAGATATTGATCTTATGGACGATAGAGAATGTATAGGAAATATGAAACTTGTATCAGTCTTTCAAGACAAAAGATCACTTGTTTACAAATATATTTTTCCAGAGCAAGAATATAAACTTAAAGAGGGAAGAACATGCATAATTGCAAATAATACAGATCCAGAAAGAAGTGATTATGCGGGTAAAATTCAAGAATTAGATCAAATTAAACGATCACTTTTACTTAGAAAAGGAGTCTCCAAAGAGGATAAGCAATTACCAAAAATTTTATCTATAGGTGAAAAAGTCATGGAACATGCTCGTTTTGAAAATTTAAATAAAAATATTTATAGATTTTGTGACAACGTTTTGGAAAAAAAAGATGGATATAATGCAATAAAAGATTTTATTAATAGAGATATTCCTAAAATAAAAGGAATAAAAAAAGGTGAAAAAATAATAAAAACGGAAAAATATGATGATGAAATACCAAAAATCATTTTAAATTTACAAAATTCATATCTATATCTTCAAGGACCTCCTGGAAGCGGTAAGACTTATCAATCAGCCAATGCAATTATTGAGCTACTTAAAAATAACAAAAAAATTGCTGTGACAGCTAATTCCCATAAAGTAATTCATAATCTTTTAGAGCGAGTGGAAAATTTAGCTAATAATCAAAAATATGTATTTAAAGGACTAAAGATGGGAAACCCAGATAACGAGGATACATTCTATGATGGAAATTTGATTAAAACTGATAAAAACGAAAAACATTACATTGATGGGTTAAAAGATAATAAAATTTTACTTTACGCTGGGACAAAATATCATCTATCTCAATGGTATTACCAAAATAAATTAGATTATCTTTTTGTAGATGAGGCTTCTCAAATTTCTGTTGCAGATTTAATTGCTTTAGGAGGGATTGCAAAAAATATTGTTTTAGTTGGAGATCAGCAACAACTTGGCCAACCAACACAAGGAAACCATCCGAATGACTCAGGAAAATCGGTTTTAGATTATTTATTAGAAGACAGTGATACCATTTCTCCAGACAAGGGTATTTTTCTAAATAAAACTTTTAGGCTCCATCCAAACATAAATTTATTTACCTCTGAAAATTTTTACGAAGATAGATTACTGGTAAATGAAAATAACATTAATAGAAAAATCGAGTACAAAAAAAATAGCATTATAAAAAATGAGGGCATACACACAGTACTAATGAAACACCAAGATAGATCACAAACAAGTGTTGAGGAGTTTGAAATTATAAAAAAAATTATGGATCAGGTCTTGGGCTGTAAGTTTATTGATTTTGATAAAACTGAGAGAAAAATAAGTATAGATGATATTTTAATCGTAAGCCCGTTTAATGCTCAGGTAAACTTTTTGAAAGCAAGATTAAATAAAGGAGCTCGATGTGGGACAATAGATAAATTTCAAGGAATGGAGGCACCTATAACAATTATAAGTATGACAAGTTCTTCAGTCGATGATCTCCCGAGAAATAAAAAATTTTTCTTTAATCGAAATCGACTTAATGTTGCAATCTCAAGAGCCCAATGTTCATCAGTTATTTTGCTTAATCCAAAATTATTAGAGTCAGCACCTAATGATTATGAGGAATTTAAGTTAATGAATTATTTTCAAAAATTAATGAAATATGCAGCATAATTATATAAGATTAATTGAGGATTTTATTGATGGATAAAGACAAATATAAACTCGGAAAAACTCGTGATGAGAAGCCAGAAGGTTTTTATGACACTGATCAAATATTTGAATTTTTTAAAAGAAAAAAAATTTTTGTAAAAAGAAAAGATAATTTACCTAGATTTTGTGAAAATCATGGCATTCAAATGGTTAAGTTTAAGCGTGAAGGTTCAGGTGGTTCTACTCCAACCGCCTATAAAATACCTACAGACACAAAGATAGAACAAATAAGATTAAGTTTAATGTATAATAATAATAGTGTTCTAGGATTAGAACTTGTTAAAAAAAAAGAAAAGAAGATTCTGCAAATATTTGATGAAGCAGAAAATAAAAAAGAATCAAAAACTTCAATTGCAACTAAAGTTTCAAAATTACTAGGTGTGCCATGCAATAGAAAGTTAGTAAGAAGAATTTTAGAAGAGAAAAGATCCTCTAAATTAGAAAAATTAAAGAAATCTTAATAAGTATCGATAAAGACACAAAGTCTTAATTAAAATTACCAAATTGACTTTAATAGTTAATCACTTATTAATTATGATAAACAACTAAAGGAAAAAAATGGAAACTTTTAAAGACGAAATGTTTGAAACAGTTATTGCAAATGAAAAAGTTAGTGTAATACAATTTTCGGCAGCGTGGTGCGGGCCATGTAAACAATTATTACCTATAATGAAAAATTTAAGTTCACAATATAAAGATAGGGCAAAATTTTTTTATGGAGACATAGAAACAGATGCTATTAATCTTGGTTCTCAATGTGGTATTCGTGGCGTTCCCACTGTTATTGTGTTCAAAGGCAAAACAGAAGTTGACCGCCTTGTCGGTGGGGTAAACGAGTCAAAAATGCGGGAGTTTTTAGACAAAAACATTTGAGGTAATTACTTTAAAAAATTAGTTTCCTTTAAGGACAGATCCAATAAAATAAAGACTACCCATAAAACAAATAACTTTTGGTTCGTTTGAAGTTATCCTATTTAGTGCTTCTTTATAGTTAGAGGCTTTTTCAACTTTATAATCTTGTCTAGTGGCAATAGACTTTAATTCATCAGCTGAACAAGAATTTGGTTCATCTGGGATTTTAACAGTAACAATTTTTTTAAAGATTCCTTTAAATTCTCTCAAAAATTCTTCTGGAAATTTATTTTTTTGCATCCCCCAAATGCAATATATCGGTTGTTTTAACGTTTTTATGTAATTGTATAGATTTTTACCTGATGCATTTGAATGTGCACCATCTAATAAAATTTTCTCATTTTGATGTACGTATTTTCTTAATTTCCCTTTTTTAATATATTGCAATCTCCCCTCAAAAAATATTTTAGGAATAGTTTTTTCAATTATTCTTGGTTTGATATTTAAATCTAAAGCCACTTTAATTGCTAGACCCAAATTTTCTATTAATCCTTTGCTATGAATATAATTTGATCTGATTCTAATAATATATTTACTGTCCTTATAAAAAAGGCCTTGTTTTTTACTAGTTATTTTCCAATTAGGAGGGTAGGTAATATTACTTTTGTTTTTCTTTAATATTCGTCGAATTATTTTTAAAGTTTTTGGACTTTGCTTACCTATATAGATATGGGTTTGATTACTTAGGTAACCAACTTTTTGTTTACATATTTCATTAATTGTTTTTGGTGAAATCCACTCTAAATGCTGTTTATTGATATTTGTACAAGCTTGAAAGAGAGGCTTTTTAAAGAGGTTTGATGAGTCTTTTTTGAATAGCAAACCACTCTCCAAGAGATTATACGAACTTTTTGATTTAGCGGCAGCCAAAACATATATTAAAGTTAATACCTCAAATAAACTTAATTTAATTTTTAATTTGCTTATTTGTTTTTCGTACTTTTTTATTTCATTTAAAGATATGTATCTATTTTTTAACCATATTCTCGAGCGAAGGTCATATAAGTGAGGACTTACGAAGGTTGTGGTTGACTGTCCATTTGCCTCAATAAAATATTTAAGTGAGGTAAGACAACTAAATTTTCCGTCAGAACCTAGAATATTACAAGGTCGTTTAAGATCTAAATGAGGGTTACCCAGAAGGGAAAGAGCCTTTTTTATTCTTGATAATCCTAAAGTTATTTTACGACTATATTTCTTCTGTAATGAATTGTAGTAAATCTCGGATGTAAGCATTATTAATTTGATTTAACTATTAAGATGCTTCTTTATTTTCTTGGACAGGGTCTTTGATTAAGGAGTTATTTTCTTCAATATTTTCAGATTTATGTTTTTTTAACAAAATTGATAATAAAGTTCCGATAGTATGTGTTATATCTTTTCTATCTAGAACCATGTCAACTTGACCTTTAGATTGTTGCCAACTTACAGTTTGGAAGTCAGTGGGTAATTCGCCTTTTGTAGTTGTTTCTACAATTCTACGGCCTGCGAAAGCAAAAGTCGCACCGCCTTCACCAATACAAATATCTGAAGTTGAAACAATACTAGCAGACAGGCCACCAGTTGTTGGATTCGTAATAACCACAATGTATGGAAGATTGTTTTTTCTCAATTCATTTATTGCTATCGTCATACGTGTCATTTGCATTAAACTGAGCATATTAGTCATCATCCTCATGCCCCCCGAGGCGCTCACGAATATATAGGGACATTTTTTATCTATTGCTGTTTGAACTGATGCAAGTACATTTTCACCTTCATCCATTGAAATTGAACCACCGATAAATCTGAAATTAACAGCACTAACGACAACATCAATATCATTAATTTTACTTTCACAAGATAAAATAGCATTGTCTTGCCCTGTTATTTTTTTTGCTTCTTTTAACCGATCTGTATATTTTTTTGTATCTACCCAATTATAAACGTCTGGATCTTTAACCATTTGAGAATTTATTTTTTTCCAATTATTTTCTCCAAACATCATATTAAATCTCTGAGATGGGCTCATTAAATGGTGTTCATTACATTCTGGGCAAACAAAATTATTTTGCTCAATTATTTTTTTCTCAACTGGAACACCATGGCAACTAATGTACTTCGAAGCAGCTATTTCAGCTTTAGAAGCTCTTTTACGTACAGCAGTTTTGATCCTTTCAGCTGCTGATCTGATACGCGTTATCCAATTCAATGTTTTACTCCTTCTGATAATACTTTAACATATTCTCCAACAAATTGGGCTAAATTTTGATTAGATAGACCTTTTTGACTACCTTCCTTAATTTTTTCAACTATTGAGCTTCCACAAACAACCAAATCAGCGAGTTTAGAAACTTTTTTTACATCATCATAATTTTTGACTCCGAATCCTACACCGATTGGTATCTTCGATTGTTTTCTGATCATCTTAGATAATTTTTTTACATTAGCCAAATTTACATCTTTAGATCCTGTCACTCCAGCGTAAGAAACTATGTATAGCCAAGACGAACTTTTTTTTAAACTCTCTTTAATATAATTACTGTCATTAGTTGGAGCAATTAACTTAATAAAAGCCATGTTATTTTTAGTCAAGCCTTTAAAAATTTGATCATCTTCAGGTGACTCGTTATTACTATCAACCACTATACATCCATCTACTCCGCTTTTTTTACAATCATTTATGTATTTATTTATTCCATAGACATGTATTTGATTTAAGTATCCCATAGTTACAAATGCAGTGTCACTATTTATTTCGCTTTTTACCTCCTTAATAAGTTGAAATATTTTTTTAGTTTTAGCCCCAGATCTTATTGCTCTATCATTTGCACCCATTATAATTGAACTATCTGACGTTGAGGTATTAAAACTTACTCCAACTTCAATTACATCGCAATTCTTTGATAGTTCTATCAAAATTTGTTTAGAACTCTCGTAGTCTGGATCCATACCTGTAACAAAAGCGACAAAACAAGATCTATTTTCTGATTTTGCTTTTGCAAACACTTTTTGAAAAGTTTTATTCATTATCTCTTTTGTATTTTAACATTCTTCCAACATTTGATTCCCCTGAGCCACAAAGATGAATTAAATGATTTTCTCTTGGATTATTTCTTTTTTTAATTTCTTTAAGTGCAGCATTAATAACATAACAAGCTTCTATAGCAGGTAAGATACCAGTTTTTTTACACATCATTAAAAAGGTTTCTTGTGCCTCTTTATCAGTAGTTGCTCGAAATTTTATTTTTCCAGTGCTTGCCATGTAACAAATTTCCGGACCAGTTCCACTGAAATCAAGTCCTGATGCCTCGGTATGGCTTTCATTTATTTGACCATCCTCATCCATTAAAACGTTAGAACGCGCACCTAATAAAATTCCTATAGGAGCCTTACCAGTGATTGTTGCTGCATGAGCACCAGAAGATATTCCTTTTCCTGCTGACTCAATTCCAAAAATATGTACTTTTTTTTCTTTGTAGTATGGATAGCTAATTGCAGAAAGATTTGATCCACCTCCGCATACTGCAAATACAGTTGATGGTAATTTTCCGGTTAATTCTTGCATTTGTTTTTTTGCAATTCTTCCAATAATACTAGCAAAAGTTCTCACCATAAGTGGATAAGGGTGTGGTCCACAACATGATCCAACTACATACATAGCAGATGGATCACTTTGCCAACTACGAAGTGCAGCTGCCATTGCTGGCAACAAAGTCTTAGTCGAGTCATGACATTCAATTATTTTGGCCCCATATAGTTCTGTTATATCTTTGTTAAGACTTACTTTTTCAGCATCGACAGCTCCTATATGAACTTCGCATTCTAAACCAAGTTTAGCACAGGCTGATGCAACAGCTCGAGCATTCATCGAAGCTCCTGTTTCTGTTATAATTTTTTTTGCTTTTAGAATATGTTTTGCAAAATATACTGAGCTGAAAGCACTAACAGGTTTATGTGAACTATCGTGATGTAAATCTGTTCTTTTTAAAAAAATTTTTCCAATTTTTTTTTCTCCTCCAATTATATTCTCTAATTCTTTACTTCTTAAAATTGGTGTAACGATTCCAATATGATTTACTAACTGTTCCTCAAGGTTTGATATAAACTTTTTATTTTTCATGGCTTTTTTGAATCCAGACTCTACTTTTTTAAGGTTAGGAATAAGTAATGGGCTTATGTATTGCCCTCCATATTTTTCCCCTGTTTTTTTATTTGTCCAATAACCCAAAGAGTTGGGAGGATTTAATTCTTTAAATGGAGGTATTTTCATATCGTTTGTAAATTTTTAAGAATTTATATCATGGACTGTATTTAAAAACTTATCAATTTTATTAATATCTTTAACTCCTTTTGAGCTTTCTAAATTTCCACTTACATCCAATATATAGGGTTTATTTTTAAAATCGGCAACATCTTCTATTTTAATATTTCCTGCAATCATTTTTTTTATGTGATCTTCTACCTCATAAAGTAAATTATGATCAAAACTCATTGATTTCTCATAACCTTTACTATCAAATAAAATTATCTCAGATATATTTTCATAATCTTTATATTTTCTTACATCTTTTTTATTTTCAACAGTAAGAGCAGCAATTATTTTTTTATTATATTTTTCTTTAATTTTAAATATTTCTTCTGGAGAACAGTCATACATTTGATAGTAATCAAAAGGTAAATCCTTTATTTTTTCAAGAGTAGACTCATCATTTTTTACAATAACAGCTACGTATTTACTTTTTTTTTTATCTATACTTAAAAGTTTTTTTAATCTATCAAGTTCAACATAACGTGAGCTCGCTTTCCAATTTACAATAAAACCTACAAATTGAGGTGGGTAAGGGTGATCAACAATATAAGTTAAAGTTTTTGGATCTGAAACCCCACAAATTTTAATACCTTTGATCATTTGCTTAAGTGATCAACTAATATTTGTGTATTTTTTTTAATATTGCCTCTAGTTAAATCTCTACCTACCACCAACCAGTCAGCCCCGTTTGCATAAGCTTCTTTAGGTGTTAAAACTCTTTTTTGATCATTATTTTTTGATGTAAATCTTATTCCGGGGGTTATTATCTCTTTCTTAAAAAATTTTTTTACTAATTTTACTTCTTGAGCACTACAGACTATAGCATCCAATTTAGCTTTATTTGCTAACTTTACCTGATGTAGGACTAGTTTTTTTACATCTTTATTGAATCCAATTTCTTTCAATGCTTTATTATCTAAAGAGGTAAGAACTGTAACACCTATAAGTTTTATTTTACCGGATATTTTTTTTGCAGCTTTAAGTGCATCCAATCCTGAACTAATATGCATAGTTAAGTAATCTACTCTTAAATCTTTAATTGCTTTTATTGTTGATACACAAGTATTTGGAATATCATTAATTTTTAAATCTACAAATATAATTTTATTATTTAATTTAGATAAAAAAATTCTACCATTTTTTGAATTTAAAAATTCTAAACCAAATTTGTACCCAATTTTTAATTTACTATTTTGAGTATATTTTATAATTTTTTTTATTTTTGATATTTTTGTGGTGTCACAAGCAACAAATATTTTACTCTTTTTCATCGTTAATCTTTTTAAACATATCTTTACTCATTTTCCAATGAATTACTTTTTTTGCTGGTACTGCAACTTTATCACCTGTTTTAGGATTCCTTCTTATAGATGATTTTTGATTTCGGATACTTAAAGAGCCCCAACCTCTAATTTCTACTCTCTCTTCTCTCCTAAGAGCCCTTTTTATCTCAGTTAATATTATATCTGTTATTTTTGCTACGTCTTTTTTTTGGAAATTTGGGAAGCTATTAGAAATTTGTTTTAAAAGTTTTGACTTTGCAACACCCAATTTAACACTTCTTTTTTTAGCTATATTTACTATTTTTCATTATCTTTCTTCTTTAAGTCATCAGATAAAGATGAAAAAGGAAGATTTTTTCCTGATCCTTCTGCTCCATACTTTTCAAGAGCTTCTTTTTTCTCAATTTCTTCTAATAGTTTCATACTTAAAGAAATCTTACGTTTATTCAAATCAATTTCAGAAATTGCGCAGTCTATTTTTTCACCACCAGTGAATCTTGATGGTCGAGCATCTGCTGAATTGATTGCTATTTGTGATTTTTTAATGATAAAATCCATTTCACAACCTTCTGGTCTTACAATTAATCCTTTATTATCTGTTGAAATTATTTTTACAGTAATAGTTTGATTTTTTTTCTTATCACTAAACCAATCCAAAGGATCATTCTGCGTTTGTTTGTAACCCACTCTAATTTTTTGATCCTCAACCTTTATTTCTAAGACTTTAACTTTTATCGTATCACCTCTTTTATATTTGCTAAGTTCTTCTTCCCCATTATTAAGATAAGTTAAATCATTGCAATGTAAAAAAGTATCAACATTAATATCTTCAACTTTTACAAATAAAGAGTACTCATTTTTGTTTACTATTTCACCTTTCACAACAGACCCTACTGGATATTTTTTGTTAAAAGTTTCAAATGGATTTTCAAGCGTTAATCTGTGAGAAATTGCTACTCTTCTTTTCTCTTTATCTATTTCAGTTATAATACAATCAATTTCATCACCAACTTTAAACATTTTCTTTGCAGACACATTTTTTTTCGTCCAACTAAGTTCGCTTGAATGTAAAAGTGTAGTTAAACCTGGTTCTAATTCACAGAAGGCGCCAAAGTCCATGATTTTCGTAACCTTAGCTTTGTAAACTTTGTTTAGTTCATAATTTTCAATATGTTCAAAAGGATCAGGCGACATTTGCTTAACTGAGCATCCGACTTGTAGCTTCTCTTTGTCAACAGATATTACTTTTAAATCATGTTTTTCACCTATATTAAAAACTTCGTCAGGATGATTTACTCTTGAGTAGGAAATCTCTTGCAAATGAACCAAGACGTCCAGTTCTCCATTAACACTAAAAAAGCACCCAAATGTACTATAACCTTTTACTTCGGCTCCTTTTATAATGTCACCAACTTTGTACTTATCAATTATTTTTGCCTTATCCTCTTTTTTAAAAGAGGAAATAATCTCTCTTCTCGATACGCAAGCATTACCTCTTACTTTATCAAGTTTTATAAGAGCGAATTTTTGTGGTTCATTCATTAGATGACTAATATCTTTTAATGGCTTATCACTAATTTGTGAACCTGGTAAAAACATTAGAGAACCTGTATCTATGTGCTCAACAATACAACCTCCTTTACACTTAGAGGTAATTTTTCCCATAATTGGTTCTTTTTTCTCATAAGCCTCAACTAATTTATCCCATCCCTTGATTTTTTGAGCTTTGCTTGCTGACACTACAACTTCACCCATTTTATCTTCTAGCTTTTCCAATAAAACTGAAATTTTTTCTCCAACCTTAATTTTTTCACTTAATCCCATAGTCTTTAATTCATTTATATCTAAAACTGGCTCAGATTTGAGTCCATCAACATGTAGAAAAACATATTTTTCAGTTATCTTGTTAACTTTACCTTCAATTATTTTACCCTCTTCAATATTGATTTTAGATAGTTGACTATTTAACAGTTGCTCAAATTGCTGATTATCTGGGTTTGTTAGATCTTTGTATATTTCCATTAACTATTTAATTTTCCATCTATAATTTTTTTTATTTTTAAAAAACACGCTTTTTTAGATAAATTTGTTGTGTTAATCAATACCGAATCTTTTGTTTTCTTTAGAGGTGAAATTTTACGAGAATAATCATTTTTATCGCGTTTTTTAATGCTTTTTAGCACATCAATATAAGTTATTCCTTTGTTTAAAAGTTTCAATTCTTTATATCTTCTTAGTGCCCTTGTCTTAAGGTTAGCTGTTATAAAAAATTTAAACTCTGCGTCTGGTATAATTTTATAAGTAATATCTCTACCGTCCAGACATGACCCGTTATATTTTAGTGGGGGATTATAAGCACAGTTTAATTGAAATGAGTGGACAAGTTTTCTTATTTTTCTGTCTTTAGCTATAATTGAGGCAACTGTAGCAACTTTGTCGGTTAATAGTTTTTTATTTTTTAAATCTTTAATTTTTAATCTTTTAATTTTTTCTCTTATGTATCTAAAATTGTATTTTTTGGGATTAGAAATCTTTATATTTGCAACATATCTGTAACAACGTCCGGTATCAAGATGTAATAGATTATAATGTCTAGAGATGAGTTTTGCTTGTGTACCTGCACCTGCTGCAGCAGGCGAGTCGATTGCTATTTTAATTATTTTTTTTCTTTTTTTCATCATTTTTTCAACTGATTTATTATATTCAAAAAGTTAGGAAAAGACGTTTTTATAGCTTTACTATCATGTATTTTCCATAATCCCCCAAATGATAGCGCAGCTATTACGCTTGTCATAAATACTCTGTGATCTTTGAGATAATTATTTATAATTATTTTTTTATCAATTTTTAGATTTGGATTACCAAAAATTTTAATCGAGTCCTTTGTTGTAATATTTTTTATACCCATTTTGTTCAAGATCTTAGATCCCCATTTTAGTCTTGGACTTTCTTTCTTATCTAATTCAGCTAAACCTTTAAAATAGGAATTTCCGTTTGCTTTAGCTGCTACTAAAAAAATTACTAAAAATTCATCTATAGCACTTGCATTTAAAGAAGCAGGACAATTGATTGGTTTTATAGATTTTGAACTCTTGATTTTGATATCTGCTATTTCTTCTCCTCTGTAAATTTTTTTATTTTGTAAAATAATATTTACTCCCATTTTCTTTAGAATAGTAATGATGCCAATTCTTGAACGGTTTATGTTCACGTTTTTTATTAAAAGTTCAGAATTTTTTGAAAGCGCAGTAAGTACAATAAAAAATGCACTAGAACTTATATCAGAAGGAATGTTGTAGTTTATTGTTTTAACTTTTTCTACTTTTTTAATCTGTATAAAGTCATAATTTTTTTTTTTAATGACTCTGATAGGTAGGTTTAGGTCTTTCATCATTTTTTCTGTATGATCTCTACTTTTTTTAGCTTTTATATAAGTTGTTCCATTAGCTCTCATAGCTGCAAGCATAACTGCACTTTTACATTGAGCTGATCCTCGTGTTTCGTGGTATTTTATAGATTTTATGTTTTTTGTTCCCTGAATTGTAAGTGGCAGGCTAAAATTTTTTTTCAATTTAAATTTTGCTCCAAATTTCGATAAAGGAGAAGCTATTCTTTTAAAGTCTCTTCTAGACAAACTTTTGTCACCAATTAACCTGATAGTTTTTGTGGAATTGATTATTAAACCAAGAATTAACCTACCCAAAGTTGCTGAGTTTCCTGCATTGATAACTGTGTTTTTTCTAAAATTATATCCATCAATCCCCTTTCCAAAAATTGTAAATAGACTTTTCTTTCGGACAACCTTTATTCCAAACTTTCGTATAATATTAACTGCCGCTAATACATCTTCAGATATTAATAAATTTCTTGCTTTTGAAATACCTGAGGCTATTGAAGCAAATAAAACCCATCTTATGCTTATACTTTTATCTCCGCTTACAAAAATTTTTTTTCTAAAATTAGTAATTTTTTTCTTAATTATAATATGATTGGGCATATTGATTAGTTTATTTGAAAACTATCACCAAAATATGCATCTCGAGCACTAATATTTTTTACTAAATTGGATGGTGTATCTTGCGCAATAATCTTACAATTACTCAAAATCATAGCTACATCTACGCATGCAAGTAAGTCCCTTGCTTGATGATCACAAATACAGATAGTAATACGGCTTTCTTGTTGCAGGTTTACAATAATTTCCTGAAGCATTTTTATAGTTAGAACATCCAATGCAGCAAATGGTTCGTCTAAGAGTAAAACCTTTGGTTCACTTAAAAGAGCTAATGCTAAAACTAATTTACGTTTTTGTCCACCAGAGAGATGTTTAGCCTTTATTTCTTTTAAATTATCTAACTCAAATTTTGAAATAACATAATTTATTCTTTGAGATCTAAGATTTGCATCTGTAATAATTATTTCACTAATTGCTTTTAAATTATCATACAACGTTAAATCGTTAAAATAACCCCCATATTGTGGAACATAGCCAACTTTAAATTTTTTCGTTCTTAAATAAATTGGATAATTTGTAGCGTCGTAACCATTGATTAAAATATTGCCATATTTAGGTGTGATTAATCCGGTGATAAGATTAAAAATGGTAGATTTACCTACACCATTTGGACCCAACATTCCAAAAATTTGCCCTTCATTAATTTTAAAATTAATATTGTCAAGTATAAGTCTGTTTCCGTAAGATAATGTGATATTCTTAAATTCAAGAATAGTATTGGTGTTTTTGAATGACTTAATTCTAAATTTTTTAATTACTCCCATAATTTTATTTCGATTTTATTTTAACTTTTTTTTCCTCTTCGTACATAAAAATTTTTGTATCTTTAGTTGAAATATTAATTTCAACAACGTCAGCACTCAATAAGTTTTTTTGATTTAAATAAACAACATTTTTTGAAATTATCAATGAATTTCTATTTAAAGAAAAATCTACATAGTTTCCTTTAATATTGTTATCTTTGTATTCAATTAATACGTTTTCCGAAAAAATAGTGTCATAGTTATTAATATTGTACTTCCCAAACTTAGATTGAATATTTATTATTTCACCAGATGTCATATTTATAGTAGCTTCAACACCTTTTAGAAATATTACCTTGTCATTATTAATATCTATTTGTCCTTCATTTGCATTTAAAACATACTCATTACCTTTAGCATCATTTGATCTGTAGCTTACATCTTTAATTATATTTGTTGTTGTATCAATCTCTTCAACTGTTGTTTTTTCTATCTCTTCATTTATGGCCTCTTTTTCTATTGAAGCATTTTTCTCTTTATTAAAAATCTTGAGACTAAAAAAAAAAATTATAATTAAAGCAGATAGTCCAAATAAAATTTTTAATGCAAAACTTTTCGTCATTAGGATATATTTGATTGTAGGATCGTATGTACATGAAGAACTCCAATTGTTTTATTTTTATTCTTTTTGTCAAAGACGCATAAGGATGTAATTTTTCTGTTATTCATTATTGATAAAGCTTTAGCTGCTAAATCATTTTTTTCAACACTTATAGGATTTTTGGTCATTACTTTGCTAACCTTAGTAGTAAGTAAATTTGGGTTTTTTTGATTAAACCTTCTAATTTGGCCATCAGTAATAATGCCAGTAGTTTGTTTATTTTTATTTTGAACAATTAATATCCCGAGTTTTTTATCGCTCAATATTTTTAATGCCTTTTTCATTTTTAAATCTTCTTTTACGAAGGGAATCTTTTTTCCAGTCAACATTATATCTTCAACAGTTTTTAGTTTTGCACCTAATGCTCCTGCAGGGTGAAGTTTTTTGAAATCAAGTTTGTTAAATTTTTTTTGTTTCATTACAGATATAGCTAAAGCATCACCCAGTGCTAACTGAACTGAAGTACTTGAGGTTGGGACGATACCACCTGACTCTTTTACTTGAGGAGTTAATAATCTAATATCTGATGCTTTATGTAGTATTGAGTCTTTTTTGGACACTATTCCAATCAATAAGACTTTATTTCTATTTGCATACTGAATAATATTCCTTAATTCATTTGTTTCACCAGAATAACTTATTAAAATTAATATATCTTTTCTGGTAATGCTTCCAAGATCTCCATGGGATGAATTACTTGCCGATAAAAAAAAAGCTGGAGTTCCAACAGAAGAAAACGTTGCCGCTATTTTACTTGCAATTAGTCCACTTTTGCCAACTCCACAAAGAATTACTTTAGATTGGCACTTTGCAATTTCATTTACAGCTTTATTAAATGAATTACTCAAAGTTTTTTTTAATTTAATTAATCCAGATATCTCTAGATTAATTACATCTTTTGCAGTTTTGATAAAATTTTTTTTCATTTTTAATGTTCAAAAGTTGATAACTTGTATCCTGCAATTTCCATATCAACTAAAACAGGTATTACCTCCATAGATTTTTTAAACAAATCCATTCTTTTTTCTCTTTCTAACATTTTAATTAATTTATTTCTTATCTCAAATAGATGTTCAGTATCGGATGCAGCATATCTAATTTGCTTTTCTGAAAGATTTGGGTCACCCCAATCACTTTGTTGTTCTTTCTTTGAAATATCTTTTCCACATAATTCTTTAACAAGATCTTTATAGCCGTGGTATGAACTAGCAGTCCTTGCTATTTTTGATGCGACTTTCGTACAAAAAATATTTTTTGGTTTTACATTAAGGTGATATTTCAGCCACAAAAGGTCTTGCCTCGCATAATGCATGATATATTGAGTTCCATCATTAGATAAAGCTTTTATTAGATTTGGTGCATGGTAGGTCTCTCTATTGAGTTTTATTAAATAAAAATTTTTCGACTCGAGTCCTAATTGAACCAGAGTTAGGGGATCTCTGCCAAGCACTAGGCCCAATGCTTCATTATCCAGACCGATGAATTTTTCATTTGATAAATCTAAATCTTTAGGTAAATCATTTTCAAAAACTTTGATATTACTCATATATATTTATATATATATAAGACTAAATTATAATGTCTATTTTTTGATTACTAAAATGAAGAAAATTTTGATATGGGGGGGTACGGGTCAAATAGGATCTCACCTTATAAGAAAGTTAACTCAAAATAACTACACAGTTACAGTAGTTACAAGAAATATTCATCAAAAAGGTCATATAATCAAAACTCAAGGAAATGCAGGTTATGTTGAAATAAAAGAGTGTAATATTTTTGATGAAAATAAAGTTAGAAAACTTTTTGAATCAGCTGAAATTTGTATTAATTTAATTGGTATTTTATTTGAAAAAAAAAATGGAAGCACATTTAAGAATATCCATTCCGTATTCCCATCTCTTTTGGCTAAATTGTGTAAGGAATATAAATTAAAACAATTTATTCATATTTCTGCTTTGGGAATAAACGAAGCATTAGATTCTAAATATGCCCAAAGCAAATTGAATGGTGAACAAAATATTTTAAAAATTTTTCCTAACACAACAATTTTACGACCGTCAATAGTTTACTCATCTTCAGATAATTTTAGTTGTAATTTGATGACTTTATTAAGCAGGTTACCGATATTCCCATTATACTATTATGGTAAAACAAAATTTACTCCTATTCATTGTTCAGATTTGACTGATATTATTTATTTCGTAATTTCGAAAAAGGTCAATTCGAATGTTATTGAGTGTATAGGGCCTGAGGTTTTGACTTTTAAAGAAATTTTAATCATTTTACTTAATACCATAAATAAAAAAAGACTTTTAATACCATTTCCACTTCCTTTAGCGATGCTGACGGCAAAACTTTTCCAATTATTACCGAATCCTTTGTTAACTGTTGATCAGTTAAAGTTACTGAATTATGATAATGTTGTCTCTGGTAAGTATAAGACAAATTTTGACATTGGTGTGCCCTCGAAAAAAATTTTTAGTAACGAAGTTGAAAAATACTCATACATGTGGAGAGAGGGTGGTGAATATTCAAAAAATAGATAATACAAATTAAATTTTACTATGCAGATTTTATTTTTTTTCCAATAAATTCTGGAACCTCATCCTTTTCAACCACCTCTTCTTTTTTACCTTTCGGTTGATAAGCGTAAAGCAAATGAAGCTTACAATAGGAGAAGTCTTTTAATGATGTTCTTCCACAAAAATAAAATGATTTCTCATTAGGATGACCGATTGGCCACTTACAAGAGTTTTCATCAAGTTCTTCAAGCTGTTTTGGATTTTCAGGTTCAAAATCTTTTTCAATAATTAAGGATTTAAATTTACTTCTTCGTCCTCTTTTAACCTTATTGTTTCTTTGTTCTGTTGTATGATTGTAGTTTTCATTTGAGGTTACTTTTCTAGTTTTAATTTTTGCTGAAAGATTAAGTCTGTGAGCTTTTCCTATTACTGCGTTTCGAGTAATACCACCGATTATTTCAGCTATTTGGCTCGCAGTGTTACCTTTTCCCCAAAGCTCTCTCAATTTATTGACTTTTTCTTCGGTCCAACTCATAATTTACTATATAATGTATAAAAAAATTATATAAACACAATATACTGATAAAAAACACTAATAAACAATATATTATTTACAGTTATCAACATTATTTAATTTGAAATGTTTAGAGTGATATTCAATCCCAACTTGTATTTAATTTTTTTGTTTATAAAAACAATATTGATATGAGCTATTTAGCAAAAAATTATAATAGAAAAAAAATTTCTTTTACAAAAGGTAAAGGAAGTTATCTTTACACTTCTAAAGGAGTGAAATACTTAGATTTCGTTCAAGGAATAGCTGTAAATTGTTTAGGTCACGCACATCCTAAACTTGTTAAAACAATACAAAATCAATCTAAAAAACTTTGGCATGTTTCAAATGCCTTTAAAATTCCTGAGGGGGAAAGCTTAGCAAAAAAATTATGTCAAAAAACTTTTGCAGATTACGTAATATTTCAAAATAGTGGTGCAGAAGCTACTGAAGCATCCATTAAAGTTGCTAGACGATACTTTTACTCAATTGGAAAACCTTATAAAAACAGAATTTTATGTGTAAAAAATTCTTTTCATGGAAGAACTATTGCAGCAATTTTTGCAAGTGGATCCAAAAAAATGGTAGAGGGTTTTGGACCAAAAGTTCCAGGTTTCGATCATTTTATTTTTGGAAATCACAAATCTCTAAAAAAAAATATCACTAAAAATACTGCAGCTATAATGATTGAACCAATTATGGGAGAAGGAGGAATTAAAGTGATTCCTGATTGGTGCCTCAAAGAATTAAGAAAATTATGCAACAAAAAAAAAATTTTATTAATAGCAGATGAAGTTCAGACAGGAATTTCGAGATCTGCAGATTTTCTAGCTTTTGAAAGCTCAAAAATAAAACCAGATATTGTTCCTATTGCTAAAGGTATAGGTGGTGGTTTCCCTATTGGTGCAGTTTTAATGAACAAAAAAGTTGCTTCTGGAATGATACCAGGTACTCATGGTTCAACTTTTGGTGGTAATCCTTTGGCAATGGCAGTTGGGAATACAGTAATAGATATAGTTTCAAGTAAAAAATTCTTAAACAATGTAAAGAAATTGTCAAAACATTTTTTTATTAATTTAAATCTTTTAAAAAAAAAATACCCAAAAATTATTAAAGAAATAAGAGGAAAAGGTTTATTAATTGGAGTTCAGCTTTATACAGATCAGTCAAAGTTTATTAAAAAATTGATGGATAAGAGACTACTAACTATACGTGCAGCTGAGAATGTTATTCGTATTCTACCTCCACTAAATGTTAAAAAAACAGAAATCAATCAAGCATTAAAAATCATTGATGATGTATGTTCAAAAATGAGCTAAAATGAAACATTTTATAAATTTAAAAGATATTTCAGCTAATAATCTTAGAAAAATTATTAGAGATGCACAAAAAAGAAAAAATTTAAGAAAAAAACTTAGTCATCTTGATGTGGATAAAGATGCTCCTCTCAAAGGAAAATTATTAATTCAAATGTTCGAAAAATCAAGTTTAAGGACTAGACTAAGTTTTTTTCTTGCTATTAGACAATTAGGAGGAAGCACTCTGACATTAAGACCTGATGAGCTTCATTTGTCTAAAGGTGGTGAAAGTATAGAAGATACAGCTAAGATATTATCTAATTTTGGTGATGCATTCATGTTAAGAACGGATTGTGATAAAAAACTAGAGGAATTTAAAAAACATTTATCAATTCCAGTTATTAACGGTTTAAGCCCTTCATCTCACCCAACCCAGATTTTGTCAGATATCTTTACGGTAGAGGAGATAAAGAAGAAGCCTATACGCAAATTAAATATTGCGTGGATTGGTGATTGTAACAATGTATTAAATTCTTTAATTGCAGCTTCAATTAAATTTTCATTTAAATTAAAAATTGGTTGTCCTAAAAAATATAAACCAAATAAAAATATTATGGATTACATACAAAAAAACAATAATAAAGTAGATATACTTTCAAGTCCTACAGAAGCTGCCTTTAACGCAGATGTTCTTTTTTCTGATAAAGTCATATCTATAAATGATAAAGTAAATAAATCAAAAAAATTGAAAAGTTTTAAAAAATTTAAGATTGATAAAAAAATGATGAATTATGCAAAGAAAGATTGTATTTTTCTCCACTGTTTGCCAAGGGGAAATGAAGTTGATGAAAAAGTATTTTCTAGTAAACAATCAAAAGTCTGGACGCAAGCACTTAACAGAGTACATGTGCAAAAATCTATCTTACTTTATTGTTTTGGAAAATTAAGGTAGAGGTAATGGGTTATCTGAATTTTTGTTCAAGTACATAATCACTGAAGCTCTATCCTTCTCTTTTCTCAATCCTGCAAATGCCATTTTAGTTCCTTTAATCCATTTGGCAGGTTTGATTAAATACCCATTTAATTCCTCAAATGTCCATTCCTTTCCATATCCAGCTAATGCTTTAGAATATTTGTAATCATTTACAGCACCAATTTTTCTTCCAACAACATTGTATAGTGCTGGTCCAATGTTATTTTTTCCACCTTTTATAATTGAATGACAAGCTGCACATTTTTTAAAAACTTTTTCTCCAGTTGCAATATCTCCCATTGCCATTAAAGCAGCTATGTCTATTTTTTGCTCTATGGTTTCACCTTCAGTTTTTAACTGTGCAGCAACTGATTGTTCAACATCAACTGCGTATCCTGGCGTTTTAGGTTTTTCAACATAGAAAATCACACTAGATAGTTTGCTAATACCTATTAAAAGAAGAGCTACAAGTAAAATCGCAGCAACTATTTTATTTATTTCAAAAGAATCCATTTTATAAAAATTTATTTTGAACGTATAACATTATAAATTAAAAATTGCTTATAAATTTGATGTATATTATTGCCTCTGCTTGTAATGTATTTACAAATAACAATGACGCATGAAAACATTAATTATAATCCCATCAAGACTAGCAGCCACTAGGTTGCCGGGAAAACCACTTCTAAAAATTAATGGTTTATCCATCATTTCTCACGTGTTCAAGAGGGCTGAAAAAGCAAAAATCGGGGATGTAATAGTCGCAACCGAAAATCAAGAAATCATGGATGATGTTAAAAAAAATGGTGGTGAAGCAGTGTTGACTAGCAATAAACATAATACAGGAACAGATAGAATTTATGAAGCTTTACAAAAAACCAAGATACCAAACATTGATTTAGTAATGAATCTTCAAGGAGACGAGCCTTTAATTGATGTTGATGATATAAGGAATCTTAACCAATTTATGATAAATACAAATTCAAAAATTGGTACGCTTGCTTCAAAAATTTTAGATAAAAAACTTTATGATAATCAAAGTGCGGTTAAAGTAAAAACAAAAGAAGAATTAAATGACAAAAATTTTCCAGAGGCAATTTATTTCAAAAGAAAAACCTTAAAAAAAGATTTAAACACATATCATCATGTTGGTATTTATTGTTATGAAATGGGAACTCTTAAAGATTTTGTATCATACAAACAATCCCCTAATGAGGCTAAATATAAGTTAGAACAATTAAGAGCTTTAGAAAATAAAATTAAAATAAACGTTGCTCTTGCCAAATCACACTCAATTGGAATAGACACAAAAGAGGATTTTGTGGCTATTAAAAAGATTATGGAATATAAGACGTGATGGAAAAAATTTATTTTCAAGGAACATATGGAGCATATTCACATCTAGCTGCTTTATCCGTTGCCCCAAAAGCCAAGATAATACCATGTAAGACTTTTGACGAATGTTTTTTAAAAGCTTCCGAAGATCCATCATCCAGAATAATTATACCAGAGTCTAACAGAATTACTGGAAATATAGGAATTGAATATTTGGTATTTAAATATCGATTAAATATTTATTCAGAGTATTTTCAAAAAATTGAGCATAACTTGTTAGTTATTCCTGGTACAAAAATTTCTGACATAAAAAATGTTTACTCTCATTCACAAGCACTTTCACAATGCTCAAACTTTATAAAATCAAATAATCTAATTGAACATGTTAGAGCAGATACAGCTGGATCAGCAGAAATGATATCTAAAATTAAAGATAACAAAAATGCTGCAATAGCTTCTACTTTAAGTGCAGAAACTTATGGATTAGAAATAATAAAAAAAAATATTGAAAATGAAAAAGGAAATCTTACTAGGTTTTTAATTATGGGAAAAAACATCTTTCAACCAGAATATGGTGACAAAAAATATATTACATCTTTTCTATTCAAATTAAAAAGTAAACCAGCAGCCTTATATCAATCACTAGGTGGCTTCGCTATTAATGGTGTAAACTTAACTAAACTACAAAGTTACCCTGAAAAAAATTCCTTCGATTCTTATTTTTTCTTATGTGATCTTGATGGTCATATAGAAGATGTAAAAGTTAAAAAATCATTAGAGGAATTAGGTTTACATTGTCAAGATTTTCACGTTTTAGGTGTTTTTGAAGCTGACGAAATAAGAGAAAAGTAATTTTTATTATTTCTTGTGGTTTAGAAAACATTACTGCTATAATACACTTGGAGGCTAGAGGTGGATGCCGCTTGAACCCGACCAGATCTTAACGGAGGCAGTCGTAGAGACAGTTATTCAGGTTCTAGTCTCCTTATTAAATTTATGAATAGTAAATCAAAAGTATTAGCACTAAAATATAGACCCCAAACTTTTGATGATCTTATTGGTCAAAAGGTTCTTACTGAAACCATTATAAACTCAATTAAAGCTAACAAAATACCAAATGCATATTTGTTCACTGGAATAAGAGGGGTTGGAAAAACTACAACAGCAAGAATTGTTGCAAAGACATTAAATTGTTTAAATGGAATAGAAAATAAATGTAAAGTAAAATGTGATAATTGTGATGCAATAACGAACTCAAGTCATATTGATGTTCTTGAAATGGATGCAGCGAGCAAAACGGGTGTAGATGATGTAAGAGATTTAATTGAATTTTCTAGATATGGACCAACATCCGCTAAATATAAAATTTTCATAATTGATGAAGTCCATATGTTGAGTAAACAAGCATTTAATGCCTTATTAAAAACCTTAGAAGAACCGCCAGAGTATTTGAAATTTATTTTCGCAACGACAGAAATTAAAAAAATTCCAGTTACTGTAGTTTCTAGATGTCAAAGATTTGATTTGTCTCGAGTTAAATCATCTGAATTATTAGAATATATTAAAATAATCAAAGATAAAGAAAATGGAAAAATAACAGACGATGCTTTAAAGCTTATAGTAAAAATTTCAGAAGGCTCTGTTAGAGACGCCTTATCTCTGTTAGATAGAGCATTATTAAGTTTGGGTGAGGAAAAAGAATTAGATTTAAATTCAGCGCAGAGAATTTTTGGATACTTCGATAAATCTCAATTAATCTACTTGTTAGAGCTAATTTTAAACGGCGAAGAAACAAAAGTAATAAGTACTTATAGAAAGATTTATGATCAAGGTGTTGAACCAAAGGTTTTTATTAATGATTTCTTAGAGATACTTTATTACCTCAAAAATATTAATTCATTAACTTTAGAAAGCATAAATTTTTCTCTGAATGATGAAGAATTTTTTAAAATTAAAAGTTTGTCAAATCAACTAGACCAAGAGATATTAATATTATTTTGGCAGTTTGTCATCTCTTCACTTGATGAGTTAGAAATAGTTTCCAATCCACACTTTTCAATTGAAATGATCCTAATAAGATTAATGTATTTAAGTTCTGCAAAATTTAAAAATAAAGTTGAAAAAATTGATGTTCATACAAAAAGTGAAAATCTAAGCAAGAATTCAGAAAGTGAGACAACATCTAAAACAGTCAATCAAATAAAGAATATTGCACAGGAAGATAAAAATAAACCAGAAATTCAAACAGAAATTAAAGCAGAAAATAAAATTAAGATAAATACTTTTGAGAACTTAATTGAAGTTTGTTCAAATAAAAAAGAAATAAAACTAAAATATGAATTAGAAAAAAACGTTAATCTTGTAAAATTTGAAAAAAATAGAATTGAAATATCTTTTAATGAAAGTTTAGATAAAGATTTTGTAAAAGATCTATCGTCAAAACTTTTTGAATGGACTGATGAAAGATGGATTATTACGTTTAGTAAATTAAAAGGACAAATGTCCATAAATGATAAACAAAAAAATACTAAGCAAGTATTGATTGAGGAAATGAAAAATTCAAAAATATTTAAAAGTGTTCAGGAAAGATTCCCTGATGCCGAATTAATAGATGTAAATTCAAACAAAAACGGAGTTGATAATGACTGATTTTAGTAAAATATTAGATAAAGCGAAAGAGCTTGAAGCAAAGATGAAGGAAAGCCAACAAAAGATTAAAGAAATTAGAGTTGTAGGAGTTTCAGGATCAAATTCTGTAAAGATAACTTTGGATGGAGATGGAGAAATGCAAACAATAGAGTTATCTGATGAAATTATGAGAGAGGACAAAACCATAATTGAGGATTTGATTGTTGCAGCTCATAATAGTGCTAAATCTCAACTCAAATTAAAAACAAGTGAGGAAATTTCAAAAGCAACGGGTGGGTTTGGTATTCCCGGATTTAAATGGCCTTTATAGAATATGCAAAATTGTGATGAGATAGATCAGCTAATTAAACTAATATCAAAATTACCTGGTTTGGGACCAAAATCAGCAAAGCGAATTCTTTTAAAATTAATTAATAACAAAGATGAATTAGTAAAGCCTCTAGCAAAATCGTTAACAGATGTTTATAAAAATATTTCTAGATGTACAATTTGTGGAGCTTTAAAATCTGTTTTAATAAAGTGTGATTATGATAATTGTAAAATTTTAGAAAAAAAATATGATAAAATTTGTGTTGTTGAGGATATAGCTGACCAATGGTCTATCGAGAGCTCTAATATATATCAGGGATATTTTCATATTCTTGGTGGTACAATCTCATCTTCAGGAAATAGAAAAGAAGATTTATTAATCGACTCTTTAGTAGAGAGGGTTAAAAAAGACAAAATTGAAGAGGTAATTTTAGCTACGAGCGCCACGATTGAAGGTCAAACGACTGCTTACTATATTCAAGAAAGTTTAAAAAATTCCAAAGTAAAAATTACAAGGCTTGCCCAAGGTTTGCCGGTAGGTGGTGAGATAGAAAATCTAGATGATGGGACCTTAATTTCTGCTTTTAAAAATCGATCTAATTTGATTTCGAACTCAGATTAGATTTTTTTTTTAATCTGTTTAAATGAAGTAACGGCTCAGTGTAACCTGATGGCTGTTCTTTACCCTTAAACACCAGATCACAAGCAGTTTGAAATGCTATAGATTTATCATAATTACCACTCATTTTAACATATAATGGATCATTTTTATTTTGTTCATCAACTATCTTCGCCATTTCTTTCATTATTTCAGTTACTTGTATCTTTGTTGTAATTCCATGATGTATCCAGTTGGCTATATGCTGGGACGAAATTCTGAGTGTCGCCCTATCTTCCATCAAACCTATATTGTTAATATCAGGCACTTTAGAACAACCCACACCTTGATCTACCCACCTTACAACATAACCCAATAAAGTTTGTGCGGAGTTAGAAATTTCTTTATTTATATCTTCCACAGACCAATTAGGTCGGTCTGCTGTTGGTATTGTTAAGAGATCATCAATTTTTGCTGGCTCTCTATCAATTAATTTTTTTTGTTCATTAAAAATATTTATTTCATGATAATGTAAAGCATGTAAGGCAGCTGCTGTTGGAGATGGAACCCACGCACAGTTTGCTCCTGCTTTTAGGTGTCCTTTTTTTTGATCCATCATATCTTTCATTTTATCTGGCATTGCCCACATTCCTTTTCCAATTTGAGCTTTTCCTGAAAATCCACATTTTAAACCAATATCGACATTATTATTTTCGTAAGCGTTTATCCATTTAGATAATTTCATATCACCCTTTTTAATCATTGGGCCAGCTTCCATAGATGTGTGCATTTCATCGCCAGTTCTATCTAAGAAACCAGTATTTATGAAAAAAACTCTATTTTTGAGACTTCTAATACACTCTTTTAAATTTGCAGAGGTTCTTCTTTCTTCATCCATAATACCAATTTTACAAGTATACTTAGGTAAATTAAGAACTTCCTCAACTTTAGAAAAAATTAAATCTGTAAACGCTGTCTCATCTGGACCATGCATTTTAGGCTTTACTATATACACAGATCCAGTTCTTGAGTTAGTTTTGTTTTTAATATCATGTAACGCAGCCGCTGTTGTTATAAATGCATCCATGATTCCCTCAGGTATCTCATTTCCGTCACTTAATAAAATCGACGGGTTTGTCATTAAATGACCAACATTTCTTATAAGTAAAAGGCTTCTACCATGCAACTTTAAACCTTTACCGTCTTTTGAGATATAACTTCTATTTGGATTTAGCTTTCTCTCAAATAATTTACCTTCTTTTTCAAATTTTGATTTAAGATCACCTTTCATAAGACCTAGCCAATTTCGATAACAAATAATTTTATCTTCCGAGTCAACTGCAGCGACACTATCCTCATTATCACAAATTGTTGAAACTGCAGATTCTATTATTATGTCACTAATTCCTGCATGATCTTGTTGAGCAGCAAACGCTCTTGAATCTTTTAGAATTTCAATATGTAAATTATTATTCTTTAAAATAATTGCAGATGGGTTGTCACTTTCACCTCTGTGTCCGATAAATTTATCTTCATCTCCTAAATCAAAAACATCAGCACCTTTTAAAATTTTTAATTTGCCATCTTTTACGGCAAGGCTTGTTATTTTAGCCCAACTCAATCCAGCTAATGGGAAGTGCTTATCTAAAAAATCTCTACCATATTTAATAACCATTTCACCCCTTAAAGGGTCATACCTTTCAGATACGCTGTCTTCAGACTCTTCAATTACATCCGTGCCATATAGACTATCATATAAACTCATCCATCTTGCATTCGCAGCATTTAACGCATACCTTGCATTCATGATAGGTACTACTAATTGAGGTCCAGCTATATTTGCAATTTCTTCATCAACATTTTTAGTTTCTATTTTAAAATCAGGCCCTTCGTTTTTTAAATAACCAATTTCTAACAAAAATTTTTTATACTCCGCTAAATTGAATTCTTTACCTTTATTTTTGATATGCCAATTATCTATTTTCTTTTGTAAATCTTCTCTAAACTTAATTAATTCTCTGTTTTTTGGTGCAAGCTCATCAAGAGTTTTTTCAAGACCTAACCAAAAATTTTCAGGAGATACATTTGTGTTTTTCAGTAATTCACCATTTACAAATTTTGATAGTTTTTCAGATACTTTTAAATTATTAATTTTTATGTATTTTTCTTGCATAGCACTTTAACTCACACCCCATCTGTATTTTTGCCTGAGAGTTTTGCTCCTTCGGCGGAAATAAATCTCTTTCCAGAGTGTTATGCTTCGATCGGTCCTTTTGCCTGAGAGTTTCCGGGGTGGTTGCTCCTTCGGCGCTAAAAAATAGTCTCTCCCGATAGTAAGACTTTATTCTATAAAAGAATATGTTATTAAATAACAAATATTTGTTTAATTCAATATCATTTTATTGCCTTTTTTGTTAATTAAATAATCGCTTTAAAAAACAATGAAAAACTACCTTAATTTTGAAAAAGAAATAAAAGAATTAGATGAAGAGTTAGAGAAACTTAAAGATCCATATAATCAGGGTGGTATTTCTGAAGTTGATACTCAAAAAATTTCAAAAACTCAGAAAGAGATAAATGATAAATTGAATTCAATTTATTCAAACCTTGATCCTTGGCAAACCACTATGGTTGCAAGACATGAGGATAGGCCTAAATCAAAATTTTTCATTGATAATTTGTTTGATGACTTTATTTCTCTATCAGGCGATAGGTTTTATGGTGAGGATAAGTCAGTTATCACAGGTTTTGCAAAATTTAAAAATCAGTCAATTTTAGTTATTGGTCAAGAAAAGGGAGAAGATTTGGATAGCAGAATTGAAAGAAATTTTGGAATGATGAGACCTGAGGGCTACAGAAAAACAATACGTCTTATGGAGCTAGCTGATAGATTTCAGATACCAATAGTTTCGTTTATAGATACACCAGGAGCTTATCCTGGAGTAGGTGCCGAGGAACGGGGTCAAGCAGAAGCAATCGCAAAATCAATAGAGTGTTGTATGAAGTTAAAAGTTCCAACAATAGCAATTATTATTGGAGAGGGTGGTTCTGGGGGTGCTATAGCTCTAGCCTCCTCAAGCAAAGTCTTAATGTTAGAAAATGCGATTTATTCAGTTATTTCTCCTGAGGGATGTGCAACAATTCTGTGGAGAGATCCAAAAAAAATGCTTGATGCTGCTAAAGCTATGAAACTTTCTGCTAAAGATTTACTTAAGTTAAAAGTTATTGATGAAATAATTGACGAGCCATCAGGTGGTGCACACAGAGATAGAGATATAATATTAAACAATGTAAGACAAACTTTAACAAAAAATTTAAATTATTTTAACGAATTATCCTCAGAAGAAATAATGACTGAAAGAAAAAATAAATTTCTAAAAATTGGAAGAAATGATGGTTTTATGACTAGTACTGAAGATTTAAGTACATTAACAATTAAGAAAAATGATTTAGATCAAATTTTTAAATCAAAAAAAATATTACTAGCGATTATTGGTGGATTAATTTTAGTTTCTTCAATCTTTTTATTAATTTAAATTCTATAATGCTCCACAACAGTTTTTAAATTTTTTTCCTGTAGCCTCACATCTATCGTTTCTAGAAATTTTTTGATTTTTTTTTATTAATAATAAACATTTTGGATTATCAGATAGATTTATTTTTTTAGAATTTTTTTCCTCGCTAGTTTTCTCTTCCGATTTATCACTTGATGTTTCTACAAATTTAAGATTCATGAGAACAACTATATAATCTTGCTTAAGTTTTTTTAATAAATCCTCAAATAAAGTGAAAGCTTCTTTTTTGTACTCGATAAGAGGATCTCTTTGTCCATAAGATCTTAACCCAATTACTTGGCGCAATTGCTCTAAATATTGTATGTGTGATTTCCAATTAATATCTATAGATTGTAAAAAGATTCTTTTTTCTATTTGTTTTGCTTGATCTTCTCCTAAAAGTTTAATTCTCTCTTCTCGAGTTTCATAGAACTTATCTGAAATTAATTTCATTAATTCATTATCTTTTTTTTCTAATAAAAACTTTAGTTCTTCTTCATTAAAGTTTTTTCCCATAAGAGTTTTGATTTGACTTTCGAAAAGGGAGCTTTTTGGATTAGCAATCTTTTGGATTTTTAACTCTATTAAATCTCTCTTTATTTCGTCTAAAAAATTTGCAGAATAGTCAAAAATCTTTTCGCTATCAATTGCCTCTTTTCTTTGCGAAAAAATTACATGTCTTTGATCATTTAATACATTATCAAATTTAATAAGAGTTTTCCTAATATCAAAGTTTCTTGCCTCTACTTTTTGTTGTGCTCTCTCTAAGGCTTTATTTATCCAAGGATGGTCAATACTCTCACCATCTTTTAGGCCTAATTTTTCAAGCATACTGTTCATTGAGTCTGATCCAAAAATTCTCATTAAATCATCCTCTAAACTTACATAAAAAATCGAGCTTCCTTCATCACCTTGACGTCCCGATCTACCTCTCGCTTGATTGTCAACTCTTCGAGACTCCATTCTTTCAGTACCAATTACAAATAAGCCTCCTAAGGATTTTATTTTATTTTTGTCCTCAATTAATTTTTCACTGTTCGTGGTATCTTTTTTTCCTCCCAATTGAATATCGACACCTCTTCCCGAAATACTTGTTGTTATTATCACAGATCTCTCTTTACCTGCATTGGAAATAATTTCAGCTTCGTTTTCATGATTTTTTGCATTTAAAACTACATGATTAATCTGTTCCTTATCCAGTAATTTTGAATAAATTTCAGACTTGTTAATACTGGACGTAAAAACTAACAATGGCTGTCCAACTTTATTATGTTCTTTAATTTTCTTAATTATAGCATTATTTTTTTCTTTTTCTGTTCTAAAAATTTGATCATTAAAATCTTTTCTTATCATCTTTTTATTTGTTGGAATCACAACAACTGGTAAATTATAAATTTCAAAAAATTCTTCAGACTCTGTAGCTGCTGTTCCGGTGCAACCAGCAATCTTTTTATATAGTTTAAAATAATTTTGATAAGTTATAGATGCCAACGTTTGGTTTTCGGCTTGAATTTCAATTTTTTCTTTGGCCTCTAAAGCTTGATGGAGACCATCACCAAATCGCCTTCCTTCAAGAATTCTTCCAGTGAGTTCGTCAATTATCTTTAGAGAGTTATCTTTAACAATATAGTCCTTACCTTTTTCAAACAAATGGTTAGCTCTTAAAGCTTGATTTACATGATGTACTAAATTTATATTTTCTGGGTCATAAAAGTTATTATTTTTTAATATACCTGTATCAGAAAAAATTTTTTCTACATTATTTATTCCGTCATTTGTTAATAAAATATTTCTATCTTTTTCGTCAATTTCATAGTCAGTTTTTTTTAACCTTTTCACCAATTTATCTACAGCAAGATATTTGTCTGTCTTATCCTCTGCAGCACCAGAGATGATTAACGGGGTTCTAGCCTCATCAATTAAACAAGAGTCGATCTCATCAACGATTGAAAAAAAATGTTCTCTTTGAACCATCTCATCCCTAGAATACTTCATGTTATCTCTAAGGTAGTCAAAGCCTAATTCGCTGTTAGTTGCATAGGTGATATCACAATTATAATTTTTTTTCCTTTCACCATCGTCTTGAATATTATTTATGTAGCCAGAGGATATTCCTAAGAAATTATAAATTTTTCCCATTTCAAGGCAGTCTCTTTTTGCCAAATAGTCATTAACGGTAACAATATGAACTCCTTTTTCAAATAGGGCGTTCAAATAAGCTGCAAGAGTTATTGTTAATGTTTTACCTTCTCCTGTTCGCATCTCAGCAATTTTTCTTTCGTGTAATACTATCCCCCCGATAATTTGAACGTCAAAATGCCTTTCATTCCTAATTCTTCTAGATGCCTCTCTCACTAGCGCAAAAGCTTCTGGCAGTAATTCATCTATACTAAAGCCATTTTTTAATTTTTCTTTGAATTCTCTAGTTTTATTTGGAAATTCATTATCTTTAAGTTTTTTTGTATCTTCTTCTAAAGAATTTATTTGTTGAGTGATCTTTTTCAACCTATCTAGTTCTTTCTGATTACCTGATCTAATGAATTTTGAGATAAGATTTAAAGGATTAAACATTAGTTTTTGATTTATTATTTACTTATATCCTTTAATATAATTAATAAATAAATATTTTAAATACCATGGGTCTAAATTTACCTAATTTTTTATTATCTAAATCAAAAAACAAGAGAATGTTAGAATATCAAGATTTGGATCATATTGATGGTGTTTCAATTTCCACTGTGTGTGCAAATCTTTATAAAGATACTAGAGATGATTTAGTAATGTTTTATTTTAGAGAGGGAGCAAATTATGCCTCTGTTTATACGCAATCAAAAATTATATCTGAAAATATTAAATGGAACTTAAATCAAAACTCAAAAAAAATATATTCGCTTTTAGTTAATGCGAGAAATGCAAATTGTTTTACTGGTAGACAGGGGTATAGAAGTCTTGAAAAAATATCAGACATAATCTCTCAAGAACTTTCTGCAAAACAAAAAGAAGATGAAGATAATCCAAAAATAATTAAACCAAAGGAGATAATATTTGGCTGTACTGGTACAATCGGAGAAATTTTCCCTGAAGATAAAATTAAAAATAAGATTCCAGTTTTAGTAAAAAATATAAGATATACTCAGAATAAGTATATATGGATGAAGGCAGCCCTAGGTATTATGACAACGGACACACAACCTAAAATGTCTATGGAGCATTGCAAAATTGCTGGAAGTTCTGTAAAGATTTTTGGTATTGCCAAAGGGTCTGGGATGATCCAACCCAATATGGCTACTACACTAGCTTATATTTTTACAGATGCGGACGTGTCTAATGAAATTTTAAAAAAACTTCTTAAAAAAAATATTTCAACAACTTTTAATGCAATTAGTTGTGATAGTGACACAAGTACTAATGACATGGTTAGTATTTTTTCGACTTGCAAAGTAAAGCATCCTAGAATTAAAAATTATAATGATAAAAGAATAAAAGATTTTGAGGAAGCATTAAAAAAAGTTTTATTAAGTTTGGCTAAAAGAGTAGTTTCTGATGGAGAAGGAGCATCTAAATTTATAACTATTAACGTAGAAAATTGTAAAAATGAGGACGATGCAAAAAAGATTGGCTTTTCTATTGCCAATTCTCCTTTAGTTAAAACCGCCATAGCAGGGGAGGATCCAAATTGGGGCAGGATAGTAATGGCAATTGGAAAATCAAATGTTCAAATAAACCTAGAAAAGTTGTCTATAAAATTTGGAGAATTTTCTATTGTTAACAATGGAAAATTAAATTTAAACTATAATGAGTCTGATATTATCAATTATATGAAAAATGACAATATTGATATCAACATAAATATTTTTAAAGGTTCAAAAAAATTTACTACTTACACTATGGACCTCACAAAAAAATATATTGAAATTAACTCAGATTATAGAAGTTAATATCTTGAAATATTAAATTGAATAATTAAATATTTTCAATGATCAAATACAAATTAAAATGCAAAAAATGTAGATTATTATTTGATAGTTGGTTTGCATCTTCACTGGAATATGAAAAACTAAGAAAAAAAAACTATCTAAATTGTCATAGATGTGGATCACCTAAAGTAGAAAAAACTCTTATGGCACCAAAATTTTTAAATAAATCTTGGAAAAAAGATAAAAAAATTAAAGATCATAAATATCAGAAAATTAATGAAAAAATTAAAGAATATCAAAAATTTATAAAAAAGAACTTTGAATATGTCGGCGAAAACTTTGCTTATGAGGCTCGATCAATTCATTATAAAAATAAAAAAAAAGATAAAGGAATTTATGGAACTGCGTCAAGACAAGAGATTAAAGATCTAAGGGAGGAAGGAATTGACACAGAAATTATTCCTTGGATAGAGGATAAAAATAATTAATCTCAGTTATATCTTAATAAATTTTGCAATATAATTAACTGATCTATCATCACTTAACTCCCAATTATTTGTTAAAAAATTAAGCTTTACTCCTCTCAAATCTTTTAAAGTAAGATCACATTTTTTTGTTATGCTAATCAAGTCCTCAGGCTTTACAAATTTCTCCCAATCGTGTGTTCCAATTGGAAGCCACTTAAGGATATATTCAGCACCTATTATTGCAAAAAGATAAGATTTTAATGTTTTATTTAATGTTGCAATGAACATGACACCATTCTTTTTCAAAAACTTTGAGCATGATTTTAAAAAGTAATCTACATCTTCTACATGTTCAATAATTTCCATATTAAGTATAACATCAAATTTTAAATCTGACTTAAATTTTTCAGGCGATGAGCAAAAATATTTAATATTTAAGTTACTTTTTTTTGCATGAATTTTTGCCACCTCAATATTTTTTTCAGATGCGTCCATTCCAAAAACTTCGGCACCAAGTCTTGACATAGGCTCACACAATAATCCTCCACCACAACCTATATCTAAAATTTTTACTCCAGAGAGGATCTTATTTTTTTTTTGAATATTGAAAGATTTAATAATATTGTCTTTAAGATAAGAAATCCTTAAAGGATTAAAATTATGCAATGGTTTAAATTTTCCTTTGGGATCCCACCATTCTTCAGCAATTTTAGAAAATTTTTCTATTTCTTTTTTATTAATTGTGTTAGTTTTCATTTAAGTAAATTTTATATTCAAGATGAATTTAATCAATATTTTAATTTAAAAATATTTATTCATGAAAATTGTAGTTTTAAAATTTGGAGGAACTTCTGTAGGTAGCATTAAAAGAATTAAAAATGTAGCTAACATTATTAATTCATATCATAAAAAAAGGTATAAAATTATTGTAGTATCTTCAGCTATGAGTGGGGTTACAAACGATTTAATAAAAAAATCAAAAGAGATAAGTGAAAATTTTTTACCTTCTGAGTATGATGTTCTTGTTTCATCTGGTGAACAAGTAGCATGCTCTTTAATTGCCGCAAGATTATCACATATTGGCTTAAAATCTCGTTCTTGGTTATCTTGGCAAATACCGATTATTACTGAAGGCACTCATAAAAATGCAAAAATTTTGTCTATCTACAAAAAAAAAATTTTAGATTATCTCAAAAAAGGTGGAATACCAATTGTGACTGGTTTTCAAGGTATTGATACTAGTGAGAGAATTAAAACGATTGGAAGAGGTGGGTCGGATGCAAGCGCAATTATGCTGGCCAAATTTTTTAAGGCAGAGAGATGTATAATTTACACTGATGTGGAAGGTGTTTATACAACAGATCCAAACAAATTAAAAAAAGCAAGAAAAATAAAAGTAATTTCTTACGAAGAAATGTTGGAGATGGCGTCTTTAGGTGCAAAAGTTATGCAGCCAGCTTCAATTCAGGATGCGCGTTTAAATAGAATTAACATTGAAGTAAAGTCCTCATTTAAAAAAAAACCAGGAACATTGATCACAAAAAGAAAGAATATTATTAATAATAAAATTATTGCTGGTATTTCTTCAACTCAAAATGATGCTAAAGTTACTTTAGTAGGAGTTAAAGATAAACCTGGTGTTGCTGCAATGATATTTAAACCTTTATCAAAAAACTTAATTAATGTTGATATGGTTGTTCAAAATATTTCAGCGAATGGGAAAGAAACCGATTTAACATTTACCATTAAAACGGATGACTTAAACAGAACTAAAAAGATAATTGAATCTAACAAAAATATTAAATTTAAAAAATTATTGTTAAAAAAAGATGTATCTAAACTTTCAATTATAGGAGTTGGAATGGTGACAACACCTGGCGTAACATTTAGAATGTTCCAGTCTCTTGCAAAAAAAAATATAAATATTCAAGTTATTTCAACTTCTGAAATTAAAATATCAGTTTTGATTGATAAAAGAAATACTAAAAAAGCATTAATCGCTTTACATAAAGAATTTAAATTGGGTAATTAATCATGAGCATAAGACCATTTAGAGATATTAAAAGAAGAAAAACAAAAGCAATTAGTGTCGGCAAAGTAATGGTTGGTGGTGATAACCCTATCACAGTTCAGTCTATGACAAATACTTTAACTACAGACATAAGAGCTACCATTAAACAGATAAATGATATTCATAATGAAGGTGCTGATATAATTAGAGTTTCTTGCCCTGATGAGGCGTCAACAAAAGCACTTAAAGAAATTGTAAAACATGTTGATGTGCCTATAGTAGCAGATATTCATTTTCATTACAAAAGAGCAATAGAAGCAGCCGAGAACGGTGCTAGTTGTCTTAGAATAAATCCAGGGAACATAGGAAATATAAATAAAATCAAAGAAGTTGTGAGAGCAGCAACTGTAAATAATTGCTCTATTAGAGTAGGTGTTAATGCAGGTTCTTTAGAAAAAGATATATTAGAAAAATTTAAAGAGCCCTGTCCAGAGGCGTTAGTTGAGAGTGCTTTAAGAAATATAAAAATCTTAGAAGATGAAAATTTTGAAAATTTAAAGATAAGTGTTAAGTCCTCAGATATTTTTTTATCAATTGAAGCCTATCGTCAATTATCAAAAAAAATTGATTATCCTTTGCACCTTGGAATAACTGAAGCAGGAAGTTTTGTGTCAGGAAGTATAAAATCCTCTATTGGATTAGGAACATTACTTTTAGAAGGTATCGGAGATACTATCAGAATATCTCTGTCTGATGATCCTGTAAAAGAAGTTAAAATTGGTAACGAAATACTTAAGTCGCTAAATTTAAGAGAGAGAGGGGTAAGAATTATTTCTTGTCCTTCATGTGCTAGACAAGGTTTTCAAGTAATTGAAACTGTAAAAATTTTAGAAAAAAGACTCGCGCATATTACAAAACCCATAACACTCTCAATTATCGGCTGTGTGGTTAATGGCCCTGGAGAAGCTGCGATGACAGATGTCGGCATCACTGGTGGTAGAAAAGGGAGTAACATGTTGTATTTATCTGGAGCACAAACAGAAAAAGTTCTAACTAAAGATATGATTGATAAAGTTGTGTTTGAGGTTGAAAAAAAGGCTTCTGAGTTGGAAAATAGTTAAGATGATTCCTGATAAAACTATCAATGATTTGATAAACAAACACGCAAATTTAGAGAGAGAATTATCTTCAGGAGATGTTGATAAAAAATCTTTTGCTGAAAAATCAAAAGAATACTCTAATTTAAATGAAATAATCGGAGATGCAAAAAAATATTTATCATTCGAAAAAGATAAAAGTGAATTAGAGAAAATTTTAGTTGATGAGAATTCTGATTCTGAGTTATTAAAAATGGCTGAAATTGAGCTAAAAGATTTAGAGACTCAGTATAAAAAAAATGAAAAAAAATTAAAATTATTTTTATTACCTAAAGACGAGGCAGATAAAAAAAATGCAATTATCGAAATAAGAGCAGGAACTGGAGGTCTTGAAGCTAGTTTGTTTGCTTCAGATCTTTTTAAAATGTATGAGAAGGTGAGCAGTAAAAAAAAATGGTTTTTAGAAATAATATCAATTTCAAAAAGTGAGGCGGGAGGATTAAAAGAGGTTATCGCATCAATAAAAGGGATTAATATTTATTCTACTCTTAAATATGAAAGTGGTGTACACAGGGTTCAAAGAGTTCCAGATACTGAAACTCAAGGGAGAGTGCACACTTCTGCTGCTACTGTCGCTGTATTACCTGAGGCTGAAGAAGTCGATTTAAAAATAAATGATACTGATTTACGTATAGATGTCTTTAGAGCTGGTGGACCTGGTGGACAATCCGTAAACACAACAGATAGTGCTGTGAGAATTACGCATATACCTAGTGGAATTTCTGTTTCTCAACAAGATGAAAAATCACAACATAAAAATAAGGCTAAAGGTTTAAAAATTTTAAGAGCAAGGTTATACGAGTTAGAAAGATCTAGAATTGAACAAGAAAGATCTAAAGATAGGAAAAGTAAAATTGGAACAGGTGATAGATCCGAAAGAATACGAACATATAATTTCCCCCAAGGAAGGGTTACAGATCATAGAATTAATTTAACTTTACACAAACTTGAAGAGTTTTTAGAGGGGGAAGCTTTTGATGAAATGATTGAGTCGCTTTCATTAAGAGCTCAAGAAGAAAGTTTGAGTAATCTTTAATAGGGATATATGAATATTTTTGAAGCTCTAAAAAAAGGGGACAGTAAATTAAAAAAAAACGGTATCAAATCTTATAAACTTGATAGTGAAATTTTAATGTCAAAAGTCTTTCAAAAAAATCGCATAGACATAATTTTAGACTCTAATAAAAATTTATTAAAAAAAGAAATTATACTTTATAATGATTTAATTGAACAGCGCTCTAAAAAAAAACCAATCGCATATTTGATTGGTAAAAAAGAATTTTGGAAATATGAATTCTATGTGACTAAAGATGTCCTGATTCCGAGACCGGATACAGAGATTGTTATCGAGCAAACCTTAAAATTAACAAAAAATAAATCTGGGCTAAGAATATTAGATATCGGAATAGGCTCAGGATGCATACTATTGTCTATTTTGAAAGAGAGAAGAAGTTTTTATGGTACTGGTATTGATATTTGCAAGAAAACCCTCGATATTTGCATGGTTAATGCAAAAAAACTTTATGTAAATGATAGAATAAGGTTATTTAAATCAGATGTTGACAATTTTAATTATGGCAAATATGATTTAATTGTATCTAATCCCCCGTACATCAAGAAATTTGACTTGAAGTATTTGGAAAGGGATGTTTGTGATTACGAGCCAAAATCAGCTTTAGATGGTGGTTTAGATGGGTTATTTAAAATTACAAAAGTTATTTATAATTCGTCCAAGCTTATAAAGAAAAACGGCATTTTAATTCTTGAGATTGCTTTTAATCAAACAGATAAAGTGAATAAAATTTTAAGAAAAAATGGATATTATATTAAAGATGTTATTAAAGATTTAGCCAATAATAATCGATGTATAGTGAGCATTAAAAAATAAAAATTATGGTTACATTCAGAAATAATAATACAAGAAGAAATAACTTTAGAAGAAACGAAAGAACTTTTAAGGTTAATGGTGATAGAAATAAATATAATAACAATTTTTCGACTAATGATACTTTCCCACGTAAAATATCTGGCAGAAATAATCATAATGCATCTAAATTAATTGAGAAATATAACAATTTAGCAAGAGAAGCATTATCTACTGGCGATAAGATTTTGTCTGAAAATTATTTTCAACATGCTGATCATTTTACTAGAGTATTAAGTGAAAGAGAAATACAAAAAAGAATGTTTGATAATAAATCATCTAAAGAAGATGAAAAAAATTTTCTAAAAAAAGTTGATAAGCACGATGAGAATTCTTCAAAAAATAAAGAAATAGAAAATACAAAAGTTGAGTAAAAATTAGACTAATTTAAACCAATAATTTTTTCTGATTTTAAAACATCCAATTTTATTTTTGAAGTTTCAAAAAGCTCTCTCTCATTACCTTTCAATATTTTTCCAGAGGGTAATTTAAGTGTTTGGGAATTAATTTTTTTTCCATTTACAATCACCTCATAATGAAGATGTGGTCCAGTTGATTTACCAGTCGAACCCACAAATCCAATTGTTTGTCCTTGCTTTACCCTCACTCCACTTCTAATTCCACTAGCAAACTTAGACATATGAGCATAGACTGTTTGATAGGTTGAGTTGTGCTTAATTACCACACAATTGCCACCCCCTCCACACCATCCAGCTTTTTTTATAACCCCATTACCAGATGCCATTATGGGAGTGCCTAAAGGAGCTGCAAAATCAGTTCCGCGATGCATTTTATTAAATCCATCTATTGGGTGCTTTCTCATTCCAAATGGAGAAGATAATCTAGCGCCATTAATTGGAGTTTTCATCAAAGCTTTCTGACTACTTTTTCCACTCTTATCAAAATGACCTTTAATACTTTTAGAATCGAAAAAATATAAAGGATTATCTTGTCCACTTAATTTTAAATTAGCAAAAAGAATCTCTCCGGTTTCGATTATCTTTTTATTATCATCTTTAAAGACCTCATACATAATTTGAAAACTATCACGTTTTCTTATATCTCTTTGAAAATCAACCTCGAAACCATAAATTCTTGCAAATTCTATTATAGCATTAACAGGAACCTTTTTTTTTGAAGCTGAGTTATACAAGCTGTTTAAAATTATACCCTCCTTATAAATAATTTCTTTATTTAATTTTGTTAAAATAATTTCTTGTTTAAAATCACTTTTCTCATTATTTTTGGTCAAATATATTTTTTCCGAATTAGAAATTTGAAAAATAAATTCTTTTAAATTATTGTCAGATTGATTTAGAGTAAACTGTATTTTTTGGTTAGTATTTAATTTGTTTAGATTTACCTTTTTTGATAATTTTTTTTTAACGCTTAATATTTCCTCTTCTTTTATTGAATAATTTTTTAGAATTTTGTTGAATGTTTCTCCATCTTTTATTTTATGAGTTATAGTTTTAAATTTTGGTTCAAGATTTTCAAAGACGTTACTAATCGTTTTTTTAAAATAAACGTTATTAATTATATTTTTGTAATTATTATAAATTTTTTGTTTATTAAAATTGTAATATGTAGTTGAAAGTATAGTAGTTAATAACAACAATCCCAAAGCTAAAATTTCTGTGTTGTTTCTTAGTTTTTTTTTGATTTTATTTAACATTTAACAATTTTTTGATTTTGCAATTAATAGTTTTAAGCTTTTAAAAATAGCAAAAAAAAGCCCGTAAAATAAGGTTTTTTTTTGTTTTTTTTATAGTTAAATGCTTGATTTCCATAGATTTTAGCCTATAAGCTTGCTCTCTCCAAAAATATATTAGATTTAACTATATTTTTTGGATTTATTGAGGTCTTAAGGCTCAATTAGCTATTTAAAATGTAAATATTTAAGAAGAGAAGTGTGGACGGTTAAGGTTACCAAAAAATTTGTCGTACACACTTCAACATTATATAAATTTTATTCTTAGAATTTATATAGAAGCTAGTGTGCGCCGTTTTTAAACTTGAGAGTTTGATCATGGCTCAGAACGTACGCTGGCGGCACGCCTAACACATGCAAGTCGAACGAAGTAGCAATACTTAGTGGCAGACGGGTGAGTAACATGTGGGTATCTACCCTTTGGCCTGGAATAACACGAGGAAACTTGTGCTAATACCGGATAAGTCTTTACGGAGAAAGCTTTATGCACCATTGGATGAGCCCGCACTTGATTAGTTTGTTGGTGGGGTAACGGCCTACCAAGACTTTGATCAATAGCTGATTTGAGAGGATGATCAGCCACATTGGGACTGAGACACGGCCCAAACTCCTACGGGAGGCAGCAGTGGGGAATCTTGCACAATGGAGGAAACTCTGATGCAGCGATGCCGCGTGAGTGAAGAAGGCCTTTGGGTTGTAAAGCTCTTTCGTCGGGGAAGAAAATGACTGTACCCGAATAAGAAGGTCCGGCTAACTTCGTGCCAGCAGCCGCGGTAATACGAAGGGACCTAGCGTAGTTCGGAATTACTGGGCTTAAAGAGTTCGTAGGTGGTTGAAAAAGTTGGTGGTGAAATCCCAGAGCTTAACTCTGGAACTGCCATCAAAACTTTTCAGCTAGAGTTTGATAGAGGAAAGCAGAATTTCTAGTGTAGAGGTGAAATTCGTAGATATTAGAAAGAATACCAATTGCGAAGGCAGCTTTCTGGATCATTACTGACACTGAGGAACGAAAGCATGGGTAGCGAAGAGGATTAGATACCCTCGTAGTCCATGCCGTAAACGATGTGTGTTAGACGTTGGAAATTTATTTTCAGTGTCGCAGCGAAAGCGATAAACACACCGCCTGGGGAGTACGACCGCAAGGTTAAAACTCAAATGAATTGACGGGGACCCGCACAAGTAGTGGAGCATGTGGTTTAATTCGAAGATACGCGCAGAACCTTACCAACACTTG
>CACPOR010000003.1:45000-102211 GCA_902635745.1 uncultured Pelagibacteraceae bacterium
TATAACCAAATAGTAGTTCTCTCTTTAAAATAATAGTCTTAATAAAATTGCCTAGCTTTATCAAACAGCAAGTATATTCATTATAGCTTTCATCAAAATATTCTTGAGCTATCCATTGATTTTTATCTAATTTTTTTAATTGTGAAAAATCTTTTATAGATTTTATTGCTTTGTAGTTAATATTTCCGTGTCCAACTTTTTTTTTTAAAAAGAATGGTTTTTTAAAATTTTTTAATTGTGAAATTTTAATCGAAAATTTTGGTGCCAAAATTTTATTCTTAATTAAAAAATTATTAGTTAAAATTTTGTCTACAAACAATAATACAACTTTCGGATTGTTTATTAAAATTGGATATTTTAAAAAGGATTTTTTATTTTTACAAAAATAAATTATTTCATCTTCAGGTGTTGGAATAATTAAATCATATTTTAAAAAAGTTTTTTTTGTAAAATATTCAAATCTTTTATCATTCACGTGGGGTGACTTAATTATTTTTTTAAAAAAAAAAAATGCTGGCCCACTAGACTTATAGTCCATTCCATCAATCATAAATTTATTTTTGTAATTTTTTTTTAAAATTTTGAAAACCGAAATACCTATATCTCCGTGAGCACCAGTTATTAATATTTTTTTCAATTGAAATACCTTAAAAGTTTTTGGTTATGTGGGTCATTATCTTTAATTTGTTTAATGATTTTACTCAAATTGTACTTCGTTCTCATAAATTTAAATTTTAATCTATCAGTCTCAAGTAATAACCAACTAGCATATCTATAATTATCACGCGGTTGACCTATAGATCCTGGATTAAATACTGTCAATTTTTTTGAAATTTTTAAATTCATAGCCTTGTGAGTGTGACCCAAAATTATAAAATCTTTGTTATAACTATTAATTTTTTTTTTCCATTTATTTTTTACGTCACTGTAGAAATAAAAGTTATTATCCCAAGGTGCTCCATGTGCAACTAGGAAACTTTTATTATTAATATTAGTTTCTATTTTTGTTGGTAAAGATTTTAAAAAATCTAAATGTCTTTTTTTTAAAATTTTTTCGTTCAAAAAAATACTATTTCCATATTTTTCTGATAATTTTTTTTTTATTTTTGGATATTTTAAGGATCTAAAAAATATACTTTCATGGTTGCCTTTTATGCATTTGGCTTTGTTTTTAATTAATAAATCAATACATTTTTGTGGTTGGTAATAATAATTTACGTAATCCCCTAAGCAAAAAATATTAATTATTTTCTCTTTATTCAGATATTTGATCACTTCCTTAAGAGCAGGATAATTCCCATGTATATCAGACAAAAACGCTATTCGCACATTATATCTTTTATACTATCTTCAAATTTTTTAAAATTAAAATTTATTGTATTTTGAATTAATTGATCGGAAGCTTTATAAATCTTTTTGAGCCTTTTTTTTTGAATAAAATTACCAGTATACTTATTGATTTTATTTATCATCTGATTAAAACTTAGAATTTCACCTCCAGCATATAGAACTCCAAGTTTATTATTTTCAATACAATAAAAAATAAATCTAGCAACATCTTTTACATATAAATAATTTCTTTTATCCTTAGTGTTACCGCTAAAAATTGTTTTTTTTTTATTTAAAGAATTCTTTAAAAAACTATTAAGTGCTAGATGATTAGGTCCGTTTTTACCAAATACCCCTCCAAGTCTTATTATTGTGTATTTACATTTAGATTTGATAATTTCTTCGTCTGCATAATATTTACTTTTTGCATAAGCAGAATTTGGTTTTATCTTAGTTTTAATATTTATAAATTTTGAATTACCATGAATAGAGATAGATGATGTGTGTATAAAATGACAGTTATTCTTTTTTGCGTATTTTGCCATAATTTTGGGACAAATCTTATTAATCTTATTAAACCCTTTTTTATTTTCAAAATTTATTTTTCCAGCAAGATTCACGATTATGGAGGGTTTAATTTTTTTTAATAATGGATCAATTTCTTTAGTATTTATTAAATTACAAAAATAATAATTTTTCTTTTTTTGTTTTGATCTAGTAATGAAACTTAATTTATATTTATTTCTCAATTTTAGAATTTTAGTCACTTCCTGCCCAATAAATCCAGTTGAGCCAGTGATTAAAATTTTCACTTTTATTTGAGCTTTATTAGTTGTTTTGCAAGTTTGCTTATTTTTTTATCGTCCGAATATATTCTTGATAAAATTTTCGAAGACTTTTTTGGGTCTGCTCTAAAAGCGACTCTTAGTATATCCATCCAATTTGAATTATTTTTTCTTCTTACCTTCTCAATTTGATTGATTATATTTTGTGGGGTTTTTTTTTTATTCATAAGCTCAATTTAGTTTTTTTATATAATAAATTATATAATCATCGTATATAATCATTTCATGAAATATTCTATTAAAAAAAACTCTTATTCATTCTTTGAAGTTTCACCAAAGCCTTCAGAAAAATATCTTAATGAAATTTATTCAAAAAAATATTTTAAAAATAAATTGTCAGCATGTTATAGTAAAGTTTATAGTACTGAAGAATTACTTAATAGAGCAAAAAGATCAGATTTATATATTGATATAGCTCTCTCTTTATCTTCAAAAAAAAATAAAGATTTTTTAGAAATAGGAGCTGGAGAGGGCTTTCTTATGAAATCAGCATTTAAAAAAAAATTAAACGTAACTGGAGTCGATTTTCAAAAAGACCAGATACTATCTCAAAATCCCGATATGTTAAATTTTTTTGTAAAGAGTGATCCACATCTTTATTTAAAAAATGATAAAAAAAAATATGATTTTATTGCATCAATGTTTGTATTGGAACACTTAAAAGATCCAATAAAATTTATTAAAATTATAAAATCCAAATTAAAAAAAAATGGGATAATAATTATTTCGGTTCCAAATGATTTTAAGGAGTTTCAGAAATATTTACTCAAAACAAAAATAATTTCTAAAAAATACTGGTTTGCTCCTCCAGAACATCTTAATTATTTTAATAACAAAAACATCAAATTATTTTTTAAAAAAATGAATTTAAGAATAATCCAAGCTATTTCAGATTTTCCAATTGAAATTCTTTTAGCAGGTAGTAAAAAAAATTATTTAAATTCAAGAACTGAGGGAAAAAAAGCTCATCGAACTAGGCTGAGTGTAGATAATTTTGTTATAAGTCAAGGTCATAAAGTTTCTATAGACTTCTATAAAGCATGTCATAATGTAGGATTAGGAAGAAGTATGATTTATTTTTTAAAAAAATGAAAAGAAGTTTATTTAGCAAAAATCAAATTACTTTAATAGCTGAATTATCTGCTAATCATAATGGATCTTTACAGCATGCTAAAAAACTTATTAAATTAGCAAAAAAATCCGGTGCAGATATCGTAAAATTCCAAACTTATTCTCCAGACACAATGACTATCAAAAGTAACAGAAGAGAATTTAAAATAAAAAATGGATTATGGAAGGGAAGTAATTTATGGGAACTGTATTCCAAAGGTCAAACACCCTTATCTTGGCATAAAGAACTATTTTTGTATGCAAAAAGTTTAAAAATACCTTGTTTTTCATCACCATTTGATATTCAGAGCGTCGATTTTTTAGAAAAATTAAAATGCCCATACTATAAAATTGCTTCAAATGAAATTACTCACTATCCTTTGATTAAAAAAGTTTCAAAAACTAACAAACCAGTAATAATTTCAACTGGTATGTCGAATTTAAGAGAGGTAGAAAAAGCCTATTTTACTGCTAAAAAAAATGGAGCCAGTGAAATAATTCTTCTTTATTGCGTAAGTAATTACCCTGCAGATTTTAATGATTTTAACCTAGAGAATATAAGAGTATTAAAAAATAGATTTAAGTGCAAAGTTGGTTTTTCTGATCATTCTGTCGATAATAGAATAGCAATGTCAGCTATAACCGCTGGTGCAGATATAGTGGAAAAACACTTTGCTCTAAAAAATCAAAAGAGAGGTCTAGATGTTGATTTTTCTGTTAAAGGAAATGAATTAAAAATATTTAAAGATGACATGAAATTAGCTTATCAGATGAGAGGAAAACCTTATTTTTATGTCTCAAAAAAAGAAAGAAAAAACATCAAATTTCGAAGATCAATATATGTAACTCAAAATATTAAAAAAGGTGAAAAGTTTTCAGAAAAAAATCTCAAAGTGATCAGACCAAATTTTGGACTTTGTCCAAGCTTTTATGAGAGTCTTTTAGGTAAGAAATCTTCTTATAATTTAAAAAAAAATACTCCATTGAATAAAAAAGCTTTAAAATAGCAAAACAAAAACTAGTTTACTTAAATATCTAAATATTTTGACTCATTTTTTGTATTATCACTCAACATTCTGAAATTATTGCTATCAACAAATTTTTTAAAATCATATAATTTTTTTTGATGATATTTATCATTAAAGATCTTAAACCACTCATTGAATATTAAAGGACTATTATATTTTGTTCCCAACTTAGCAGAAATTAAATAATGATTTTTCATAACTTGGTAGTCAGATAAAAATCTCATATAATAATATTCAAATATTTCTTTATGGTTTTTTTTATTTTTTTTTTTATTAATTTTCTTAATTTTTAATATATTTTTTCTTAGATCATCGATGGTTTGAGGATTTATGTTAAAATTAAATGATTTATGGGGAACATTTTTACTTGCGTTTATAACAGGTATATTAAAAAGAGGATATTCGTGACTAACTGAACCGTAAACAGTTAATACGGATAAAATATTATATTTAGATATTATTTCGTTATGAGTAATGCTTTTGTTTAATAGTGAGAATTTATTATATTTTTTTATAAAATCATTTAGATATTTATAATTAAGATCAAATTGGTTTGGATGTATTTTAATTAGCCATTCATAATCTAATTCTAAAGACAACTTACCTAAAAACTCCATCCATGAATAAAAATCAACAAATAAATTATCTCCGTATGCATGGACTGCATCGGTAAAGCAATGAGAGACAACGAGAACTTTCTTTTTTTTATTTAAGTTTTTTTTTATTTTCATTTTTTTAAATGGTGACCCCCCAAGACTATATTCCGTAAGATATCCTATGTTGCTTTTTCCATATAATTTTTCATAAAGCATCTTTTTTGAAAATTTTAATAAATTTTTCTTATTTCGCAATTTTTGAAAATCTTTTTTATAATTTTCAAAGCCTGAAAGACGAAGATAATTTTTTTTTGACAACCGAAAAGTGTAGCTAATTCCTAAATTGTAAACATTTATATTTTTGTGCAAACCAACTCTTCCTGGCAGACCTGTTAAGTAAACTGAATGACTAACAATTATTGATTTCACGTTATTTTCCTCAAAAAAAGAATTCCAATAAAAAAATAAATCTATACTTTTTTTTAAATGTTCACGAAAACTAAAGCTTTTAATATCAATTGTAGGTTTTAAATATTGTCGTAAATATTCATCATAAATTAAATCACCCACATAAACTTTTTTTATTTTAATTTTTAGAATATCATTTTTATTTTTTAATGATTTGTAAATTTTTTTGAAATACTTTTGGCTTTCGTCAGAATTTTTTGACAATAATTTTGGGAAAATTTTTTTTTTTACTCCAAAAGATTTAAATAAAGTATTTATAATCAGTTTATTTAGATTAAAATTTTCTCTTATACGTGAATAACTGGATTTTAATCTTGGTTCATATGTATACAAATCTGCATCAAATTTATTTTTAAGTACATTTGTTATGTATGAAAAAGCTATTAATGACGGATAATAATAAAAGCTTTCAAGTAAAATGATATTTTTTTTTTTTATATTTGTATTATGAAATTTATTTTTATTATGAAAATAAAATTTCCAGATATTTTGTATTTTGAATATAAAATTGAAAAATTCCATTTTATCTGTGATTTACTTATCTAATTCACTATTATTAAGATATCTTTTAATTTTTTTTTGTATATTAGCATTAACGAGATTAAATTTTTTCTTTCAAAATATACTAAAATCAATTTTTTCTCCAAAGAATTTTGCTCCCTCTAAAGTCCAATGAGATCCATCAAAAATATGAAACTTATTATTATCTTTATTAAATATGTTGCAAACTTGCTTTTGATTATTGCATATCAGTTTTGATTTATCTAAATATTGAACTTTAATATCTTTTAATTTTTTTTCTAATTTAGTATTTATCAAATCTTGAGCTTTATATTTTATTTTATATGAAAGTTCATTTATTTCATCAATTCTATTAGGTTCTATTTTTAAAAGTAATCTGGACATTCTAGGAAAAAAAATAGTCTTGGAAGAAACAATTAATCTGGCTTCACTAGATTTTTTGAGATACTCTATTATTTCCTCAATGTAAGTGTCAATACCCTTATACCAATGACTTGATAATAAAATAATATCAGCATTTTTTAATAATTTTGAATTATTTGTAAAATTTAATTTTTCATCTCTACATTTTTTTACCCTCATTTGAATTCTTTCTAAAAAAATTGCGATATCTTTAAGTTTGTTTTTTTGAAAACACCAATGACTGTATTCAAAATACTCAACATCTAATTTTTGCTCATCCATGACATTTTGCTTTATAGCCATAAACATATCTTCTCCATGACTATCACCTAAGATTAATAATTTAGTTTTAGAGGATACATCAAATTTTAAATCTATATTATTTTCAAGAAAGTTATCTCTTAATTTTTTTTCATTTTTAAATGAATTTATAAACTCAATTTTTTCGTTATTTATTCTATTAGGTAATCCATTTTTTTTGATTATTAAAAAATTTAAAATAAATATCGAAATAAGAACTGTAAATAACAAAAAAAAAGAATTTATTGATATGAATTTAAATGAGAGTTTTCTTACTTTTTTTTCAATTAATTCATAATTTATTGCTGACAAAAACAATGAAAAAATTAAAAGTAAAATTTTAATTATATAATTAATCTCAGCTATATAAAATGAATTGTAAAAAGTTATAATAGGCCAATGAAATAGATATAGTGAATAGCTGATTAATCCAATGTAAACAATTTTTTTATTACTTAAAACACTATGCAGGTAAGAATTATTTTGAAAAAGCAAAATTGCTGTTCCAAAACATGGAATTAATGATAAATAACCCGGGACATTACTTGTTGAATTAAAATTGATAAAGCTAAATATTATTAAAAATAAACCAAAAAAGGAAAAAATATTTTTATTATTTTCAAATAACTTAATTTTCTTTTCCGTCAAAAAAACAAACGACCCAATTGAAAATTCAAATAATCTAAAAGGAAATAAAAAAAAACTTACATTTCTTCCAATAAATAAAATAGAAAGTACTAAAGATAAAACAAATATAATTATAAGTAATGTTTTTAAATAATTTTTAAAAAATTTCCATACAATATAAAAAAATATTGAAATAAAAAAATAAAATTGCCATTCCAAACTTAAAGTCCAAGTATGAAGAAGCGGATTTGTGTTTGACTCATCCCAATAACCTGAATTTTTCCAAAAGAAGAAATTTGAGATAAAAAACATTGAGCTAATTGAACTTCTGGCAAATTTAGTAAATATATCTGGTTCAAAGACTAAGTAAGCAAGAATAAAGGATAATAATAATGTTATATAATAAGTTGGTAATAGTCTTTTTATTCGTCTTAAAAAAAATTCAAAAAAGTTAAAATTGTTATTTTTTAATTTTGGTAAAATAAATGACGTAATTAAATAGCCACTTATAACTAAAAAGACATCAACACCTAAATAACCACCTTCAAAAGGATAAATATTAAAATGAAAAAAAACGACACCTAAGATTGCTATAGCTCGTAAACCATCTATATCAGCTCTGTAAAAAGTATTATTCATATTTTAAATGTTTTTGAAAATATTATATAAGTGTTGCAAAAATAAATACTTAGAAATTTTAATTTTTCCAATTAGTTGGGCATTTAAAATTAAGCGAAACATTTCCAATTTTTCTTTTCATAAAATTGATTTCTTTATAATTAAAATCTTCTCTTAACATGTAAAATAGTATTTGTTCAATTTGTTGCAAATTATCAAAACCTATAATGATTTTATCTACTTTTTTGTTTGATTTTACAAAGTTAAATAATAAATCTTTTGTATCATATCTACTAAATTTTTTTACAAGAAAATTTAATTTTTTTTTAATAACATTAAATTCATCTAATAAATTTTTTGGACAATTATTTTGATTAGATATTAACAACCCCTGTAGAAAAACACTTCGTACATGTATCATGGACTCTTTATTTAAAATATTTTCCCAACGATTATCTATTAAATTATATGGGATTTGGAAAATTTTACATAATTTTAATTTTTTTAAAATCTTATATTCATTAGGAGAATTCATTGATGCACCAAAAAAATTAAAGTTTGGTTTGTTATTAATAAATTGCTTTTTGATAATCTCTAAATTGTTTTCATGAACCTCCGATGGATCATGAATCAGCATTCCAAAAATTTTTTTTTGATTTAGTTTTTTTAAACTAGAACGTAAATTATGTATATTACTTAAATTAAATTTACTTATTATTTTAAATTTTACCCTATTTCTTTTTATAAATTTACCGATTTTTTTTTCAGCTGGGTAATACGCTTGGGCTGTATCTAGAAAATTAATATTATTTTTATAAGCAAAATCTAAAATTTTTTTTATATTTTCCTCTTTATTGATTATGTTTTTATTATTAATTCCATAGTCTCCCATGAATTGAGCTGTGCCAATAATTAATTTACTAAAAACTTTTTTTACTTTTTTTTCAATTGTTTCTTTTTTTATTTTTTTCAAGTCTTTACAAAGATCGAACCATTTTGTTTTTTTTGAATTTTTGAGTTCTTCAAACAAATATTTTATATAAAAATAATCAAATACTGTATCAATAGTGCATCGATATTTATATAAATCGTTGTTACTTTTAATAATTAAATTTTTAATATTTCTTCCTCTCTTTATCGGAGGAGTTACATGCTCTTCATCAAATTTATTTTTTGCTTTATATTTTTTTAAAGATTTTACGGTAAAAACTTCTGCTGCAAGACCGTAAGGCAACCTTGATTTTTTTCTATTTATTTTAAGATAATCTTTTTTAGATTTTTGAAATTCATAAATTAGTTTTTTGATAAAAAATTTATCTAATATAAGATTGTCCGCCGTGCATCTTACTAAAATATCTTTTTGATTTAATTTTTTTGAAAATTGTAAGAATCTATTACTTACATTTTGTAAAGAACCTCTAAAAAATTTTATCTTATTTTTTTTTAATAACTCAGCTAAGTAATTGTCTTGAGCATTGTCACTAGTTAATACATAAGTTTCATATTCTTTAGATTTAAGTCTGTTGTAAAGGAATATAATGGACTCTTGCTTTTTAATTTTTAATAAGCATTTACCAAAAAATCTTTGAGAATTCGTTCTTACTTGAATTAGGACAAATTTTTTCGACATTTTAATTCATATTTTTATTTAAATATTAAAAGAATGCTTATAATACCCTATTTAGATGAAAAAAGAATTATTTGATTTATCTGATCAAAATATTTTACTAACTGGTGCAACAGGTTACCTGGGGTTTTCAATGTTAGAAGTATTACTTGATTTTGGAGCACATGTTTTTGTAAATACTCGAAGTAAAAAAAAATATAATAACACTATTAAAAATATAGATACTAAGTTTAAAAATAAAGTTTCACCTGCAATATTCGATTTAAATGATTATAAAAAAGTTAAACTTTTTTTTAAAAATGATATCCAATTTCATACAATTATAAATAATGCATTCAATTGTAAAACTTCAAATTTTGAAAATTTTAATGAAGATGAGTATAGCAAAACTTTCAAACTAGGTTTAACTTCAGTTGCTCACTTAAATAGCTGTGCCTTAAGGTCTTTAAAAAAAGGATCGGCAAATATTGGATCAGCATCAATAATTAACATTGCATCAATGTATGGTATTGTTAGCCCCAATCCTAAAAATTATAATTTCAAAGGAGATAATAATCCACCACATTATGGCTCAATGAAAGCGGCTTTGATACAATATACGAAGTATGCATCCGTAAATTTAGCAAAATATGGCATTAGAGTAAATTCCATTAGCCCCGGTGCTTTTCCAAACTCGTCAACTAGAAAAAACAGAAAATTTATAACAAAATTAAAAAAAAATATTCCTTTAAATAGAATTGGTCATCCTAATGATATTAAAACATCAGTGCTTTATTTAAGTTCAAAAAACTCTTCATATATTACTGGAACAAATTTGGTAGTTGATGGTGGGTGGACAGTTTGGTGAAGATTTAATATCAAATTTTTAAAAAAGCTTTTTTTTTTAATTATAAAAAATAAATTAAATTTGATATTATAATTAATCAAAAACGTATCTGAAATTATTAATACTTTTTTTTATTTTATCAATGTCAAGTTGATCTTTTCCAGGAACAATGAATAAACTTTGTCTATTGTTTTTTTTTGTTGGTTTTATATATTTTTCCACATAGTGATAGTGATCTCTGTCATTATAATCATCAAATATAATTTTCGTTCCAGAATTACTGTTAATCAATGTAGTTAGAAAACAACAAACTCTAAATCTTCCATCAATCAAAACGACAGTTGGTTTATATTTTTGTTGCCATATCCAATCAGTATAAGAATTGAAAAAATTTTCTCTTTCATAATTTAAAGGCATGCCCCAATTTCTAACTTTTCCTAAATCAGCATGATAAATTTCACATTTTTTATTTTTTATTGTTTTAGATATTTTCTTTTGCCAAAATAGATCTGTTTCAACACTGTAAATATTAATATTATAATTTTTTGATACCCAAATTGTTGAATTCCCGCATCCATACTCTCCATATACATCTGTATTTGTTATTAAGCTTTTAAATAATTCATCTTCACCATCAAATAATCTGTTATTTTGATATTTATTTTGATTAAAAATAAAGGATAAAAATTTATATATTAAAGGTGGAGTAAGATTTTTTATTATTTTTTTTAACATTTATATAATTTATATCAATAAAATCAGAGGTAACTTAATTTAAAGCAGCAAACAACAAAATTATAAACATTAATTTTATTTAAATATTGAATATAAAATATATAAATCTTAGTTAGAAAATATTTTATGAAAAGAAATATATCTAATGACAATTCATTAAAAAAAGCTATAGAGGATTCTATAACTGCAAAAAATTCTTTATTTTTTATAGAAGATAAAATTAAACTAGCTATTAAAGAAATTTATAAAAGAATAAGCAAAGGTGGTAAAATTTTTTTATGTGGAAATGGGGGTTCTGCAGCAGACGCTCAACATTTAGCTGCTGAATTTTTAGTCAGGTTGAGACCAGAAATAAACAGAAAACCTTTGCCAGCTATAAGTTTGGCTACAGATATTTCTACAGTTACTGCTTGTGGAAACGATTATTCCTTTAATAAAATTTTTTCTAGAAATCTTGAGGCACTAGGTTGTTCTAAAGATATTTTGATAGTTATAAGCACTTCTGGTCAATCAAAAAATATATTAAGTGTTTTAAAGTTTGCAAAAAAAAAAAAAATTTTTAGTATAGCTTTTTTAGGAAAGACTGGTGGCAAGGCTATTAAAGAAGCAAATATTAGTTTGATGATAAAGAGCAGGGTAACTGCAAGAATTCAAGAGTCTCATATTTTATTAGGTCACTATATTTTCGAAGAATTAGAAAAAAAATTGATATCTCTTAAAAGGTAATGAGAGTTTTAACAAGAAATATAAAAAATTTAATAAAAAAATATACAGGTTATCATAATCCAAATTTACCTGATATTAAAAAGTTAAATTTAATTCAAAATTTATCCAAAAATAAAAAATTTAAAAACCAGAAAATTTTAATCGCAACTTCTTCAGGAGGGCTTTACCCTCAATTAATTTTTGAATCAATACTTGGTATAGCTTTAGATTTTAAAGGTGCCGATGTTGAATTTTTATTATGTGATGGAATACTTCCGGCATGTATTATGTGCACGACAGTAAATATTTCTGAAGAGGAGTTAATCAAAAATGGCCCTAAAAGTCTTTGTTCGAATTGTTATTTTGATGGGTACAATTATTTAAAAAAATCTAACATTAAAATAAATAAACTATCTAATTTTCTATTAAATAATGATAAAATTAAAGCAAAAAAAATTTGTAAACGTATTAAATCTAAAAAAATTAAAAATTTTATTTTTGATAAAATTCCTGTTGGCAATCATGCCTATGCTGGAGCGTTAAGATATTACGCAACAACAGATTTAGACTCAGAAGAAAATGGAAAGAAGGTATTGAAAAAATATTTTGAAGCTTCATTATTAAGTAAATTGTCCTTGGATAATTTTTTTGAAAAAAAAAGTTATGACTTGATAATTATGAATCATGGTATCTATGTACCCCAAGGCATCATCAATGAATATGCAAAGAAAAAAAAATACAAGATAGTTACCTGGTTTCCTTGGTACAGAAAAAGATCGTATTGTTTTTTTAGAGGAGATACATATCAAAAAGAGTATTTAACAGAAAAAAACAGTTTATGGGAAAACTTAAGGTTAACAAAAGAAAAAAAAGATAAACTTTCTGATTATTTAATATCAAGAAAAACAGGGAAAAATGATTGGAGATTTTATTATGAGAATCCATCATTTGATAAAGATCTTTTTTTTAAAAGGTATGATATTGATAAAAATAAACCAATAATTGGTATGGCAACAAACGTGATTTGGGATGCCCAGATTGATTATCCTAAACAATTTTTTAATAGTATTTTAGATTGGGTATTTCATACAATAAAATTTTTTAAAAAAACACCAAATATGCAACTCGTAATAAGAGTCCATCCAGCAGAAGTTACATCAGACAGAAAGGCAAAACAAAAGATTGCAGAAGAAATCAATAAAAAATTTAAAAATTTGCCCAAAAATATAATTGTGATACCTCCTGAAGATCCAATATCTTCTTATACTATTTTTGAAAATTGTAACTCTGCTATTATTTATGCTAGTAAAATTGGAATTGAATTATGTGCTGCTGGCACTCCAGTCATAGTAGTAGGGCCAGGGCAAATTAAAAATAAGAAAATTGCTTATGATGTTAATTCTTATAAACAATATAATCATATTTTAAATCAATTACCTTTAAGTAAAAAAAAATATTTAAATAAACATAAAATCTTAAGAGCAAAAAAATATGCTTACCATGCATTTTTTAGGAAACCAACTTTGATAAAATCTGTATACTTGACAGAGGATAGATGGCCAAACATAAGTATTGATAAAAATTTTTATAAAATTTTAAAGAGAAATAAAGATCCAGGTTTAGATTTTATTTGTGATGCAATATTAAATGAAAAACAGTTTATAAACGATAAAAATGAATTTTGATCTAATCAAATTAATTTTTTTATTAATTTGATATCTTCTTTTTCATCAATCTGAAAAGAATGTTCTTTTTTCATTAAATGAAAACCTATTTCCCCAAATAGTCTGCATTTAGATTTTATAAAACCATCTGTTTTAAAAATATATATCGATCCATTTTCAATAACTTGTTCTTTCATTTTTTGCTCAATCTTTCTATTTGAGGGCTTGTAATTAATCGGAATTAATTTTTTTTTTTTTTTATCCAGAACAAACTTTTATCTATGAACGCACTGAAAAGAGAGTCAAATTTCTTTTCTTTAAAAGTTTTAATTGCATTGGAAATATCATTTTTTTTTCTTAGAGGAGATGTGCATTGTAATAAGATAATTACATCTGGTTTTTTTATTTTGCACTTATTTATATAAGATAAGAAATGAATTATACAACTTTCTGTACTGCTTGATTTTTTAGATATACTCTCTGGTCTTTTAATAATAACCACTTTTTTTGTTATAATTCTTTTCATATAAGGATCATTTGTGGATACAAAAATTTTATCAATTTGTTTAGTATTAAGCGCATTATTAATAGTATGGTTTATTAGGTATTCATTTTTAATGATAATACGATTTTTGTTTTTAATCCTTTGTGAATCTTTTCTTGCAGGAATTAAGCAGTAAGTTAGCATTATTTATACAAAACTATTTTTTTGAAATCTATTTTTTGGATCACCATGTAAAGCTCTTTTTGTATTTTTTTTCCAAAAACATCTTATCACTCTTGATCTAGACTTTAATTTTTTGTTTTTCTTTAAGGTTAAGTTAAATATATAATTTTTCAATTCTTTAACACTCTCATTAAATTTAATATTACATTTAATTTTTTTTATCTCCGTAAATTCTTTGAGAAGATTTATGTAGTTTTTTCTTTTACTTTTCATTTCTTCCAAAGTATGTTTATCTTTCTTTTTTCTTTTTAAAGAAATTTTAGGCATTACATCCATATAAAAAATACCATCCGGCATAGGAAAGAACTGCTCTAGTGGTAAAATTTTATTTTTTTTATTAGGAAATTCTCCTCTTAATTTATCTGTGATATATCTCTCAAAAATAGTTATTCCATATCCCGAATCAGCAAAAGCCATACCAACTTTGTATCTTAAATATTTGTCGAATATATCAATACTTTGACCTAAATAAGATAAGATTAATTTTAAATAAAACATTTTTTTTATTAACTTATTTTCACATAATTTTTTTATAAGTTTCGTAATTATTAATGTTAAAGGAATAATTGGTGAATCTGATTTCATATTAATATAAGCCGGATCTAGTTTACTAAAATTTTTTATAATATATTTGCATAATTTTGTTTTTCCCGCACCATCATTTCCTACAATTGCAATAGCGGGCAAGGCTCTATGTTTTTTTGACCACTTAGCTGAAGCACCAAAAAACAACGCATAAATAAATTTTTTTGACTTTAATAAATTTTTTAATTTTAATTTCCCAGCAAAAACTTTTCTTTTTTTTTGTCTGATAATTCTTTTTCTTTTCCAAAAACTTCTTATTTCATTATTTGATTCAAAGCTTTTAAAATTTATTCTAATTAATTTATCAATCCAAACTTTTTCCTCGATAAGAAAATTTGAAGTTAATTCTAAAATATAATTAAGGTTTTTAGTGCTTAATGAACTTATTGTCTTTTTAATTTTATAAAGTTGCTCATATGAATGAACCACACCAGCTGAAAAATATTTGATTAATTTGTAAAATATAATTGCATTTAAACTAAAATGTCTCAGACCAGTTTTATTACACTGGATTGCTTCTTTTATATTTTTTTGATTTAATTTTTTTGTTTTTGGTGAGAATACTGATAAGTCCTCAACATCCAGATTAATAAAATAAGGCGTTTTTTTATTATTAATCAGAAATCTGAATGAACCTTTATCTCTTTGGTGTAAAATAACATCTTTTTGGTTAACATTTAAAAATTTCTCATCAAAAATATAAAAACTATCAATATCTCTTCCATCAAAATTTTCAAAATTTTTACATTCATGCATAAGTATTGCATTACTATTTTTTACTAATCTTTTAATTTTATTTTGGACAGTATTGATCAGATTTTTATTTAAACTGTTTAATTTGTGAGAGGATTTAATATTTTTATGGTATGGGATTAAATCAAATTCTTTTAATTTTAAATTATTCATAATTTTATAATTATTAACGTATAATTAAATTTTTTAAAAAAAATAACATTTTTAATCTATTAAAATTTGAATAGTATGATATTTAAAAATTTAAATTGATTTATGAGAATACTTATAACAGGCGCGAGCAGAGGTCTTGGAAAAAAACTGCATAATTATTTTAAATTAAATCATGAAGTTTATACAATATCCAGATCACCAGGAAAAACAAAAAATGATTTTAGTAGTGACTTATTAGATATTAAAGATTTGAAAGAAATATCAAGAAAAATCAATAGACTTGATGTGATAATAAATAATGCTGCCATAACTTTTTACTCAAAAGATAAAATCGAAAATTTTGAGAAAATTATTCAAACAAATTTAAATGCACCATATTTTGTATCCTCAATTTTTTTAAAACAACTAAAAAAATCTAAAATAAAATCAATAATAAACATTTCAAGTATTAATGCATTCCAAGGTTTCGAAAACAACCCTGGTTATGTAGCTTCTAAAAGCGGATTAGTGGGCTTAACAAGAGCTTTAGCGATAGATTATAAAAAATATAAAATTAGGGTTAATTGCGTGTCCCCAGGTTTTTTTAAAGACGGTGGCATGACTATGAAATCTTACAAAAATAAAAAAAGAAGAAAAAAAATATCAGATAGAACTATTTTGAAAAGATGGGGATCATCGAAAGATATTTTTGGAATCATAGAATATCTGATGTCTAATAGATCTTCATATGTAACTGGTCAAAATTTTATTATTGATGGTGGATGGTTAGCGCAAGGAATATAAAAAAAAATAAAATAGGTTTCATGCAAGGAAGATTGGTGCCATCTGAAAAAAAGGGTAGAATACAATATTTTCCTTATAAAAATTGGAAAAAAGAAATTTTAATTGCAAAAAAAAATAAATTTTATTTAATGGAATGGACTGTAAATATTGAAAATTATAAAAAAAATCCAATTTTTTCAGATAATCAAATCCTTAAACTAAAAAAATTTTTAAAAAAAAAAAAAATCAAAATACATTCTGTAACCTGCGATTTTTTTATGCAAAAGCCTTTCTTTAAAAATTCAAAAAATCAATTTGCTTTAAATATTTTAAAAAAATTGATTGAAAATGGTCAAAAATTGGGAATAAAGTTCTTTGTTGTACCTTTAGTTGATCAATCTAGTTTGAAAAATTTTCAACAAGAAAATTTATTAATAAAAGAAATGAAGAAATTCAATAAATATTTACAATCAAAATCTCAAATTTTGTTTGAAATAGACTATGAGCCTAAAAAAATTTTAAAATTTATGAAAAAATTTAAAAACCGGCAATTTGGAATTAATTATGATACAGGTAATAGTGCAGGAATGGGATATAATTTTTATGATGAAAAATTTTATTTTAAATATGTAAAAAATATACATATAAAAGATAAAAGAATTCGTGGAAAAACTGTGAGACTTGGAGATGGTGATTTTGATTTTAAAAGTTTCTTTAACTACATTAAGAGAATAAATTATAAAGGAAATTTAATTCTTCAAACAGCTAGATCTAAAAACAATAATCATTTATATGAATTAAAAAAAAATAGAAGTTTCATAGGTAAATTTTTATGAAGAAAAAAATATTAATTTTTGGTTCATCTAAAAATTTAGGAAAATTCCTTTCGAAAAAATTTTCTAAAAATTATTCTGTAATTCAATTATCAAGCACATTAAAATCAAATAACAGAAATATTTATAATGTAGATATTACAAACGAAGTTTCGTTGAATTCAACACTCAATATGATTAAAAAAAAAACAAACAATATTGACGCAATAATTTTTACTGTCGGAAATAGTAAAATGAGTAAGGGAAATTTAGAAAACTTCAAAAAAAGCTTTGAGTCAAATTTTTTTTCATTTGTAAACTTGATTAATTCTTATTCAGAAATATTTAATGAAAAAAAAGTTAAAATAATTGTTATATCTTCTATAGCTGGTTTAAAGTCGATAGATGCACCAGTTGAGTATTCAGTAGCAAAATCTGCTTTAATTTTTTATGCAAAATTAATTTCAAAAAAACTTATAAAAAAAGGTATTTCAATTAATATAATTTCTCCAGGAAATATATTAATGAAAAATAATAACTGGTTTAATAAAATTAGGAAAAATAAAAAAAAAGTGCTTAATTATATTAGAAAAAATGTACCCTCTGGAAATTTTGTAAAACCAGAAGAAATTTTTAATATTTGTGAATTAATTATTTCAAATAAAAATGTAAACCTCGTCGGATCAAATATAGTAATTGATGGAGGCCAATCAATTTAATCATTTATGAAAAAAAATATTTTAATCACTGGAGCAAATGGTTTTTTAGGATCTTTTTACATAAAAAGTTTTTTAAAGAATAATAATATTGTAGCAGTAGATAAAAGTTTCTCTAATTTGAAAACATTAACAGAAGATAAAAACTTAATTCTAATAAGATGTAATCTTTCAGAAGATAAAAGTTTAAAAAAATTGATTAAAATAATTAAAAAGAAAAAAATTAACATAGATGTTTTAATTAATAATGCAGCTATTGACGCCGTCCCCAATATGGGAAAATTTATAATTGAAAAAAAAAAATGGAATTTGGAGTTTGATGTAAGTTTATTTGCTTCAACATTTCTTTGTTATGAAATAGGTAATATGATGAAAAAAAAAAACAAGGGAAGCATTATTAATATAGGTTCTGATTTATCAGTGATAGCGCCTAATCAAAAAATTTATAAAACTACTTTTAAAAATTATTTAAAACCAGCTAGCTATTCAATCATTAAACATGGGGTAGTTGGTATGACAAAATACTTCGCAGCTTTATTTGCCCAAGATGGAATAAGAGTTAATATGATTTCTCCTGGTCCAATATTTAATGATAACCCTAAAAATTTAGTCAAAGAGCTCAAGAGGATAATACCAATGAATAGATTAGGAAAAAAAGAGTATTTATTGCCCTCTTTAAAGTTTCTAATGGACGACAAAAATGCTTATATAACTGGCCAAAACATAGTTATTGATGGTGGAAGAACAATAATATAATTATTTTTTTTAATCTTAAAAATTATGAAATCAAAAAAAATATTAATTACTGGAGGTACTGGCAGTTTTGGAAAAAAATTTCTTGAGCTTTATCTAAAAAAATACAAGAGAGTTATTGTATTAAGCAGAGATGAGTTAAAACAATTTGAAATGGAAAAAAAATATTCATTAAAGAAGTATCCAAATATAAGATTTTTTCTGGGCGATATTAGAGATAAAGAAAGACTCAAGTTTGCATTCAAAGACGTAGATATTGTGCTTCACGCCGCTGCCCTAAAACAAGTCCCAAGAGCCGAATATAATCCTATAGAATATATAAAAACAAATGTTTTAGGTGCTCAAAATATTATTGAGTGTGCACTTAATACAAATGTAGAAAAGGTTATAGCTCTATCAACTGACAAAGCTGTATCTCCAGTAAATTTATATGGTGCAACAAAATTATGCTCTGATAAATTATTCATCGCTGCAAATAATATAAGAGGCAAATTTAAAAAAAAATTTTCTGTGTTAAGATATGGCAACGTAACAATGTCCAGAGGCTCTGTTATCCCATTTTTTTTAAATAATAAAACTAATATTTTTGAGGTAACAGACACTAAAATGACAAGGTTTTGTATTACTTTAGAGGAGAGTGTTAAAGCTGCTCAATGGGTAATTAATAATGCCAAGGGCGGAGAAATTTTTATACCAAAATCACCCAGCTATAGAATTTTAGATATAGTTAAAGCAATTAATAAAAAAGCGATTATAAAAATAATAGGTATAAGAGATGGTGAAAAGTTATATGAGGAATTAATATCTAAAAATGACAATGAACAAGTTTATGATCGAGGTAGGTTTTTTATTATGAGTAGAAAAAAATTAAATTATAAAAAAGTTTCTAAAAATTTTTCATATAATAGTTCAAATAATCCAAATTTTTACACTATAAAAGATTTAAAAAGAATTATTTCAAAAACAGCAGAAGATGCTTAAAATACCATATGCTAGACAAAATATAAGTCAAAATGATATCAAAAAAGTCAATTTGACTTTAAAATCAAATTTTTTAACAACTGGTCCAAAAACTTTAGAATTCGAAAAGAAACTCTCAAAGTATTCAGGTGCAAAATTTTCTTTAGTACTGAATAGTGCGACTTCAGCTCTTCATATATCATGTCTTTCATTAGGACTAAAAAAAAATGATTATTTATGGACAACGCCAATTTCATTTGCAGCTTCATCAAATTGTGCTTTATATTGTGGTGCTAAGGTCGATTTTATTGACATAGATGACAACACATTTAACATATCAATTCCAAACTTAGAAAAAAAATTAAAATTAACACCTAAAAAAAAATTACCAAAAATAGTAGTAGTTGTTCATTTATCTGGTCATCCTGTTGATATAAAAAAAGTTAAGCAACTAGCAATTAAATATAATTTTAAAATTATTGAAGATGCATCTCATGCAGTTGGTTCAACTTATAAAGGTATGAAAATTGGCAATTGCAAGTATTCTGATATTTGTGTCTATAGCTTTCATCCTGTAAAAATTATTACTACTGGTGAGGGAGGGGCAATACTTACAAACTCAAAAAAAATATTTAATACGGCTTCAATTCTTAGAAGTCACGGAATAAAGAAAGAAATTTATCAAAAAAATAATCCATGGTTTTATGATCAGAAATTGCTTGGTTATAATTATAGGATGAATGACATAGAAGCAACTCTTGGTATCAGTCAACTATCTAGATTAGAGAAATTTGTAGATCGGAGAAATAAAATTGCAAAAATTTACAAAAAATATTTAAATCAAAATAAAATAAAATTTCAATCATTGATTCCAGCTTCCAAGTCTTCAATGCATTTATTTGTAATTCGTGTAAATGAAAATATAAGAATGAAAATTTACAATAGTTTAAAAAAAAATAGAATTAATACCAATCTGCATTATAAACCAATATATCGTCACTCATTTTACAAACAATATAATTTTAATAAACATAATTTTAAAAATTCTGAAAAATATTATAAAGAAGCAATTACTTTACCTCTGTATTATGATTTGAAAAAATACGATCAAATGAAAATAGTAAAAATAATTAATAAAGTTTTAACAAAAAGATTAAATGATTAATAATTTAATAAAGCTTATAAAAATCTTTGATTATCAAGATCAATTTAAATTAATCATAATATTTTTAATGACCATTATAGCTATGGGGCTAGAGGTGCTTTCAATTGTAGCTGTATTACCACTAATAAGAAAATTTTTATCTCCTGAACAAAATTTTGATTTTTTAAATAAAATAAATTTTTTTCAGTCATTTGATATAATTTATCTTGTAATATTTTTTTTTGTATTAATACATTTATTAAAATTTTTATATTTATTTTTTTTTTATTTTTTTAAAAATAAGTATGTTAACTCTTTAAGTGCAAAACTAACATCGAGACTATTTAGTGATTATTTGTTTAAAAATTACGAGTTTCATACTAAGAAAAAAACCTCAGTCATGATAAGAAATTTAATCTCAGAGATTAAATTACTTTGTTCATCATTTATTGCGCCAGTTTTTGTATTAATAATAGAAATAATCGTAATATTTGGAATTATAATTTTCTTATTTATATATGAGGGAAGTATATCCTTATTCGCTGGAGCAACTTTTGTTTTTTTAATAATAATTTATTCTTTAGCTGTTAAAAAAAAATTTTTAAACTGGGGAAGTCTTCGTCAGGAGCTAAATAATAAATCTTTAAAACTCAGTCTGGATGGATTAACAGGTATAAAAGATATTATGATATATCATAAAGAAAATTTTTTTAGAGAGAAATTTAGAGCAAATGAATTTGAATTTTCAAGACTTTCTACTTTGTATGGTACATTTCAACAATTACCCAGATTAATTTTTGAATTTATAGTAGTTTTTTTTTTACTATTCTTAGTTTTTTTTTTAAAAATAAAGGAAGTTCCTAATGAGGAAATAATAGAAATCATAGCTGTTTTTGGATTAGCAAGTGTTAGATTTATTCCAAGTGCCAGTAGAGTGCTTGGATCTTTTCAGCAACTAAGATTTGGACTACCTGCATTAAGTACAATTATAAATGAAAACATTTTAAGTGAAACACATTATAACGACTTATCAAAAAATAGAGAAAAGTATTTAGGGTATCAATTTAAAGATAATATTAGTTTTAATAATATTCATTTTAGCTATGGAGGAAGCAAAGAAAATAAAATTTTTGATAATTTAAATATTCAAATTAAAAAACATGAAATAATTGGAGTATTTGGGTCGTCTGGTTCTGGTAAATCAACTTTTGCAGATTTATTAAGTGGATTATTATTGCCAACATCAGGATCAATTTACTTAGATGGTCAAAATATTTTAGATAAGCCCTTTATCTTGAGCACTATCTTTGCTTATGTCCCCCAATCAGTCTATTTATTAAATGACTCAATTAAAAACAATATTACTTTTGGAGAGGATGTAGATGTAACCAAATTGAAAAAAGCAATTCGTTTAGCTCAATTGTCATCATTTGTTGAAAGAGCACCCAATGGAATAGATACTATTGTAGGAGAAAGAGGAACAAAGATATCAGGAGGCCAAATTCAGAGAATTGGAATTGCAAGAGCGATTTACCATGAGTCTGAGATTCTAATTTTTGATGAATCAACAAATGCTTTAGATTTAAAATCAGAAAATAAGATTATTGAGGAAATAAAAGCTTTAAAAGTGTCAAAGACAATTGTTGTTATTTCACACAAGTTATCTAATTTGAATATATGTGATAAGGTTTATGAATTGAAAGAGGGAAAACTCGAATTAAAAAAGATTTATTGAAAAATATTATTAAAAAAGTTTACTCTTTAAGATTTATAATTTAGATCAAAATACTAGATTAAATATTGTAATTATAATATAAAATTCTGAGTTAGTTTTATAATTTAAATTAAATCTATATGGGTATATTTTTTATTGCAGAGATAGGAATAAATCATAATGGTGATTTAAAAATTTGCAAAGATTTGATAGATTTAGCGGTGGATGCAAAATGTAATGCAGTCAAATTCCAAAAAAGAGATATAAACTTAGTATATAAAAAAGATTTTTTAGACGGATTTAGAGATAGTCCTTGGGGAAAAACTCAGAGAGACCAAAAAAAGGGACTTGAATTTGGAAAAAATGAGTATGATGAAATTAATAAATATTGCAAAGAAAAAAAAATCGAATGGTTTGCATCAGCATGGGATTTAAATAGTCAAAAATTCTTAAAACAATATAATTTAAAATATAATAAAATAGCCTCTGCAATGATAGTTAACATTGAACTACTCAAGGAAGTGGCAAATGAAAAAAAACATACATTTATATCAACTGGAATGAGTACGTTAGAAGATATAAGTAAAGCAATAGAAATTTTTAAAGAAGTAAATTGTCCCTTCGAATTAATGCATTGTGTTTCAACTTATCCAATGAGAGATACTGATGCAAATTTAAATACAATTAATACTCTTAGAAATATCTTTAAATGTGATGTAGGTTATAGCGGTCATGAAACTGGTTTAGCTATATCATATGCGGCAGCCGCATTAGGAATTACATCTCTAGAAAGACATATAACATTAGATAGAACTATGTATGGAACCGATCAAGCAGCATCTTTATCTCCTATGGGGTTAAAAAAATTAGTAGGCGAAATAAAAAAAATAAATTTAGCTTTAGGGGATGGTAAAAAAAGAATTCTTAAGGAAGAAATTCCTATAGCAAAAAAATTAAGAGAGCATTTAAACTTATAAAATTATCGTAAAATAAATATAAAAATTTATAGTGATAAATTTTTGTTTAAATAAGAATTTAAAAATTTTTGACATTTTAGAATGGAAATAATTAAAAAAAATAAGTGTAAAATATTTTACATAAAAACCAGATCACTTATTTATTGTACAAAAGCATCTATATATTCTGATTATACTCAATTTAATTCAGATAAATTTCATCCCCATGCTTTGAAAAATCGGGGAGTCTTTAAAGAAAATCCAAAAGGATTGATTAGATTAAATAATAAAAATTGGGACCAGACAGGAATCAAATTCACAGAACTCCTAGAGTATAAATCTATTTATGATCACTATACAGGAAAATTAAATTGGAAAAATTCAGATTTTGCTTTGAGATTAAGAGATAATGTTGAAAGAGGAAAAATTGTAAGAGGATTCATCAACCCAATAAAATTGTTAGAAGATAGAGAAAAAAAGATAGATAAATTAATTATTTCAATATCTAAAAAAGGAGTAAAGCCAATAGGTAGCTTAAAAAACATAAAAAAATTTAATGATAACATTTCAATTAATTTAGGCAGGAATTCCAATATTTATTTTAATAATAGAGGTCATCATAGACTATCAATTGCAAAAATATTAAAAATTAAATTTATACCAGTTAAGATTACTGTAACAAAAAATTTAAAAGTTCTAGAAAAGTTTATATTAGACACAAAACATAATTGAAATTACTATATAAATAAATTTAAAATGATAAAAACTCCTGTGGTATTGATTTGTTTCAATAGACCTATTTTAACAAAAAAAGTATTTAAACAAATAAAAAAAAAAAAACCCAGTAAACTTTTTATAATTATGGATGGTCCAAGACATAAATATTCTGAGGACTTAAAAAACATAAAAAAAGTGAAAAAAATTTTTAGAGAAATAAATTGGAAATGCAAGGTTTACAAAGATTATGCTAAAGAAAATTTAGGATTAAAAAGGAGAGTTGTTACAGGTTTGAATTGGGTTTTTAAAAAAGTAGATAAAGCAATTATATTAGAGGATGATTGTTACCCAACCGATAATTTTTTTACTTTCTGTGAAAGTATGTTGAATTTTTATAAAGATAATAAAAAAGTACTTGCTATTACTGGAAATAACTTTCAAACCGCACCAATTGATAACAAAAGCTATTATTTTTCAAAATATAGTCACATTTGGGGATGGGCAACATGGAGAAGTACATGGGATTTGTTTAATGATGAAGAAAAATATATTCGAAAATTTTTAAATTCCAAAAAATTCAAAAGAATAAATAAAATTGTTGATGAGCAAAATTATTGGAAAAGTATGTATTATCAAATTAAACGAGGTTCCTTAAAATCTTGGGCATTCTATTTTTTAATTAACATATGGAAAAAAGATGGTTTAACTGTCACACCAAATAAAAATTTAATTATAAATTTAGGAATTAATAATATATCTAGTAGTAATAAGAATGATCCAAATTTAAAAATTAATTTATCTAAAACAGATATTAAGTTTCCCTTGACACATCCAGAAATAATAAAAGTTAACGAAACTGCAGATAATAAAGTGTTTTATTCTATATATAAAAAAAATATTCAAACAAGAATGAAAAATAAAATAAAAAAAATGATAAATTTCTTAAAATAGTTTAAATATTTAAATTACTATGAATAAGATTAAGTATTTTTTACCTCCTTTTTTAACTGATTTATTAAAAACTATTAGAAATAAAACAAAAAAAAAATTGGTTGTAGAGCCAAAGGATCAATCTCTTGAGTTATATAGTGATCCAGAGATGGCTAAAATTTTAGACTCATGGGGTGAAAGAAACGCATGGATTGAAATACAACACATTTTCCACCAAACAAAGAACGCTAAAATTTTAGATATCGCTTGTGGCACTGGAAAAGTAATTGAAATTCTTAATAAAAATTTAGATTTAAAAAATGTTTATGGATGTGACATATCAGAATTATTAATTAGTAAAGCAATTGAAAGAGGAATTCCAAAAGAAAAATTAATAATTTGTGATGCAACAAATTTACCTTATGAAGAAAATGAGTTTGATTATAATTATTCTATTGGGTCATTAGAACATTTTACAAAAGATGGTATTTTAAAATTTTTAAGATCTAGTATCAAAGTTACAAAAAATGAGGGATATCACATGATACCGGTATCAAAAAATAATAAGAATAATGGTTGGATAGTTAATTATCAATCTTATTTCAATAATTCTGTTGAATGGTGGTCAGAGCTCTGTGAAAAAGTCTCTAAAAAGTATTATTTTATGGACTCATCCTGGGAAGATGAAATTTCTATTGGTAAATGGTTAATTGTAAAAAAAAATGATTAAAACTATTAAAGAATTTTTAACTTCTAAATTTTTGAGAAACGATTTAATTAGGAATAAAGAGGAAATAAAATTATCAATCGGTAAAATACTTTGTGAAGTTTTTAAGGACAAAAATTTTGACAATATTCAAGATTATGAATTTAAAATTTTCTCCCAGTTTGGAGAAGATGGTATTATTCAATATTTGATAAATAATTTAAATATATCGAGTAAAAATTTTATAGAATTTGGGGTTGAAAATTATACTGAGGCAAATACCAGATTTTTACTAGAAAATGATAATTGGTCAGGTCTAATCTTAGATAGCTCTTTAAAAAATATTAATTTTATAAAAAAACAAAATTACTATTGGAGATTTGATGTTTTAGCTGTTCATAGTTTTATTACTCCTGAAAATATTAATAAAATTTTAAAAGATAATAATTATGAAGGAAATATTGGAATTTTATCAATTGATGTAGACGGAAATGATTATTGGATTTTAAACGCTATCGAAATTGTGAATCCAGATATCCTTATTATAGAATATAACGCAAACTTTGGACTTAAGAACTCAGTATCCATCAAGTATCAAAAAAATTTTTCTCGATCAAGTAAAGGTTTGGAAAAATTAATTTACGGGTGTTCTTTAGCTGCACTAAATAATTTATGTAAAAAGAAAAATTATTCCTTAATATGTTGTAATAAAAACGGAAACAATGCATTTTTTGTAAAAAACGACCTACTTAATAATAAAGTAAAACCGATTAGTATAAATAAAGCATATCAAAAAAATTCATTTAAAGAAAATTTCGATGATAAAGGTTATCCCAAAAAAATCTCGAGCGAGGAAATAATTCAAATTTTAAATTCAGAAAAAATTTTAAAAGTTTAATATAAAAAATATGATCAAAAAAAAATCAATTTTGATAACAGGGGGTTATGGTTTTTTAGGGACAAATATATTTAAAAATCTAAAAAAAAAAAACAAAGTTATTAGAATCGGTAAGTTTAAAAAAAAAAAAATTATCACCTTTAAAAATTTAAAAAGATTAAATATTCATTTTGATATTATAATCCACTGCGCTGGAGGTAGTTCTGTTATAAATTCTATTGAGTATCCAAAACAAGACTACGATAAAACAGTAGGAAGTATTAAAGCGGTTATAAGATTTATAAAATTACATAACAATCAAGTTAAATTAATATACATTTCAAGTCCTGCTATCTACGGAAATTCAATTAAAAAAAAATTATTTAGACCGATATCACCTTATGGAAAAAATAAACTAATAGCTGAAAAGCTTTTAACAAAATTTGTAAAAAAAAATAAATGTAAATTAATTATTATTAGATTTTTTTCTTTGTATGGCGATGGATTAAAAAAACAATTATTATGGGATATACTTACAAAATTAAAAAAAAAAATACACAATTTCCACGGAACTGGAGAGGAAAAAAGACTGTGGATGCACGTCCAAGATGCTGTGAATGTAATAAAATTATCTATAATTCATTCAAAAAAAAAAGTTGAAATAATTAATGCAGCGGGTGGGGATATACTCAAAAATAAAGCTGTAATTAAACTAGTTTACAAATTGTTAAAGATAAACAAAAAACCATTATTTAGTGGTATATCCAGGAAAGGAGATCCATCAATTTTGTCTCTTAAAAATAAAGAATTGAAAAAAATTGGTTGGAAAAGTTCAATAAGTTTTTCTAGTGGTTTAAATAATTACATTAAATGGTTCAAAAAAAAATAAATTTATGTTTTATATATCCTGACGGAGAGGAATGGACTGGTGAGATAAATTATTTAAATTCATTAATTACTTCTCTTCAATATATAGATAAAAAAAAATTAAATCTTTACATTTTCAGCTCTGAAAAAAGAAAAAAGATATTATCAAAATTTATTAATAAAAAATCTATTATATCGTCATCTTTTTTTGAAAATTATACACTGAAAAAATATTTTAGAAGTTTGATGTCATCACTAACTAATAATGATATAATTTTAAGATACTTAACAAAAAAATACGATATTGATTTAATTTCTCATTATATTCCTACTAAAAATATACCTACAATAAGTTGGATACCTGATTTTCAACACTTATATTATCGCAATTTTTTTACTAGAGAAGAATATTCAAGAAGACAAAAATTATTCTCTAATTTTGTTGAAAATTCTAAGAGCTTAATTGTAAGCAGCAGAGATTCTTATAAAACTTTAATTAAAAAATATAAAAAAAAGAAAAATTTTTATGTTTTAAAATTTGTCCCATACATAAAATTTCAAGATATTAAAAAATTTGATATTATAAAAAAAAAATATAATTTAGATAAAAATTATATTTATATTCCTAATCAATTCTGGAAACACAAAAATCACTCAATATTAGTAACAGCAGCAAGAATTTTAAAAAAAAAAAATATTAAATTTAATTTTGTTATCTCTGGAAACTCAACAGCTGGTGATACTTACGATAATTATAAGTCTTTTGTTGATAAAATTAATAAATATAAATTAAAAGATTATTTTAGCTTACTTGGCTTTATTCCATATTCAGATGTTATAAATTTAATTTATCATTGTAAGATATTAATTAATCCCTCCTTATTTGAAGGATGGAGTACTACAGTTGAGGAGGGAAAGTTATTAAATAAAAAAATGATCTTGTCAAATATCAAAGTACACAAAGAACAAGCAGATGGAAAAGCTTGGTTTTTTGATCCTCATGAACCAAGAGAATTAGTGAATAAAATATTAAGACACTCTTCAAAGATTAAAAAAAAGATTAAAATAAGTGATTTAAAAAAAAAATATTATACACAGAGAACTAAATTTGCAAAACAATATTTAAAAATTTTATACAAATCTTTATGATAAAGAGAAAAATATTTTCCATAATAGTAATTTCCTTAAACACAAAAAAAGATTTTTTAAAAACTATAAAATCTATAATGAACCAAACCTTTAAAGATAAAGAAATTATAATAATAGATGGTTTCAGCACAGATGGAACAATAAATAAAATTAATGAATTAAAAAAAAATTTCTCTAAAGTTATAATTGAAAAAGATAAAGGTATTTATGATGCAATGAATAAAGGACTAAGGCTATCAGAAGGAGAATGGATATTATTTCTCAATTCTGGAGATATATTATTCAATTCGAGCACGTTAGAGAATATATTTAAAAAAATTAAATTTAATAGTGAAATAGTTTTTGGAAATACAATAATATATAATGAATTTTATTACAAATTTTACGGTAATTATTTTAATGATAAAACAATAAAAATACCTTTTAATCATCAAAGTGTATTTGTTAAAAAAAAATTATTTGAAAATAACCTTTTTACATTAAAATACAAAATTTCTTCTGATTTTGAATTTTTTATCAAACATTTTAAAAACAATGCCAATTTTCAAAAAATCAACATGGATATATCAATTGTATCATCAGGGGGTATTTCAGATAAAAAAAGATTTCTAGTGCTTTTAGAAAACTTTCGTATCTTAAAAGATAATAAATTATTAAAAAATAAAATATTTTTTTTATTTATAAATTTTATATATTTTTTGATAGTTAAAATATTGAAAATTTTTATACCACAATTTCTTTTGAAATCTATATTAAGAATTAAATATAAAAAAAAAATAATAGAATATAATGAGCAATGAGTCCTTCAACACATACTGGAAAAAAATATTTTTATTAAATAATTTTTTTGAAAAATTATTACTTAAGAATAGAGAAGAAATTTTCAAAATATTTGAAAAAAAAGTTGATTATAATGATAATATGACTTTATTAGATGTAGGTACGACAGCGTCTAGAAGCAAAGTCCATAATATAATTCTTCAAAAGACTGCAAATAATAGAAATATAGTTTGTTATTCAAATCAAGATTGTTCTAATTTAAAACAAGACTATAAAAATATCTCCAAGATTGTCATAGGTGATGGTACTAAAATAGAATATGATAATAATTCTTTTGATATTGTTCACTCTAGCGCGACCATTGAACACGTGGGATCTGAGGAACGTCAAATTCAATTAATTAAAGAATGTTTGCGTGTTTCTAAAAACACTGTATTTATTACTACACCTAATAGATTTTATCCTATAGATTTTCACACTAAGTTACCACTTATACACTTATTTCCTAAAAGTATTCACAGAAGACTTTTAAAATTACTAGGTTTAGGATTTTTTGCTAAAGAAGAAAATCTAAATTTAATGGACAAAAACCAAATTATTAGAATATGTAAAAAATTAAAAATTGAAAACTTTAAAATCATATCACACAAGTTTTTATTTATGACCTCAAATTTTATAATAATTATAAATAAAAGTTGATGCTATATACTCAAACAGTTGTGCAAAGTTATCCTTTATTCGGCCTACTTATTTCTTTGTTATTATTTTTTGGTTTTTATAAATTTGGTTCAATAATTTTAATTAATAAAAATATATCAAAAATCATAAATTTGGTTTCAAGTCATAATTACCAAAAAATTTTAATTGGGGTAAATTTATTTTTATTTATATATTTTCCAATATTTATATTTTTTGATGATAAAGTTTATATTTTGTTGATCATATCGATAATCCTAATTATTCTTGGTATGGTACAAATTATTTCTTTCTTTAAAAATTTCTATTTCAAATTCCATTATTTTAAAGATTTAAAGAAAGAGGATAAAATTATTTTATTTATAATTATTTTATATTTTTTGATATCTTTAGCACCAATAACACATTCAGATGCACTAGATTATCATGTCAGTTCATCAAAATACATCATTTCGAATGGCTCTTTTCCAGTAGAATTAAACAACTTTCATAATTTATTAATTGGATCAGGTGAGTTAATCATTGCCTTGGGTCTGTTGTACGATTCTCAACAAATAGGTAATCTTATTCAATTTTCAGGTCTAATTTCTTTAATTGGAATTATCAAAAAAAATAATTATCAAAACTTTATTTGGAGCCTTTTGGTTTTGACTATACCAGTGATTATTTTTTTGTGTTCTTCTCCAAAACCACAATTATTCGGCATTGCAACCAATGCTGTTATATTCTCAATTTTCTTTTTAAAAATACAAAATTTTAAGATAACTAGAAATCAACTCGTTATTTTGTCCATCTTACCATTAATATTTCTGACAAATTCTGTTAATATTAAATTTTCGTTTATCTTAAGCTCTTCGTTATTGTATATTTTAACATTAATTTATTTTTATGAAAAAAAATTTTTAAAAATTTATCTACTATTTTCAATTTGTAATTTATTTTTATTTTATTTCCCCTTTATTTTTTGGAAGACACAAAATTGGGGAGGAAATTTTATAAATTATTTAATCAATCCATTTCCATTTGATATGCCCGGTATTGAATATTTTAGATCATATTTAACTAATTATCGAAGTGATAATGCTTTAATTCATTTGTTTATACCTAGATCACTAGGGTCATATACTGAAGTTATTGGTTTAAGTTTAATCGTTTTACCTTTAATTTTAATGTTACAAAAAAAAATTAAAGAGAAAATATTACCCATTTTGTTGATATATTTATTTGTCTCTGTTCTATTTGGACAAGTATCTGGGAGATTTTTAATAGAACCCATATTGTGGTCTATTATAATAATTTCAGCTTCTAAACTAAAGCTCTCAATTTATTTAAAACCTTTAGTATATTTTCAAGGAATTTTAGGATTTATCATTTTATTCTATGGTACATTAACATTGTTCCCAGGCTCATTAACAAAAAATAATTATGATAATACAATGAAAAAATTTTCTTATGGATATTCATTATTTCATTGGTCAAATAAAATTATTGATAAAAATGAGACAGTCTTATCAATGCATAGATCAATTTCTTTAGGTAAAACTAAAACATTATCTGTTTCATTTCTAGGTTATGTTTCAAAAAGTGACGATATTGATAGATATATTCGGGATTTAGAAAAATATGATCCAAAATATTTATTAACTTTTCAAACTAAAAACTCTGCTAAGTACGAGAATACCTCAATATTTCATAGTTGTATTGATAGTGTTTACGCAAAAAAAAATAACTTAGGTGTCCACTCTGGAAGAAATCCATTCAATCAAGGAGAAAGTTATAATGGAGTAATTTTTAAATTAAAGAATATCAAATTAAGAAATTGTGTAGATAAAAATAAATTACCATTAAGATGAAATTAAATAAAAAAATATGCAAATTTTTTTTTTAGAATATTATAATTTTTTCTATCAAGATCTAAATACACTTGTTTTTTGTCCCTCTTAATTTCTATTGCACCCATTGATCTATGAAATCTATAAATTTTCTTATTTTTTAAATCCATCCACATTTTATTTTTTTTGAATTTCTTAATTTCAAAAGCAAATTTATAAATTGATAATACTGCTTCAATTGCATACCACTTTGGTTGATTTGGTTTTATTATCCAGCTACCAAAACTAAAATTCCGTTTGTTTAATTTTATTATCCTTGCTACTCCAAGCTTATCAGTCTTATTTTTTTTTTTTATTATAAATTTGAAATAATATTCAAGATTTTGTCTGTTTCGATTAAAATAATTTTTCATCCATAAAAGTTGATCACTAATTTTTTCACTTGTAGGATTTATATACTTGTTTAAATTTTTATTTGTTCTTAAATTAAGAATAAAACGAGCATCTTTAATATCAACAAGTTTTAATTTGATATTTTTTGTAAATTGAAATGTTTTTTTTTCCATAGTATGTCTGAATTTACAAATATTTTGACATTAGTTTTTATATTGATAATATTATTCTATTCAAGCTATATATGAATGAAAAAGAATTATTCCAACTTATAAAAACAGCTTTAAAAACAAAAACTAAAGTTGACATAAAGTCTAATGCATCAAATTTAGATGAATGGGACTCAATAGGTCATTTGCTGCTTTTATCTAAGCTTGATCAAAAACTTAAAGGAAAAACATCGAAAATATCTGAACTTGCTAGTGCTAATTCTGTCAAAAAGCTCTTAAGAATATTAAAAAGAAATAAACTTTTAAAATAATGTCAGTAAAAATTTCTGATATTCAATATAAATTACCAAAAAATAAAATTAGCATAAAAAAGATTTGTAGGAGGAATAATTGGAATTACAAAAAAACTGTAGCTACAACAGGAATAAAATTTATATATTTATCAAACAAAACAGAAACAGCTTTATCTCTAGCTATCAAATCATGTAACAAACTTAAATTAAATAAAAGTAGTATTGATGGTTTAATCTATGTAACTCAGTCTCCTGAGTATATTCTTCCGTCAACATCTTGTATATTGCAGAATAAACTTAAATTAAAAAAAGATATTATTGCTTTTGATATAAACCAAGGTTGTTCAGGATTTGTTCAAGCATTATTTGTAGCTATGAGTTTTTTAAAAACAAATAAATTTAGAAAAATTCTGCTTATTTGTAGCGACACTTATACTAAATATATAAAGAAAGATAATAAGTCGTGTCAGACTATTTTCAGTGACTGTGCGTCAAGCATGATAATAGGAAAACAAACTTTTAAAAAAACTAGCTTTATATTTGGGACTGATGGATCAGGATCAAACAATCTAATAGTAAAAAATAGTGGATCTAATTATAAAAAAGGTCTTGACCCGGAGATATTTATGGATGGAAAAAAAGTGTTGCTTTTTACAATGTCAAATGTCCCAAATTTTATAGAGAAAATATTAAAAAAAAATAATCTAAGAATTAGTGACATAAAATATTTTTTATTTCATCAAGCAAGTAAAATAGTTTTAGATAATCTAATAAGAATAATGAAATTGTCTAAAAACAAAGTTTATTGTAATTATGAAAAAATAGGAAATACTGTATCTTCTACAATACCTGTAATAATGCACGATTTAATAAAAAATAAAAAAATTAAAAAAGGAGATAAAATAATTATTTGTGGTTTTGGTGTAGGATACTCCATAGCTGCAGGATTACTAGAGTTCTAAATGATTTTGTTGGTTGGTTCATCTTCAGGAATTGGAAATAAATTATTACAGTATTTACTAAAATTTGATGATGTTTTTGCAACTTATTATAAGAAAAAGATAAAATATTCACAAAAAAAAAAAGGTAATAAACTTTTTATTAGAAAACTGGATATTTCAAAAGAAAAAAATATTAAAAACTTTATTTTAAAAAATCAAAAAATCTTGAAAAAAGTAACTTTTGTTAATTTAGCAACCATATCTATTGATAAGTTAGTACCTAATATAGGTTTAAAAGACATTAGAAAAGTTTTTAATATAAATACTTTTTCAAATATTTTATTTACAAAATATCTATTAAAAATAATGCTAAAAGAAAATTATGGAAGATTTATTTTCATAACGTCTACTAGAGCATCAAATGGTGATATTGGTTTAGCATTATATTCTTCATCTAAATCAAGTTTGAGGTCTTTATCAAAATGTCTTTCTAAAGAATATGGAAGATATAATATAACTTCAAACGTCATATCATTAGGATACTTTAATTCACCTTTATTAGATAATATAAATACCAAATTAAAACAAAAACTGATAGATACAGTACCTTCCAAAAAAACTGGCAAGGTTATAAACATTTCTAACACTATTAAAAATATAATTAAATCCAATTATATTAATGGTTCTGAGATTAAAATTGATGGAGGAATTTAGTTTTTCTGTAAGAGTATTATTGTTGTGTAACACAATACTTTCCCAAATTTAAATTCGAAATCAATCAAATTTTTTTTTCTCATTTTTTCAAGGGTAGATTTTTTGATATTAATGTTATCAGGTAAAAACCACAAATTTTTTGATAACACATTCATCTTTTTAAAATTTTTTTTTGCATACTGAAAAATTTTTTTTGTATTTGATAGGGAAATTACTGGTAGTATTAAATAACCTTTATCATTAATAAACTTTTTTGCATCTTTTAAAACTTTTAAAGTTAAATTTGTTCCATCGTTACCTGTTTTACAAGACACATTTCTAAACCAATCTGATTTTTCTGCAATTTTAGCTGATATTCCCGACACGTCATTTATAATTAGATCAAATTTTTCATTTTTCCATGGTTCTAAAAGAGATCCTACTCTTGCATCTACTTTAAATTTATGTAACGCAAAGTTTTTCTTTGTAATTTTTATTGCTTCATCACTTATATCAGAGGCAAAAATAGTTTTCTTTAATTTTAACTTTTTAGCAATTAAAATTGCTATTATTCCTATTCCACAACCAAGATCTAAAATTGAGTATTTATTTTTTGCAATTTTAAGTGAGTCTTTCAATAAAAATTCAGTTGTAGCAGTTGGTTTAAAAGTTTTTTCGGATATAAAGAATTTATAACTTAATCTATTTATTCTAATATTTTTTTTCATTATCTTTTATTAACAATAAAATTTATTTACATTAATTTTAAGTATATATATATGGTAAATATGATAAAATTTTTTGACATTCATAATCAAGATAAAAATATACATTCTAAAATCTTAAAAGATTTGAAAAAACTTTTTAAAAAAACAGATTTTATTTTAGGAAATGCCTCTGAGGTATTTGAGGGAAAATTTGCAAATTATTGTAATACAAAATTTGCAATTGGATGTGCAAATGGAACAGACGCTTTGTATTTAGCGTTAAAATCTTTAAAGCTACCAAAAAATGCTGAAGTTATATTGCCAGCCATGACTTATTGTTCTACAGCCTTTTCAGTTATTAGAGCTGGTTTAAAACCAATTTTAGTAGATATAGAAGAAAGTTCTCCGAATATGTCGATAGAGAAGATAAAAAGTAAAATTTCCTCCAAGACCAAGGTAATATTGATAGTTCATTTATATGGTGAAAGTTTTAAATATTCTTTATTAAAAAAAATTATAAAAAATAAAAAAATTTTTATTGTTGAAGATGCATCTCAAGCGCACGGTGCTTATGATTATTCCTCTGGAAAAAAAGGGGAAAAGGTTGGTGCGCAAGGTGATATTGCATGTTTTAGCCTTTATCCGGGAAAAAATTTGGGTGCATATGGCGATGCAGGTATCATTACAACAAACAATAAAAAATTAAATGATTACATCAAAACTTTTAGAAATCTTGGTTCTAATAAAAAATTTCACCATGATATAATCGGAGTTAATAGCAGGCTTGATACGATACAATCTTTAATTTTAATACATAAACTCAAAAACCTTGATAAGTATAACAAGAAAAGAACAATTATCGCCAAAAGATATAAAAGCTTAATAAAAAATAAATTAATTAAAAAGCTTAATTATTCAGAAGGTTGTGTTTATCATCAATATGTAATTACTACAAAAAATATCAATAGATTATTAAAATATCTTAAAAAAAATAAAATTCCCTATGGAAGACATTATCCATATCCGATTCATAAATTAAAAGCTCTTAAAAATTTTTTTAAAAACCAAAAATTTCCAAACTCAGAATATTTAGCAAGAAATAGTGTGAGCCTTCCAATAGATCCTTTACTCAAAAAAAAAGATTTAGTTTATATAATTAATAAATTGAATTTATTTAAATAATATTTCTTTCAATATCCTCAATAATTTCAATTATATTTTTTGCATAAATTCCATTAGTTAAAGGTTCATTATTATTAATTATGCACTCAAAAAAATGTAATATTTCATTTTTTAATGGAGGAGAATATTTTATTTTTGCCTCATAAGTTTTACCAACTTTTATGTTTGCTTTCGAAGAAAAAAATTTTTTAGGGTACTTTTTAAGTATATTTGGATAGTATGTTGCATATTTATTGTAAATTTTAATTTTATTTCCAACTGACATTTCATCAAACTGTAGCATCTTTTTTTCTCCTATAATTATTATTCTTCTTGTCTTTTCTGGATTTAACCAACTTGACTTAATTTCAACTTTTATTTTATTAAAGTCTAAAACAAGATTAGAGATATCGAAATTTTTTTTTTTTAAAAAATTATAAACTTGAATATTCTTTATTTTTGGTTTTTTATTTAAAAGATAAAAAGCAGTAGATATGTCGTGGGAAGCTAAATCCCAAATACAAGATGTATCATTTCTTATTGGTCCAAGATTACATCTTTCAAAATAGAGATATTTCAATTTTCCTAATTTTTTCTTTTTTAATATCTTTTTTATATAGTCTATATAGACGTTATAGTTGTATATATAACCTGTCATTAAAATATTATGATTTTTTTTCGATAATTTACACAATTTATTAATATCTTTTGATGATAAGGTTGCAGGTTTTTCAATAAAAAGATTTTTCTTTTTTTTCAAAATTTTTTCAGCAATTTTGAAATGTGTACTAGCTGGTGTCACTAGAAAATAACAATTTTTGTTTTTGTTAATTATGTCATTCAAAGAATTTGATATTTTAATAAAATCAAATTTTTTTTTTATTAATTTAATTTTTTGCGTGTCATTATCATAAACTTCAATTTTTTTGACATTTAGATTTTCTAACGTTTTAATAATGTTTGTTGCCCAATACCCACATCCTATAATTCCTATTTTAATTCCTTTAAATTTATTCATAATTATATATGCTATTTATATGAGATCTCTTTGTATTATACCATGTTGGAATGAAGAGAATAGACTTTCGGAATTAATTAATCAAATAAAAAAATTTGATCATTCTAGACATAAAGTAGATTTTTTATTTATTGATAACGGTTCAACAGATAGATCTTTAGAATTAATTGAAAAGGGAAATATTCCTGTGATAAAATTTGAAAAAAACCAAGGAGCAGGATACGCATTAATATATGGTTTGAAAATTGCAAAAAAAAAGAGTTATCAATTACTTATACATCTAGCTGCCAACGGCAAAATGCTGCCAGATGACATACCTAAATTTTTAAATAAAATAGTAGATGAAAAATACGATTTCGTTCATGGAAGTAGATTTTTAGCTGGCGGAAATCATAAATCTAATCCAAAAAATAGAATATTTTTAATAAGGATTCTCACCTTCATAGTAAATTTTTTTTTTACAAGAAAAATAACTGATGCCACATGTGGTTTTAGAGCTTATAAAGTAGGTATTTTATCGAATAATATTAAATTATTCGATAAAAAAGAGTTCTATACATATGGATATGAGTACTATGTTCTCGGAAAAATTTTAAAAACTAGAGAAATAAAATTCACTGAAGTTCCTATAACAATGAATTATCCTCAAAAAGGAAAATATTCAAAGATAAGAATAATTATAGACTGGTATCCAATTATCATGGGATATTTAAAATCCATCATCGATCAAAAAAAATTAGATCTAAATGACAAATAATAATTCTGTAAATTTATGTTTACTACTCTCTTTAATTTTTATTTTTTTAACAAATAATTACTTTAATTATAATGAAACCTTAATACATGGCGGTGCAGATGGTTTTGATTATTTTAATATTGCTCAAAATTATCCAAATTTTGCAGAAGGATCAACAGGGCATCACAGAGTTTGGAGATTTCTTTTCCCCTATTTAATCGGCTTTTTAAATTACAACTTAGATATAGATATTTTTATTCTTTTTCAGTTTTTTACATTTCTAATGTTGTTAATTTTAATTTTCTTATTTAAATACATTTTGGAGCATTTTAATTTACCAAAATTTTATATTTTTTTTCTGTTGTGTTTTGTAATTTATAGTCCATATTTTCTAAGATATTACATTGCAATTCCAACAATGATTAACGATGTGATATTTATAAATTCTTTATTGTTGGTGACATTGGGTTATCTAAAGTCCAATAAAATATTATTATTTTTTGGATTTATTATTTCTGCTTTTACAAGGCAAAATTCAATAGTATTATTAATTACAGTAATTTTTTTGAAGTTAATTTTCAAAAAAAAATCTTTCCTTAATTTTAAAAATATTTTTTTTTTATTTTTAATAATAATTACTATATTTTTTATAAATAATTATTTTGCAGACAATTCAACTGTCTATAATGATAGCTATTCACTTAAAAATAGATTTGCTTTATTTTTTGGCGGTTTTTCACTTATTGATTTTATAAAATTTAACTTATTTCCCATGGTAATATTATTACCAATTATTTTTTTCATAATTTTTGAAAAAAAAAAATTTTATTTTAAAAATTCCGAAATTTTTATTTTTACACTCATTACCTCTGCATTAATATTTTTAATTGCATATTTAAATGGTCCAATCTTTACTGGAAAAAACATCATTCGATTGATTAATTTAGTTTATCCATTAATTATAATTTCATTAATCATTCATATAAAATTTAAAATTAATAATTTAATCAAATTTAAAACTTTTTTTTACCTGATATTCTTCATTTTCTGGTCTTTTCATCCAACTTTTTCCAACATAAAAATTTTTGAATTTTTAAAATTTTTATATTGAAGCTAATTCTTAAGTTTTTTTTAATAATATTAGGGTAGACCCATATCTTTTATTCTTAAATTTTCTATGAATTACCCAATTGTTTTTTTTCAGAGTTACTATTATTTCATTATTATAATCTGATAAAATTATAAATTCTAGATTATTAATATTATTTATGTTCAAAATAACATTTTCTTCATTTGAATAATGATTATAATTTGACTGAAATTCTTCCTTTTCATCAGAACTTAAATTTTTTACAACAACTTTTTTATTTTTTTGTAACTTCAAATATAATTTAAGTGTATCTTTAAAATTATTTAGTTTGGTAATTTCAAATATTTTATTAGATAAAGTTTTTTCTTTTCGATAATTATCGAAATCATTTTTTAAATGAATTATTTTTTTTATTTGATTAAAATTATAACCTTCTATTATTTGAGGTAAAAAACCATAAGTAGTTCCTAAAAAAATTGTATTTTCATATTTATGATGTTTACTCAGATAATCAAAAGCTTCATCGTAATCGTACACCAATTTAAGTAAATATCTTTTGTCTTTTTCTGTTGATTTAAATACGTATTGATATCCCCTCTCTATAATTTTATCTACAGAAATTCTATTTGATGGAAATTTATATAAATCTAAAATATTTAATGAAATTACAGATAGATTAATTATCACTAATGAAATTATATAATTTTTTCGAAATAACAATTTACTCAATAGAAAGTATCCGATTATAAAAAATGGTACTCCAAATTCTAATGCATATTTTGCATTTCCCCATAAATCAGGATGAATTGAAAAGTAAATTACTAAGTTAAACAAAAAAAACAATAATATTGCAAAACGATATTTAGAAAAATATATAAAAATTATAAAAAAGTAATACCACGGTGGAATTTGTAAAATCAATGTATTTAAAATAATTTTAGATTTGAAAGCTTCAATAAAATAATTACCGGTGTTAACATTTGCTATTCCTTCATAAGCTGGAGTTCCATCTAAACTCACAATAAGTAATGGTAAGAATAATAAAAAATAGATATAAATTTTCTTTTCAATAATTAGACTTTTAAAGTCTTTTTTTAAAATTTTTCTATCTATAAAAAAATCTTTTAAATATACTAATAATAATAACAATAAAGAAGTAAATACTGTTATACGAAATAAAATACCAATCGAAATTATTAGCAGGCAAAATTGATAATCAATTTTATTGTTCACAGAAATATAAATAAGAAGATAAATGAATATCATAGCAGACCATATTGAATGATCTGGTATTAACGATGCTAAATTGAGTATAGGAAAAGTTGATAATGTTATTAAAAATAAAAAAGAATTTTTTTTATCAAAAATTTTTCTTATTTGTATAAAAAGTGCAAATAAAAAGAAAAAAAATGGAAAAAAATAAGATAGTCTTGCGACTGTATGATTTAATCCAAAAATAGATATTAGAGAAGTACTAAAGATATGATTTAGTGGTGGATGATGAACCCCATCTTTGATGATTAGTCTTAAGATAAAAGATAGCAAAAGAATAATAAAAAGAAAATAATAATTTTTGTTAAACTTGTAAAATTTGAAGATTATAAATAAAAATATAATTTGAGATAAGTTTAATAATTGAATGAAATATTTTAATGAAATTTTATCTAGAAAACTTATGTTTAGCGTATTTAATGATAACATAGAGAGAAAATAAGAAGTCCTTACCGATCTTCTGATTGGTGCAATCTCATCACCAAATAATGGGTTGGTTATTTCTTCAAAATTAAATAAGAGTAAAAATATAAATATACCAATAAAAACGTAAACATCAATTTTAATGACTTTAAATTGATAGAATATTTTAGCTTGTGGGTTTTGTTTATAAAAATAAAAAAAAATTACAAAATTTAAATGTATTAATATTTCTACTAATATAATATTATATTTAGATAAAACTGCATACATCGAGTATGCGATAAAATTTATGATCAACAAAAAATAATAAACATTGAATTTGATTTCAAAATTAAATGTTTGATTTTTAATTAATGAATTTTTCTTTAATAATTCCATGTTTTAATGAAGCTAAAAATATACCTCTTTTGATTGATAAGTATAGAGATTTTATAAAAGGCAAAAATAACCAACTCATTTTAGTTAACAATGGATCTACCGATAATACGCATACAATTTTTAAAAATTTGAAAAAAAAAAATATAAAAACTCATAACATAAAAAAAAATATTGGTTATGGATATGGATTAAAGAGAGGTATAAAAGTTGCAGATGGAAAAGTATTAATCTTTTCGCATGCCGATCTTGAGGTAAATCCAAAAGATATTATTAAATCCATTAAAATTTATGAAAAGCAAAATTTAAATATTAAAAAAAAAATTTTTATTAAGGGACATAGAGTCAATAAAATAAAAAACTATTGGACATTTATGGATATAATTTTTTCGTATGGTCTTACGATAATATGTTCATTAATTTTTAGAAAAAAATTGTATGATATTCATGCCCAACCTGTTCTTTTTAATAAGGAAATTTTAAAAAAAATTAAATATTTTCCTAATGATTTTTCGGTAGATTTAGTTTTTTATTTATACGCAAAACAGTTAAACTATAAAATTATTAGATTTCCGGTTAATTTTAACAAAAAAAAAAGAGTACACGGAATTGGTAATTCTGGTACTATAATAAAAAAATTTCACTCAAGTCTAGAGCAATTTGTTCAATGTTTTGTTATATTGTTTAAATTATAACCAATTTTTGAAATATTTTTGTTTTGTACAAACAGCATCTATGTAGTTACTTTTTTTTATTTTTTTAAAAATCTTAGAATTCTTTTCAATTTTTATTTTATGCAATTCAGGAGAAACTAAACAGATCTTATAATTCAAATCTTTTTTTAAATACCTAAATTCACTTAAATTTTTTGGAAAACCAAAAAAAGTATCATACCAAATCCATCTAGCTTTACCTTTTAGTTTTTTTGCAATTGAAATATTTTCATAATACGAGACTCTTAATGCAATATTTCTGAATCTTTTTTTCGTAAGTTCAATTATCTTTGGAAAAGATGAGTCTAAAAAAAAATAATCTTTGATTTTATATTTTTTTAATAATTTTATTATTTTATCTTCAATTCTCTCTGATTTAACATTTGCAATTAAAGTTTTATGTTTATAATTTTTCAAAAATTTTTCTAATTTTTCTCCTTTTTTAAATGGATCATGAACTACGATAAGTTCTTTTCCACTATCTCTTATATCAATTTCAGCACCATATTTTAAAGGTAATTTTTTTAATTTTGTTATTTTATTGACTCTATGCGCAATTAATTCCATACAAATTTTTATTATTAATTTATAGTTATTTAAAAAAAAAATATAGAAATTTATTTAAAAATGAAAATTAATTTAGGTTTACATCTTGGTTTTGCTGCCACACGATATAATGATCCACGTATATGGACCGATATAGTTAAAAATGAATTTAAATTAAATCATGTACAGTTTGTTTCAGATTTGATTGAACCTAGCTTACCAATAAAAATTATAAATGAGGAAGTAAAAAAAACTAAATTTTATTTAAAAAAAAATAACATTAAAGTAAAGCACGCTATGACTTTGCCAAGGAATAATTTTATGGGGCATCATAATAAAAATATTAGCAATTACTGGAAAAATTGGTTAAAAAAATTTATAAAAATATCAGCAGATTTAGGTGCCGAGGGTGCAGGAAGTTTATTAGGAGTTTATAGTTTTGATACATTGCAAAATAAATTTTTAAAAACAAGAAAACAAATTATTGATGGTTGGGTAGATATTTCAAGATATGCAAAAGAATGTGGATTAAAATATTTAATTTGGGAACCCATGTCAGTAAAACGAGAAATGGGGGAGACCATCAGTTCCACTAATAAATTACATAATGAATTGAACAAGAGATCAAAAATTCCCATACTATTAAACCTGGATGTCGATCACGGTAATCTACTATCTAAAAATAAAGATGATTATAATCCTTATAAAATTATTGAGAAATTAGGGAGTTTAAGTCCTGCTATTCATTTAAAACAAAAAACAAAAGATATTCACGGCCATAAACCATTCATAAAAAAATACAACAAAATTGGAATAATAAAACCAGAAAAAGTAATTAAATATCTTAATAAAACTGGTCTTGAAGAGGTTACACTATATTTTGAATTTTCCTTTAGAGAGAGAGAGCCTTTTGACTCATTAGCCGTAAAACATATTAAAGAGTCTGTTGAATATTGGAGGAGTCATATACGTGAAAAAGATTAAAAAGAAGAGCATATATCTTAAAAAAATTAAACAATTAGAGATTAAAGATGAGATAAAAAAAATAAATAAAAATGAACTATTAGTCAAAGTAGATAGTTGTGGAATCTGTAGCTCAGATTTAAAATTTATCTACACTGGATCAAGAATAAAAAAATTTCCACTAATATTAGGTCATGAAATTTCTGGGACCATAGGCAAAAATAAACATATAATATTTGGAGCAGAAATTCCTTGTAAAAAATGTCCGACGTGCAAAAAAAAAAGGTTAGGGAATCTTTGTGATAATCCGCAATCTGTTGGCTCGAATTTTGATGGTGGATTTTCAAATTACTTCATAATTAAAAAATCGTTATTAAAAAAAATACCTCACATAATCTATAAAAAAAAAAAAGTATTGAAATATGCTTCACTAGCTGAAAGTCTAGCCTGTGTTATTAATGGATTGGAATTAACAAATTTTAAAAAAGGATCTTCAGTAGTTATTATAGGGGCTGGATATATGGGGTTATTATTTACTGCTTTGTCAAAAATAAAAAAAGCAAAACAAATTTTAGTTATAGACTTTGATAAAAAAAGACTTAAATTAGCAAAAAAATTAGGCGCAAATAAAACTTTTAAACCTTCATTAAATGATAAAAATTTGACTAAAAAAATACTTAAATTTTCGGATGGCAACGGATATGATACTGTTATATCAGCAAATAATAATGTTGATTCGCATAACTTAGCATGCAGTCTTGTAGCTAAAGGTGGGTATGTAAACATTTTCGGTGGCATACCCAAAAATAAAAGCAACAAAATTTCTATTGATGTAAATTTTATACATTATAGACAAGCTTTTATCTCTGGCTCATTTTCCTCAAATCAAATTCATTTAGAAAAAGCATTTAGAATAATTAAAAATAATTCAATTGATTTTTCAAAAATTATAACTTCTTATGCGAATTTCGACAATTTTATGAAAAAGATTAAATTATTGAAAAATAGAAAAGAAATCAAAGTTTTGTTTAAACCAATTAATGAAAAAAAATTCTTATAAAAAAAATACGAAATTAATTATTTCAGAAATAAATTCTATTTTATCTAAAATTCCTCAGAATCAAACGAATATTTTGATTGAACAAATCATTCTTGCTGAACGAATTTTTCTTGTAGCTATTGGAAGAGTAAATTTATCTTTACAATGCTTTGGTAAAAGATTATCTCATTTAGGTTTTAAGATTGAATTAGTTGGATCTTTAACTGAAAAACCAGCAACAAAAAAAGATTTACTAATAGTTGCGAGTGGGTCTGGAGAAAGTATAGTGCCTCTCCAAATCACAAAAAAAGCTAAAAAGATTGGATGTAAAATCTTACATATTACATCCACAAAAAAATCATCGATTAGAAAAATTGCAAATTTTGTTGTTGAATTAAACGCACCTAGTAAAGTAGATAAGTTAAAAAAAAATGAGGAAAGTTTGTCAGACTCGGCGAGTAAAACGAAAACTTCTGTTCAACCAATGAGCACCCTTTTTGACCAAGCTTTACATATATATGGAGATGTCGTCTCAACAATCATTATTCAAAGATTAAAATTAGATAAATTTAAGCTTTGGAAAAACCATGCAAACTTAGAATAAAATTATGAAAATATTAATACCAATGGCAAGTAAGGATGATGATATTTTTTATAATTATAAAACTATTAAACCGCTAGTAAAATTAGGTGAAAAAACTATGTTCGAAACGTTTGTTGATAATTTTAATTTTGATTATGAATATATCTTTTTGTGTAGACAAGAAGATTTAGTTGAAACAAAATTAATAGACAAAATACAATGCTTAAAAATAAAAAAAAAAATTATTAAAATTCCAAAAGATACCTCAAGCGTTTTAGAAACTATTAATTACGCAAAACCTTATTTAAAAAAAAGTGATAAAATTTTAATATGTCACCCAGATAATATTAATTTTTTTTATTCAAAAAAAAAATTGATTGATAAACTTAATGACAACAAAATAGATGGATTAATTTTTGCTTTCAGTGAAGATAGCCAAACTAATACATCAGAAAACAATACGGGCCGGCTAATTGTAAAAGATGATAAAGTTGTAGAAATTATTGAAAAAGCAATAAAAACGAAAAATTCAAAAACTTTAGCGGGTATGTATTTTTTTTCAAGGTGGAGTGAATATTTGAGATTTTCTAAGCTAACAATTGAATTCGAAAAACCTGTGAATGGAAGATTATTTATATCTCAAGTTTATAATCAATATCTTAAATTAAAAAAAAAAATAGAAATTTTTTACGTAAAAAAACACATAACATTTGGATTAATTCCGTATATTGAAGAATATAACTTTTGGTATAAATATTTTAAGTTCAATAAAAAAAAAAAATTAAAGCATAGGTATAACTTCTTAAATTTAATCCCTAGTTGTGGTGAGGGCTCAAGATTTTTAAATAACGATAAAGATAATTTTAAACCGTTAATAAATATTGATGGAAAATCAATGATTAAAAATACTATAGATACATTACCGATAGCAAAAAAAAATGCTGTTATAATTAGATCTGATCATAACAAAAAATATGGATTTAAAAATAAGATAAAAAAGACAATACAAAATACCGAAGTTCTTGTATTAAAAAAAAAAACTTCAGGAATGGCCACAACTTGTTACGAATATTTGAAAAACTATAAGAAGAATAATCCAATACTAATAAGTTCTTGTGATTATTCTGTAATATTTGACGAAAATAAATTGAAAAAAATTATAAATTATTTTAATCCAGACGTAATAGTATGGACATTTAAAAATTATCCTGATGCAAGAATAGCTCCTTTTGCTTATGCATATTGTGAGATAAAAAATGGTAAAGTAAATAGAATTTCAGAAAAGGAACCGATAAGTAACAATCCACATCTCGATCATATTGCGCAAGGAATATTTTATTTTAAATCAAAAAATATATTTATACGTGCATTTAAAAAAATGATAAAAAAAAAGAATAAAGTTAATAATGAATATTATGTTGGAAACTCAATTAATGAATTGATAAAAGAAAATTATAACGTTATACCTTTTGAAGTTGAACAGTATATTTGTCTTGGAACTTTACAAGATTTAAAAGTTTATAATTTTTGGTCAAGTTATTTTAATGATAAAAAGTAAAGCAGCAGTTTTAAAATCTCTTGGTAATTGGCATTATGATGAAATTACTCTAGAAGAGCCAAATAAAGATCAAGCTATAGTTAAAATTATAAAGTCTGGTATTTGTAGCACTGATGTCGTTAGGTCCATGGAGTTTGGTTTTTACTCGTACCCAATAGTTCCAGGTCATGAAATGTTAGGTAGAATTTATAAAATTAGCTCGACTAATAAGAACTTTAAAGAGGGAGATAAAGTATGTATTTATCCACTCATTACCAAATGTTCAGGAGATTGCTGTAATAGTTGCAACACTGTATATGGAATCGCTAAAGCCCCAAACCTTTGCTCAGACTACGATTTTTTAGGTTCTAGAAGTCATGGTGGGTATTCTGAATACGTTTCAACGCCTATTAAAAATTTAGTTAAAGTGCCCGATAGATTAGATGATAATTTAGCTGTGTTTACTGAACCTGCCTCAGTAGCATTACATGCATTTAGACTGGCATTACAGGATAGAAAATTTGATACTGTAGCGATATTTGGTTTGGGACCAATAGGAATTTTGTTAGCATCATGGTGTAAATTTCATAAGATTAGAAAAGTTATTGGAATTGACAGAAATGAGCATAGGTTTAAAAATTTTTCTGATTTAGGTTTTACTGACATTGTTAATACTGCAAAACATGACGTAATTGAAAAAATAAAAAAATTTACAAATAATGATGGTATTGAAGTTGGTTTTGAATGCTCAGGTTCTGAAATATTGTTAAATAAAAGTATTATATCTTTAAAAAAAAGTGGAAAATTAATTGTTTTAAGTAATCAAATAAAACCTGCCAAATTAAGTGTGGAATCCTTAAATAAAATTTTAAGACAAGAAATCATTATTAAAGGATCATGGAGCTCAGTAATCGAACCACAAAATGAATGGGAGGAAAGCCTAAGTATGCTTAATGAAAAAAAACTTGAAATAAAAAATCTTATATCACACAATTTTAAGTTTTCGGATGCCCCCCATTTATTTAAATCTATGCATAAAAAAGAATTTAAATTTTCAAAAGTACTTTTGTCTCTCTAAATATTTAAATTAAATTTTTTTATAATTTTCCATTTCAATTTTTTTTCATCATTTATTACCAACGAAATATTTGAAACCTTTAATTTTTTTGGAATTATAATTTTATTTTGTAAATTTTTTTTTAAATTACTACTCATATTACCATAAAATAAACTTACATGAGGATCAAATATTTCACTTTTTTTTTTTGAAAGTTTTAAAAAAGATCGGTTTAATTTTTTCAATTTCTTAGATAACCTAATCCTTATATAAAAAGATTTGAAAAATTTTCTTTTAAACTCACATCTTACTGTTTCAATTGTAAAACTCTTTAGAAGCTTACTTTTATATCTTAAAAAATTTTCAAAAAATTTTATTTTTTCTTTTTCACTAAACGAGAAAATTGTGAGATGGTGTTTGAATTTTGGACATATATAATTAGTAGAAACTATTTTCTTAATTTTATCTAATTTTTTAGATGTATTCTTTTCAAAACACAACCAAATAGAATAATTATTCATATAGAATCATTTTTTTGTTAAAACAATTATAGGATATTGAAAATTTTTCACAAAAAATTGTGGGAAATTTTTTTCTAAAAAACTTAAAAAAATAAACATTACTTTTCCTAAAATATTATTTGGGAAAATCATCTTTTGATGTTGAGCTGAGAAAGATCTCCAAGGATAAAACTTAACTACAGCAATTTTTGAGAACTTTTTCCACCATTCTAAATTATAACAATAAAAATAAATTTTTTTTTTTTTACTTTTTATTTTTAGTATTCTTTTTATTTTATTTATAATAGTTTCTGGATTGCTATACACAATTATTAAAGGTCTATCTTTTTTTAATATTTTCAACAATTTATTGATTGCCTTAGTCTGTTTTTTTTTTTCTATGTGATACAATGTATGAAGACTAATGATACAGTCAAAATAATTTTCTTTAAAATTAAGTTTTAAAAAATCGTTGCAATAAAATCTACCTTTTATTCCTATTTTTTTTTTTGCCTGATTTATTGCATCTTTTGAAAAATCAACACAATGTCTTAATTTAAAGTTTCTCGAGTATTTTAGATATTCCTTGTATTGAATTGGTCCTGATGCGAAATCTAATAAATTGTCACCTTTCACAGGTATATGATTTAATATTTTTAATCTACATGAAGAAACATATTCTTTTGCGCAATCTCTTAAATCCTCAAATAATTCAGCATCTTTAAAATTATTAGAAATTATAGACCAACCCTTGCTGTCATAAAATTTTTTAACGTTCTTCATAACTAAAAATAATATAAATGTATTATTTATGTAAATAGATTATTTATTATATGTTAATAAGTTAAAAAATTGAATTGATCAAATTTTATGTCACTAGCAATAGATATAATTGGGACAAATTTAAAAAGTGCTACAAGAATATACAATATAAATTTTTGCATTTATTTGAGTAAAAGAGATTTAAAAAAAACAATATATATATTTTTAGTAAAAGATTATTTTGATATTTTAAAAAAATATAAAAATCCAAAAATTAAATACATCGTAAAATCAAATATCTATTCAAAAATTTTACCTCGTCTAATTTGGATGCAATTTTTACTTCCTATTGAATTGAAGATTTTAAAAGTAAAAGAATTATTTTCTCCTATGAATTTTGGCCCACTTTTGTTAAAATGGATGAAAATTAAATTAATTCTAGGTTTACATTCAAATTTACCCTGGAAATACTTTAAAAAAATGCCTGGAACATATTTCAAAAAGATTTTTACAAAATTTTTGATGGAACGTTCAATAGCTCACGCAGATTTGTTAATTGTTCAATCCAACACAGCTAGAAATGAAATTCTAAACTTATTGTCTTTAAATAGCAATAAAGTAAAAAAGATTTATCCTGGTATAAATAGGTCCTTTTTTAAATCTAATAATCGTAATAATTTAAAAAACTTTGACTACAAAGATTACTTTCTCAATATCTCATCAACAGTTAAATATCATAACATTTTAAATGTTCTCAAAGCTTACAAAAAATTTAAAGCGAAAAAGATAAACTTACGATTTGTATTCGTAACGCAAGTGTTGGATAAGTCTTATTTTTCTCAAATACAAAGTTATATTAAACAAAACCTAAATAAAAAGGATGTTATTATATTTAAAAATTTAGATCAAAAATATTTAATTAATTTATATAAAAATGCCAAATTTTATATTTTTACATCTTATTGTGAAGTTTTTGGAATGACACCTGTAGAGGCAATGATCAATAAATGTCCTGTGTTAATTTCAAAAACTTCATCATTAAAAGAAGTTAATAATGATGCGGCACTTTATTTTAATCCAGATAAAATTGATAGTATCTATAATTCAATGAGTGAGATTTCTAGAAATAATAAGTTAGCAAAAAAATTAATTAAAAAAGGAATAAAGAATTCAAGAAGATATTCTTGGAAAAAAACTGTAGAAAAAACATGTAAATATTTAGCTTGTTGATTTCGTAACCATATAATTGCCTATGAACAAAGCATCCATGTCGGTCCTTATTAAGCAATCTAATGCTTCATCAGGCCTCATTACAATAGGTTCATTCTCATTAAAAGAAGTATTTAATAATATTGGTACTCCTGTAATTTTATAGAAAGTTTTTATTAATTCGTAAAATTTATCGTTGTTTAGCTTATTGACAGATTGGTATCTTGCAGTTTCATCAACATGAGTAACTGCTGGTATTAGATTAATCTTATCTTTTTTGACAGAGGCAATCGTAGACATATAAGGGCTACTATAATTCGTATTAAACCAGTCAGATTGATATTCCTCCATTATTGAAGGCGCAAAAGGCCTAAAAGACTCACGCCTTTTAATTTTAGAGTTTATAATATTTCGCATATTTGGATTTCTTGGATCAGCTAAGATTGATCTATTCCCCAAAGCCCTTGGTCCAAACTCCATTTTATTTTGAAACCATCCAATTACCCTACTTTTAGAGATCATTTCAGCCGCCAATTCAATTACATCTCTTTTTTCTGAGAAGTATCTGTATTGTAAATTACTTCCATGTAATTTACTTTTTAATATTTCTTTGATCTCACTATCTTTATAACATTGTCCTATATAAGGATTTTCTGTATTTTGAATTGTCTTATTATTTATAGATGCTACCACTAACGCAGCACCTAAAGCTCCACCATTATCACCAGGAGCATAGGGTATAAAAATATTTTTAAAATACTTTTCATTGTTAGTGATTATTCTATTGGCGGATGAATTCAAACCACATCCACCAGCATATACTAGATTTTCAGAATATTTCATTTTGGAAATATCGGTTAATATTTTTTCAAAAAAAAATTCATAAACCTTTTGAACCGATGCAGCAAGATCTTTTAAAAAACTTTCATCGCTTTTAATTTGAAATGATTTTAAATTAAATAATTTTATTAAATTTTCATTAAATATGTTATCAATTATCATTTCATCACTCACAATATATCTAAAATTTGATTTTTGATGATTAAAATAATTTAGATTTAATTTAAAAGAATTATTTTGATTAATAAATAAATTATTTTTCAATAAATCAAAATATTTTGGGTTTCCATACGCAGCCATACCCATAATTTTATATTCATCTCCGTAATTATTGAATCCCATAAATTGGGTCATAGCATGGTAAAAAATACCTAAAGAATTCGGAAAAAAATATTTTTTAATTATTTTGATTTTGTTTTTTTTACACTTAGAAATAGCTACGCTTACAAAATCTCCTGACCCATCTATCGATAGTCCAACTGCATCATTAAATTTTGAGGGGTAGTACGCTGATGCAATATGTGCAATATGGTGTTCAATATTATGAAATTTTACGTTAGTATTAATATTGAAATTATTTAATAAAGTTTTTTTTTGATTTATTTTTTTTACTATTCTTTTGATTGTAATATCTTTATTTTTAAATAAGTTTTTTAAAAAAAAAATACTTTTAGGTAATAAATTACTAATCGGGTTTGTGTTAAATGCAATATCAGTAACGTCATTTTCATTTATCCCAGCTTGATCTAAACATTTTCTTATAGAGTTGATTGGAAAACCTGAAAAATGTTTTTTTCTAATTATTCTCTCTTCCTCAAATCCCGCCTCTAATTTACCATTAATAATTAAACACGCCGATGAGTCAGCATGGTTAGCGTTAATTCCAAGCACGATTGACATATTTATATAATTTATTATTTGAATTATAATAAGCTAAAATAAAATTAAAACATATTATATTTAACATCTTAAAGTTTCATAAGATACCTTTTAAGTTATGATCTTATTATAGATTTGACGTATAATTATTTTTGATATAGCTAATTTGTAGTTGATAAATAAATAATTTTTAAGGCCTGAGTTTGATTAGTTTAATTGATAAAAAAAATAATTTTAATTTTGATAATATTTTTAAATGGCTAATAATTTCTATTCCCATTTCTATAATTATCGGTAATTTTGTTTTAAATATAAATGTATTATTAATTAACATTTTATTCATTTATTTATTTTTGAAAAAAAAAATTAATTTTCACAAACCAATAATATATATATTTTTTTTTATATTTATTTCTATTGTAATGAATAATTTGATTACAACTGATCATTTTTTAAGCGGTAAAGCTTCACTTGGAATAATGAGATTTTTAATTCTCTTTGTAGCTTTAATATTTTTTTTTGAAACATATGAAAACAAAAAATTTTTTTTTAATATAATTTTTTTCTTAATTATTTTTGTTTTAATCGATGTATTGATACAGTACGTATTTGGTAGAGATATATTTGGCAATGAGTTTGCTACCTCTCACGGAAAAAGATTGTCTGGTCCTTTTGGTGATGAATTAGTTGTAGGCGCTTATCTATCAAAGTTATTTTTTTTGGGACTTTTCTACCTATTTTATAAGACTAATAATAAATATCTTTATGTTTCTTATTTATTATTGGCAATAATAGTAATATTTTTAACACAAGAGCGGTCAGCTTTCTTTGTAAGTTTGTTGGCTTTTACTTTTTTTATATTTTTTTTTCAAATAAAAATAAAATATAAAATCGTTTTATTTGGCTTTTTATTAATAATTTTATCTTTATTTATTAAATATGATGAAACTACTTCAAAAAAATATTTTCATCAAACATTTTTGCAACTAGGTTTAAGTGATGGGATTCATAAACGGGGTGGACAAGAGCATACCATAGACACTTTTTGGGACAGTAGGTATGGAGCACATTTTTTGACTGCTTTACAAATTTTTAATGATAATAAGATATTAGGGAGTGGGATTAAAACATTTAGAAAAAACTGTGGATTAAAAAAATATGAAAATATAAATTCAAAATATTACTCAAGAAGGTGCAATACTCACCCACATAATATTTATCTTGAAATACTATCAGAAGGAGGATTAATTTTATTTATACCCTTTTGTACTCTCATATTTTTTCTGTTAATAAAAAATATAAGTAATTTAATCAATAATGAAAATTATAATAATTCTTTGGTAAATCTATGCTTACTTATAATTTTATTTTTCCCAATTCAGACAACAGGATCTTTTTTTTCAACTTTTAATGGTGTATTTTATTGGTTTTGTTTATCTTTAATTATACATAATATGAAATTACAATTCTTTAGAAGTCCTTTTCAAAAATAAGATCAATATTATGTAGAAAACTAAACTTATAATTATGCTTATAAATATTTTAGATATTAAAATTAAGATAATATAAGGAATGATACTAATTGCTATATAAATAATAAACACATATTTTTTATTAAAAAAATTAGTTAAATAGTGGTGTAGATGATTTTTGTCAGCGTCAGATATTGATTTACCCGATAATATTCTAGAAAAAACTAATCTGGTCATATCTAAACCAGGTATAAAAAATATTAAAAATATTTCATCACAAAGTAAGTTTTTGTATAAGTTATAATCTCTAATATAGAAGATTGATATAAAGATACTTAGTGCTGATATCCCAGAGTTTCCTAAAAAAGATTTATTTGCTAAGTTCAATATTAGGCAGTAAAGGAGACACGAAAGCATTAAAATTTCCAATTTAAAAAATTGTCCTCTTTCAAGGGCAAGAATAATTATAAAAAAGATACTGACTGATATTGCAACTCCATTAAGACCATCTATAAAATTCATAAAGTTATAAAAAATGTAAATGAAGAATATAGTTATAAAAATTGAGGATTGATTAAGGTAAATTGTTTTACCTATTAACTCTTTAAAGATTAATGAATTCAAAATTAAATTTTGATCAAAAGGTATTGTTATTAGCAATGTACCAAAAATAAGAAAGGATTTAGTTTTTGGTGATAAATCCTTTATGTCGTCATAATAGCCAAGTAAATAGAAAAAATTTACGAGTATAATCATTATAATATCAAATTTTAAATTAAATTCTTTGAAAAATAATATGTCAAAAATAAAATATAAGTTTAAAGTTATTAAAATTATGAAACCGTTTATTAGAGATATTGGAACTTTATGCATTTTTCTTTTTGAGTTTGGTACATCATACAATTTTAGAATTGTAGATATTCTTTCACGCAGTATCCCAAGAGCAAATAACAAAAAAATAAAAAATATATACTGATAAAAAAAATTTTTGGTTAGTTCCATTTGAATAATAATATACTCTGTAATTATGTTTTTGTTAATTTAAAAACTTTTTTACTCCCGAATTATAAAAATTCTATTGCTTGATAAAAAACTTATAATAATATTTTTCTTGTATATTAAATTTATTATTTCTATAAATTGTACATAGATTTAAATCGTACATACAAAGTCTATTTAGACTAAGATTATAATAATTATCTTGACTCGTTAAAATTCGTTCATATTTTTGCTCTTCATTATATATTTTAGGGATAAAACTTCTCGTTTCGCCATATTCAATGATTCTAGAACTTTGTTTATAGACAAAGGATATTAAAAAGATAAAAATTGTAAAAAAACATAAATTTTTAATTTTTTTGGTATCATAAAAATTCATAAAAAAAATTGAAATTAAAATAAGCGATGTAATAACATAAGAATATCCAAATCTATATACTGGAAACTTTAGAAAAAATAAAATACTTCCAAATAAACTTACACATAATGATAACTTTAGACTAGTTACATTATATATTCTTTTTTCTTTTTGGTCGTATCTTAAGTATAAAATAATCAAGAATAATATTATTATGTAAGGACTTAAGATTTTTTTGATTTTATTGAAATGGTTTTTAGACCATGTGGAAAGCCAATTGAATTTCTTACTGTAGTCATCGATGGAAATAGCTTTATCCAAACGATTTGGCCAATCTTTTGCATACGCTTCAGTTGATCGGCTTTCTCTAATAATTTTTGTTTTATCTGACCAAACTAAATCAGTAAAACATGTATTAAGTTGAGGGTAAATCATGCAACCTGATGTAATAATATTTCTGATTATCCACAAAACTAAAAATAATGAGGGAATAGAAAAAATTGCTTTTTTAAATGAAATTTTATTTTTAAAAAAAATATAAGCTGGAATTAAAATAGATGAAATTAAAGTTACTTTATTTAAAATTGCATAAATCGAAATTAAATATATTTTATTGAAATTTTTATAATCAAAATTACCTATATTTATCAATTTAGAAATTAAATAAAAAAAAAATAAATGTCCGATAGCATCATTACCAAACTCACTATAGCGATTTATTTTATATGATATATAAAGTATCACTAAAGAGGAAAAGTATATCGAAGTATAATTTATTTTTTTATTGTTCCTCTTAATTATAAAATTTGAAATATCACCTAAAAAATAAAAAGTCAAAAAACTATAAATTGATAATAACGGTATAAGAATACCTTTATCACTGAAAATAATGTTATTATTTAAAGCCGAAGCGTATTGAATGATAGAGATATGACCAAATCTACCATGCAAATTGAACAAACCAAATATAATTTTTTCTTCATTTAAAATTCTTATGAATGGTAAATGATATAATCCTGCGTCTGGCCTATAAACAGTATCAAATAAAATTAACATAAAACCAAAAATAGTAATAACTGTTATAAAAATCATTTCTTGAATGGAAAAAAAATTTTTTTTAATAAAAAAAATAATTATGATTAAAAATATGATAACAGAATTAATTAAAGGTTTAAGAGGGCTAAAAAAATTAATCAGTAGTGCAAGAAGAGACAAATAGATAAATCCTATTATGGCAACTTCAGAAATACTTTTTAAATCATTACTTTTTTTATTAAAAATTATTTTACCAACTATTAAATAAATTATGTTGGTAAATACTACGGATGATATTAAAGTGAACATAAAGTATACAATTTATGAAACTTTCTATAATTATACCAGTTTATAATGAAAAAAATACTATCCAAAAAATTTTAAGGAAAATTAAAGAAGTAAATTACTTTGAAAAACAAATTATAATTATTGATGATGGCTCAACAGACGGTACATATGAATTAATTAAAAATTTTGGTTTTCTGAGTGAACATAAAATTATTAGGCATAGTGATAATTCTGGCAAAGGTTCAGCTATAAAATCCTCCATTAACTATATTTCTGGAAATGTTGTAATAACCCAAGATGGAGATCTAAAGTATGATCCAAGCGATTATAAGAATATTATTAATCCTATAGTTAATAAAGAAAATAGAGTTGTATATGGTTCGAGAGTATTAAATAAAAAAAGATATAACCAAAAAAATTTTATTTCCAATTTTAGAATTTTTTGCAATCATTTATTATCTCTGATTACAAATATACTTTATAATCAAAATTTAACTGACGCCCACACATGTTATAAAGCGTTTGATGTTAATATTTTTAAAAAAATAAGTCTCAGAGAAAATGATTTTGCTTTTTGTCCAGAAATTACTGCAAAGGTATCAAAATTAGGTTATAAAATTCACGAGGTACCGATCAATTATATTGGCAGAAATTATGATGAAGGAAAAAAAATTTCTTTTTATGATGGATTAAAGGCAATTATTGTATTAGTCAAATATAAATTCATCGAATAATTAATTAAAAAATGTCGTTAAATTTTTTTAAAAAAGAGCAAAAAAAAATAATTTTACAATTTATTTTATTATTACTTATTTTTATCATAACAAATTTTTTTTTAAATGCTTACATCGTTAGCAAATCTTCTTTTGAGGAAAGAATGATAAGCAAGCTTGGCTATTGTAATAAACATGGGTATGGTTTTATAAAAAAATTTAAAAAAAAATATAATTTAAAAAATAATACTTATATTTTACATGATAAAGAAAATTATCCTTATCCTGGATGGGTTATTGACCAATTTATTAATCCAAAGAATTTTGAATACAAGATTTATATCAACCCAAAAAAAGCACCAATAAATGAGGAGATAATAGAGAAGGAATTTAATTGCTTTATAACACTAAATGATTGAATTATTTAACATAGCTTTTGTTTCTATTACAATTTT
>CACPOR010000004.1:0-63968 GCA_902635745.1 uncultured Pelagibacteraceae bacterium
TTAGTCCTCATCTTCCTCTCTCCAATTTTTTTCGTACATAAGCCATGCTGCTAATATTACTGAAAAAGTTCCAACAATCATACCATAATCAAATCCAGTTTGTTGATCGTATAGATACCATCCAAGTTGAGTTGCTCCAATCGGAGGTATGGTAAGTATAGCCATAATAATTAAAATTCTATATGGGTATTTTGGCTTTCTCATAGCTTAGCTTATCAAAAATTTTTTAATGATTTAAATGTTAAATTTGCGATCTTTTGAAACAGTCAATCGTATTTTTAAGCAAACACGCAATTGTCATTGGACCAACACCCCCAGGAACTGGTGTAAGGGCTTTTGCATTTTTTGAAACTTCATCAAATGCAACATCACCAACAATTCCCTTTTCAGTTTTATTAATACCTACATCAATCACAATTGCATCTTTTTTAACCCAATCTCCTTTTACCAACTCAGGAATACCGACGGCAGCAACAACAATATCTGCCTCTAAACATTCAGCTTTTAAATCTTTAGTTTTTGAATGAGTTATCGTTACAGTGCAGTTTTCTTTCAAAAGAAGTTGTGTCATTGGTTTGCCATTTAAATTTGATCTACCTATTACAACAGCTTTTTTACCATTTAAATTCGGCTCAAATTTTTTAATTAATAAGTAGCATCCTAGAGGAGTACAAGGTACTGAACTTTCATAACCAGAAGAAAGATTGCCAACATTTATAGGATGAAATCCATCAACATCTTTTGTGTGATCAATCGCTTCAATAACTTTCTTTTTATCTATATGTTTTGGCAAAGGTAATTGTACTAATATACCAGAAACACTTTTATCATTATTTAATTCATTTATTTTTTCTAAAATTACTTTTTCTTCGACGCTATCGGGATACTTTATTACCTCGGACTTTAGTCCAACCTCGTTTGCTGATTTTTCTTTATTTCTTACATAAATTTGACTTGGAGTTAAATCTCCAATTAAGATTACAGACAGACCAGGAACTTTATTATATTTTGATTTAAGTTCAGAGACTTCTTTTTTAAGCTCTTGCCTTAATAATGCAGCTTCTTTTTTTCCATCAATTAAAATCATAATTTATTTAAAATATCATTGGTGCAACGTAAAGCTTCATACACATTTCTATAAACCAAATCAATAGAAGTAAAATTATAGGTGAAATATCCAAAGCACCTAAATTTGGCAAAAAACGTCTTATCTTATTTAAAATTGGATCAGTTAATCGATAAGTAAAGTCTAAAACTAAATAAACAAATCTATTTTGAGTATTTAGAATATTAAAAGCAACTAGCCAACTTATTATTACATTCGCAATTACAACATAGGAATATAGTTTTAGGATCTGTAAGACTAAATAAAAAACAGCTATCATTTCTTTTCAACATAAATCGACTGACTTGGAAATGCGAAAGAAGCTTTGTTGCTTTCAACAATTTGTTTAATTTCTATTGCTAGACGCTCTTTTACAGACAACCAATCATTCCAGCTGCTAGTTTTTGTAAAACAACGAACATACATATCTATCGAACTATCTGAAAATTTATCAACTCTAACTGCAACACCAATACTTTGCTTAAAGTCATCACTTTTATTGATATGGTTTTCGATTTGATCTCTTATGGTTTTTAATTGATCAACTGTTGTGTCATATTGAAGAGTGATAATCCAACTTATCAACCAGTTTGAAGTTTCACTTACATTAATAACTGCATTTTCTGCAAATTGAAAATTAGGAATTATTGCTAAAGATTTATCAAATTTTCTAATAGTCGTAGATCTAAAACCAATTTTTTCAACTATGCCCTCTATTATTCCATCAACTAAAATCCAATCTCCTATTTTAAATCTTTTTTCAACAAGAACTAAAATGCCTGATATTAAATTTTTAAATAAATCTTGAGCACCTAAAGCCACAGCCACACCAAATAAACCTAAACCCGCGATAATGGGACCGATTTTGATACCCCATAATTCTAAAACAGCAGCTAAACCTAAAATAAAAATCAAAATCTTTAATGATTTAATTATCCATCCTATTAACTCCTTGGTTAAAAGTTTATCAAGACCACTTAGAACATATGAGACGGGTTCAATAATTTGATGCATTACCCAAAAAATTAATATCGTTATTAAAGTTCTGTTTATTGTATCAACAAGATCTCTGCTTTCAGCAGAAAAAGTCATATAATAACTTGCAATAAAAAATCCTAAAACTATTGGTAAAAATCTTGCTGGTCCTACAAGAGAGTTAACAAAAGTATCATCTAATTTATTAGTTGTTCTTTTTGAAATTATTTCTAATTTTTTTATTATTAGTTTGCTTAAAATTCCTCTGAAGATTAAGAAAATTAAAAAAATTCCTAAACCGATTAATATTTGAAAAATATCAACACCTAAAATCCCTTTATTCCAGACTGATAAAAAAATTTCTGAAAAATTATTTATTAATTCCATAACTAAATTTTATATAACAAAAACTCCTCTTCACCAGGATTAAAAAGAAATATTTTTTTCCATTTAATTTCATTCAATATAGACGAGGTTTTCTCACCAATACACATCAAATTTGTATTCATCCATAAACCCTCGGTTTGATACATTTTTATAAAATTAAGAAAACTTATGGCACTATTTTGTGAATAAACATAAACTATGTCAGGTAAATTTTCTTTTAATTTGATTATAAACTCCTCATCAAATTTTTGATTATACTTTGCTCTATAATTAATAATTCTTTTTACAACAAAACCCTCTAAAGCCAACTGGTGATCTAGGTCAATAGATACCGTTTCTCCACTAACATAAATAAGTTTTTTATTTTTAGTATCGTACGTCCTTAAAATTAATTCTTTTAAATTTGAAACATTTCCCTCTGCGGCAACTGTATTTTGAAAACCTAAATCACGAGCTTTTTTTTCTGTTACATTTCCCACACAAAAACACTTAATTTTTTTATCTATATTTTTTAAATCTAAATACTTAACGGCGTTAGCACTGGTAAAAATTATTCCCCCAAATTCAGAAAAATTAATTTTATCATAATCAATTTTTTCAATATTAAGCAGGGGAAGATGGGATATTTTATGACCAAGCGATTTAAACTTCAAAGCTAGTGCTGAGCAATCTTCCAATGGTCTAGTCAACAAAATATGCATATCATTTCTTATAAGAATTATTAGATTTTTTTTTTAGAATCCCGCCAATCTCTTCACCAATCTCTCTAAACTTTGATTTTTCAACAATTTTTTTTTCATAGTATCTCTCTGATCCATCTAAAGAAAAAAGCTCAGCTTCTAATGTTAGTTGGTCACCTTCTATTTTTGAATGGACACCCACTGCAGTTTCACAGTCGCCCTCTAAAACTTTTAAAACATTTCGCTCAGAATGTGCCCTTTTGTAGGTTTGATCGTGATTAATCTTTTTTAAAATTGAAATAACTTCATCATCGTTTTCTCTACACTGAATAGCAATAATACCTTGTCCAGCACTAGGTATAATTTCTTCAGTTTCAAAAGTTTCTGTAATGTATTCATCAAGTTTTAAAAATTTCATTCCGGCACTTGATAAAAGTATTCCATCATAAAGTCCATCTTTTAACTTTTTGATTCTTGTATCTACGTTTCCTCTTATGGGTTTACAATTAAGATCAGGTCTTTTTTTTTTTATTTGAAACTCTCTACGATAAGAAGAAGTTCCGATTATAGAATTAACATCTAAGTCTTTAATTTTTTTTTTATTAAATGTTATAAGAATTTCCCGTGGATCATTTCTTTCAAGAAATGTGTCAGTTATAAGCCCTTTCGTTTCATTTACTGGCATGTCTTTAAGAGCATGGACAGCAATATCAATTTCTTTTTTTAGAAGTTGTTTTTCAATTTCACTAGAAAACAAACCTTTGCCACCTACTTCAGATAATCTTATATCTTTAATCTGATCACCTTTTGTTGATATTGACTTAATAAAAATCTCATCCTCCCTAAAACTAGCACTTTTAATAATCTGATCTTTCACTTTTTGTGCATAAAGTGTAGCTAGCTTGCTTCCTCTTGAACCAATTGTTATTTTTTTTTTCATAAAAAATATATTTCTTACTTGTATTGAGATTGTACAATTATTAAAACTTATTTGAATGAGCAAAAAACCCTTAATTCTTGGAATAGAATCAAGTTGCGATGAAACAGCAGCATCTTTAGTTACTGAAAATGAGCAAGGGATACCAGTTGTTTTATCTAACATTGTTTCCAGTCAAGAGGATGTTCATAAAGAATTTGGGGGAGTAGTTCCTGAATTAGCAGCAAGATCACACATCGAAAAAATAGATTGGATTGTAAAAAAAGCTATTGATAAAAGTGGAAAAAAAATAGATGAAATTGACGCTATAGCTTCTACTGCAGGGCCTGGCCTAATCGTATGTCTATCAGTCGGGCTAAGCTTTGGAAAAACTTTTGCACTTACAACAAACAAACCATTTATTGCTATCAATCATCTTGAGGGACACGCCTTGAGCCCAAAATTAAATTCTAAACTAGACTACCCATATCTGCTCTTGCTGATTTCGGGAGGACATTCTCAATATTTAAGTGTGCAATCTATTGGTAAATATAAACGCTTGGGTACGACAATTGATGATGCTTTAGGAGAAGCATTTGATAAAACTGCGAAACTTTTAGAAATAGAATTTCCAGGAGGACGTGAAATCGAAGTTTTGGCTGAAAAAGGAAATCCAGAAAGATTCAAATTGCCCAAACCAATTATAAATAAAGGTGGATGCAATTTATCTTTTGCAGGATTAAAAACTGCTGTGCTTAAAATATCCAAAACAATTAAAAATGATCAAGAGAAATTTGATCTTGCAGCTTCTTTTCAAAAAACGATTGAAGAAATTTTGTATAAGAAAACAATTGTTGCTTTTAATGAGTTTGAAAAAACAAATAGTCCAAAAGAGAAAAAATTTGTGGTTGCTGGTGGTGTAGCTGCAAATAAAAAAATAAGAGCGATGTTAATGAAATTATGTGAAGAAAAAAATTACCAAAGTATTTTTCCCCCAATAGAATTCTGTGGTGATAACGCGGCAATGATTGCGATGGTTGGTTTAGAAAAATTTAAACTAAAATTATTTAGTGATTTAGACCATCCCGCAAAACCTAGATGGCCATTAGATGAAGATGCAGCATTTCTTAAAGGAGCTGGTGTCCAATTATAATGAGTTATTGGTTGCTTAAATCTGAACCAGATGTTTGGTCGATTGATCAACAAAAAAAAGCTGGAAAAAAAGGAGCCCCTTGGGATGGTGTTAGAAATTATCAAGCCTCAAAAAATTTAAAGAATATGAGAACTGGAGATCAATGTTTTTTCTACCATTCAAATATTGGAAAAGAAATTGTTGGCATTGTTGAGGTTATTAAAGAAGCTTATTTGGATAAAACTGACAAAACTGGTCGTTTTGTAGCCGTAACAGTTAAATTCATAAAAAAACTTAAAACACCAGTTTCATTAGAAACTATTAAAAAAAACAAGGAATTAAGCCATTTATCATTAATAAGACAAAGTAGACTTTCGGTTATGCCAATAGACTCTAAAAGCTGGAAAATCTTGAATAAGATGAGTAAAATTTAACTTATGCCTAAAAAGAAAAAATCTAAAAATAGAAAAAAAATTAAAAAAAGAACTAAAAGAAAAGTTAAAAAAAAAGGTCTTAAAAATAAGAAAGTAGTTAAAAGAAACACTTTATCTAATAAGAAAAAACAAAATAAAAAAGAAAGCTCATCAGTCTCTGAATTTATAATAAAAACTAAACCTGAATGGATTAAAAGTAGTCTTGCAAATAAAGTCCAATACTTAAAGAAGTATAAGGACTCAATTAAAAATAATAACGCCTTCTGGAAAAAAGAAGGAAAAAGAATTACTTGGATAAAACCCTATAAGAAGATTAAAGATGTCAAATATAGTAAAGATGATGTTAGAATTAAATGGTTTGAAGACGGAACTTTAAATGCATCAGCAAACTGCATTGATAGACACTTAAAAGATAAAAAAGATAAGACTGCTATCATTTGGGTTGGTGATGATCCTAAAGACAGTCAAAAAATTTCTTACAAACAGTTACATCAAAAAGTATCAAAAGCTGCAAATGGATTAAAAAAACTTGGAATTAAAAAAGGAGACCGAGTTACAATTTATTTAACTATGATACCTGAGTTGGCAATTTTAATGCTAGCTTGTGCAAGGATTGGTGCAATTCATTCTATTATATTTGGAGGGTTTTCAGCTGAATCTATTTCGGGAAGAGTTAACGATTGTGAGTCAGAGTATATAATTACTGCGGACGAAGGTGTCAGGGGAGGAAAAAAAATACCTCTAAAAGCTACCACTGATGAGGCATTAACAAACTGTCCAAATGTTAAAAAGTGTATTGTTGTTAAAAGAACTGGAAATTACGTATTTTGGGATGATGATAGAGACGTTTGGTATCACGATTTAATCAAGGATGTTCCAGCCCACTGCGAACCTGAGGAGATGAATGCGGAAGATCCTTTATTTATACTCTATACTTCAGGCTCAACTGGAAAACCCAAAGGTGTTTTGCATACAACTGGTGGATACATGGTCTATGCATCAATGACTCACCAATATATATTTAACTACAAGCCCAAAGATATTTACTGGTGCACGGCAGATATTGGGTGGGTTACTGGACATAGTTATATTATATATGGACCACTTTCTAATGGTGCAACAACTATAATGTTTGAAGGTATACCTAATTACCCTGACAGCTCTAGATGGTGGCAAATAGTAGACAAGTATAAAGTAAATACGTTTTACACAGCACCGACTGCTATTAGAGCATTAATGAGAGAGGGTAGTGATCCAGTAAATAAAACATCAAGAAAATCCTTAAAATTATTGGGTACTGTTGGAGAACCAATAAACCCTGAAGCTTGGATGTGGTATTACAAGACAGTTGGAAATTCAAAATGTCCAATAGTTGACACTTGGTGGCAAACAGAAACAGGAGGGATACTTATCGCACCTCAGACAGGAGCTATTCCACTTAAACCTGGTTCTGCAACCAAACCTTTTTATGGAATAAAGCCGTGCTTAGTAGATAAAGATGGAAAAGAAATAAAAGGAGCAGGAGAAGGTAGGCTTTGCATTTCTCAATCTTGGCCAGGGCAAATGAGAACAGTTTATGGCGATCATCAAAGATTTATTGACACTTACTTTTCTCAATTTGATGGTAAATATTTTACTGGAGATGGATGTCGTAGAGATAAGGATGGTTATTATTGGATTACTGGAAGAGTAGATGATGTTATTATTGTATCAGGTCACAATCTTGGAACAGCGGAAATTGAAAGTGCTTTTGTTGCACATCCCAAAGTTGCTGAGGCAGCCGTTGTTGGTTATCCTCATGACATAAAGGGTAATGGACTTTATTGTTATGTTACACTTAATGCTGGAGAGACTGAAACGGGTGATCTTGAAAGAGAGTTAAAACTATGGGTAAGAAAACAAATTGGTCCATTAGCAACACCTGATCTTATACAATTTACTCCAGGTTTACCGAAAACTAGATCGGGTAAAATTATGAGAAGAATTTTAAGAAAAATTGCAGCTAATGAACATGGGCAATTAGGTGATACTACCACTTTAGCAGATCCAAATGTTGTTGATAGTTTGGTTGAGAACAGAAAAAATAATTAAAAATTTATTCTTTCTTGAAATTCTTTTTTAACAGTATCCCATTTTAAGATAACCGAATTTAAAACAATTTTTCTATCTAAAGTTTTTAATTCTTCCGCGATAGGTGCCCATTTATATAAAGATAAGGCGCTTGGGTTAAATGGGAGGTCATTATAATAATTATCCCAATTTATATTATGTAATCTTTCACTAAAATTATTTTTTGCACCGTCTATGATGTTAAGTGGCATCTTGTTGGAAATTTCATCATCTAAGATTTTTATAAAAATCTCTTTAGATTTTTCAACATCCTTATAATTAAAATTATTTTTAAGGTACGAAAAAGTATAAAAAGTAAGATCTTGCAGAGCTACTGAGTAAATATTCCATTTTGCCAAGTTAACTGATGACATAAATTCATCATTTTCAAAATGAAGAACATAACGTGTTCCCATTCTAGTTTTCAAATATCCATAAAGTGTAACTTGGGTTACCCAAGCTGACTTGGATTGAATAAATTCCTCCAAATCATCGAGACTCTTAATCTTTTTTTTTGGAATAAAAGCTTTAAAAAGAGCAAACAAGTAAATTTTAAAATCTCTCAATGTGAGATCTCTCCAAGTAAGCTTATATTTACCCATAAAATTAGATATTTTTATTATATATATCCCAAAAATAGAGGGATTTTGAACAATTTTAACACTTTAAATCTGTTTGATAATGGTTATGGTTTTGAGCAGTTATAACTAAAAAGAGAGAGGTATAAATGTCAAAACAAGAACAACACTGGGAAAAATCCAAGGGTTTGCTAATGATGACGTTAGCAATTTGGTTTGTATTCTCAATTGGCATCTTCCTTTTCGGAGCAGAAATGAACGAAGTCACGGGACCATTTGGTTATCCATTGACTTATTGGTTCACATGTCAGGGATCTCTTGGAATATTCGTAATACTAATTTTTTGGTTTGCAAATAGACAAGAGAAAATTGATGAAGAGTTCGGCTTCAGTGAAAAAGGAGATGACTAATGATTAAAGGTAATTTTATAGACAATCTACCTAAAGTTTATGGAATATATACAGGAGGTTTCCTGGCTTTCATAATCATTATGTCGATTGCCGAGCAAATGGGTGTCACTGCAAAAACAATTGGAATTTGTTTCGTTGCTTTTACAGTAGCCATCTATGCTATAATTGGTTATCTATCACGTACAGCTCAAGCTGATGCGTATTACGTAGCTGGAAGGCAAGTACCAACTGTATTCAACGGAATGGCAACAGCAGCCGACTGGATGTCTGGTGCATCATTCGTTGCAATGGCAGGTGGTATTTATTTTAAAGGTTACGGTTATATGGCACTGCTTGTAGGTTGGACTGGTGGATATGTATTAGTCGCATCACTATTAGCACCTTACCTAAGAAAATTTGGCTGTTACACAGTCCCAGATTTTATTGGTACAAGATACGGTGGTAATTTAAGTAGATTTATGGCAGTGGTCGTTTTAACTGTTGCTTCATTTACTTATGTGACTGCACAAATTAACGCCACAGGTACAATTGCATCTGTTGCACTTGATATTCCATTCCAATACGCTGTATACGTTGGACTTATAAGTATTTTACTTTGTTCAATGCTTGGTGGTATGAGAGGAGTAACTTGGACACAGGTAGCTCAGTATATCGTGCTTATCATAGCTTATTTATTACCAGTATTCTGGATCAGTAACAAAATGGGTGCGGGTTTCTTCCCTCACTTCATGTTAGCTGATGAAGTTTCTAGAATAGCTGAATTAGAGGCTCAGTTTGGTTTTGTAAAAAACACTGCTGAAAATCTAAAAGAAGTACCAAAAGGTTTGGCTGGAATAACTAAAGCTCACTCGGCGGTGAACGCAACACCTTGGGCATTTATTTCATTAGCGTTAGCGATGATGATGGGAACAGCTTCATTGCCTCACGTTATGATGAGATATTTTACTACCCCAAGTGTAAAAGCAGCTAGAAAATCAGTAGGTTGGTCATTATTCTTTATCTTCCTACTTTACTCTTCTGCTCCAATGTTAGCGACACTATCTAAGTTGTCATTGATTGATCCATCACTACCAACAGGTATTATCGGTAAATCAATTTCAGAAGTTCAAGCGATAGATTGGTATCAAAACTGGAACCAAGCAAACTTAATGTTTGTTAGCGACTTTAACGGAAATGGAACTCTTGAGTTAAATGAGTTTTTCATGGGCGGTAAAGCCGTTGTGTTAGCAACTCCAGAAATAGCTGGATTACCATATGTAATCTCAGGTCTGGTTGCTGCTGGAGGTATGGCTGCTGCCATGTCAACAGCTGATGGTTTGATTTTAGCAATTGCAAACGCAATCTCACACGATGTTTACTATAAGATCATCGATCCAAAAGCTGAGACTGCGAAGAGACTAGTTGTTGCAAGGGTATTACTTGTAGTAATTGGTTTTGCAGGAGCAACAATCGCAGCTCTTGAGATCCAAGGTATTTTAGGTTCAGTAATCTGGGCTTTTGACTTTGCGATGTCAGGACTATTCTTCCCACTAGTACTTGGTGTATGGTGGAAGAGAGCTAACAAAGAAGGTGCTATAGCTGGTATGGCTTTAGGATTAATTTCCGGTGCTGCTTACCTAGTTTGGGTAAGAACAGGTGGAAGTGGATTCTTAGGTATTACTCAGTTAACATTTGGTATCTTTGGTTCTGCTGTAAGTTTAGTAGCTATGGTTGTAGTCAGCTTGATGACGCAAGCACCTAACGCTGCGACGCAGAAAATGGTTGATGAGGTTCGTGTACCAGCTGGTAAATCGATCCTTGGCAAACAACACTAAATAATATTTATAAGGGGCGATTAATTTCGCCCCTTTTAATTTTAATCTTTTTCCAATATAAATTTCTTAATGTCAGCTAACTTTCATCCTTTAGTATATATAATTGACTATATTCTTGGGGTAATCATGTGGACTTTAATTGGAAGAGTTGCAATGAATATTTTTCAAAGAGAAGACTCTCAATTTTTTTTTATGAGGGTCTTTGTTAAATTTACTAATCCTCTTATTAACTTATTTAAGCCTTTAACTCCATCTTTTATAATTCAACCAATCGTACCCCTTTATGTTGCTTGGTTTTTTTTCATGATAAGGTTTTACTTTATGCCTTGGATTTTGGGATACTCAGTGATGGGTATGCTATCATTTCCGTTGGAAAGTGAGATTTCAAGACAAATTTATCAATTTTTTAATTAAATTAGATTTTAAAATTTGGTACTAGTTAATTTAATAATCTATGAAAAAAATACAAATTTCACCCTCAATTTTATCTGCAGATTTCAGTCAATTAGGAAAAGAAATAAAAAAATTAGAAGACGCAGGTGCGGATATGATTCACGTTGATGTAATGGATGGTCACTTTGTACCTAATTTGACTATCGGACCTCCTGTAATTAAAGCACTAAAAAAGAATTCATTACTACCCTTTGATGTTCACTTGATGATCTCACCAGTCCATAAGTATATTGAGAGCTACGCAAGTGCAGGTGCAGATATTATAACTATTCATCCAGAGGCAACTAATGATCTTTTAGGATCAATAAATAAAATAAGAGAATTTAAAAAAAAGGTAGGTGTATCATTAAATCCAGAAACAAAAATTGAAATCATTAAGGAACATTTAGATAAAATAGATTTGATCCTTATAATGAGCGTAAATCCAGGTTTTGGAGGACAAAAATTTATGCCTGAAGTTTTGAACAAGGTTAAAAAATTAGATGAAATTCGAAAAAATTCAAGATTGAATTTTGTTATTGAAATAGATGGTGGGATTAATTTCGAAAATTCAAAACTAGCAATTGAATCAGGAGTAGACATTTTAGTTTCGGGGACTACTATTTTTAAAAATAATAATGGAGATATCAAAAAAAATATCGATTTATTAAGATCGATTTAATTATTAATCTAAAATAATTTGATTGGGATATGTTTGATATTATAAAGCAGATTTATCTTAATTCCATATTTTATGACAAAAATATATCATCTAAAGTAACAAGCGATTTAAAATATAAACCTAGTTCATATTTACTATCTTCTATTGTTAAAATTAGAACAAAAAAATTTAATATTAAAAATTTTTTATACGATAATTTCTGGACAAACAAAAAATTGAATCAAATACAGTTGCAAAAAATGAGCAATTTTTATTGGCTTTTTAGTCTCGATTTAAAGTCCTCAAGTGAGTCTGTTCAGATGGTAATAAAAAATTGGATAGAGAAAAATTATAAATACAACTCTAAAAATTGGGATTTTGAAACAACATCAAAAAGAATTATATCTTGGTTATCTAATACACAGCTTACTTGCGATAATAGTATTAATCAATATCAAAAAGATTTTGACTCAATTATACATAAACAAACTTTTCACTTAATTAATCAAATTGATGGAGAGAGAAAACTTAAGAATAAACTTAGAGGTGTGGCAGCAATTATTCTTGTTGGTCTATCTTATAAAAATGAAAAAAACTTTACTTCAAAAGGTTTGGAATATCTTAAAAAAATTATTAAACATGCGTTTGATGATACTGGTTTTTTGAAATCAAGAAATATCAAATCATCCATTTTTTTTCTTAAATATCTAATACTTATAAGAGAGTGGTTTAAAGAGTCTCAATCAGAGATACCTAATTTTATTGATGAAAATATTTTTAATCTTGGACAATCCTATGCTTTTTTTTGGAAAAATTTAAAATTTGATCCTTTGTTTAATGGGAACAACAATTCTGATAATCAGGAATTTGATATTTATTTAAAAAGACTTGGTTATTCATTTAAAAATAATGATTACGAATTTTCAAATTATGTAAGTTTAAAAGATAAAAAAATTAATTTGATAATAGATATTGGCCCATCACCGAATAAAAAATTTTCAGAGGAATACCAAGCTGGTGCTCTTTCATTTGAATTTGTTTCAAATGGAAAAAAAATATTTACTAATTCAGGTTATTATGACGAGGGAAATACTAAATTTAAAGAAATTTCAAAATCCTCAGCAATGCATAATGTTTTGATTGTTGATGATAACTCGTCTTGTAAGTTTGTCAAAAATTCAATATCTAAATTTGAGATTAAAGATGGATTAAAAACTCTTAGAAAGAGTGTAAGCTTTGAGAAAAACGAATGGAAAGTAGTAGCTTCACATGATGGTTATTTAAAAAAGTATAACTTAATCTACGAAAGAGAGATTCAATTTTTTCCAAAAATTAATAAGCTAGTAGGAATTGATAGATTAAAATCTAAAAAATTAATTCCTAATATAAAATTTGATATAAGATTTCATTTAAATCCTCTAGCAAAATTAATGAAAACTCAAGACCAGAAGTCAATTCTAATTGAAATGGATGCTGAGGGGTGGAGATTTATTTGTGATAATCATAATATTGATATTGATAATGGTTTATATTTCGGTAATAAAAATACTTATATTGAAAACCAAAATATATTTATCTCTGGAATTGCAAACGAAAAAAATATTAATGTTAAATGGGAATTAAATAAAATATAATGAATAAAATTCGAAAAGCTTTAATTTCGGTGTCCAATAAAAGAGATTTAAAACCCCTTATAAATACTCTTTCAAAATTTAAAATTGAAATTATAAGTTCTGGAGGAACTTATAAAGAAATAAGAAGACTCGGATTTAAATGTATTGAGATCTCAAAATTTACAAACACACCTGAGATTTTAAATGGAAGGGTTAAAACACTTCACCCAAAAATCTATGGGGGTATTTTAAATAAAAGACAAAATAAGAAACACCTGGAAGAAATAAAAAAAAATAATTATGAAAATATAGATCTTATAATTGTTAACTTTTATCCTTTTGAAGATACTTTATTAAAGAAAGCGGATCACAACAAAATCATAGAAAACATAGATATTGGGGGTCCGACTATGGTGAGAGCGGCAGCAAAAAATTATAATGACGTAGTTGTTATTTGTAACCCTAATCAATATCAACGATTTATAAATGAATTGAAGACCAACAAAGGATCTACGAGTTTAAATTTTAGGGAAAAGTTGGCAGAAGAGGCATTTATGGAAACTGCTTATTATGAAACAAACATTTTCAAATATTTTAATGAAAGATCTGATAATTCCTTTCCGGAAAAAAACATATTTTCTGGTAAATTAATTGGAAAAGTGAGATATGGAGAAAATCCACACCAAAAAGCGGCGATTTACTCAAAAAGTAACCATCAAGATATCATTCAGCTAAGCGGTAAAGATTTAAGCTATAATAATTACAATGATCTTTATTCTGCATTAAGTACCACAAAATTATTACCAAATAATAAGGGTGTGGCAATAATAAAACATGCTAATCCTTGTGGAGTTTCTATAAATCAAAATAAAGTAAAATCTTTTAAAGAAGCTTTAGAAAGTGACCCTATAAGTGCTTTCGGGGGGATAGTTTCATGTAATTTTAAAATGAATATAAATTTAGCAAAAGAAATAAATAAGATCTATTTTGAAATAATAATGGCAAAAGGTTTTGACAAAGAATCTTTGAATCTTTTAAAAAAGAAAAAAAATCTAAGGATAATTGATACTTCAAGTTTTAAAGGTGAAAACAAATTTAACTTTATAAATAAATACAATACAATTTTAATACAAAACCTAGATAATAAAAATTTCTCAAGAGAAGATTTTAAAGTTGTATCTAAACGAAAACCAAACACTGAAACATTAAATAAACTTATTTTTGCATTTAATGTTTGTCGAAATGTTAAGTCAAATGCAATAGTGATTACTAGTAATTATAAAACAATCGGAATAGGATCAGGACAACCAAGTAGATTAGATAGTTGTCAAATTGCAATTAATAAAATGAAAAAATTTCAAAGTTTAGAAAAAAATAGTGAATTGTTTGCAGCATCAGATGCTTTTTTTCCATTTGTTGATGGTATTGAGAAACTAGTGCAATCTGGAGTGACTGCTGTTATTCAACCATTCGGATCAAAAAATGACAAGGAAATTATTAAATTTGCTAATTTAACAAATACAATTTTGGTATTTTCTAAAACAAGACACTTTAATCACTAATTAATTAATTTTATCTATCTTAGCTGCAAGAATAAAATCACTTTCTGCCAAACCTTTAATAGCGTGAGTAAAAATTTTTATTCTAGCATAACCCCAACCAAACCATAAATCGGGATGATGTCCTTCTTCCTCAGCGATTCTACCAACTTTAGTCACGAATTCTTGACTTTGTAAAAAATTATCAAATTTAAAATTTTTTATTAAATGAAATCCATCAATTTTATCCTCAACAACTCCCCAACCATCCACTTGTTTCAAATATTTATGAATTTCCTTCATATTAAAAGGGGGGATATTTCCCTCACAAGGAACACATTTTTTATTTGCTAAATCAGACATATTCAAATTTTCATTAAATTATATAAATTATTAGTAACTTTTTCCCAAGAAAAATTTTTAGACACAAATTTTACCCCTTGTTCCCCACAATAATTAAAAGGATTTTCAATAATCTTTGAAATACATTGAATTAGAGAGTCAATTTTTGGTTTAAGATAAACAATTTTTTCTTTTTTTATTATTTCACTATCAATTTGCAGACCTAAATTTGGATGATAATATTCATCAGTTGAACCTCCCTTAGTAACAACTATTGGTGTACCACATGCTGCAGCCTCTAGTGGTGGCAAATTAAATCCTTCAGATCTATAGGGTGAAACATAGCAATTCGTTATATTATAAAGTAAATTCAGATCTTTTATAGATAAATTTTCAGATATAAATAATATATCTTTAATAACCCTATCATCTAAATATCTATTATATTTAGTTTTTTTCATTTGCTCTAGATGAATATTTCCTTTTACTTTATATAGATTGCTTTGATCTTTTATAATTAATTTAATATTTTTATGTTTTTGTTTTAAAATGCTAAATGCAACTAATAGATAATCGATGCCTTTGTTGTTTGTCATTCCTCCGACATTTGAAATAATAAAATCATTTTCATTTATAGATAAACTTTTTCTAAACCTAGTTTTTTCGTAGCTTGAAACAGGAAAAAAATTTTTTACATCTGCTCCATGAGGTATAACATGAACTTGGTGTTCATCAAAACCATGAATTAAAAATCCATCTTTAGACCAATTTGAAGGCGTAACAATTTTAAGATCTTCTCTTTTATTAAAATTATTAAGATTTTCATTAATAAATTTATTTTCAATATTTTTAGTTTCAGCCGTACCAAAAACAAATAGTTTTTTTGAATTGCTTTTTCCAAAATTAAATGGATAAGTTATTCTGTAAGTTACATCAAAAATCTCGCCTTTATCTGGAGAAGGAATAGAGTCTATAATATCATTTAAGCTTTCACTAAAACCATTAGAGTTTTCCAGTTTGTTCCAATTTTCCTCATAAAATATAATATCTTTGTGTTTTAATTTTATTGGATAATTTAAAAGCTGTAAAAGTTGATACTGGTTAACCATTGCATATGAATGATTTATACCCCTCCAACCTTCTACACAAATTTTCATAAGCTATAAATCTTTTGGAGCGGGCAAAGGGGGTCGAACCCTCGACCTTCTCGTTGGCAACGAGACGCTCTACCACTGAGCTATGCCCGCACATGAGACAGTATATTAAGCTGCATTTTTTTATTCAAGCAATATTAAGTATGTTATAATTAAAGTTATGAAAAAAGAAGATTTACCAAAAAAAATTGCTGTTTTTCCTTTAAGCAATTTCATAGTTTTTCCTAAAACAACTGTACCACTTAACATTTTTGAGCCAAGATACATAGATATGGTTAACGATTGCATGAAATCTAACAAACTAATTGGAATGATTCAGCCAAAAATCCTCAGAAATGAAAATTTAGATACCCCTGAGTTATATAAGATTGGTTGTATGGGTAAAATTATGAATTCACAAAAAACAGATGATGGAAGATATTTGATAGAACTCAAAGGTCTGATTAGATTTAATATAATAAATGAAATTACATCAAAAAAAAAATATCGTGAATGTGAAATTAGTTTTGATAAATTTTATGATGATTTATTAGACCAAAAAGAAAATTTAAAATTTTCTGATTTGGAATTAATTTTTAAAGATTTAAAAAGTCTTTTTGAAAGAAGAGGATTAATAATAAATTGGAAGGCTTTAGAAAATCAAAGTTTAAATGAAACAATAAATGCACTAGCAATGGCATCTCCATTTACTTTAGAGGAAAAACAAGTTTTATTAGAAACAAAAAATTTAGATGCTAGAAAATCAAAAATAGCAGATATTTTGACAACATACACTTTTGATCAATTTAATAATACAACTATTCAGTAAAATTAATCTTTAATAACCTGCCAATCAATTTCAATTTGCTTTACAACATTATTTAATCTTACTACATCCTCATCAATTTCTTGATTATTAATTTTCGTATCTTTATATTTTTTCATATAATTGTCGTCTAAGGAATACTTTACATTTTTAATTTTAAAATTTACTCCATTAATCAAAGCTAAAGGTGTATTTGCTCCTTTATTTTTTTCCCATTTGATATTCAAATCTTTATCAAATAATTGCAATCCCAATATCGTTATCGGTCTTACGTGAGTTGGATCTGCAATAAAATCGTCATGTCTTGGATGGGGCACAATTATTTTTATCATAGAGTTGTTACGACAAATTCTATAAAATTCTTTTATAATACCTAAAAATATTTCTTGTGACTGTCCAATATGCTCAAGCACGTGGGATAACAAAATTTCATCAACAGAATCATCTTTAAAAGGATAAGGGAAAATTTCTAAATCATGAACAACGTCTGGCTTATAATAATCATATTTATCCACATTTGTGAAGCCTTCTAATATTTTAGAGCCAGATCCTAAATTTAATTTCATAAAGATATAGATTAAAATAAAAGTCCATTATCTGCAATTTTAATAAACTTCTTATTTAAATAAGAACTTTTTCCTAAAAATTTAACTGTTTTGCTTAAAATTTTACTTTTTATTTTATTGTCAAAACTAAAGAACTCATAAATGAAGTCAATTCCATTTGAAAAAATATAATTGATATGTTTTGATTTTTTTTCAAATTCTTCATTTACCGATAAATCCAGGGGAAGACCCAATTTTAATTTTTTTTGGATAATACCAGAAAAAATTTTAATATCTCTTAAGGTCATATTAAAACCTTGTCCAGCTAATGGGTGAATTTTATGTAGCAAATCTCCAAAAGCTAAAATATTACCATGATAATAATTTCTTAAATTTGACATTCGAAGTTCAAATCGCGAAAAATTATTAATATGCAAAATGTTATAGAATTTATTATAAAATCTAATTAGATCTTTAAAATCAATTTTTTGATTTCCTTTTACGGAATAAACTACCGACGTCTCGGTTTTAGAAATTGGTAAAAAGGCTAACGGACCCCTCGATGTAAAAATTTGAATTGCTTTATTATTAATTGTTTTTGAATGTTTAATAATTGTTGTGTAAGCATAATTATCATAGTTTTTTGTTATCCTTTTGGTAAAAAATTTTTTAGTTATAAAATTTGAAAATTCACAATTAATTATTAATTCGTATTTTTTTGTTAATGTGTTTTTTTCTACCAAATTTTTTTTAAATTTACATAATTTCTCTTTTTTCAATTTTTTTGTTAAATAGTCAATTAATTCATAATTCCTTATCACAGAAAAAAGTTTTTGATCATTATTTTGAAAATTCAAGATTTTTTCATTATTCAAATTTTCACTATAAATTTCAATTCTATTAATATTCCATGATAATTTATTGATGTTTAAAATATTTTTATTAAAGAATTCTAAGTTAACTTTTGAAATTCCTATTGTACGATCATAATTATTTTTAATTTTCTTCTCGTTAAAAATAATGTCAACATTTAAGCCAATATTAACTAAACTTTTAGCGAGTGCTAAGCTAGATAATCCATTACCTAAAATACATACATTCATAATAAATTTTAATTTTAACAACAAAAATTAGATGATACAAAGATATATATTTGATTCATCTGTTATGGATATGAGAAAACTTAGCAATTCGATACTAATTTTTATTACTAATAGATTGATAGAGATTTTGGGAATAACTATTGGAATTTTGGGTGTTCTTCTTTTTTTGGCTTTAATATCTCATTCACCGGAGGACCCAAATTTTATATTTCCTGAAAGTTTAGAAATAAAAAATTATCTAGGTTTTCATGGAAGTTACACCTCTGATCTTTTCCTTCAATCTGTGGGTCTAATCGCCTTTTTAATACCCATAACATTTGCTTTAACTGGAATTAATATTTTTAGAAAAAAGGAACTTTTTTTATTTTTAGAAAACTCGTTTATTTTAATTATTTATTCTATCTTCGGTTCGCTTTTTTTTAGCTATTTTTATGCCGACTCATTTAATCTTTATATAAACGGTAATGGTGGTTTTATAGGTAAATACCTCAATGATACCTTTTTAAATTCTTTTATAAGTTCAAATGAAATAATTTCTTATTATGTATTAGTTGTAGTCATCTCTATTTTGTTTTTGATAAGTGTTAACTTTAATTTTAGGGTATCTTATAAAATTATTAAAAAAATTTTTAACGCTTTATTAAACAAAAAAGAAAAAAATTATACTAACAAAAATGAGATCATTAAAGAATATATACCACAAGATGAAATCAAAGATTTAATTCAAGAAGATTTGCCATTTATAAAAGCTGAAAAAACAGTTTCGATGGATAAAAATAAGTACAAATTACCCTCTTTAGAATTACTAAAAACACCCTCAAAAAATGAGAGAAATAAATTGGGAAGTAAAGATAATATAGATCCAACTTTTATAGAAAAAATACTTTTAGATTTTGGTGTGAATGGAAAAATTAAAAAAATTAGTCATGGACCTGTAGTTACCCTAAATGAGTTTGAGCCAGCTGCAGGAATTAAGGTTTCAAAAATAGTGAATCTTTCGGATGATATCGCAAGAAATACAAGCTCAGAATCTGCAAGAATATCTACTATTCCTGGAAGCAATACAATCGGTATTGAATTACCAAATATCCAAAGAGAAAATGTTTATTTGAGTGAAATTTTAAATAACTCAGATTTTAAAAAAAGAGATATAAAATTACCGATAGCATTAGGTAAAAATATTTCTGGAGAACCAATCGTAAGAGACTTAACGTCAATGCCTCACTTATTAATTGCTGGCACCACAGGATCAGGAAAATCGGTTTGTATAAATACTATTATTCTCTCATTACTTTATCGACATCACCCTGATAAATGTAAATTTATTTTAATTGATCCAAAAATGCTTGAGTTATCTACTTATGAAGGCGTACCACATTTGCTTTGCCCAGTAATTACTGAGGCAAAAAAAGCGGCTTCAGTTTTAGGTTGGGTAGTCAAAGAGATGGAAAGTAGATACAGATTGATGACCAAAGAAGGAGTAAGAAATATTGATGGATATAACTTAAAACATAAACTTCCTATGCCTTATATAGTGGTCGTTGTAGATGAGATGTCTGATTTAATGTTGGTCGCTGGAAAGGAAATAGAGAACTACATACAAAAATTATCACAAATGGCTAGAGCAGCGGGAATACACATAATAATGGCAACTCAAAGACCCAGTGTTGATGTTATAACAGGCACTATTAAAGCAAATTTTCCAACTCGTATATCATTTCAAGTAACATCAAAAATTGATAGTAGAACTATTTTAGGTGAGCAAGGTGCTGAACAATTATTGGGAAAAGGGGACATGCTTTTTATGTCATCAGCAAATAAAGTAGTAAGAATTCACGCGCCTTATGTGTCTGAAAATGAAATTGAAAAAATTAATAATTACTTAAGATCTCAAGCTGAACCTGATTATATCGATGAAATTTTAGATTTCGTTGATGAAAAAGAAATGATTGAAAATTCAAAAAATCAGGGTGATAAAGATGAATTGTATGCCGACGCAGTAGAAATTATCAAATCGGAAGGCAAAGCTTCAACATCATTTTTGCAGAGAAAATTACAAATCGGATACAATAGAGCAGCAAGAATTGTAGACATGATGGAAGCGGAGGGAATTGTGAGCAAAGCTAACCATGTTGGAAAACGTGATGTTCTAAAATGAAAAAATATTTCATTTTAATATTCCTTTTTTTTTTAACAAATGAAAGCTTGGCTTCAATTAAAAATGATATAATTAGGAAACTTAATTTTATTGAGAACATATCATTTAATTTTGAACAAAACATAAACGATAAAATTGAGAAAGGTAATTGTATTTTACAATACCCAAAGAAAATTTTTTGTAAATATGATTTGAGTAATAAAAAAATTTTAGTCTCAAATGGTACATCATTTGTTATTAAGACCATTTCGAGCTATTACATATACCCTTTAAGAAAAACTCCCCTAAATCTTGTATTAGATAAGAAATTTTTGATGGATGAGATTAGTAAATCAGAAAGTTATTATTCAGATAAAAATATTATAGCTTTCAAATTTTTTAAAGATGAGAATGAAATAATCCTTTTTTTCGATAAAAAAACACTAAATTTAAAAGGCTGGCAAACTATAGATTTGTATCAAAATCTCAACATTGTTTACTTATCGTCTATTTTGATCAATCAAAAAATTGAAAATAAAAAATTTGAGTTACCGAGTTCTGATTTAAAAAATTAATATTAATTAAATTTGTACTGTTTCTGTCATAAAAACCTTCATCCCCCTGGATAAATAGTTATTTAGTGCATTTTTATGATCTAAAGAACAAGTGTGTACCCATACTCTTTTGGGTTTTTGTAAAAAAGACTCTTTAATCGCAATAGATAATAAATAAGATCCTAGTTTTTTATTGTGATATTCCTCTAACAAACCAAGGTAGGCTATCTCGACCTCATTTTTATTTTGATGAAATAATAGCTCAAAATAACCAGCAAGATCATTTTTATTTTTTAAGATATATGTTTTAAGACTTTTATTTGTTGTATAATTGATCCACTGATTATCATTCCAGGATAATCTATCAGTCCAACGATGATTTTTTCCTATACATTTATAAAAAAACTTATTGAGTTGAAAGTTTGGAGGATCGATAAGATCTATTGTAAATTCTTTAGGTACAATTTTTACATCAATCAAATCATCAATTGAATAAATCTCTAGATAATTTCTTTTAACTTTTAAACTCATTGGACCATTTTTCCGACCCTCTCGCCCCCAAACAAATGAAAGTGTAGGTGGGGTACTTCTTGTCCACCGTGCTCACTTATATTTGCGAGTGCCCTGTAACCTTTTCCAGTATCAACAGAAATATTTAATTTTTTAGCAACTAAATTAATACCCTTTATCAAACCCACAACTTCATCTTTAGAGGCATTATTTGCAAAATCATCTAAATCCACATATTTTCCTTTTGGTATAACAAGTGCATGAATTTTCTTTTGGGGATTTATATCATAAAAAGATAAGACAAACTCGTCCTCATAAATTTTTTTACAAGGAATTTCATTTCTTAAAATTTTTGCGAAAATATTATTATTATCATAAGTCATTATAAAATCTCTAACTCTGCATTTATACTAATAATTTTTCCACCTTTTAAATTAGCGTCAACAACAGCACATTCATAATATGCAAAAGATGTTTCTTCAGCTATCTGCTTCATCTCTAAACATTTGGACTCTTTTTCAACTAATAAATGTTCTTTTAATTCTAATGGATCGCCTAAATACATCAAAAGTGCTATGACTTCTCCTTTTTTTTCTATATCTTCATTCCATTCTAGCTCTGCAACTCGATTGGAAACTCCTATTTCAAATTCAGAAAATGCAACATAGCCTTTATAAAGGCCAAAACACAATAAAAAGACTAAAACAATTTTAATCTTACTCATTTTATTTTCTTCTTTTTTCTAGCTCTTTTTCTATATCCTCAATCTTAATATTATGCGCCTCAAGATAAATTATCAAATGATAAAATACATCAGCAGCCTCATGAATTTTATTAGTGTCCTTATCTACTGCCTCAATCAACTCATTTATTTCCTCTAAAACTTTTGATTTGCTTAAAGATTTATCTGATAATAATCTGTTGGTATAAGATCCATCGACTGGTCTTTCTTTTCTTTCACGGGCTAGTTTAAATAAGTTTTCTAGAGTACTTAGCATACTAAATTCTAACAGGAATTCCTTTTGAGTCCAAATATTCCTTAGCCTCTCGCACTGAATGTTTTCCATAGTGAAATATTGAGGCTGCTAAAACTGCACTTGCATTTCCTAACTTAATTCCATCAACCAAATGATCTAGATTACCAACACCTCCTGAGGCAATTAAAGGTATGTTTACTTTTGATGCAATTTTATTCATCAAATCCACGTCATAACCTATTTGTGTTCCATCTCTATCCATCGATGTTACAAGTAATTCTCCTGCCCCACTATCTTCTATTTTTTTGGCATACTCTAACGCATCAATTCCACTATTATTTCTTCCCCCATGTGTAAAGACTTCCCACTTATCTCCATTTTTTTTTGCATCAATAGCTACAACAATGCATTGGGATCCAAACTTTTTTGAACTATCTAAAACAACTTTTGGATTTTCAACAGCTGCGGTATTAATAGATACTTTATCGGCACCACAATTTAATAATTTATTGATATCATCTATACTTCTTATTCCTCCACCAACAGTTAGGGGAACAAAACATTTTTTTGATGTTCTCTCAACTACATCATAAATTGTATCTCTATTTTCGTTTGAAGCAGTAATATCTAAAAAACATATTTCATCTGCTCCACCATCAGAGTAAATTTTTGCTTGCTCAACAGGATCTCCTGCATCCTTTAAATCTACAAAGTTTATACCTTTTACAGTACGCCCGTTTTTTACATCTAAACACGGAATAATTCTGTTTTTAAGCATCTTCTTTTACCAATTCATCCAATTTAATATCACCATCATAGATGGCTTTACCGACAATTATACCCTCAATATTATTTAAACTTTTTGCTTTTTTTATATCATCTATAGATGAAACGCCTCCAGATATAACTACAGGGCAATTCGATATTTCCGCAACTTTAGATGTTTCGTCAAAATTTGGACTTTGCTTCATACCATCCCTATTAATATCAGTAAAAATTAATCTACTAACACCATAGTCATTAACTTCTTTCAAATAATCTAAAGTTAATTGATTAGAATTTTCTCTCCATCCAGATATTGACAAATGACCATTTTTGGCGTCCAAACCTAATGCAATTCTATTTAAAAATTTTTCACATGCATCTTTTAAAAAATTTCTATCTTTGATAGCAGCACTTCCTAAAATTACTTTTTCAACACCACCATCAATGTATTTTTTAATACTATCAATACTTCTAATTCCTCCACCTACCTCAACTTTTAAATTAAATTTACTAACTATATCCTTAATAATATCTAAATTCACTGTTTCGCCAGTTAAAGCACCATCTAAATCAACTATGTGTAAATTTTTAAATCCATGATCTTTATATCTTCTAGCTTGTTCAACTGGAGACAGTTCATACTCAGTTTTATTATCAAAATCTCCTTTAACTAATCTTACACACTTTTTATCTTTAATATCTATTGCAGGAAATATTTTCATTTACAAATTTATAAAATTATCAATTATTTTTAATCCTATTTTGTCACTCTTTTCTGGGTGAAACTGAGTTCCAAAGATATTATCTTTTTCAACTGAACAAACAATATTTGAGCAATAATCTGTTGTTGCTGAAATCACATTTTTATCCTCTGGAATAAATTCATAACTATGAACAAAATACATATGTGAATTATTTTCTATATTTTTAAAAATTTTACTATCTTTGACAAAATTTACTTGATTCCAGCCGATATGAGGAAGTTTAAATTTTCCACCTCGATTATCTATTTTTGAAACTTTACCCGAAATCCATCCTAACCCCTTGGTTTCAGTTTCTTCATAGCCAATATCAGCAAACATTTGCAAACCTACACAAATACCAATTAATGGTTTCTCATTATTTATTGCAAATTCATTTAGAGTTTCTATTAAACCATCAATTTTATTTAGAGCATCTACACAACTTTTAAATGAGCCCTGGCCTGGTAAAACTAATTTATCGCTTGATTTAATCTTACCTAAATCTGAAGTTACCTCAATTTTCACTTTGTCTTTGGCAACTTCCTCAAATGAATTTATCACCGAGCTAATATTGCCCGAATTATAATCAACAATTGTGACTTTCATTAAACTTATAAAGAACCTTTTGTAGAAGGAATTGTTTTTTTATTCCTTGGATCTATCTCTAATGCAGCTCGTAAAGATCTTGCTAAACCTTTGAAGCAAGACTCTATTATGTGGTGACTGTTATCACCATAAATATTCTCGACGTGTAAAGTAATTCCAGCAGCTTGTGAAAATGCTTGAAACCATTCTTTAAAGAGTTCAGTATCCATTTCCCCTAGTTTTTCTACTTTAAGATTAACATTCCAAATCAAGTAAGGTCTATTAGAAATATCAAGAGCTACACGCGATAAGGTTTCATCCATAGGTATCATTGCATGAGCATATCTTCTAATACCAACGGATTTTTTCAAAGCTTTCTTCAGAGCCTCACCTATCGCAATACCAGTATCTTCGGTAGTGTGGTGAAGATCTATATGAGTATCCCCTTTGGCTTTGATAGTCATATCAATAGAGGAATGTTTAGATAACTGTTCTAACATGTGGTTTAAGAAACCTATGCCTGTATCAATTTTATATTTGCCTTTTCCATCAATATTCAAATCAACACTGATGCTGGTCTCATTGGTTTTTCGACTAATTTTGCCTTTACGCTTCATAATTAAAAAGAGGTATACATATATAATTCAATTATGGCAATAATACTAAACCTGGGCTTGAAGTATTAAGATTAGTATCCATTTATAAGCTATGACAACAATAGTATTAGTTAGAAAAAACAAAGAAGTTGTGGTTGCTGGTGATGGACAGGTGAGTATGGGAAATACAGTCGTGAAAAGTACTGCTTCAAAAGTGAGAAAAATTGATAAAAGAGGTGTCGTAGCAGGATTTGCAGGATCCACAGCAGATGCCTTAACTTTATTCGAAAGACTAGAAGCAAAATTAGAAAAACATGCAGGAAATTTGTCCAGAGCAGCAGTAGAATTAGCAAAAGATTGGCGAACAGATAAATATTTAAGAAGGCTCGAAGCTTTAATGGCAATAGGTGATAAAGAAAACAGTTATATAATTTCAGGCACAGGAGATGTATTAGAACCCGAAGGGGATGTGATTGGAATTGGTTCAGGCGGAAACTATGCGCTAGCAGCTGGAAAAGTTTTAATTGGAACGGAAATGAGTGCTGAACAAGTTGCAAAAAAAGCAATAGAGGTTGCAGCAGAAATTTGTGTTTTTACAAATAATAATGTTAAAATTGAGAAAATATAATGGATAAATCAAACGTCACACAGCTTCATCCAAAAGATAACAAAGACTCAAATGAAGAATTTTTAGGTAGTTCTCTTTCACCAAGAGAAATTGTATCAGAATTAGATAGATTTGTTGTTGGACAAAATAAAGCAAAAAAAGCAGTTGCAGTAGCATTAAGAAACAGATGGAGAAGACAGGCTCTTAAAGGAGAAATGAAAAATGAAGTTTTACCTAAAAATATTCTAATGATTGGTCCAACTGGAGTAGGAAAAACTGAAATATCGAGAAGATTATCAAAACTAGCTGAAGCTCCATTTGTCAAAGTTGAAGCGACAAGATTTACAGAAGTAGGATATGTTGGAAGAGATGTTGAACAAATAGTCAGAGATCTTGTTGAAATAGCAATTTCAATGGAAAAAATAAAAAAAAGGAAAGAAGTAAAGACTAAGGCACAAAAACTTGCTGAAGAAAAAGTTTTAGATGCTTTGGTTGGAAAAAAAGCAAGTGCGGCAACAAGAGAAAGTTTTAGACAAAGATTAAGAAATGGTGATTTAGATGATAATGAAATTGAAATCGCAGTAAGTGATGCAGGAACTAACTCAACCTCTTTCGAAATACCCGGAATGCCAGGTGCAAACGTAGGAATGATTAATATTGGTGAAATGCTTGGAAAATCAATGGGTGCTAAAGAAAAAAAGAAAAAAATGACCGTCAAAGAGTCTCACGAAATTTTAATAAATGATGAATCAGATAAATTGATTGAGCAAGATAAAATTATCAAAGCTGCAAAAGTTTCAACTGAAAATAATGGTATAGTCTTTTTAGATGAAATCGACAAAATTTCTGGAAGAACAGATAGAGTTGGCGGCGATGTATCAAGAGAAGGTGTACAAAGAGACCTGTTACCCTTGATAGAAGGAACCACAGTAAATACTAAATATGGCCCGATTAAAACAGATCATATTTTATTTATTGCCTCTGGTGCATTTCAACTTGCTAAACCGTCAGATTTGTTACCTGAATTACAAGGTCGATTACCTATAAGAGTTGAACTTGAAGCTCTAACAAGCCAGGATTTTAAAAGAATTTTAAAAGAACCAGATTACAGTTTGATTAAACAATATGTTGCTCTGTTAAAAACTGAAAATGTTGAATTGGAGTTTTCTGAGGATGGTATAGATGCAATAGCCAATATTGCTTCAGAAGTTAATGCTACAGTTGAAAATATTGGAGCAAGAAGACTACACACAATTATTGAAAAAATTTTAGATGAAATCAGTTTTACAGCAACTGATAGATCTGGTGAAAAAATTACCATTGATAAAAACTATATAAACGAAAATCTGGATAATCTAGTTAAGGATACTGATCTATCAAAATTTATACTTTAAAAATTGAAGTGGATTTAATTCTTTTTAAGAAAAATATAAAATGCTCCACTACCTCCATCCTTAATATCTGCTTCTTTTATTTCATAAATTAATTTCATCAACTCTGGTGTATTTTTGATATATTCTGGCATGGAATATTTCAGAATACCTAAATCTTTAGATGCATAAGGATTTTTTTCATTATCTGAGTGTATACCTTTTCCAGTGACAACGACTAATTTTCTAACACCATCTTTAAAAGAATCTTTAATTAGTTTATTTATTTTTCTGTTTGCCTCATCTAATGAAAAACCATGGAAATCAAAATTCTTTGTCTTTTGAACTCTTTTTTTAGAACCTGATAAATCTTTATTTGGTAAAGTTTCTTTTTTTTTTAAAAAGTCTTCCCAATCTTTTTTATCTTTCTTAGAAATTTTCGTAATCAATTATGTTAAGGTATCAACAAGTTGCCAGTTTGGATTGTTTGATTTTGTATCTCTTGAAAATACCCAGGTATCATAGATTTTTTTAATTGTCTCTGGATCACCTGAAACTATTTTTTTTTCTTTATCTTTAATGCACGTTATTACTTCAGCAACAAAATCTACTGTAACTTTTAAAATAGAACCTATTTTATTATGCTCTTTTATTTTTGCCGAATTGATACCGATGAATGTTATCTCAGCAAAATGTCCTCTTTTACTTCTATCAACCAAAGCAGCTTTGAATTGAGAATAAATTTTTTCACTTAATAATGGTTTACTGTTAGTAATTTTATTATCTTGATCACTAAAATCGGTAATTATAGTTTCATAAGCAATTTTAGCACCTTTTAAAAATTCCTTTTGAGCCTCTTCATCAAAATTTTCTTTAATCTTAGTTTTATTTTCTGTCTGAGCTTTTTTGAGGATATTCTCAAATTGTGGGTTTATTTTACCCTCAAAGCCTGTCCTCTTACCTAAAATTCCTCTTAATCTTAAAAAGATGAAACCGGCTATCATTGCTAATAAGATGATATCTATGTATTCGAAACTATAATTCATATTTTTATAGTAATTACTATGTTGAAAAATTTCAACTAGCAATTAAGTTAAAGACAAATGAACTCAGTTTTAATAGCTGTAATACTGGTACCAATCATCGAAATATACTTATTTATAAAGATTGGCTCTCAAATTGGAGCTTTAACTACAATAACATTAATATTTGTTACTGCTATACTTGGAATAATATATGCTAGATACGAGGGTCTAAATACTCTTAAGTCTGCTTTTATGCAGTTGGTTAAAAACGAAATACCTGCTTATGAAATAATATCAGGGGCAGTAATAACTTTTGCCGCTCTATTATTAATTGTTCCCGGCTTTGCTACAGATATAATTGGTTTTTTGTTAATATTTCCATTTAGCAGAATATTAATTTTAAAAACACTATCATCTAAATTTCAAGTGAAAAAAAAGACAAATGAAAAATTTATTGATGGCGAGTACGAAGAAATAGAAAAAGAAGATGACAAAAAATTATAAAATATTAGCGAAATATATAAAGGATATGTCAAGTGAAACACCAGATGCAGAAACGTATATGTATGTAAAAGATAACATTTCTCGTTACCAGTTGGGAATTAATATAGACTCAAAAGCAATTAAAAGTAGATTAATAGAGATTGACACTTCAATTAGATTTTATGATAAAGAAGAAAATGTAAAAAAATCAATTTTTGAATTTATATACACTTCAGTTGTACAAATTGATGAAAATCTTAAAGATAAAAAAATTTTAGAAAAAATCGTTTTAGTTGAAGTTCAAGAAGAAATTTTTCCTGATATAGAAAAAACACTAGTTAACTTGCTCCATAATTCAGGTTACCCAGCGATTAAAGTTGAAAAAAAAGTAGATTTTGAGGAATTATATAAAAAAAATTTTAATTAAAAAAATTTTTTTTAATATGTGTTTTCAAATAATGACTATGATTTTTTAGTTCCTCTTCAGTTGGTTTTATAATTTTTTTAAAATAATTAATTTTTCTATTACTCTCTTTATTGTTAATCTTCTCTTGAACTCTAAAATCTAGGGTGGGTTCTTTTTGATCTATTAAATTTATATAAACTTTTGCTAACAAATCGCAGTCTACTAATGCTGTGTGCTTTGTTCGTCTCGAATTATCAATTCTATATCTTTTACACAAAGCATCTAAATTTGATGGAGACCCTGGAAATTTGTCTCTAGCTAGAATTAATGTGTCTATTATTTCATTATTAATATTTTTTTTTCCCAAAATTTTTAATTCATTATTTAAGTGAGATAAATCAAACTCAGCATTATGAATAATTAGTCTTTTGTCTTTTATGAACTCTAAAAATTCATCTATAATTTCTGAAAATTTTTTTTGTTTGGAAAGGAACTCATCTGAATAACCATGGACCTCAAAAGCTTTATCAGAGACTTTTCTCTCTGGATTTAAATAACAATGAAATTTATTTTTAGTCGGGATTAAATTATCAAGCTCTATACAACCTATTTCAACGATCCTATGACCTTCCTTAACGGATATACCAGTTGTTTCGGTATCTAAAACAATCTCTCTCATTTTAAAATCTTTTTTAAAATATTTTTAACATTTTTTCTTAAAATTTTTTTTGTATGAAAGTTCTTTATAATATAATTAGATTTTCTTTTTTTGTAATCAAGTGGGAGTTGAATTTCCTTCAATCTTTTTAAAATTTTACTGTTAAATCTTTTTCTCTTAAGTAGTCTTTTTGAAATATCTGCCTTTTTTGCATCAACAAAAACTAAAATCATATTTTTATTTTTAATTTTATTTTCTAGCAGCAAGGGAATGTCTAAAATTACTAACTTTCTCTTTTTATTTTTTAAAAGAAATAAATTCATTTTTTTTCTTATAAGCGGATGAACTATTTTGATAATTTTTTTTATATTTTTCTTGTTGCTTAGAATCGCATTTGTTAATTCGGTTTTATCTAGTGGAAATGTTTTAATATATTTTGGTAGTAATTTTTTTAATTTTAAAAAACAGACTCTGCTTTTTTTATATATTTTGGCTACCTCGTTATCAGCATTAAACACCGGATATCCAAATGATTTGGCTACAAAGCTTTTTCCAGATCCTATATCTCCTAAAATTCCAATCCTAATCATTCTCTAAAAGCTTAAATGTATCTGAATTAACTTCTGGTTCTATCTTGTGCCACAATTTAAATGCCTCTAGAGCTTGGTAAACAAACATAGTTTTTCCATTTTCTGTCTTATATCCTAATTGCTTACCCACTTTCAAAAAATTAGTTTCATGAGGATTATAAATTACGTCATAAAATAATTTATTGGGTCCTAAAATCGAAAAATCTAAATTTATTGTTTCATTATTTAAACCAAGACTTGTGGCGTTAATCAATACATCAAAATTATTTAAATTTCCCCATTCTAAAATTTTAAGATCGTTAAATAAAATTTTTAAATTTTCTGCCTTCTCTCTGGTTCTGTTACTAATTGTTATCTCTTGAACATGCATGTTTTTTAAAGCAAAAATTATTGAAGGTACCACACCACCAGCCCCTAAAATTAAAACTTTCTTGCCCTTAATACTAAAATTTAATTTTTTTATTGCAGTATCAAAGCCAGCTATGTCTGTATTATGTCCAACTAGATAATCATTATCAAAAATAATCGTGTTTACTGATTGGGTTTGTTCTGCTTCCGGGCTTAATTTATCTAAAAAAGGTATAACTGTTTTTTTAAACGGTACAGTTACATTACAACCAACTACTTTTTGTTTCTTTATATCTTGAATAAAATTTTTAATTTGAGGGTCCTCAAGTTTAATTTTATCATATATAGCATCAATATTATTTTCTTTTAACCAATGGTTTTGAAGTTTCGGAGATAAAGAATGATCAATTGGATTTCCAATGACAAAAAATTTTTTCATATTAGTATCCGTGTGTTTTTAAATATTCTTTAATTTTTTTTATTGGTAAACCCATAATTGTATCCTCATCACCTTCGATGCTTGTAAATAAAGATCTACCCTCACTTTCAATTTGGTAAACATTGTAAGCATAAAGAGCCTCATCAGATATTTTAGATAAATACTTTTTCAATTCTTCTTCAGTAAAATTTTTCATTGTTAATTTAGCTTTATCAGTATAGTTCCAAATCATCATACCATTTTTAGATATACAGACCGAACTTATCAAGTAATGAGGTCTACTATTAAGTTTTTTTAAAATATTCAAAGCAGTTTCTCTATTTTCAGGTTTCGAAATTAGTTCTCCTTCTAAATCTATCACACTGTCTGCACCTAATACTAATTTATCAGGATATTTAATACTTATTTTGTTTGCTTTTATTTCTGCAAGGTTTTTCGATATAATCTCTGGATTAGCTTTTTCACTCAACAAACTTAGCTTAATAATATCCTCATCGACATTTGAGGGTTCGACGATATTAGTAATATTATTTCTGTCTAAAATCTTTTTTCTTACTTTACTTTTTGATGCTAAAATAATCTTTTTATCCATTCTTTTTATTTGAAAAAATTTCGTAAATTTTTATTATTGATGCAGCCGTTTCCTCAACAGATTTTCTTGTTACATCTATAGTTGGCCATTTATATTTTTTAAAAGTATTTTTTGCATCTTCAACTTCTTTTTTAATTTTATCTAAGTTAGTGTAGTCTTGACCTTTGGTGTTTTTTAAAGAATTTATTCGATTTCTTCTTATATCAGCTAATCTTTCGGCCTCAGTCGTTAACCCAATAATACAAAAATTTTCTGGGTTTGTTTTTAAATTTTTCGGTATGGAATTCTGATTTATCAAAGGTATGTTTGCTGTTTTGTAGCCTTTGTTTGCCAAATATATTGAGGTAGGTGTTTTGCTGGTTCTGCTAACGCCTAGTAAAATTATATCAGATTTTTCAATATCAATAAGTAAATTTCCATCGTCATGGTTCATTGTGTATTGAATAGCTTCAATCCTATTATAATACTCTTCGTTTAAAACGTGTTGACCGCTTGGTTCGTGAGATGCTTTTTGATTAAATAATTTAGAAAAATTTAGTATCAAACTACCCAGGACCCCAAAGCAAGGTATTCTTTTTTTGCCACAAGAGTTAGCTAAACTTTTGGCTAAGTTGTTGTCTACAATTGTATATAAAATAATAGAATTTTCATTTTTCTCTGCTATTTCGAGTATTTTAGAAATTTGGTTCTCAGTTCGTGTAAAAGAATAAGAATTAACTTTGTAATCAATATTTTTAAACTGTGCTTTTAGAGATAAAAAGATCCTTTCTAATGTTTCTCCTGTAGAGTCAGATATTAAGAATATTTGATAAGTATTACTCATGTATATTTTGTTAATATCTTTGTAATATCTTAATAAAATTAAACAAATTTATTTTTATTTAAAATAGCTTGTAAAACAAGGGTTTTATCAACATTATTTATTTAATGAAAAACAAATATACAAATGGTTAGGTAATTCATAAGTTACCTATTAATTAATGATAAGTTTTAAGGATAAGTAGTTAATAAAATGTTAATAAAAAATAGTTACCATTATTCACACTCCCTATCAATACTACAATCTTATATTATATATTTTAAATATGACTCCAATTTATAAAGTTTTAAAAGATAACAATACAACAATAAAGCCTATATGGATTATGAGACAGGCAGGTAGATATTTACCTGAATTTAGAGAAATCAGAAGAAAAAATCCTGACTTTATAAAGTTATGTTTAAACGAAAAATTATCAGCAGAAATAACTCTACAGCCTTTAAAAAGATTTGATTTAGATGCTGCAATAATTTTTTCAGATATCCTAATGCTGCCTTATGGATTAAATCAAAAAGTTGAGTTTAAGAAAGGCATCGGACCTATATTAGGAAATTTAGATTTAGATAATATTTTAAAATTGAATGAAACCAATTTTGTTGAGAAACTTAATCCAGTTTATAAGCTTGTTAAACTAATTAATAATGATGATCTTACGAAAAATAAGAATACAATAGGTTTTGTTGGTGCCCCGTGGACTCTTCTAGTATATATGATAAATCAAAAGTCACCAAAGTCGGGTTTAAAGAACGATTTTTTTAAAGATAAAAATTTGATAAGTAAAACTTTGGATATCATTGAAAAATTTTTAAAGGTGCATATCAAATTTCAAGTTGAAAACGGCGCGCAAATTATTCAGATTTTTGATAGTTGGGCTGGATTATTAAATGAAAAAGATTTGCCAAATTATGTTTATGAACCCACTGTAAACTTAGTTGAGTATACAAAATCTTTAAACATTCCAGTTATATGTTTTCCTAAGGGTATAAAAAGATATAAAGATTACTGTGAAACTGTTAAGCCTGATGCTGTGTGTATCGATTATGAGGTCGACCCTAAAGAAATTTTAAAAGATATTCAAATTCCTGTTCAAGGGGGAATGGATCCAAAAATTTTGTTGACTGATCAAGAAAATTTAAAAAGAGAAGCAAAAAAATATTTAGATATCTTTAAAGATCATCCTTATATATTCAATTTAGGGCATGGAATTTTACCTGAAACAGACCCAGAAATGATGAACTATTTAGTGAAAATGGTAAAAGATTATTAAATGGAAACTAACAAAAATCATCCTCAAATTAATTTTGGTAAAACCGGTGTTTTAATAATTAATTTGGGAACACCTGATTCAACGAGCTGGTTAGATATAAGAAAATATTTAAAGGAGTTTTTATCCGACAGAAGGGTAATAGAGGTTAATCCTATCCTTTGGCAAATTATATTAAATATTTTTATATTAAATTTGAGGCCCTCTAAAACTGCTAAGGCATATAAAGAAATTTGGATGCAAAAAGAGAATATTTCTCCATTGCTTTATTATACCCGACAACAAGCGAACAAATTATCAAATTTAATATCTGAAAAAAATGTGATTGTAGATTTTGCTATGAGGTATGGAAATCCAAGTATTAAAAGTAAGATAAAAAATTTGCACGATAAGGGTTGTGAAAATTTGGTTATACTACCATTATATCCTCAATATGCTGCAGCAACCACAGCTACTGTTTGTGATGAAGTATATAGATCACTAATGAAAATGAGATGGCAACCATCCATTAAGATTATACCACACTATGAATCCCACCCTCAATACATCGATGCTTTGGTAAATTCACTGAATAAAAAGATAAAAGAAATAAATTGGAAACCAGATCTAATTTTGGTTTCTTATCATGGCATACCACAAAAATATTTTGATAAAGGAGACCCCTATCATTGTTATTGTCAAAAAACTACTAGATTGATCTCGGAAAAGTTTAAATCCATAGAACTTAAAACAACTTTTCAATCAAGATTTGGTCCTCAAAAATGGCTTGAGCCCTACACCGACAAAACATTAGAAAAATTACCCGGAGAAGGTAAAAAGAATGTTCTTGCAATGTGCCCAGGTTTCTCCTCAGATTGCGTTGAAACTTTGGAGGAAATTTTAATTCAAGGTAAAGAAACTTTCCTTAATTCTGGTGGTGAAAATTTCGATATGGTACCGTGTTTAAATGATAGTGATGATCATATAGCTTTATTAAAATCGTTAGTTCAAAAAAGCCTTTAATCTATGAATACTTATTTGCTCTTCAAATCTTTACATTTAATAGCAGTTATTTCTTGGATGGCTGGACTTTTATATCTTCCAAGAATTTTTGTTTATCATTCAGAAAATAACGATAAACCACTTGTAATAGAAATTTTTAAAGTTATGGAAAAAAAACTTTTTTTTTACATTATGACCCCAGCAATGACGTTCTCTTGGATATTTGGTTTAATACTGATACATGAAATAGGTTTTCAGCAATTAGGCCAAAAGTGGATGATTTTAAAACTTATTTTTGTGATCTCCTTAACTTTGTATCATTTTTATCTAGGAAGAGTTTTAGAACAATTTAAACTTGATATGAATAAACACTCTTCTAAATATTATCGATACATTAATGAAATTCCCACATTATTGCTTATTTTGATCATTTTTATTGTTATTTTTAAACCTATCTAGGGTTGAAAAATTTAAATTAGCATATATATTCTTAATATTATTAAGTCCTTAATAATTTAATCCATGAACATACAAGAACTCAAACTTAAATCGTCAGAGCAGCTAATAACTCAAGCTGAAGAATTGGGTATAGAAAATGCTAGTACGCTGAGAAAGCAGGAAATACTATTTGCAATTTTAAAAAAAGTTGCAGAAAAAGAGGAGATTACTGGAGCTGGAGTTTTACAGTTATTGCAAGACGGCTTCGGTTTTCTAAGAGCAATGGAGTCGAATTATCTCCCAGGACCTGACGACATATACGTAAGCCCAAGTCAGATCAGAAAATTTGGATTAAGAACTGGTGATACTGTAGAGGGACCAGTTAGAGCACCAAAAGAAGGTGAAAGATATTTTGCTTTACTTCAAGTTAGCAAAATTAATTTTGAAGAGCCCGATAAATCTAGACACAAAATAGCATTTGATAACCTAACCCCACTCTATCCTGATAAGCAATTAATTATGGAAGTTGAAATTACAAAACCTGATAAAAAACAAGATTTAACTCCTAGATTAATTGATTTAGTCAGTCCTATTGGTAAAGGCCAAAGATCGATAATTATTTCACCACCTAAGGCTGGGAAAACAATGATTTTACAAAGTATAGCTAATTCAATCGCAAAAAATTACCCTGAGTGTTATTTGATTGTTCTATTAATTGATGAAAGACCCGAAGAAGTTACTGATATGCAAAGAACCGTTCAAGGAGAAGTTATAAGTTCAACTTTTGATGAACCAGCACAACGTCACGTTGCTGTTGCAGAAATGGTTATTGAAAAAGCAAAAAGACTAACAGAACATAAAAAAGATGTAGTGATATTATTAGACTCAATTACAAGATTGGGTAGAGCATACAATGCAGTAATACCAAGTTCTGGGAAAGTCCTAACAGGGGGTGTAGACGCTAATGCTCTTCAGAGACCAAAAAGATTTTTTGGTGCAGCAAGAAATATTGAAGAGGGAGGATCTTTAACGATAATATCTACTGCTTTAATTGATACAGGAAGCAGAATGGATGAGGTAATTTTTGAGGAATTTAAAGGTACAGGTAATAGTGAAACAGTATTGGATAGAAAGATTGCTGATAAAAGAATATATCCTGCAATTGATATTACTAAATCAGGAACAAGAAGAGAGGAACTCCTTTTTGAAAAGAATGATCTTCAGAAAATGAATGTTTTAAGAAGAATAATCGCACCGATGGGTACTATGGATGCTATCGAATTTATTAGTTCAAAATTAAAAGACACAAAAAATAATTCTGAATTTTTTAATTCAATGAACAAACCTTCATAAATTTAGTCTAAATATACAGAGAGTTAAAAAATACAAAAAAAAACTATTTTTATTAAAAAAAAATAATAATGTTATCCAATAAATATATAATTGGACATTATGGAGACAAAAAGTACTAATTTTTTAAAATTATTAAAGGAAAAAAAATATTCTTTGATTGTTTCAATAATTGAAAATGAACTTGAAGAAAAAGATAAAACACCCAGTTTATTGAATCTCTGCGGTGTTTCAAGAATGTTGGCGGGCAAATCTTCTGCTGCTGAGAAATCTGCAATACAAGATTTTAAAAATTCATGTTTGAAAGAAACAGTAACAGAAAAATTATTTGATCCACTAAGAAATTTAATAAGTACCTCTGTAATTCATTTTGATAATGAATTTAGAGAAAATGAAAATGAACTCAAAAAAAATTTTTTTGATGATATATATTTTTTTTACAAAAAAAACAAAAGTTTTTTTGAATCAAATAAAGTTTTGATGTACAACTTTTCAAAAGTTATTGTACGTACTTCAGATACAGAAACCATTATTAAGCATTATAAAAAAGTTTTTGACTTAAGTGCTAACATAGATGCCTTAATAGCATCTATTTTTTTTAGAAATTATATTTTCGGTTGGAGTCAAGAACAATTCCTCAATAATTCAAAAAAGATTAGTGATTTAGTTCCTATACACAAAAATGATGGATTAGTAAAAATTATAAATAACAAAAATGACAAATTAAATATAGCATTCATATCGTCTGATATCAGGGGAAAACATTCTGTAGTTTATTTTTTAAAAACAGTAATTAATTTTTATGACAAAAAAAAATATAACATTTTTATTTATAACAATAATCTTAAGAAAGATGATACAATCAAAGAATTTGAAGATAAAGTTTTTAATATATATGAAATAAAAAGTTTAAAAGATATTGAAGTTATTAATAAAATTAGAAAAGATAAGATTGATATTATTATTGATCTTAATGGATTAACTTCAGACCATAGATTAACGTTGTTTAAAAACCGTGTAGCGCCTGTTCAAATATCCTGGTGTGGATACCCAAATACAACTGGGCTTCCGGGAATGGATTATTTAATTGCTGATAGAAATTTAATAAAACCTGATGAGGAAAAATATTATTCAGAAAAAATTATTTATTTACCTGAAATTTGGAATTGCCATTATGGTTATGAAAGTAAAAGAGAATTTAATTTGGCTCCATCAATTTCAAAAAAATCTATTACATTTGGATCATTTAATAACTTTAGAAAAATAAATGAAGATGTAATTCAAGTTTGGTCAAAGATATTAAAAAAAGTTAAAAATTCAAAATTAATGTTAAAAACATCATTTCCTATATCGACCGAAAGGTTCAAAGAAGAATTTGATAAATATGGTGTATTAGAATCTGTAATCATTTTGCCGTTTAAAAAAAAATTTTCAAATCATTTAGAAATTTATAAAGACATCGATATAGCTTTAGATACTTTTCCCTATAATGGAGTTACAACCTCATTTGAAGCAATTTGGATGGGTGTTCCGGTAGTCACAATGAAAGGTCACAATTTAAATTCAAGATGTGGTGAGTCCATAAATAAAAACGCAAATCTTGTTTCACTAATTGGTAATGATAAAGAAGACTATATAAAAAAAGCTGTTAATTTAGCTCTGAACACAGAAGAGTTGATTAAGATAAGAAAAAATATTTATGATAACGTATCAAAAACACCTTTATTCGATAAAAAGAAATTTTCAGATGGATTTTTTTCTAGTTTGGAAAAATTATATAATTAAATAAATTTATCTATGACTATTTATACTTTATCTAATAGTCCTAGAGTATTGGAAATTTTTATAATAAAATTTCGGCGGTTAGAGGATGAACAAAAAAATTGATTTTCAAAAACTTTTTGAGGAGAAAAAGTATACAAAAATCTTATCAATTATACAAAATATTGAAGAGAAAAATTTGAATGCAGGATTAATTAATTTATCTGGGGTGTGCAAAATATTATCTGATAAATCAGAAATAACTTTAAAAAGTGCAATAATTGATTTTAGAACAGCATATTTAAAAGACAAAAAAAAAAATGAACATTCTTTCAACGCTTTAAAAAATTTTATAAATGCTTCTATTGATCTTTTTGATATCGAATTCAAATCGAATGAAATAAATTTAACAGGTGATATTCTTAAGGAAATTTTCCTATATTATAATGATAATAAAGATTATTTCGAAAAAAATGATGAGCTTACAAGAGCTTTAGTGAGAGCATTAGTTCGCAATGTAGACATGGGAAAGGTTATATATTACCTTAATCAAATCGCTGAAAAAGAAACCTCCAGTATTGATGCTTTGGCATCATACATTTATTATCAAAGTTTTATTTATAACTGGGATCAAAAAAAATTTTTAGAATATTCTCAAAGACTGGATCAAAAATTAATCACTTATCCTCAAAATAAACTAATTGAAATAAGTGGTTCGGATAGAAAAAAAATTAATATTGGTTTTCACTCTGCTGATATAAGATCTAGGCATTCTGTTACTCACTTTTTAAAAACTGTTCTAGTTAATTATGACAGAAATAAATTTAACATAAGTATTTATGATGGAAATAAACCTGATAAAGAGGATTCGACAACGCAAGATTTTAAGCAATATGTAGACAAGATGACTAATATTAGAAACATAGATGATATTGGTGTAATTAATTTAGTGAGAAACGATAAAATTGATATATTTATTGATTTGATGGGGCTTACATCTAATCATCGATTGTCTCTTTATAAAAATCGATTAGCCCCAATACAAATAACTTGGTGTGGTTTTCAGAATACAACCGGTATTAAAGAAATGGATTATATGATTGTAGATAAAAATTTGATTTTTGAAGATGAAAAAAAACTATACTCTGAAAAAATTTTATACATGGAAGATATATGGAATTGTCATTCTGGTTTTGACCTGCCAAGATTACAGTCATCGGCCCCAATAGTTGAAAATAAATTTATAACTTTTGGATCCTTTAACAATTATAATAAAATAAATGATAGAGTTATAAAAGTTTGGTCAAGAATATTAAAAAAAGTGAAGAATTCAAAATTGATTTTAAAATCTTCTAATGCCACTTTTAGATCTGCAATGGTTGAAAAATTTAGGAGGAATGATGTTATAAATTCTATTGAATTTTTGTCTTTTAAGGGAAATTTTGAGGATCACTTAGATCAGTACAAAAAAATAGATATTGCATTAGATACTTTTCCTTACAATGGTGTTACGACATCCTTTGAAGCAATCTGGATGGGTGTTCCTGTGCTTACAATGAAAGGATTTAATTATAATTCAAGAAGTGGTGAGTCTATAAATAAAAATCTTAACTTACAGGAATTAATTGCTGAAAATGAAAACGATTATATTAATATTGCCGTAAGTTTAGAAAAAAATGTTGATAATCTTAAAAAATTACGTAATGTAGTTTTTGATAGTGCTTTAAGCTCACCTTTATTTGATCAAAAGAAATTCTCAAACCAATTTTTCAAATCTTTAGAAAAAATATATAATTAATTAAATTTTTATGACAATTTATGCTTTGTCGACTGGTCCTGGTGTCTCTGGAATTGCAATTATAAGAATTTCTGGACCTGATACTTTGAAGGTAATTAAATTATTAACAAATAAAGAGGTTCCAAGACCTAGAGAAGCAACTCTGAGAAAAATAAATAATATCAATACTTCTGAACTTATTGATGAGGGAATAGTTTTGTGGTTTCCTGGCCCTGAGAGCTACACAGGCGAGGATATGGCAGAGATTCAGGTACATGGAAGTAAGGCAGTAATTGATGCGATTCATAAAAACATCTCAAATATTGAAAATTGTCGATTTGCAGAACCTGGTGAATTCACAAAGCTTGCATTCCAAAATGGAAAAATTGATTTATTAAAAGCAGAAAGTGTAGCCGACTTAATTTCTTCTGAAACTGAAATTCAAAGAAAGCAAGCAGTTAAAATTATGAGTGGACGCTCAGCGGATAAATTTAATTTATTAAGAGAAAAGCTGTTACAAATTTTATCTCACGTTGAAGCTAAAATAGATTTTCCAGATGAAGATTTGCCAAAAGATATTCTAAATAAAATTAAAAAAGATACCGATGAAGTTTTAAAAGATATAGAAAAGATTTTGAATGACCAAAAAGTAGGAGAAAGAATTAGGGAGGGATTTAAAATTGCAATTCTAGGACCAACTAATGCTGGTAAGTCTAGCTTAATAAATTATTTATCTAATAGAGATGTTGCAATAGTCTCTGAAATCGCTGGAACAACAAGAGATGTTATAGAAACTCATCTTAATATAGATGGTTATCCAGTAATAGTTTCTGATACTGCCGGTATAAGAGAATCTGTAGACGAAATTGAAAAAAAAGGCATTAAATTATCTCTAAACAGAGCAGAAGAAGCAGACCTAAAACTAGTAGTCGTAGATGCCAAAAGCACTGATTTTACTGATACTTTGAAGGGTTTATTAGACGACAATGCGATTTTGGTTTTAAATAAATCTGATCTTTTAGAAAAAGATATTGATCCAGAAATAAACAAAATAAATCATGTCTTAATATCAATAAAAAATAATTTGAATATTGATAAACTAATTCAAAAAATAAAAAACGCATTAAAAAATAAATTCATAACAAGTGATGATATTCTGATTACTAGAGAACGACATAGACAACATCTTGAGCAATGTGTGTCTCATTTAAAAAGATTTAATCAAAAAAAAGAAGTTGAAGATTTTGACATAGCAGCGGAAGATTTAAGACTTGCAGCACGTCATCTTGGTATGATAGTCGGAAAAGTTGATGTTGAAGAGATATTAGGTCGTATTTTTAATGATTTTTGCATAGGAAAATAAAAGAAATAACCTAATTTTCACCCATTATTGCCAATTTATCCTGATAAATAGTAATTAATATAAAAAGGATAGAAATCTTGTAAATATTTAATTCGAATATAAATTTACGTCATGAAAAAAGATTTATCTTTTGATGTAGTAGTAATCGGAGGTGGCCACGCAGGCTGTGAAGCAGCTTCAGCATCTGCTCGACTTGGTGTAAACACTGCCCTGTTTACTCACAAAAAAAATACTATAGGAGAAATGTCATGTAATCCTGCGATAGGTGGTTTAGGAAAAGGTCATCTGGTAAGAGAAATTGATGCTTTAGATGGGGTTATGGGTGAGGTAGCTGATAAGTCTGGAATACAGTTTAGACTGTTAAACAGAAGTAGAGGTCCAGCAGTAAGAGGACCAAGAACTCAATCTGATAGATCGCTTTATCGAAAATTTATGCAAGAAAAACTTGTAAACTATTGTAATTTAACGATTTTTTCGGACCCTGTAATTAAATTTATTTTTAACAATAATGAAATAAAAGGATTTTTAACCCTAAAAGGTAATAAGGTAAGTTGTAACAAGTTAATACTTACAACCGGAACATTTTTAAATGGTTTGATACATATTGGTGATGAGATAACTCCTGCTGGTCGATTTAATGAAAAGCCAAGCACTGGTTTAAGTGAACAGTTGAAGAAATATAATTTTAAGATAGGCAGATTAAAAACTGGAACACCACCAAGGTTAGATTCTAGAACTATTAACTTCCAAAAATTGGAAAAACAATCTGCAGATGATGATCCTTACTTTTTTTCTTTCTTAACAAAAAAAAATTTAAACAAACAAGTATCTTGTTCTATGACTTATACTAATGAAAAGGTTCATAGGATTATTAAAAAGAATTTGTCTAGAAGTGCAATGTATTCTGGCAATATACAGGGTGTTGGCCCAAGATATTGTCCTTCAATAGAGGATAAGATTGTAAAATTTGCTGATAAGACAAGACATCAGATATTTTTAGAGCCAGAGGGCCTTAATGATCATACAATTTATCCAAATGGTATATCAACTTCACTACCTGAGGTTGTTCAAAAAGAAATACTTAATAATATCATTGGTTTAGAGAATGTTAATGTAATACGTCCTGGATATGCTATAGAATACGATTATATTGATCCTAGAGAACTTTTTTTGACACTAGAAACAAAAAAAATAAAGAATCTATACCTTGCAGGTCAAATTAACGGAACTACAGGCTATGAAGAGGCTGCAGCACAAGGACTTATAGCTGGAATTAATGCCGCCCTTTCCTTAAAAAAAATGGAGCCTTTTATCCTTGATAGATCTGACGCTTATATCGGGGTGATGATAGATGATTTAGTTACCAAGGGTGTTGCGGAGCCTTATAGAATGTTTACATCAAGAGCTGAATACAGACTAAGCCTTAGATCAGATAATGCTGATTTAAGACTTACTCATAAGGGAATTAATATCGGATTAATTTCTGACACTAGAAAAGTGATATTTGAGGATAAATTCCTAAAATTGAGCAAAATATCAATGCAGATGTCTAATCTGAATATTTCTCCTACTAGAGCTGAAAAATTTGGTATTAAAATAGCTAAAGATGGCGTACTTCGATCAGCTGAGGAGATTTTAAACCAAAAAACGGTTAATATGAGTAAAATTAGAGATATATGGCCTGAAATTGTAGATCATGGTGCAGACATAGACGAGCAAATAGAGATTAATTCTCATTATAGAGGATATTTAAAAAAGCAAAAAGCAGATATTATGGCTTTTAAAAGAGATGAGAATTTAACTATACCTGATAATATTGATTACGACCAATTTTCTGGTTTATCTAACGAGGTGAAAGCGAAATTCAAAGAAATTAAGCCTAAAACTATGGGTCAGGCTCTTAGAATCGACGGAATTACACCAGCTGCAGTATATATTTTGTTGTCACATGTCAAAAGAAAGTCTATTAAGCATATAGCTTAATGGATAACTCAATTTTAAATTTTTATTCAAAAATCCCAATACCTAAAGTTTCACGTGAAACCTGTTCTGAGCTTGAGAGTTTAATTTCAATGATAAAGCGAAAAAACGATCAAATTAACATAATTAGTAAAAAAACATCAGAAATAAAGGAAATACGGCAAAGACATATAATAGATTCAGCACAAATAATTGATTTTATTGATTTAAATAGTAATACAATCTGTGATTTAGGTACAGGTGGCGGGATGCCAGGACTTGTTATAGCAATTGTCATGAAAACAATGAAAAATTCGCTAAAAATAAATCTTTATGAAAAAAGTCATCATAAATGTGCTTTTTTAAGAGATGTTTCAAAAAAATTAAACCTAAATACAGAAATTATTCAAAAAGATATATTTACACTTAAGAACATTGAAACTGGAACCATAATTTCAAGAGCATTTAAACCTATGCCCATAATTTTGGATCTAGTAAATGAAAATTTTAGGCAATTCAATAATCTAATATTATTTATGGGAAAAAGTGGCAGAAAAATTTTAAGTGAGACCTTAAAAATTTGGGATTTAGATTATAAAGAAAAAAAAAGCATAACTAGCGCCGACTCATTTATAATCAACATAAAAAAGATTAAAAAAAAAAAATTGTGAAAATAATTTCAATAATAAATCAAAAGGGTGGAGTTGGAAAAACAACCACAGTAATTAATTTGGCATCAGCTTTAACTCAACAAAATAAAAAAATTTTAGTTATTGATTTAGATCCTCAAGGAAATGCTACCACTGGGTTAGGATTATCTAATACTAATCAATCAGATCAAACAATTTATGGAATCTTAAATGGAACAATGTCAATTTCGAATGTTATTAAGAAAACAAAATTTGAAAATCTCGATTTGATAACATCCAATGTAGATTTGTCAGGTTTAGAAGTCGAAACAGCTGGTGATAGCGATAGAGCTTTCATTTTAAAAAGCAAATTAACCGCTTATTTAAACGATTCTAGAGGACTTTATGATTATGTGCTTATTGATTGTCCTCCCTCCTTAAGTTTACTAACAGTAATGGCTCTAGTATCATCAAACTCTCTTTTAGTTCCCCTTCAAACAGAATTTTTTGCATTAGAGGGTCTGACACAACTCATGAAGACGATTGATAGAATAAAGGTAAATCTTAATCCGTCTTTAGAAATTCAAGGAATACTTTTAACAATGTATGATAGAAGAAATAAGTTGTCTTCTCAGGTAGAACAAGAGGCACGTGATTATTTTAAAGATAAAGTCTATCAAACAGTGATACCAAGAAATGTCAGATTATCTGAAGCACCTTCTCATGGTGTACCTGTGCTTATATATGATAAAAGTTGTCCAGGTAGTAAATCTTATTACAATTTTACTGATGAATTCATTGAACAAGAAGATAAAATGGGGAGTGCCGCATAATGAATTCACAAATAAAAAAAGGTTTAGGTAGAGGTTTATCATCTTTAATCGGTGAAACTAGAGTAGAGGTAAAAACTAACAAAATTTCATTGAGTGATATCATTCCAAATAAATTTCAACCTAGAAAAGCTTTTGAAGAAGAAAACTTACAAGATCTGACTAATTCAATAAAAGAACGAGGTGTGATTCAGCCAATCATTGTAAGAAAGTCAAATTCTAATAACTCAAAATACGAGATTATAGCAGGAGAGAGGCGATGGCTTGCAGCAGGAAAAGCAGGTTTGCATGATATCCCAGTGGTTGTCACTGAGGCGGATGATTTGAAATCACTTGAGTTTGCCATAGTTGAAAATGTGCAAAGACATGATTTAAATCCACTAGAAGAGGCACAGGGATATAAAAGATTAATTGACGAATTTTCATATGATCAAGAAAAAGTTTCCAAATTTATCGGTAAAAGCAGAAGTTATATTACTAATTCCTTAAGATTACTGAATCTACCAGCAGATGTTCTTAGCTATCTTGAGCTAAGAAAAATTACACCCGGTCATGCTAAAATTCTTGTGGGTCTAGATAATGCGAGTTTTATCGCTAGTAAGATTATAGAAAAGAAATTATCCGTAAGACAATCAGAAAATTTTGTAAAATTATTTAAAAGATCTAAAAAAATAAATTTATATAAAGATCCAAATATAAAAAATCTAGAAGAAACTATTTCGAATAAAATTGGACTTAACGTATCAATAAAAAGTAATAAAAGAAATAAAGGCTCAATTACGATTTCATTTCATGACAGTGATCAATTAAATAAACTAATTGATATAATAAAAAATAATTATTAAAAAATTAAGTCGATTTTTCTAGTAAAAAGTTTGTTGTTAGATTTATTGAATTGACCGAATTTTTCTTTATTTGATACTCAATATCATTTATTTCTATGATCAAATTTTTTAATCTATTGATTGACCACATATTTATCTGATCTTTTATAATACTTTTGTCTTTCCAAAAAATTGGTGGTTTTGCATTATCTATTGTTGCATTAATATTTTTATTTAACTGAAATTGGGTTACAAGATTTAAAAGATCTTTTGTTTTCTTAAGTAAAGTCCGAATAATAACAATACAATCTTCATTTGAAAAAATATTATCGTTAAGAATATTAAATAATTTTTTTTGATTTTTAACTAAACAACTATTGATTAACTCATTTACGCTATGATTTTCTGAGAGATTAATGATTTTAAAAACTTCCTCATTACTTATCTTTTTTTTGTCTTTTAAATAAAGTTCAATTTTTTCTATTTCATTTAATAGATTTTTTCTGTCATTAGCACATTTTCCTACCAAAACACTAATACATTCATTTGATAACAATATTTTTCTTTCTCTTAATGCTTGTCGAGCAATTCTCAGAAGAGTATCAAAATTATCTGGATAGAATGCAATTGATGCTAATTCTTTTTTTGATTTTTCAAAAAAGTTTCTTAATTTAGATTTTTTCTCTAAAACTTCTGAGTTAAGTATAAATATTATATCATTTATGTTCCTATCAATTAACTGTTCAACAATTTTGATTACTTTATCTGTACACCTATTTATTATTATAATTTTTTCATTATCGAAAAATGATTTATTGAGATTGTTCGCGAAAAATTCTTCGGTGTTATCAATTACTTGTTTTTCATCGTAATGTTTACCTTTTGTGTTAAATTTATTTGTAATTTTCCTGATTTCTTCGTTCTTATATCCCTCGTTTTTACCATGAAATAACAAGAAATTTGTAATCTCAAAATTCAATTTATTTAACTCAAAATATTTTAAGATCATCACATTTGTGAAATTTGGCTTATTAATCTATTTATTATTAGATTTGTAGCGTTTTCCCTTTTTATCTTTTCTAAATTACTTTCTTCAAATTTGTTACTAAAATTCTTAATCAAAAAATCTTCTTTGAATTTAAGAGTATTTAATTTGTCCCCTTTTTTAATTTGAAAAGCTATTTCAATAATTACTAAATAATTTGTTGTTTTCCCTGAGAGATTTTTTGATTGAGAAACTTTATTATATGATGATATAGATGAAATAGAAATTTTTTTTTCATTTTTTGTTGTTTGATATTTTTTTAATTTTTTATCTATTAAATTATTAATTTCTGCATCTCCACTGTAATCAATTTTTTCAATAAAAAAATTGTAATTATCTTTGCTAGAATAAATCGGTGAGTAATCACAACTCAAAATTAAAAATGGAATAAATATAAATATGTAAAAGTATTTTCTCATTTATGTTATATTATGATATTTATTAATTTATTTGGAACAAATACTTTTTTCTTAAATTCTTGATTTTTTATGTATTTGTTTATTTCAACGTTTTCTTTAATTAAATTTATTAATTCTCCCTCAGAAATGTCTCTATTTGCTTTAATCAAACCTCTTTTTTTACCATTAACTTGAACAACAAAATTAATATTTTCCTCAATTAAAAGTTGCTTATCAACATTTGGCCACTCTAACGCGGATGTGTCTTTAAGTAATTCTATACACTCATTTGAAAAATGTGGAATAATTGGCATCATACAAACTAATATTTTTTTATAGTTATCAACTATTGTCTTAGGAGAATACTTTTTTTTGATTAATTTAGATATAGATGAATGAACTTCATGGATATTTGCAACAATTTTATTATAAGTAAAATTAGATAAATTATTAGTCACATTATTTATAAATAAATTTGTTTTTTTTTTAAATTCGTCGTCATCATCTTTTGAGTGATTTTTTTTTATTTCATCCAAAACTATCGTATTTAAAATCCATAGTTTTTGAATAAATTTATAAGATGATGCCATCCCCTGTTCTGACCATTGCACATCTTTCTCGGGAGGACTGTCAGATAGAATAAATAATCTAACAGAATCTGCACCGTATGTATTAATGATATCCTCAGGATCAATAACGTTTTTTTTGGATTTTGACATTGATTCTGAAGGACCAACTTTAACAACCATGTTAGGATTACTTTTTTTTATAATTTTATCATTAACTTTTTCTATCTCATCAGGGCTAAGCCAGTTGTTATCTTGGTCTTTGTATGTTTCATGACAAACCATACCTTGTGTAAACAAACTTTGAAAAGGTTCCGTTATTTTAAAATTTTGATTTTTAAAGTTGATCGCTCGCATAAAAAATCTTGAATATAATAAATGTAAAATTGCATGCTCAACTCCACCAATATACTGATCAACTGGCATCCAGTAATCTATTTCGTCGTTATTAAATCCGTAATTTTTTTCTTTTGGAGAACAAAATCTCAAGTAGTACCATGATGAGCATACAAATGTATCCAAGGTATCCGTTTCTCTAATGAATCTTTTTCCATCTATAACAACTTCTTTCCAGTTTTTTTGACTATCAAGAGGGTTTCCTTTAACTTTTAAATCAATATTTTCAGGTAACTCAACAGGTAATTTTTCTTTAGGCACTGGTACTACTTTGCCTTTTTCATCATACATAATTGGAATTGGACATCCCCAATATCTTTGACGAGATACACCCCAGTCCTTTAATCTGTAATTAATTTTTTTTTTTCCTAATTTTTTTTTTTCTAAAATCTTTATTGTTTCAAGCACAGAATTCTTTGGTGCATCAAGGCCATTTAAAAAGTTTGAATTTATTATTTTTCCAGGTCCAGGATATGCCTCTTCAGATACCTTGAAATTATCGTTTTCTTCATACGGTTTAACTACAGTGTTGATTTCTAGATTATACTTTTTTGCAAAATCGAAATCTCTTTGATCGTGTGCAGGACACCCAAATACTGCGCCAAAACCATAATCCATAAGAACAAAATTTGCAAAATAGACAGGAACTTTTTGATCAGGGTTTAGTGGATTTTTAGCTAAAAGATTGGTTTTAAAGCCAATTTTATCACCCACCGCAATAGCTTCTTCAGTTGTTCCAGTTTTAGAACATTCCTCTTTAAATTTCAGAAATTCTTTATCCTTGAAATAAAAGTTTGAGATTTCATGATCTACCGACAATGCTAAGAAAGAAAAGCCAAACAAAGTGTCTGGTCTAGTTGTGAAGCATTTTATATTTTTTACAGGTAAATTACCTTCAATTTCAAATTCAATTTCACATCCAAAAGATTTTCCAATCCAATTTTTTTGCATCGTCTTTACTTTGTTGGGCCATGTCTCTAATTTTTCTAAACCATCTAATAAATCTTGTGAAAACTTTGATATATTAAAAAACCATTGACTTAATTTTTTTCTTTCAACTACAGCACCGGATCTCCATCCTTTTCCATCTATAACTTGTTCATTTGCTAAAACCGTCTCATCGACTGGATCCCAATTAACATAATTTTCTTTTCTATAAACGAGTCCCTTTTCCAATAATTCCAAAAAGAAAATTTGTTGATGTTTGTAATAATCTTTATTGCAGGTCGATATCTCTCTATCCCAATCTAAAGATAGACCCAATTTTTTAAGTTGGTTTTTCATTGTTTCTATATTTTTAATAGTCCATTCTTTAGGGTCTAAATTGTTCTCGCGCGCTGCATTTTCTGCTGGCATCCCAAATGAATCCCAACCCATTGGATGGAGTACATTAAATCCTCTTAAAGTTTTATATCTAGCTAGAACATCTCCTATTGTATAATTTCTGACATGTCCCATATGTATTTTACCAGATGGATATGGAAACATTTCTAAGCAGTAGAATTTTTTTTTATCTTTTTTTACTTCTGATTTATGAAGATTGTTTTTTTCCCAATGATACTGCCACTTTTTTTCTATTTCTTTAAAATTATATCTGTCCACTAGAAAGAAATCTAAAATTAATCTTTACCCATTTTAACATCCGGATAAAACGATTCATTGTTAGCTTTGGTTTGCTTTTGATATATCGTTGCTTTCTTTAAAATCTCTCTTCTCAATTCTGACTCTATGTTTTCATTATTTTTTTGAACAACACATTTATATTCTGCATCACATTTTTTATAGAACACATTGATGTCTATTGCATCAGACCTTATTTCATTACTTAGAAATCTAATTGTGATTTTAATAGTTTCATTTGGATTTGTATTATTTGAATACCAATCTGTAATAATTATTCCACCACTATAATTTGCAGATGTTAAAGGCATAAATTCTATAATATCCAATGATGCTCTCCATAATTCATTAGAACTTGCAAACTCAAAATCTCCACCTCTGCTCACTCCTTTTTTAATGGCGTTATTAATTCTAAAACCTTTTCCCTCTTCTAAATTTTTCTTTACTCTTTCACGAGGATCGGGGCTAACTTTTCTTGCATCAGCACCTCTAAAAAAACTTTTCCCACAACTATTTAATAATATTAAAAAGATAAAAAAAATGGGTATTAGGCTAAATTTCTTTAAAAAGATGTAATTTTTCATAAATAATCTCTTAAACAGGAAGCAATTTTAACATACTCAAATAACACGAAAAACATATTAAAATAAACGAAAATTGTGTTGTAAAATTATCACAGTTTATGATTTTGTGAGAAAAAAAATGCTAAATTTAGCAAAATTTAAGCTTATTTTGATAAAAATCCCCTGTTTAATATTAAACAATTTAAAGGAGTAATTAATATGAACAAATTAACAAAAATCGGTGTATCAGCGTTAGCTGGTTCACTAGCGATGACAGCTGTTCATGCAGCTGAAGGAAGCGTTTCAGTTTCAACTGGATTTGCTTTTATGTCGACAACAGATGAAAACGGTGCAACTGGTCCTTATCAGTTTGACAGTGTAATTTTCTCTGCATCAGGTGAGACAGAGGGTGGTATCACAGTTTCAGCAAAAATGGAACTTGATAATGATAACCCTGGAACTTCAACATCATCAAATGGTATGGATGACAGAAGTATGTCTTTCGGAACAGATGCAATGGGAACAGTAACATTCCACGGTCATGGTGGTTCATCAGTTCTAGGTCAATGGGATGACGTAACTCCAAACGCTTACGAAGAAGTTTGGGATACGACAGCTAGTGCTGACAGAAGAATCGATGGTAGATCAGGTAACAACTTGTTAACTTATGATTCACCTTCATTCAGTGGTGTGATGTTTAAAGCAGCATACCAACATGATGATTCAACAGCTACTGGTCAGTCTCAAGACTTAGGTCATTATGCAGACTTCGGTATTCAGATTTCTCCAGAAATGGTTGAAGGTTTGACTGTTGGTTATGGTTTTGGTGAGTTAGAGCCGAACACTTCACAAACAGTTGATCACGAAACTATGTTCGTTAAATATGCTGTTGGAGGGTTTACTTTAGGTTACCAAAAAAGTGAAGCAGATGGTACTAATGCTACGCAAGACGATGAGTCTACGGGTTATGCCATTTCTTACGCTGTAAACGAAAACTTTACTATTGCTTACGGTGAAAGAGACTACGAAGAAGACACAACAAATACTGCTAACACTGTTGAGCAAAACGATTCAGGTATCTCAGCATCATACACAATGGGTGGTATGACTATTGCTGGTCACATGAACCAAAACGACAACGTTGGTGGAAGCACTGCTGCTACAAACGATAAAGAGTCGTACGAGTTCGCTCTTACATTTGCATTCTAATATAATTAGAATCTAAAAATTAAAAGGCCCCTTTATTTTAAGGGGCCTTTTTTTTTGAAATAAGAAATTCCTGCATAACCGCATATATTCAATAAACTTAGTTTTTTTATATTTTTTTTGTTAATACCGCCTAAGGCAACAAGTTTTTTTTTTGTAAAACTTTCAAAAAATTTAAATTTATAAATTCCTAGATAATTTTTATTCTTTTTAAATAATGATGAAATAAAAAAAAATTTTACTGCTTGGAACTTTTTGATATTCACTTCTTGAAGTGAATGAGCTGACCCTAAAATAACAAATCTTTTTTTAAAACTATAAGCTAAATGATTAAAACTTTTATTAAATGACGGCAAATAAACACCATCTAATTTTAATTTAATTGCTAATTTAACATTATTTGACAAAAAGAAATTGCATCCTTTCTTTCTACATAAATCTCGTAAAATCTTTATTTTTGTGATGTTCAATTTGCTATTATAATTTCTAAAAATTATATTGGTTTTTTTGTCTTGTTGTTTTATTAGATTTGTATCGTATTCACTTATAAAGTAATATTTTTGATAATTTATCTTATGCATGACTCTATTCAAAAATTAATACATATAGAAAAACTTATAAAATCTAAAGAGGTAAATCTAAATAGATCAGAAGCGTCCAAAATTGTTGCTGTATCTAAAACATTTTCATTGGATAAAATTATGCCACTAATTAATTATGGTCACTGTGATTATGGTGAAAATAAAGTTCAAGAGGCACAAGATAAATGGACCGAAATAAAAAAAAAAAAACCAGAATTACAACTCCATTTAGTAGGAAAACTTCAAACAAATAAAGTAAAGTTTGCTATAAAACTTTTTGATTTTATACACTCAGTTGACAGCAAAAAACTTGCAAAAAAAATTTCTGAAGAACAATTAAATCAAAATAGAAAAGTAAAAATATTTTTACAAGTTAATATAGGAAATGAGAAACAAAAATCTGGAATATTAAAAAACGATTTAGACGATCTTTATCATTATTGTAAGGATTTAAAATTAGACATTGTAGGCTTGATGTGTATTCCCCCATTTAATCTTGATCCGAATCCTTATTTTCAGGAGTTAAATGATCTAAATAAAAACTTAAGTTTAAAAGAACTAAGTATGGGCATGTCGTCAGATTACCTCAAGGCGGTTGAAAATAATTCAACGTATTTAAGAATAGGCTCAGCAATTTTTGGTGAAAGAGCCTAAAAGATTTTAATTTTTGTTTTTGTATTTATTAACTTTAACATAATTAAAAAGTCTTTTTTGCTTAGTGCTATGCAACCTGCCGTTGGCTTGTAATTTTTAGTTAAATGTAAAAAAATACAGCTTCCTTTTCCAAGATTTTTTCCTTGCCAATTATACTTTATTGGAATTATCAAATCATATTTAAAATCTTTTCTATAAAGTTTTTCGAATTTTATTTTTTTTTTAGTATCCACTAATTTGTTATAGTGTGTGTTATCTTTTATATCATTACACCAACCCATACTTTTATTAATTTTAACACACTTTAATTTTGTAAAAGGTTTATTTAATCTATCACCTCTGTAATATAACTTTTCTAATTCAAAACTACCTTTGGGAGTTTTATAGTCTCCTTCAATTTTTTGTTTACTAACCCCATTTTTTCCAACACAACATTTAAATTCAAATTCATTAATTTTAAGAGAGTGTTTGTTTTTTAAAATAATTGTCATATTGTATTTATATATGAATTATCAAATTTTGTTTATTTATGAATCAAAGACTCTTTTTGATATATTTTCAGAAATTCAGGATAATTTAAATTTTAAAGTCCTGTATTTAACCAAAAAGGAAATATCTAAGATTAATTTTAAAAATCATAGAGATTATCTTATTTTATCTCTCAAAGATCTTGATTTATCAAATATGTTGCTGGTAGAGAATTTTCCAATAAAATTTTCAAAACTTTTAGAAAGAATTAATATCGAGTTTTTGAAAAAAAATTTTAAAGAACAATCTAATATAACTGTTAGCAAATATACTATTAATACAAATTCTAGAGAAATGATTCTACATAGTCAAAAATTAAGGCTTACTGAAAAAGAAGTAAATATGATTATATATTTATCACGAAGTAAAAAACCAATAAAAATTAATGAATTGCAAGAAAAAGTTTGGGGATATCAATCAAAGTTAGAAACCCATACAGTTGAAACACATATTCATAGGTTGAGAAAAAAGATTAAAGAAAAGTTTTTTGATGAAAATTTAATTGTTAGTAAAAAAAATGGTTACGAAATTTCAGAAAAAAAATAAATTTGCTAAAGAACTTTTTACTAAAAAATTTAAGCCCAAGGTAGTTAAACCAAAAAAAGGAAAAGGAAGTTTTAAAAGAATTAAAAAAGTTTAAAATCTCGCCCCTATTTGCTGAATTATTTTAGAGGACATTTCTGTTGCTTTAATTAGACATTCTTTTTGAGAAAAATTATTTATAAATCCATGTAAATACCCTGAAGCGAACAAATCACCTGCTCCTGTTAAATCTACAACCTTGAGGTTTTTTTTTGCATCAATTTCCTTTATTTCATTTTTATTAATTGAGATAGCACCCTTTTCACCTCTGGTTATTACTAAATGTTTTTCTATCTCTTTACCAAAAGAGATAACTTCATCAAAGTTTTTTGCATCAATCAGAGACATTATTTCTCCTTCATTTGCAAAAACTAAATCTAACTCATTTTTCACAAGATTTAAAAAATTGGGTTTATGTCTATCTACACAAAATTTATCTGATAGGGACATCGCTGTTTTATTTGCCAAATTAATAGCTGTTTCAAAAGCTTCTTTTGGATCTCCTTCATCCCACAAGTATCCCTCTAAAAAAACCAAATCACTTTTTTTAATTGCTTTTTCATCCAGATCATTTTTGTTTATTTTTCCTGCAGTTCCTAAAAAAGTGCACATTGTTCTCTCCGAGTCAGGTGTGATTAAAATTAAACAAGTTCCAGTCGGGAGAAGTTCCTTTTTTTTCGAATAAAAGAAATTTACATTTTCTTTTTTTAAACCTTCTTCGTATTTGATACCAAAATTATCATCAGATATTTTACCAATAAATCCTACTTTATCTCCCAATTGTGACAAACCAACTATTGAATTTGCAACCGAACCACCTGAAATTGTTTTTTCAATTTTTAAATTTGATAATAGGTTTGAGAACTCACTTTGATCAAATATAAGTTTCATAAGACCTTTAGTAAGATTATGTTTTTCTAAAAAATTATCTTCAACTTTACAGATCACATCAACTATTGCATTTCCAATGCCTAAAATTTTCATTTATGGTTTTTTAGTTTTGATTGGTTTTTTTCTGTGAGGATAACAACTGGTACATATTTTACAAGTTATTCCATAACAATCTCTAGCTTTACAATACTCCCTGCCGTAATAAATAATTTGTAGGTGAAGCTTGTTCCAGTTTTTTTTTGGAAATAATCTTTTTAAATCTTTCTCAGTTTGAATAACATTTTTACCATTGGTTAATCCCCATCTTTGAGCTAATCTATGAATGTGAGTATCAACTGGAAACGCAGGATGACCGAATCCTTGAGACATAACCACACTAGCAGTTTTATGACCTACACCTGGTAACTGTTCCAATTCTTCAAATGTTTTTGGTACTTTTCCATTGTAGTTCTTTTCTAATATGGCACAGAGATTGTAAATACTTTTTGCCTTTATTCTAAAGATTCCAATTTTTTTAATAAGTCTCTCTATTTTCTTTCTTCCTAATTTTAAAAAATGATGAGGTTTATAATATTTCGGGTAAATATTTTTTGTAACATTATTTACATTTACATCAGTGCATTGAGCGGATAACAAAACAGAAATTAATAAAGTAAAAACATTCCGACTCTTTAGAGGGACTTTTATTTTTGGATAAGTTTTGTTAAGATGTTTTAATATGATTTTCGCCCTTTGAACTTCAGTCATTATCTGAAATTCATAAGATCTCGCATTGAGTAAAGACCTGGTTTTTTTGTCATTAACCATTTACCTGCAGATAATGCACCTTCAGAATATAATGCTCTGTCAAAAGCCTCGTGATTAAGTGTTATTATCTCTTTTCCACTTGAAAATTTTACTTCATGTTCACCAATAATTTCACCCTTTCTTATGGAGTTAAAATTAATTTTTTTACCGTAGGGAAAGGTTTTTCTATTCAAATATTTTTTTCCAATTAAATTATATAAGTTTTTATTCTTTCCAGTTGCTATACCTTTTCCAAGCATTAGAGCAGTTCCAGATGGATAATCTTTTTTATGTTTATGGTGTACCTCATATATTTTGCTTAAGAAAGAATTGTTAAGAGATTTTGAAGTTATTTCTGTTAAGTACATTAGCAGATTGATGCCTAAACTCATATTTCCAGCTTTTAAAATTGGTATTTTTTTTGAGTATTTCTTTATTAAATTTTCCTCTTTTTTCGTAAAGCCGGTCGTTCCTATCACTACTCTTTTTTTTAATTTTACTGCAATTTTTAATATATCCAAAGTGCATTTTGGTATTGTAAAATCTATAATAAGATTAGTTCTCTTAAATACATCTATGGTATTTTTCGAAATTTTTAAACCTTGAATTTTTTTATTAGTTTTTTTATTTTCTGTTACTGTTACTAATTTAAAATTTTTATCAAACTTAACAGATTTAATTATTTGGTGTCCCATTCTTCCTAAACACCCAGTAACAGCTAGCTTAATTTTTTTCATTTGAAGATAAAATATAGGATTATCACAAGTAATAAAACAATTATACCCCAAATAAATAAATTTTTAAAAAACAGATTCTTTTTTATATTACTGGCTATAAATTCTGGCAGAACTAGTATTAGTATTGCAATTAAAGCTATTGCTGGAATAATTTCTTCTAGACCCATTTTTTAATTTTTCCAAAAATCCCTAGCTTTTTGAAAAAACTTTTTGATACTTGGATTAGATCTTTCATTTTCAATTTTTCTAAATTTTTCTAATAACTCTTTTTGTTCTTTGTTCAGAGAAACGGGAACTTCTGTTTTAACTTGTACATAAAGATCACCGAAATCTCCTCTGCGCATGAAAGGCATCCCTTTACCTTTTAATCGAAATTGTTTACCATTTTGTGTTCCATCTGGTATTTTTATTTTGGCTTTTTTTCCGTCAATTGTTGGAATCTCAATCGTTGTACCTAGCGCAGCATCAGCAATAGAAATTGGAAATTCAAAAAATAAATTAACTTCAGATCTTTTGAAAAGTTCATGAGATTTAACATTAACAAATATGTATAAGTCACCAGCAGATCCACCCCTTGTTCCCGCCTCACCTTTGCCAGCAAGTCTTATTCTCGTGCCATCATCGACACCTTTAGGAATTGTTACAGATAGTTTTTTTGAGGTTTGCTTGTTTCCTTGACCATTACAATCATTACATGGATTTGTTATTTCCTCACCACTACCCGCACATTGTGGGCATGTTTGTTGAACAGTAAAAAAACCCTGATTTGTCCTAACACGACCATTTCCACCACAATAAGAGCATCTATCAGGACTGTATCCTGCTTTAGATCCACTACCTTTACATGAATTACATTTTTCAGATGATGAAAATTGAATATTTTGTTTTTTACCAGTATAAGCCTCCTCAAGGGTTATAGATAAATCATATCTTAAATCTGAACCTCTATTATTCGAGCTTCTTCTTGAACTTCGTCTTCCACCACCAAAATCACCAAAGAAATCTTCGAAAATATCTGAAAAGTCAGCGCTACTAAAACCTCCAAAGCCACCAAAGCCACCTTTTCCTCCACCACCATTCTCAAAAGCAGCATGACCGAAGTTGTCATAATTTTCTTTTTTTGATTTATCTGACAAAACACCATAAGCTTCACTTGCTTCCTTGAACTTATCTTCAGCAGTCTTATCCCCAGGATTTTTGTCAGGATGATATTTTACAGCAAGTTTTCTGTAAGCAGATTTTAATTCTTCAGGTGAAGCACTTTTAGTAACGCCCAGGACATCATAATAATCTCTTTTAGCCATTTATTAACTTGGACAAATAGATGTCAGTTAAGCGCTTTTTTCTTTATTCTCGTCTTTTACTTCTTCAAAATCCGCATCAACAACATTATCGTCTTTTTTTCCTTTATCATCATCTTTGTTAGAGTCTGGTTTAGCATTTTGTTGTGACTTATAGATAGCTTCTCCAAGCTTCATAGAGGCCTGAACTAAAGCTTCAGTTTTTTTCTTGATTTCTTCTGTATTATCACTTTTTAAAGACTCTTTAAGAGCTGCTGAGGAATCTTCAATGGCTTTTTTATCAGTATCAGATATTTTTGAGCCATGTTCTTTTAAATTTTTTTCAGTCGAGTGAATTAAAGTATCTGCCTGATTTCTTACATCTACTGACTCTCTTTTCTTTTTATCAGCATCTTTATTTGCCTCGGCATCTTTAACCATTTTTTCTATTTCTGCTTCGCTTAATCCTCCAGAAGCTTGAATTTGGATTTTTTGTTCTTTACCAGTTCCTTTGTCTTTTGCAGAAACATTTACTATTCCATTAGCATCAATATCAAATGTTACTTCAATTTGGGGCATACCTCTTGGTGCCGGAGCGATACCTACTAATTCAAAATTACCTAGCAATTTGTTATCTGTAGCCATTTCTCTTTCACCTTGAAGAACTCTGATAGAAACAGCCGGCTGGTTATCTTCAGCTGTTGAAAAAACCTGACTTTTTTTCGTTGGAATTGTAGTATTTTTATCTATTAGTTTTGTTGAAACTCCGCCCAATGTTTCAATTCCCAATGATAGAGGTGTTACGTCTAATAAAAGAACGTCTTTTACATCTCCTTGTAATACGCCAGCTTGTATAGCGGCACCCATAGCCACTACTTCGTCAGGATTAACGCTTTTGTTTGGATCTTTACCAAAGAAGTTTTTAACTTCCTCAATTACTTTTGGCATTCTTGTCATACCGCCTACCATAACAACCTCATCTATTTCGTTGGCAGATATGCCTGCATCTTTTAAAGCTGTTTTGCATGGAGGCATAGTTTTAGCGATTAAACTCTCAACTAAAGCCTCTAGCTTCGCTCTCGTCATTTTAAGATTTATATGTTTTGGACCAGTTTTATCAGCTGTTATAAAAGGTAAATTTATGTCTGTTTGCTCTGCTGATGAAAGCTCAATCTTTGCTTTTTCCGCGGCTTCTTTTAATCTTTGTAGAGCAAGTTTATCTGATTTTAGGTCAATTCCATTATCTTTTTTAAATTCATTTATCAAATATTCCACAATCGTATTATCAAAATCTTCTCCACCCAAAAAGGTGTCACCATTCGTAGATTTTACTTCAAACACACCATCACCTAATTCAAGTATTGACACGTCAAATGTTCCTCCACCAAGATCATATACTGCAATTTTTTTATTTTGTTTTTTGTCTAAACCATATGCTAATGATGCTGCAGTTGGTTCGTTAATAATTCTTAAAACTTCTAATCCAGCAATTTTACCGGCATCTTTTGTTGCCTGTCTTTGAGCATCATTAAAGTAAGCTGGAACTGTAATTACAGCTTTAGTAACTGCTTGACCCAAATATTTTTCAGCAGTTTCTTTCATTTTTTGTAAAATAAATGCAGATATTTGGGATGGTGAATACTTTTGTCCTTTCGCCTCTATCCATGCATCACCTTTATCAGAATTAATGATTTTAAATGGCGCAGACTCCACATCTTTTTTTACAGTTGGGTCTTCAAAATTTCTTCCAATAAGTCTTTTAACAGCAAATATTGTATTTTCAGGGTTAGTTACAGCTTGTCTTTTTGCTGGTTGACCAATTAATTTTTCGTTTTCATCAGTGAAAGCTACAACAGAAGGCGTAGTTCGTGCTCCCTCTGCATTTTCTAAAACTTTAGGTTGGCTACCCTCCATAATTGCAACACATGAGTTTGTTGTTCCAAGGTCAATTCCTATAATTTTGCTCATAATTTAACTCTCTAAAGTCCCATATAAGTGTTAATTTTTAATCTACAAGTTATACTAAGCATTATTTATCCTCTAAATTTTGTTTATTTTCGCTCGTTTTTTCATCTTTAGGGGTTGTTTTTTTTGCAACACCAACCAAAGAAGGTCTTAACAGACGATCTTTTAGCATAAATCCTTTTTGAATTTCCTGAATAATTGTTCCTGGCTCTTTGTTGTCATCTTCTATTTCCATCATTGCTTGATGAAGATTTGGGTCAAGTTTTTTATTTATACTTTCTATGGGTTTGATGTTATTTTTATTAAAAATAGAGATAATATCTTTATATATTATGTCAAAATGTTCCAAAGTTTTTTTTAAAACTTCAGTATTTTTTAATTTTTCGTCATTTTCTAAAATATTTTTTGATCTTTCTAAGTTATCGATTAGGTTCAATGCTTCTTTCGCAAAAGTATAACCCCCATATTCAAATGCATCTATTTTTTCTTTTTCAAACCTTCTTCTTTGATTTTCCATCTCTGCAAAAGTTCTTGCTAGTTTATCCTCGAGTTCAGCAATTTTTTCCTCTGGTGATTTCTCTTTTTTTTCGCTATCTTTATTTGGATCACGGTTGTCTGACCTATCGGTTTTATCACCATCTAAATTTTTTTTTATATCTTCGTTATCTACAGTAGTTTTGTTTTCTTCTTTTTCCATATCAGGTTATATGGTAAGGAATTTTAAAATTTCCAGGTATGAAAAAAAAAATTAAAAAACTATTAGTTGGCACAAATAATAAAGGAAAACTTAGGGAAATTAAGAGCCTAATTCCAAAAAATATACAAATTCTCTCTACTCTAGATTTTAAGCTTAAAAGTCCTAATGAAAACGGTAAAACTTTTGAACAAAATTCAATTTTAAAATCAAAGTATTTTTCAAAAAAAACAAACTTAATTTGTTTGGCTGATGATTCTGGACTTGAAATTGATGTTTTAGATAAAAAACCAGGGATTTATTCTGCTAGGTGGGCTGGAAAAGGTAAAGATTTCAAAATTGCAATTAATAAAGTTTTTAGAAAATTAGATGACAAAGATAAAAATTGGAGAAAAAAAAATATTAGAGCAAGATTTATTTGTGCCTTGTCAATTAGTTATCTCAACAAAAATTTGGTAAGTGTTATAGGTAAAGTTGAGGGTAAAATTTCAAATAAAGCTATGGGTAAAAATGGTTTTGGGTATGATCCAATATTCATACCAAAAAATGAAAAGAAAACTTTTGGTCAAATGCCTTTTTCAAAAAAATATAAAATGGATCATCGATTTAACGCTTTTAAAAAAATTAAAAAATTTCTTTGAGGGATCCATTCTGGATTTGATAAAAATTTAATCTATGATTAATTTTATTATCTTTGATATCAAATACCCCAATTTTTCCTTTAAAAGAACTTTGTTTCTTAAACAACAGCTTGGTATCAGATAAGTCATTTTTTAAAGTTAGAAAATAAATTAAACCAATAAGATCGTAGCTAAGTAGTGATAAATGATTAGGTTTTTCATTATAAAATTCTAAAAACTTATTTTCAAAACTTTCTAAGTTTTTTTTATTAATGGAAGGATAATATAATGGTTGAATATTTTTTTCGTCAAGTAAACTTTCATCGAACCACTGATTTAAAGTAATAAAATATTTATCTTCTGGAGATACATCTGAATATAAAAATGACGTAATGACACTTTTTAAACTTTCATCAAAATCAGAAATAATAAGAGAATCAAAATTAACTTTTCCAATAGTATATTTCTTATTCAATTTTTCTATTTTTCTTTTTTTTATCTCTTCATTAATATCTGACAATTCTATCCTTTCTATCTCATCAGCTAAATTTTGTTTTCTAATCTTGTAATTAGTTATTTCTTCAATTTGCTGTGTAAGCTTTGTAGGTTCAATATTGTAAACATAATGTTTTGAAATTTTTAACTTTGTTTTTTTAATAGCTTTCTTAATTTCTGATTTGTAATTAAGATCTGGAGTTAGTAAAATAGTTTTTTTTAAATCATTTAGTTCTGTAAATTTTTTTATTGCATTTAATTGTGAAATAGAATTTACACCGCTACTAATAACATTACTCGGTAAACCTTCCACTCTATTTGTAAGTGACAAAAATATAATATCATTAACATCATCTAAATACTTAATATTTTCAAAAAAAATTGGCCCAATTATAATTTTTACTCCTAATCGCTTTAATTCTAGAGCTGATCTAAGCGTTTCATTAGGGCCCAAACCTGTATCTTTCGGATATATCTCTATGTTATTATTACCAATATCTTTAAGAGCCAATCTGGTAGATTTGATAATTGATTGTCCAAGTTTATTTTTTTCACCTGACATGGGAACCAATAAACCAATTTTAATTTTTTCCTCACTAGTGTGTCCAAATTTTGAGATAAACAAAACGATTGTTGTGCAAATTAAAATTATTTTAAAAATTTTAAACATTTAGTGATAATATATTATTTATACACAAATATGATTGCAAATTCCAAAACAACGAAAAAAGAATTTAAAAAAGGCTTATATTTAGTGCCAACACCTATAGGTAATTTAAACGACATAACTTTAAGAGCATTAGAAACCTTAAAAAAATCTGATTTTATATTATGTGAGGACACCAGAGTTTCTAAAAATTTATTAAACAAATATGAGATTGAAGCAGAATTAATTTCAAATCATAAGTTTAATGAGAAAAAAAACTTATCAAAAATCATTGATATATTAAAAAAAGGTCAAATAGTCTCAATAATCTCTGATGCTGGAACACCAAACATTTCAGACCCAGGAAGCTTGTTAGTAAAAGAATGTATAAAAAATGAAATTGAAATTATTCCATTACCCGGTCCATCAGCAGTCACAACAGCATTATCTGCAAGTGGTTTTTCAGACAAATTTTTTTTCTACGGTTTTTTTCCAGAAAAAAATAGTGAAATTTTGAAAATCTTAGAAATCACAAAAAAATTAGATAATTCTATAATTTTTTTTATTTCGGCCAAAAAAATTAACAAAATAATTCCTTTTATAAAAAAGGAATTTTCAGGAAGGAAAATTTTAATTTGTAGAGAAATGACAAAATTATATGAGGAATTTATTAGATTGGATATTGATGAATTACAACTTTTTAAAAAAAATCTAAAGGGTGAATTAACAATCGTAATTTCCGAGAAATTAAATAAAAAAAATTCGCTTGAATTAAGTGAATCAGATAAAAGAACTGTTAAAAAGATGATTAATAAATTAAGCATAAAAGAAATTACGGATCTTATCCATCAAAATAATCCAGTTTCAAAAAAAATAATTTACAAATATTGTGTTGATATTAAGAATGAAAATTAGAATTATATTATTTTTTTTAATTGGACTGCTTTTTACTGGATGTGTTGGAGTATCATCGACGGGGATATTTGGAACTGGAGTTAGCGTAGCGATAGACCCAAGATCTCTTGGAACACAAATAGATGATTCGATAATGCAGAAAAATTTAAGTGCAAGAATCTTATTGTTGGATAAAAATTATTTTTTATCTGTAAAAACAAAAGTTATAGATGGTAGAATATTTATAACTGGTAAAGTTGAAGATCCAGAGGAAAAACTTAAATTAACAAAGCTTGCATGGGAAACTCAAGGAGTAAGGTCTGTAAAAAATGACTTAAGAATTAAAGAGAACTTTAATTTCAAACAATCCGCAAAAGATTTACTTATCACGTCACAGTTAAGAACAGCATTGATATTTAACGAAAAAATAAAAGCAACTAATTATCAAATAGATACATATAAGAAAAAAATTTATATCTATGGCATAGCAACAACAACTGATGAAAAAGATGCAGTTATTGAAGAGGCAAATGAAATTTTGGATGTAGAAAATGTAATTGCAAGTATATTACTAGTGGATAATTTGAGAATTCAAAAAAATTAAATTATTTGTTATATTTAATAACATCAGCAGAATAAGCAGCTATTGATGCTAAATTTAAGATTTCAGAGGTAGATGATCTCAATGGCGCTATCTCAATTGGTAA
>CACPOR010000005.1:0-63554 GCA_902635745.1 uncultured Pelagibacteraceae bacterium
TTAATAAATCTAAGAAGTTTTATTTATAATTTAAAAAAATTTAATTACCTTTTTTTTATTTTACTAAACTTATGTTTTTTTTTTAAAATATCTGCAGATCCCTCATTGGGGTGGGATGGAATTGCAAACTGGTATCCAAAAGTTTATAATTTTTTAAATTCTGGAACTTTTTTTACATTGGACAATTATCCACGACATAGTTATCCACATCTGGGCTCTTATATTTGGGCAGTTTTTTCAAATTATTCTTTTTTAGAATATGAATACTTGGGTAGATTAATATATTTCTTCTTATACATAACTTCAATTTTTCTAACTATTTCTTATGATAAAAAATTTCATTACAAAAACATACTTATCATCTTAATTTTATTTATAATCAGTTTCGACTTTGATCTTTTTAAAGGCTATCAGGAGTACTTAATTTTTAGTTTTATAAATATTTTTGTTATTTTTTTTTACAATGAAAAAAACACCAGGTATTTTGGTTTATTAAGTTTGTTGATATTAAACATAATAATTTGGCTCAAAGATGAGGGTCTAATTTACTCTATTCCTATATTGATAATGTATCTTACAAAAAATAATAAGATTATAAGTCTTAAAAATGCTTATTTTATTTCTACTTACTTTATCATTGTAATTTTTAAATTTGTAATGATGAGTTATTTGGCAAGTAATCATCAATTAGGTGGTTTTGTGATCTCACAAGTTTTTAAAGAACTTTTTAATTTTTCGACAATTATTGAGGATATGGTTTTAATATTCAAACATTTTATGATTAGTTTTTTTAAATATCCAATTTGGCTTTTCTTGATATTATTTTTATTATTTCCTTCAAAAAAAAATAAAAACAATAAACTATATAAAAATACATTTTATACATTTGTCTTTTGTATACTTATCAACTTTTTAATATTTCATTTACAAAAAAAAGAATTTCTAGAGTGGCAATTGACTACAGCTTTAGATAGATTAAACTTAATGCTATCAGCCTATTTTCTATACTATATTTACTTTAATTTAAACCAATATTTGAAAACTTTTTTTAAAAATGTCTCAGATAATTAAATTAAGGAACCTTTTAGTTTTTAAGAAATTATACTTATTTATAATATGGTTTTTTATTTTAACAGGTATAAATACAAATTTAGATCATTTTTATGTTAACTTTTATGATAATATAGATAACTTATTTATATATTTGTTATATTCTTTTAGATTATATGTTCAATTTTTAATTTTTTGTTGTTTAATATTTTTAAACCTTAAAGAAAATTTTAAATTTAAAGAAATTAATATTTTTTTTTATATATTTTTTTTTTACAACCTAATCCAGATTATATCTTTACTTTTAAGTGAAAATACAAATCTTAATATTATATATAATATTTGTTCAGTAAATGTTTTACTATTTCTAAATCTTATTTTTTATAAAGAAAAACAAGATATAAAGAAAATTTTTTATTTTTTTATTTTAACACTTACTTTGATTTTTTTATGGTTTTATTTAGAGAGAATTATTAGCTTAATTATGGAAAACAAATTATTTTATGGACATTATACTAGAAATGTCGAATTTTTACCTGATATAATTTCACCAAGATCTTCTGGCTTAGGAAGAATAGCACTGATTATACTATTATTTTTTCTTATTTTTTTTAAAATAAATTCTCTTAAAGAAAAAATATTCTTAACAGTTTTTATAATCCCAGGAATTATTCTCACTCAATCAAGAATTATAATTTTACTGTATTTGATAATTTTTGTAGCTTTATCATTTTCGAAATATTTTAGTTTTGATAATTTGCAATTTAAAAATTTTAAAAAAAATTTAACTTTATTACTCATAATTCCCATTATTTTTTCTTTAATCATATCCCAATTCAAAGAGAGTAATATAAATTATTTGAAAAATGAATATTTTAAGTTAGTTGGAAAAAAAGAGCTGGTTAATGAGCAAACAAATCAAAATTATGAATTGTTGAGAACAATTAATCCAACTTCCTTTACATCGTATAGATTTGAGCATTGGAAAGAAGTAATTAGTAGATCTAAGAAAAATAATTTACTAGGCAATGGCACACAAGCAGATAGATATTTAATTAATCAGAGTGTTTCAAATAGTTTATTATATTTTTACAGTAGTAGTGGTTTATTTGGTGTTTTTTTATTTATACTGATTTTTTTTAATTTATTTAAAAAAACGAAAATATTAATTTTAAACTTAAAAAGTGCAAAACCTAAAAATAAAAATTTAATTTTTTCAACTATGGTAATCGCAATATTATCAATTAGAAGTTTAGTAGAATCATCTTTCGCAGTATTTGGAATAGATTATGTCCTTTTTATTACTAGTTTGTATGTAATATCAAATGAAAAAAAAACCTAAAATAAGTATTATCACAATAGTAAAAAATGGAATGCCATTTATTGAGGACTCATTGGAGTCTTTTAAACTTCAAAATTACAAAAATAAAGAATTAATAGTTGTTTATACTAAATCTCAAGATATGACTTTAGATATATTAAACTCAAAAAAATACATTAAAAGAATTTTAATAGATAATGTTTCAAAAAATCTTTATGGTTCAATAAATACTGGTTTAAAATATGCTAAAGGAGATTTAATTGGTATTTTACACTCTGATGATATTTTTTACGACAAAAACGTACTATCTAACGTTGTAAAAAGTTACAATAACTCAAACTTTGATTTAGCTTATGGGGATATAATAATATCGAAAAAATATGAGATCAATATTCCTTTAAGACTTTGGAAGAGTGGCAAATTTGTTTCTAGAAAGCTAAGTTTTGGATGGATGCCACCACATACCTCAATTTTTATATCAAAAAAATTGAAGAATAATAAATATTCAACCAAATATAAAGTATCTTCGGACTATGATTACTTATTAAAGTTATTCCAAAAAAAAATAAAAATAAAATACTTAAATAATTTTATTACAATAATGCGAACAGGAGGTCTTAGTAGCAAGTATCTTTTTCTCAAATACGTTGAAGATAATAAAATCTTGAAAAAGTACTATAAATTTTACTTCATTATCTCAATTTTAAAAATTTTAAGAAAGTTGAATCAATTCTTTTTTTTCAAGGGATTTATACAACAAAATAAATTTTTAAACTTATTTATTGAAAAAAAATATAAATTTATAAATAATGTTAATGAACTTTTAAAAGAAAAAAATTTTGTTCTATCAGCTTTTAATATGGCTTTTCTATCTTTTGTTCATAATAAGATACCTTTAAATAGAAAATTTCTGTATTTATGGCCCGATGGAATATTGTCAAAATTTTTAATGAATTTAAATAAAATTCCAGGAAGAAAAGTTCTTACTCGTCTTAGATCAAATTTTAGATTTAAGAATGTTTATTTAATTTCAAGCAAGAATTTAAAAAATATAAGATATATTAGAACAAAATTTAAGAATAAAAAATTTTATTTCGTAGAAGCTCCATATGGCGATCCAAATTATATATTTAAAATAATCACTAAAAAAATAGGAAATGTTGAATCGGATAGCCTTCTTTTATTAGGACTACCAACCCCAAAACAAGAAATTATAGCAGCTAAATTATCAAATATGTTTCAAAATATGAAAATTATTTGTCTAGGTGGTGCTATTAACTATAATTCAAAAGATACAAAAGTTCCACCAAGGATATTTGAAAATTACTTTGAAAGTTTATGGCGACTTCAAAATGATACATTTAGAAGATCGTTAAGATTATTTTATTCATTAGTTATTTTTATAAAAAGATTTTTATTTGGTGAATTAAAAAATTTAAGATAGATGATTGTTTGGACTTGTGATTTTAGAGAAAATTCTGGTGAAGGTAAACTGGCAAGACTTTTTTTAAATCAACTTTATTATAAAAAAATCAATTATATTAAAGTAAATTCTCCAGATGCTAGTTACATTATAAAATATGGAAGAATATTCCGTATTAAAAAAAAGAATTATGTTAATTATGATAAATTTTATTATAAATACATTTATCCATTCATTGGTTGTATTTATTCTTGGTATTTTTTCTTTAAAAAAGAAAAGTTTATATACTTGAATTATCTGCCTTTATGGAATTTCATAATTCTTCTTTTACTTGCTCCCAAGACAATATTAGGACCTATAACCGGATCTAGTAGATATGGTAAAAACTTACTGAGAAATACTTTTCCGTTAATTTATAAAATTTCAAAAATTATTTTGAGAATTAGGTATGACAAAGTCATTTTTGCCACTGATAACTTAAAAAAATATTTTAAAAATGAGTTGAAAAATAAAAATTTTAATTTTGTTCTAAATTATTTAGTATTAAAAAAAAAAAAATTTAGAAACAAATCTAAAAAAATTGTTATTTATTATAGAAGACATAAAAACAAAAATAATGATTTTTTTCTAAACTTAGTAAAATTTATAACTGGAAAAAAAATTACGATTTATTGCATTGGAGATAAAATTATTAATAAAAATGTAAAAAATTTTGGATTTGTAAGCCACAAAAAAAATATAGCAATTATAAAAAAATGTAAACTTGGGATTAATAGTAGTGAAAATTTTTTTTCATTTTTTATGATGGACTGCATAAATTCATCTATTAAGGTACTTTGTGATAGTAATTCTAAAAATGGAAAATTTAATTTTGAAAAAAATATATTATTAAGCAATTACAATAACTTAGATCAAACTTTTAATCTTATTTACAATTTTATAAAAAAAAAATAGCTCAAAATTATTTTTAATAAAGCAAAAAAATTTCCAAAAAATCTCTGTATCTTTAAATTTATGAGATTAAGAAAAACAAAAATTAAAGACGCTATCCAAAAAGATAAAAAACTAAGTCGATTTTTTTTTACAAAATAATATCTATTAACAAGTTCTTTTATACCAAATTCAAAACTTTTTCTTTCTATAAAATTTTTGTGAAAATATTTTGCTTTATTGACGATGACTAATTTACCTTTTTTTCTTGCTCTGTGACTAAAATCTAAATCTTCAAGATAACTATAACCTGAAAAAAAATTATCAAAATTAATTTTAAGATTTGATTTATATATAGTTGCATTTGATGATAACCAATCTACCTCAGTATTTTTTTTTACATTCATTATTTTTGAATGCCACCCTGAAGGACTTACTCTACCAATACGATTATCATAAATACCTAATTTTTTCGATAATTTTGATTTTTTTAATTTATCGAAGATACTGTAATTTTTTTTCTCAGAAAGATTAAAAGAATACCCGATGTAATCATTTTTTTTTATAAAATTTTTCATATTTTTAAAAGAACTGCTATTAAATGAAATATCGTCATCTAGAAACATTATGTAATCATTATCTCTTTTTGCTTTTTTTATTCCTAAATTACGCTGATTGGCAATAGATGGTTTAGATTTTATCAATTTAATAACAAGTTTAATTGAAATTAATTTTTTTTTTATATAACTTTTATTAATATCATTTGAACTATCAACAATTATAATTTCATTAAAAAAGAATTTATTTTTTTTTAATGTTTTTATTAATTTTATTAATCTTCTAGGTCTATCTTTTGTAGGAATAATAACTGATAATTTCATATTTTATAGAATTTCCTTAGACCTTTAATAGGTAAAAAAAATATAAGATGAAGAAACTGTAATATTATAAAATTAATATTATCTAAATTATAAAACCAAGAAAATGAATTAAAGATTATAAACATTAGCTGGATATAAATAAACTTTCTGAAGTAGAAAAAATTTCTTATGTAATAAAACCTAGCAGCTAAAGCTATTAATTCTTTAAAAAGTATCAAAAATAAAAAATAATAAATATTTTGATTTATAATTGAAAAAATTATCCCAGCAATAAATGGGATCAAAAGTAAAAGCTCTATTTTACTACTTTGCTTTGATTTGTTTGCAATATCATAATAATCAATAATTAATTTAGAGTATGAACCTAAAGTTGCTATTAAAAAAAAGACTTTTATCAGTTCAAAATATTTTACTGAATAAGCCGAACCTAACCACAATTTGAGCAGTGTGTCTAAAAAAAAATATAAAAATACAAAAGCTACAAATATATATATACAATAGAATACACTAGAGTAACTTAAATTTTTGTTTTCATTTTTTTTAAACGTCTTAGCAATGAATATATTGTTATAAGCTAGCAATGGATCACCTAACTTTGAAGTTATTTGCTGTGAAATAGTATAATAAATAAAAATAAGATTATCTAAAAAAATTTTGATTAAATATTTATCTAAGTAATTATATATTTGATTTAGAAAAGTGTTTAGAGTCATCCATTTTAAATTATTGATACAATCATTTGCAAAACTTTTCGAGTATTTAAATTTATAATTAGTTAATTTATGTAACACAAAAATAATCATTGCTATCACAACAATGAATTTGACGATCAACGAAATAGAAAAAATATTGATATTTATATTATAAATTATAAAGAATGATGGTATAGATAATGATATACTATAAAAAGTTAAATTAAAAAAACTAAGAAGTTTGTAATTTAAGCTGCCTTTATAATAACCCTCAAGAGTGAGATATATATTGGTTAAAAATAAACCAAGTAAAATTTTTAAATCAGTCAATTCTTTAATAGCACTAAGTTGAAAATAATTAATTATAGATAAGAACAAGAAAAAAATTATTAAGGTAAACAAAAAAGAGAATAAAAATGTAAATATTATTGAGGTAAAAAAAATATTTAAATGAGATGTTTTTTTCTTAGCGATATTTATAGTTGTAATTTTACCAATATTTAAATTTGTAATTATTGCAATTGTCAGAACAAAATGACTAATTAAAAAATTTGAGTAATCTTCGGGACTAGAAAATTTTAAAAAAATTGGTATGGATATTAAAGATATAATTATAGAAAAAAAGCTTGGAAAAGAGTAGAATAACGTTCCTATTATATATTGCGATTTAAAAATTTGTTTTAATATCTGCATACTTATAAAGTGAATTTGTAATAATTAAAAAATTTTTATAATATGAATAAAACAATAGTTATACCCTGTTTCAATGAAAAAAAAACAATTATAGAAATATTAGATAAAGTTAAAAATAATCTTAATGAGGACGATGAAATAATTATTGTTGATGATTTTTCAAGTGATGGAACTAGAGAGATTTTAAAAAATTTAGAGGATAAATCTATAAAAGTTCTCTACCATGATAAAAATTATGGGAAAGGTAAAGCTCTGAGCACAGCCTTTAAAGAAAAATTGAAGGAAATAGTTATAATTCAAGATGCAGATTTAGAGTACGACCCAAATGATTATAGTCAACTTTTAGAGCCATTTATGAAGACTAATGCAGAAGTAGTATATGGATCTCGTTTTTTAGGATCAAACAAATATACCAGGCTTCATTTTTTTTGGCACTCAGTAGCTAACAAAATTTTAACTCTTTTTTGCAACTTAATCACCAATTTAAATATGACAGATATGGAAACTGGATATAAGGCTTTTAAAAAAGATGTGATAAAATCCATCAATATTGAGGAAACTTCATTTGGTGTTGAACCTGAGATAACTATAAAGTTAGCAAAAAAAAAATATATTTTTTATGAAGTGCCAATTTCATATGCTGGTAGATCTTACTCTGAGGGAAAAAAAATTGGAATTAAAGATGCGTTTAGAGCAATTTATTGTATTTTACTTTATGGATTAAAAAGATGAATTTGGATAAAAAAAAATTTTTAGTTTGTGGTGCCGGTGGATTTATAGGTGGTCACTTAGTTAAAGATTTATTAAAAGATGGTTATGAAGTAGTATGCGTAGATAACAAGCCTTATGATCACTGGTTTCAATTTTTTAAAGATTGTAAAAATTATTCTCTCGATTTAAAAAATTATGATAATTGTTTAAAAATTACTAAGGGTATCAATTTTGTTTTTAATATGGCTTGCAATATGGGTGGAATGGGTTTTATTGAAAATAATAAAACTGAGTGCATGTTGTCTGTTTTAATAAATACAAATTTACTAAGATCGTCAGTTCATAATTCTATTGAAAGATATTTTTTTTCATCTAGTGCTTGTGTTTATAATAACTTAAAACAGAGCAATTCTTATATTGAAGGACTGAAAGAGACAGATGCTTATCCCGCTGCTCCAGAGGATGGATATGGTTGGGAAAAATTATTTAGCGAGAGAATGTGTAGACACTTTAAGGAAGATTTTAATATTGAAACAAGAGTCGCCAGATATCACAATGTTTACGGACCAATGGGAACATATGATGGTGGTAGAGAGAAAGCCCCTGCAGCCTTATGTAGAAAAATTATTAATGCGAAACTAAACTCAGAAAATACAATTGAGGTTTGGGGTGATGGTCTTCAAACTAGAAGTTTTATGTATATAGATGATTGCATAATAGGAACAAAAAAATTATTTTTTAGTAACTTTTCTGAACCTCTTAATATTGGTAGTGAAGAACAAGTATCAATTAATGAAATGATAGAAATTATTGAGAATTTAGCTGATATACAGCTGAAAAAAAAATTTCTTCTTGAAAAACCATTAGGTGTTCGAGGAAGATCTAGTAATAACGACCTTGCAAGAAATAAAATAAATTGGGATACTACTGTTTCTCTTAAGGAAGGTCTAAGTAAAACCTATAATTGGATACACGAAGATATAAAAAAAAACATAAAGAACAATAAATTCACGAGTAACTATTAATATAATTATTGAATATTAAAGTTTTGGTATCTTTAATCACTATACATTTATAATTATTAGTATATTTAATAACAATGAGCAAAATCGCACTAATATTTGGAATTACGGGTCAGGATGGATCATACCTATCAAAATTTTTACTTAAAAAAAATTACTTAGTTCATGGTGTAAAAAGGAGATCTTCTTCATTCAATACTTCTAGAATTGATAGCATTTATCAAGAACCATTTGTGAAGAGAAAAAAATTGATATTACATTATGGAGATGTATCTGACTCAAATTCAGTTTTTTCAATCATTAAAAATACTAAACCAGATGAAATATATAATTTTGCTGCTCAATCTCATGTTGCAGTTTCTTTTGAAATCCCAGAATACACTACTAATACAGACGCTATGGGTACCTTAAGAATATTAGAGGCAATATTAAAAATAAACAAAAAGATAAAATTTTATCAGGCAGGCAGTTCTGAAATGTTTGGTAAAGTTATGCAGATACCACAAACTGAAAAAACACCATTCTACCCTAGAAGTCCATACGGTGTAGCTAAATTATATTCGCACTGGATAACAATTAATTATAGGGAGTCTTATAATTTATTTGCCTCTAATGGAATTTTATTTAATCATGAAAGTCCCCTAAGAGGTGAAACGTTTGTCACAAAAAAAATTGTTCAAGGTTTATGTAGAATTAAATTCGGAAAACAAAAAAAACTTTACTTGGGAAATTTATATTCAAAAAGGGATTGGGGACATGCAGAGGATTACGTAGAGGCGATTTGGAAAATACTACAATTAAAAAACCCAGATGATTTCGTAATATGTACTGGAAAACAATACACCATTAAAACCTTTTTAAATATTACAGCAAAGAAATTAGGTATAACTTTAAAGTGGAGAGGTAAAGGTTTAAACGAAAAAGCTTACAACTCTCACAAAAAGCCAATAATTGAAATTAAAAAAAAATATTTTAGACCTTCAGAAGTGGATAAGTTAGTTGGAGATTATACGAAAGCAAAGAAATTGTTAAATTGGAAACCAAAGCATAATCTCCACAGTTTAATTGATGATATGATCAATCATGAAATCAATTTATTAAAGAATGATAAGTAAAAAATCAAAAATATTTCTTGCAGGCCACAAAGGAATGGTTGGCTCAGCAGTTTTAAGTACTCTAAAATCAAGAAATTATAATAATATAATAACAATTGAAAAAAAAAAATTAGATTTAAGAAATCAAAATAAAGTTAGAAAATTTCTTGAAAAAGCCCGACCTCACGCAGTTATAATTGCTGCAGCTAAAGTGGGTGGAATTTACGCAAATAATCAATTTAAGGCAGATTTTATATACGACAATCTACAAATTCAAAACAATTTGATTAATGGATCATATCAGGCAGGTGTAAAAAATTTAATTTTTTTAGGTTCAAGTTGTATATATCCAAAAAACTGCAAACAACCTATTAAAGAAAATTATCTCCTTTCTGGTTCACTTGAAAAAACAAATGATGCATATGCAATAGCAAAAATAGCAGGTATTAAACTTTGTGAAAGTTATAATCAACAATATAAGCTAAATTATAAATGTTTATTGCCCTGCAATGCATACGGGCCTAATGACAATTATGATGAAAAAAATTCTCATTTTTTTCCAGCGATAATAAAAAAAATTATAGATGCTGTAAAAAAAAATAAAAAACATATTACAATTTGGGGTGATGGTACTCCTAAAAGAGAATTAATCTTTAGTTATGATTTAGCTGACGCAATTATTTTTTTTTTGAATAAAAGAACTAAGGAAAATATTATAAATATTGGAACAAGAGATGAAAAATCAATTTACGAATTTACAAAGTATGTAATGAAATTTTTAAAAGTTAACTTGAAAATAAGATTTATAAACAAGAGTCTAAAGGGGACATTAAGAAAAAAATTAGATACTAACTTAGCAAAGAAATACGGATGGGTACCTAAAATTAATCTAAACAAAGGATTGTCAATTACAATTTCTGATTATCTAGAACAGAATATTTTAAAAAAATAATCGAATTGACAAATAAAAGTTAATGTGCATATATGGCGTGCCTGGTAATTATTGCGAAAGGGCAATACCCGATCCCATTCCGAACTCGGAAGTCAAGCCTTTCTGCGCCGATGGTACTTAGTCTTAAGACTTGGAAGAGTAGGACTTTGCCAGGCTACACTCTAGATGAAAAATATCATTATTGTAACAGGTGGAGCAGGATTTGTAGGCTCAAATTTAATAGAATACTTGTTAATAAAAACAAAAAAAAAAATTATAAGTATTGATAACTACTCATCTGGAAATAAAAAAAACCACATCAAAAACAATCATAACAGGATAAAGTATTTAAAAGCTGAGACCTCAGATATTGAAAAAATACTAAACAAAACTAAGAGAAAAATTCATTCTGTGTTTCATTTTGGAGAATTCGCAAGAATATATCAAAGTTTTAGGAAATTTGATGAATGTTATGCGTCTAACACTATAGGAACAAATGCAGTTTTCAATTTTTGTTTAAAAAATAAGATTAAACTTATATATTCAGCTACCTCAGCAACTCTTGGAAATCGAGGTAATGATAAAAATTTGTCACCATATGCCTTTACAAAATCTAAAAATTTAGAGTTATTGGAAAATCTCAAAAAGTGGTTTAATTTTAAATATGAAGTTGTCTACTTTTACAATGTATATGGATCTCGACAAATAAAAAGAGGACCTATGGCTACTGTTATAGGAATATTTGAGGATAAATTTGAAAATAAAAAACCTTTACCAGTTGTAAAACCTGGGACGCAGTCAAGACGATTTACCCACATTAATGATACAGTGAAAATATGTTTTGAGGCTTGGAAAAAAAATAGATGTAGTCATTATAGTATTTCTCACAAAAAATCGTATTCAATAATTCAGGTTGCAAATATGTTCAAAACTAGATTTGTTTTGCTAAAAAAAAGACCTGGAGAGAGATATAGTTCTGCCTTAACAAAAATTTCATTAAATAATAAGGTATTTAAAAGATATGGAAAAATAAATTTGAAAGATTATATATCTTCGTTTATTAAAGGAAATGTTTTATGAAAATTAAAAGTTCGCTCAAGTCAATAAAAAAAAGAGATTTAAACTCTAAATTGGTAAGAAGAAGAGGAAGAGTTTACATAATCAACAAAACAAATCCAAAATATAAAGCAAGACAGAAATAATTAATATGGATAATGAGGATCATAAAAATACGTGGAATAATTTTACTAAGTTTGTCCTGTGGGGAACTGTCGCTGTCATATTTGTTTTAGTTTTAATGGCAATATTCTTATTATAAAGTTTGATAATGATTATTGGATCTATTTTAGAAAATAAAAAAGATAAGAGAATTGCCATAACACCAGAGATTGCCAAGAAATATACTTCTTTAGGTTTTGAAATACACTTGGTAGAAAACTATGGTTCACATTTGGGTATCAGTGATAATAAATTTCTTGATGTTGGTGTCAAATTTAAAGATGAGAAAGAAATTTTAAAAGATTCAAATATTATATTACAGTTAGGAATTTTATTAGATGAAAAGCTTTCCTTGATGACCGAAAAGCAAGTACTTATCGGAATTTTAAATCCTTACGACAATAAAGATAAACTTCAAGCATTAGCAAAAAAAAAAGTTGATATCTTTTCATTAGAACTTTTACCCAGGACAACAAGAGCTCAATCTATGGATATTTTATCTTCTCAAGCAAATCTTGCAGGATATAAAGCAGTAATAGAGTCTTTTGCTAATTTTGAAAAAGCAATCCCCATGATGATGACAGCCGCAGGAACAATTCCAGCAGCAAAAGTTTTAGTTGTTGGTGCAGGTGTTGCAGGACTTCAAGCAGTTGCAACAGCAAAAAGAATGGGAGCAATAGTTTTTGGTACAGATGTAAGAATGGCATCTAAAGAACAGGTTGAAAGTTTAGGAGGTAAATTTCTAACAGTGGAGGGCTCAGAAAATCTTGAGACTGCAGGTGGTTACGCAAAGGAAGCTTCTGAGGAATTTAAAAAAAAACAAGAGGAATTATTAACAGAAACATTGAAAAAAATTGATATAGTCGTATGTACTGCATTAATTCCTGGAAAAAAAGCCCCATTAATTATTAAAGATCATATGATAAGTAATATGCAACCTGGATCTGTAATTTATGATTTAGCAGCAGTGCAAGGAGGAAACACGGCATTTACGGAAGTAGATAAAATTATTGAAAAAAAAGGTGTAAAAATTATGGGTGAAAGCAATATTTTAAATAAATTGCCAGTTTCTGCATCAAATTTATATGCAAAAAATGTATTTAATTTTGTAGAAAATTTATACGATAAAGATCAAAAAAAAATAAATATTAATTTAGAGGATGAGATAATAAGTAAAACTTTAATAAAATAAAATTATGGAAATTGACCCTTTAATATTTAGACTTAGCATTTTTATCCTTGCTATTTTCGTTGGGTATTATGTTGTTTGGAGTGTTACACCTTCATTACATACCCCCTTAATGTCTGTTACAAACGCTATTTCCTCTGTAATTATAGTTGGAGCGATTATTGCAGGATTATCTGGAGATTCGCAAAGTGTTTTTAATACATCGAGCATATTTGGCTTTTTAGCAATTGCGCTTGCAGCAATAAATATTTTTGGGGGGTTCTTAGTAACCCAAAGAATGCTGGCAATGTATAAGAAGAAGAAAAAAGCAAAATAATGATTTCAGCAAATTTATCAGCAATTTTTTATTTAGTCTCAGGTGTATTATTTATTCTTGCTTTAAGAGGTTTGTCGTCACCGGAAACATCTAGACAAGGAAACTTTTTTGGAATTTTAGGAATGATTATTGCTGTTACAGTGACCTTTTTGTCTATTGGAAATTTTTCTAGTGGATTTGTTTTTGTACTAATATTTATATTGGTTGGAGGCTCAATTGGAGCTTTTATAGCTTACAAAATTCCAATGACAGCAATGCCAGAACTAGTAGCGGGGTTTCATAGTTTAGTTGGACTTGCAGCAGTTTTTGTAGCAATTTCGGCTTTTTTAAATCCCATAGCATTTAATCTCGGTTCACCAGGGAATATTAAACTTGGCAGTTTAATCGAAATGTCAATTGGAGCTGCAGTTGGAGCTATAACATTTTCTGGTTCTGTAATTGCTTTTTTAAAATTGCAAGGAATTATGTCGGGATCCCCAATTACTTTTAAAGGTCAACATCCTATTAATGCAATTATTTTAGTTTCAATAATTATTTTAATTTACCTATTGTGCTCGACACAATCATCAAATTTGTTTTGGATATTGTTAACTGTTTCATTTTTAATCGGCTTTCTTTTGATAATTCCAATTGGTGGAGCAGATATGCCAGTGGTAATTTCAATGCTTAATTCTTACTCTGGTTGGGCAGCAGCAGGAATTGGTTTTACATTAGAAAACACAGCTTTAATAATTACGGGAGCTTTAGTAGGTTCATCTGGTGCAATATTATCTTACATTATGTGTAAAGGTATGAACCGTTCTTTTTTCAATGTAATCTTGGGAGGTTTTGGCTCAACTGATGACACTTCGAGTAAATCATCTAAAGAGCAAAGACCAGTTAAAAGTGGTAATGCAGATGATGCTGCTTTCTTGATGAAAAATGCTTCATCTGTCATAATTGTTCCTGGTTACGGTATGGCAGTAGCACAAGCTCAGCATGCTTTAAGGGAAATGGTCGATACATTAAAGAAAAATGATATAAAAGTTTCGTACGCTATTCACCCTGTGGCTGGTAGAATGCCAGGACATATGAATGTTTTATTGGCTGAAGCAAACGTTCCGTACGACGAAGTATTTGAGTTAGAAGAAATAAATAATGATTTCGCTAATGCTGATGTTGCTTTTGTAATAGGTGCAAATGATGTTACTAATCCAGTTGCCAAAACGGATCCGCAAAGTCCAATTTATGGAATGCCAGTACTTGATGTAGAAAAATGTAAATCTGTATTATTTGTTAAAAGAAGTCTTTCACCTGGTTATGCCGGCATAGATAATGATTTATTTTATAAAGAAAATACATTGATGTTATTTGCAGATGCTAAAAAAATGACTGAGGATATTACAAAAAATTTATAATATATTATGGGTATAAAAATTTTTTGTGATATTGCAGATTTAAATTTAATTAAAAAATTTTATAAAATAAAAATTGTAAAAGGTTTCACAACAAATCCAAGCTTGATGAGAAAAGCTGGTGCAAAAGATTATAAATCTTATTCTAAAAAAATTCTAAGAGTTTGCAAAAATAAACCAATTTCTCTAGAGGTTTTTGCAGATGATCATAACTCGATGATTAATCAGGGGTTAAAAATAAATGGGTGGGGTAAAAATATTTATGTAAAAGTTCCTGTTGTGAATTCAAGAAATAGATTTTCTGGTAAAGTTATAAAAGAATTAAATAGTAAAAATATTAAATTAAATATTACAGCTGTTTATACCGCAAAACAAACGAAAAAAATTTTAGATAAAATTAACAAAAAAACAAAAGTGATAATATCTATTTTTGCTGGAAGAGCTGGTGATGCAGGAAAGGATCCCACTCCTGAATTTACAGAAAGTATTAAGATGGCGAAAAAATTTAAGAATGTAGAAATTTTATGGGCGAGTGTAAGAGAACCTTATAATTATACACAAGCAAAACAAGTAGGTTGTCATATTATAACAATACCCCCTAGTATTATTGAGAAAATTGAAAAATTCGGAAAATCATATCAACAACTTACTACAGAGACAGTAAAAGCTTTTTTAGTTGATAGTAAAAAATCTAAATTTAAAATTTAAATCATTTGGTTGCGGGGGACGGATTTGAACCGCCGACCTTCAGGTTATGAGCCTGACGAGCTACCAGACTGCTCCACCCCGCGGTATAATTAAATTCTATTTCTTAGTTTGTTTAATTTTTTTACTCTTTTAATATTTTCTTGTAGTATTCTTTTTTTTTTTTCAGATGGTTTTTCATAAGTATTTTTTAGTTTTATTACCTTAAAAAATCCATCTCTTTGGAGTTTTCTTTTCAAAACTCTTAAAGCCTGCTCTACGTTATTATCTTTTACCTCTATTTTAATAAATGCCTCCAAAAAAATGTGTAAATAACACTTTTATAATTTTATGTCTATTAATTTTATTCATAATTTTGTCATTTATTTTAATTTTGTTTTCTCCTTTTCTTTTTTTTCTCTTTTTACTCTTCTTTCAGCCTTTTCTATCGCTTCAATTAAATCTCTTTGTGAAAAAAGGTTGAGCGCTACTGGGTCTTTAGGACTCAGATTGTTATAATTCCAATAACTTTTATTCCTTATAGATGTTACAGAATTTTTTGTAATTCCGATCAATCTTGCTATTTGTGAGTCCTTTAAAATATTATGTTGTTTTATTAACCACAATGCTGAATCTGGTTTGTCCTGTCTTTTTGACAAAGGAATATATTTTTTAATCTTTTTTTCGTCATTTGATATTTCAACGTCGATATTTTTGATATTTAGAGGTCGATTTTGATCCTGAGAAGATAATTCAATCTCTTCTCTAGAGAGTTGACCTGTTATTATTGGATTGTATGCTTTTATACCCTTTGCAACTTCACCATCTGCAATTCCTTGAACCTCTACTTCGTGTAAATGACAAAATTCAGCTATCTGTGTAAAAGTAAGAGTGGTATTTTCAACAAGCCATAAAGCTGTGGCCATTGGCATTAAGGGAGCTTTAGACATTTAGTTTTTTTTTTCTGATTTAAAGTTTTGAAATTTTTTATTGAATTTACTTATTCTCCCCTTGTCCATTAGTTTTTGTTTTCCTCCTGTCCAGGCAGAGTGAGACTTTGGATCAATTTCTAATTTTAATATGTCACCATCATTTCCCCAAGTTGATTTAGTTTCAAATTGAGTTCCATCGGTCATTTCAACTTTAATTTTATGGTATTTAGGGTGTATATTTTTTTTCATTCGGTGACTTATAGCAAAAGATTATTTTAAAACAATTAAAAGTTACTTATTTTCTCCATTAATTTTTCATTAATATCAGGGCTTGAAGCAATTATTTTAAGATCTTTATGTTCATTAAGGTCAATTTTATTAATAACACCACCAGCCTCTGTAACAAGAATTAAACCTGCTGCAATATCCCACAAATTTAAATTTTTTTGAAAGTATCCATCGTATCTTCCACAGGCTATGTATGCCATATCCAATGCTGCAGAGCCCGATTTTCGATAAGAAAATTCAATTTTTTTTTCAACTGTTCCACTAGTAGCAAATAAGCATTCTTGCATGTTATTTTTTTTTGATACTCTAATTCTTTTATTATTTAGGTAGGCTCCATTATTTTTCTCAGCATAAAACATTTCATCTTTTATCGGATCAAAAATTAAACCAGATATTATTTCATTTTCATGTTTTAGAGCAATTGAAGTGGCAAAATGAGGAATTCCGTGTAAAAAATTTATTGTTCCATCTATTGGGTCAATTACCCATGTATTTTTGCTGTTCTTATTTTTTTTTTCACCATTTTCTTCACTTATAATTGAATAATCTGGTCTACCTTTTGTTAATTCTTCTATTATTATTTTCTCGGTCTTAAGATCAGAGTTGGTTACAAAATCCGATGGACCTTTTTTAGACACTTGTAATTTTTCAATCTCTCCAAAATCTCTGATAAGTATTTTAGAGGCTTTTTCACAAGCTTTAATCATTAAATTTAAATTTGCTGAAATAGAATTCATCTTTTAAACTTTTTTAACGTATTCTAAATTTCTTGTGTCAATAATTATATGATCACCAGTCTCAACAAATGGTGGAACCTGTATATTTAAACCATTATCCAAAGTAGCAGGTTTGTAAGAAGAAGAGACTGTCTGACCTTTAAGAGCGGCATCTGTTGAGTGAATTTTACATTTAACTTGATTAGGTAAATCTAATGAAATTGGTTCGTTATTATAAAAACTTATGGTTACTTCAAGATTTTCAGTTAGTAATTTACCCTTTAATCCAACTATATTTTTCTTTATTTGAATTTGTTCAAAAGATTTAGGATCTATAAAAAAAAAATTATTCTCATCTTCGTAAGAGTAATTAAAATTAATTTCCTCCAAGGAAGCTTTTTCCACGGACTCACTTGATCTAAATCTTTCATTTAATTTTGTATTTTTGTTCACACTCTTCATTTCAACTTGTGCGAAAGCTCCACCTTTTCCAGGTTTTACATGTTGAGTTTTTAATACTTGCCACAAATCATCTTTATACTCAATCAACATGCCCACTCTTATCTCACTAGCATTTATTTTCATTTTAACTTCTTAATCGCCTCAAATGGTTTAAATTTTTTATTTTTCCAAATGTAGCCTGAGATAGCTAATAAGTTGGCTTTATTCAACAAAAGTTTTTTATAGTTATTAGAATTGATTCCACCAATAGCAACTATCGGTATTTTTGTTATTTTTCTTACTTTTTTAATTATATTAAATGACGATTTATATTTTGTATTTTTTGTTCTTGATGAATAAAAAGCTCCAAATGCCAGATAATCAGCTTTGTTTTTTAAAGCAACTTTTGCTAACTTAATTGAGTTATGACAAGTAATCCCAATTATTTTATTACCAATCAATTTTCTTGCTTTATTAATTTTCATATCATTCTGACCTAAATGGCAACCGTCAGCATTTAATTTCTTTGCTAAATAAGCATCATCATTTATCAAAAATTTTACTTTAAATTTTTTACAGATTTTTTTTATTTTTTTTCCAATTGTTAATTTTTTTTTAAATTTTTCATTCTTAAGTCTTAGCTGAAAAAAACTTACTTTTTTTTGTCTCAAAACATTTTCAAGATGCCGATAAAAAGTAACATTAATTTTTGATGGTGATATTAGATAAATAAATTTTTTTTTATTATATCTCAAGATCTTTAGACCATTTTCCTTGGGCAGCTAATGTATTCATTTTTGCTCGATGGTTAAAGATTTTTTGAGTACCTTCAATATTCTTTATATCTTTCGACCAAAATTTTAAGGCACTTTGTTGAAGTGCTCTTCCATAAGAATAACTCATTATAAAATTAGTGTCGTTATACTTATTTATTAAATTTAAATTTTCTGTTGCCTCTAGTTCTGATTGTCCACCAGATAAAAAAGCTATTCCAGGCACTTCTGAAGGAACACAGCTTTTTAAGCATTTCAAAGTTAGCTTTGCGACTTCATCATTTGAAATTTTGTTTTTTGACTTATTTCCTGCTAAAATCATGTTTGGCTTTAATATAATTCCCTTTAAATCTACTTTATGCAAAATTAATTCCTCAAAACATTTTTTAATTACATCTGAGGTTTTTTCATAACAATCTTCTGCCGAATGTTCGCCATCCATTAAAACCTCTGGTTCTACTATTGGTACCATATTACATTCTTGAACTAATGAGGAATATCTTGCTAAGGCATGTGCATTAGAACTTATTGAAAGTTTACTCGGATAGTTTTTAGATACTGAATAAACTCCTCTCCATTTTGTAAATTTTGCCCCAATTTTATAATATTCTTTCAATCTTTCTCTTAACCCGTCTAATCCTTCTGTAATTTTTTCATCAGGCGAACCTGCTAAAACTTTGGCACCTGTATCCACTTTAATTCCAGGTAATGAGCCCATTTCAGAAATCAATTCGGTAACTTTATTTTTTTTCGATGATGTTTGTTTAATAGTTTCATCGTATAAAATAACACCTCCTATACAATCAGTCATATTAGATGAACTAAAAAGCGTTTCTCTGAACAATAACCTGTTTTCTGAAGTTGATGGTACGTTAACACTATCGAGCCTTTTGGTCATAGTGCCTGTACTCTCATCGGCAGCCAGGATACCTTTTCCATTTCCAATTAATTTTAAAGCAATATTATTTAACTCAGACATCTTAATTTAATGCTTTTATACCAGGAAGGTCTTTTCCTTCAAGATATTCTAAAAAGGCTCCACCAGCAGTTGAAACAAAATTGAAATTATCTAACGCATTCATTTGATTTAAAACTGCTATTGTGTCTCCTCCTCCAGCAATTGAGTAAATTTGATTTTTTTCATTTTTTTCAATGATTTTTTTTGCAATTTCATAACAACCGTTTGCAAAGTTTGGATTTTCGAAATACCCTGCTGGTCCATTCCACAATATTGTTTCGCTTCTCTCAATGATATCCTTAATTCTTTTTATTGTATTTGGTCCTATATCCAAAATTAAGTCATCATTGGAAACCTCACTAAGTTCTTTGATTGTGGCCTTGTCATCCATACTTTTTCCAACTACAACATCTTCCGGATAATTGATTGAGCAAGAATTCTTTTTTGCTGTTTCGAAAATATCATCAACTACTAATTTACAATTCTCTTCTTTTAAAGACTTTCCAATTGGATTACCTTTGTAATTTAAAATATTATTCGCCATAGCTCCAACAATTATAATGTTATCAAACTTAGGTATTAAGTTTTTAATAAGACCTATTTTTGTAGATATTTTAGCCCCACCAATAATACAAGTTACTGGTTTTTTTATTTCTGTTGTAACTTTTTTTAGCGCACTTATTTCAGTTTCAAGTTGTAAGCCCGCAAATGAGGGTAAAAATTTAGTTATTTTGCTAACAGATGCGTGAGCTCTATGTGAACAAGAAAAGGCATCATTGACGAAAATATCTCCCAGTTCTGCTAAATTTTTTGAGAAATTAATATCATTTTTTTCTTCTTCTTCATAGAATCTTATATTTTCTAAAAAAATTATCTGATCTTTTGAGTTTTTGAATAGGTCCTTTTTTTTTAAATTGTAAATATTTTCCTTAACCAATTTTATTTTTTGGTCAGTCTTTCTCTCTAAATTTTCACAAATTGGTTTTAAAGAAAGATTAATATTTATCTTTCCTTTGGGTCGCCCTATATGAGAGATTATTAAAATTTTAGATTTTTTTTTAACAAGGAAATTAATGACAGGTAATATCTTGTTAATCCTCGTCTCATCGGTAATCACACAGTTTTTTAGAGGTACATTTAAGTCCAGTCTTAATAATACAACTTTACCTTTAAGATTTTCTTGATCTTTTATATATTTCATTAAGAAATTTTATAAAGGTGTTCTGCAATATCACACATCCTGTTTGAAAAACCCCACTCATTATCATACCACGCTGAAATTTTACCCATTTTTTTTCCAATTACATTTGTCAAACTTCCATCAACAATTGACGAAGCAGGATTATGATTGAAATCTATCGATACAAGTTTTTCTTTTGTGAACTCGAGAACTTTATTTTTTTTACTAAAACTTTGAAACACTGAGTTTATTTTTTCAATACTTAAATCTTTTTTTGTGCAAAATACAAGTTCAATTAAAGAAACATTAGGAGTCGGCACCCTCATTGCTACACCTTCTAATTTACCTTTAAGGGAAGGAATTATTTCACCTATTGCCTTTGATGCACCAGTTGAAGTTGGAACGATAGATTGGCTTGCAGATCTTGCTCTTCTTGGATCTTTGTGAGAATTGTCTAAAATTCTTTGATCACTTGTGAATGCGTGAATGGTAGTCATAAAACCTTTTTCTATCTCAAAATTTTTATTTAAAACAAAAGCTACAGGTGCAAGACAATTAGTTGTGCATGATGCAGCAGAAATTATTTTGTCATTTTTTTTCAATTCTAACTCATTTACTCCGAATACAATTGTTTTATCTGCATTTTTACATGGCGCAGAAACAATAACCTTTTTCGCCCCATTTTTTAGATGTGTTTCCAGTTTGTCCTTAGAGTTAAATTTACCAGTGCATTCAAAAACGTACTCCACACCATATTTTTTCCAATTAATATTATTTAAATTGGTTTCTTGGCTAAAAGAAATTTTGTTATTATTAATAATTAAGTTTCTCTCGTCAAAATTAATTTCTGCATTAAATTTTCCATGAATAGAGTCGTATTTTAAAAGTTTTGAGCTTGCTTCTGAATCTGTTCTATTATTTATATGTTTGATCTCTATATTTTTGTAATTATTTTCAATAATTGAACGAATAATCATTCTTCCTATTCTACCCAATCCATTTATTCCAACTTTTATTCTCATAACTTCTCTTTAATTTTTTTAGTTATATTTTCACTGCTTATACCGAAATGATTATAAATATCTTTGTATGGAGCGCTTTTTCCAAAATCATCAATTCCAAAATTTAAACCATTATAATTTGTATACTTTTTCCAATAACTTGTTTCGGAGGCTTCTATTGATACAACAAGGTTTGTTTCTGATAAAATTTCACTTTTGTAGCCTTCACTTTGTTGATCAAATAATTCGTGACAAGGCATTGATATTATTTTTGAATAAATGCCATCTGTGGCTAATTTATGACCAACTTCACTTGCTAAACTAGTTTCTGATCCGGTTGCTATAATTGTAACTTTTATATCATCATTAGTCCTAAAAATTTCGTAAGCACCTAACGAGGACATATTTTTTGTTGAACTTTTTATTCTTACAGGTTTGATTGCTTGTCTTGTTAAAGCAATCACACTTGGTGTATTTTTACTATCCAATGCTAATTGCCAGCATTCAAAAGTTTCAATTAGATCAGATGGCCTAAAAACATTTAAATTAGGAATGGACCTTAAACTTGCTAATTGTTCAACAGGCTGATGAGTCGGACCATCTTCACCGAGCCCAATAGAGTCATGTGTAAAAACATATATGACTTTTTGTTTCATCATAGCCGCAAGTCTAATTGAAGGTTTACAATAATCGCTAAATATTAAAAAAGTTCCACCGTATGGTATTAGACCACTATGAAGTGAAATGCCATTCATGACTCCACACATGGCATGTTCTCTTACTCCGTAGTGAATATAGTTTCCAGAGAAATCACCTGACTTTATAATTTTATGATTTTTAGTTTTTGTGTTGTTTGAGCCAGCTAAGTCAGCTGACCCACCTATTAAATTTGGAAGTTTTGATACAATCTCTAAGAATTTCTCTGAGCATTTTCTTGTTGCCATTGGTTCTAGATTTCTTAAATATTCTGTCTTTGCCTTTTCTATAGATACGATGATTGCATTTCTTGAAAGATTATATTCCGGTGGAAAATTTTTTTTAAATTTATTAGATATTGACCATCCTAACCAACTTAATTTTTTAAACTTCTTACTTAATACTTTTTCGTTTTTTTTTGCCTTTTTAAATGCTCTTTCGCCTATTAATTTCCATTCATTCAATAATTTTTTTGGAATTTCAAAGGGATTGTGTCCCCAGTTTAATTTTTTTCTTACTAATTTAATTTCATCATTACCCAACGGACTGCCATGTGAAGAAGCTTTACCACCTTTGTTAGGAGATCCATAACCAATTGTAGTTTTGCAAGAAATAGCAATAGGTTTTTTAGATTTTTGAGCTTTTTTTAGAGCTTTTGATATTTCTTTATAATCATGCCCATTAATTTTAATATAATCCCAACCATAACTTAGAAATCTTTTTTCGTGATTGTCAGAAACTGCTAGGTTTGTGGGACCATCAATTGAAATAGAATTATTATCAAAAAGCAAAATAAGATTTTTTAATTTAAGGTGTCCAGCCAGACTTAAAGCCTCATGGCTAATCCCTTCCATTAAACACCCATCACCTGCAATCACATAAGTTTTATGATCAATAATTTTTTTTCCAATTTGTTTTTTTAAAATTTCTTCTGAAATAGCAAATCCAACTGCATTAGATATCCCTTGCCCCAAAGGACCTGTGGTAGTCTCAATGCCAGTATTAGGGTGATATTCAGGATGACCTGCACAAATTGAATCTAATTGACGAAAATTTTTTATATCATTCAAAGAAACACTTTTGTAACCAGTGAGATAAAGGAGTGAATAAAGCAACATTGATCCATGACCGGCAGAGAGAACGAATCTGTCTCTATTTACCCAACTTGGGTTATTTGGGTTAAAATTTAAAAAATCTTTAAACAAAACTGTTACTACATCGGCCATACCCATAGGCATTCCTGGGTGACCTGAGTTGGCTTTTTGTACAGCATCAATTGATAAAAATCGAATGCAATTAGCTAATTCCCTGTATTGTTTATTCAAAATTATCCTGTCTAGACTAAGAAGATTCTATTTAATAATATAAATATATATATATGAATTTTTTTAGTGAAAAAGAAAAAAAGTTAAATGAAGCGTTAACAAAATTAAAAAATTTGAATCTCAATGATCCAAATATAAATAAAAATATTGAAAATCTTAAGGATCAAAAAAATCAATTAGAAATTGAAAAAAAAGAACTGGAGAAAAAATACACTTCTTTGGTTAATGAGCATAATGAATTATCGAGGAAATTAGACGAATTTGAGAGACAAGATAAAATTGAAAAACAAAAGCAATTAAATTTTTCAGAAAAAATTGATGAATTAAATCAAGAAACAGATATTTTGTTAAATGAAATAGACGAATGGCAAACGTAAGCATTAAATTTAATGGTAAAGAATTTTTACTTTCTTGTGAAGATGGACAAGAAGAACAATTAGAAGAATTATTAATCCAATTAAATCAAAAGTTTAATAAACATAAAAATGATCTAGGTAATTTAGGTGAAAATAAACTTTTGCTTATTACTGCAGTTAAAATTATGGATGAATACTATGAGACAAAAAAAAAAGTAGAGCAAAAAAAAAAGGAGTTTAATGATTTATCGAATAAGTTCAAAGAACTTAAATCCTTAATATATGAATATAGAGATAAAAAGGAAAATGAAATTAGTAAGTTGAATACAAAACATATTCATTTAAAAAATGAAATTGAGCTGAGTCAACAAAGTTATGAAAAATTAATAGATGAAGCTGCGAATGAAATTTCAAATTTTGTAAAAAAAGCAAACTTAGAAAATTTGTCCTAAATTTTGTGAAAAAATCTCAAATTAGAAAAAAATTTTTAAAGCTTAGAGAAAATAAGTTACAAAAAGTCAAATCAATTAATCATAATAATATTATCAAGCTTTTAAAAAAAGAGGGAATAAAAGGAAAAATTGTTGGAGGATATTACCCTTACAATAACGAATTAGATTGTATTCAAATTTTGGAAAGATTAGAAAAGAAAAATTATATTATTTCCTTACCAAAAATAAAAAAAAACTTTCAAATGGATTTTATTCAATGGAGCTCCAAAGAGCCATTAGTTATAAATAAATTTGGCATACCAGAACCGAGTAATGGCAAAATAAAATTTCCAGATATATTGTTAATACCCTTATTGAGTTTTGATACAAAATTGAACAGGGTAGGTTATGGAGGCGGTTTCTACGATAGATATATACAAAGAATCAAAAGAAAAAAAAAACCACTCCTCGTTGGATTGGCGTATTCTTTTCAAAGAGTTAAAAGTATTCCTCTTAACAAATATGATAAAAAACTTGATTTTGTAGTGACAGAAAAAAAAATTATAGAATGAGAATATTATTTTTAGGCGATGTTGTGGGTAGTTCAGGATGTTCCAAATTAGTTGAAAATCTTCCTTCCCAAAAAAAACAAAGAGAGATCGATTTCGTAATTGTAAATGGAGAAAATGCAGACGAAAGTGGGGTTGGTCTAACACAAAAGATTTGTGAAAAATTTTTTTCAAGTGGCGTTGATGTAATTACAAGTGGAAATCATGTCTGGGATCAAAAAGATATAATACAATTTATAGAGAATGAAAAAAGAATATTAAGACCAAAAAATTTTTTTGAACCTTCTCCAGGAAAAGGGTTTGAAATTTTTACGACTGTTAATAATTTTAAAATTGGAGTTCTAAATTTAATTGGAAATGTTTTTATGAAAAAAAGTAATGATGTTTTTGAAACAGCAAATCAATTTATTAATAAGTTTAAATTGAAAGAGGATTTTGATTTTTTAGTAGTTGATTTTCATGGAGAAATTACAAGTGAAAAAAATGCAATTGGACATTACTTTGATGGTAAAGCATCTCTTGTAGTAGGCACACATACTCACATACCAACTAATGATGCAAGAATTTTACAAAACGGTACCGCATATCAAACTGATGCAGGGATGTGCGGTGATTACGACTCAGTAATTGGGATGAATAAAAATAATTCATTGAATAGATTTATGAAAAAAGATTCTATAAAACATTTCCCAGCAAATGGAATTTCTACTTTATGTGGGGTAATTGTTGAGTGCAACATAGAAACTGGCTTAGCTAATAAAGTTGAGAGTTATATTTTTGGAGAGCAATTGAAAAATAGTTGATTTATGGCAGGACATTCACACTGGGCAGGGATTAAACATAAAAAAGGAAAGGTAGATAAGGAAAGGTCCAAAATATTTTCTAAGTTATCAAAAGAAATTACTGTTGCTGCAAAATTGGGAGATAGAGATCCAAATATGAATCCTAGATTAAGATCAGCCATACAGGCCGCTAGATCTGCAAATATGCCTAAAGACAATATTGAGCGAGCTGTAAATAAATCATCATTAAACAATGAATCAAATTTTGAAAATTTAAGATATGAGGGTTTCGGACCAAACAAAGTTGCTGTTATTGTGGAAACACTTACAGATAACAAAAACAGGACCGCTTCGAACATAAGAACTATTTTTCAAAAATCTGGAGGCAGTCTTGGAACACAAGGCTCAGCTTCTCATAATTTTACTCAACTAGGTGTCATAAAAGTTGATAGTAATGAAATTTCTGAAGAAAAAATTTTAGAATTGGCTATAGAAGCTGGCGCAGACGAATGTAAATCAAATGCAGAATTACATGAAATTCAATGTTCAGTACTTAATGTATATAATATTAAAAAAGAGTTAGAGAAAAAAATTAGTAATTTTATATCAACTGGAATAGAATGGGTTCCAGTAAACAATGTACAAATTCCAAAAAAAGATCATGAAACTTTAATAAATTTTTTTATCTCATTGGAGGATGATGATGATGTTCAAAAAGTATATTCAAATGCTGAGTTTTTAAAATAAGTTATGTTAATAATTGGTATAGATCCAGGTGTTTCTGGTTCAATTTGTTTCTTTAAAGATGGAAAAATTTTAGATGTAATTGAAATGCCCGTCATGAATGAAGGAAAAAAGAATAAAAAACAGGTTAATGGGGCTCAAATTTATAATGAAATTATCAAAAAAATTAATAGTAGTCCTGAAACTAAGACAAGAGTTGTAATAGAGCATGTTACAGCTATGCCGGGTCAAGGAGTAACAAGCATGTTTAATTTTGGGCAGTCTTTTGGAATTTTAAAAGGTATTTGTTCTGCAATGAGGCTACCAATGTTTTTTGTTAGACCCGCTAAATGGAAGAAATATTATAATTTAATTAATTCTGAAAAAGATGCTAGTCGAACTAGAGCTATTGAGATATTTCCAAATTTTTCGTCACAGCTATCAAAAAAGAAAGACTCAAACAAGGCTGATGCTATATTAATTGCTAGTTTTTATTATGAAACTCATAAAATTGAAGAATAAATCTTACTGAATAAGTCAAAATCATGACACATTTAAGTGACAGAAGCATGTATGGAAGCTGATATATCATCTCAGGCAGTTGGTCTTGCCTCAAGTGCTGATTTTTCATTAATGAATTTGTTCATAAGAGCAGATATTGTAGTCAAGTCTGTTATTCTAATTCTTATCGCCTGTTCAATTTATTCATGGGCTGTGATATTTGAAAAATTTAAACTTTTCAAAAAAATTAATAAATCTACCGAGGAATTTGAAAACAAATTTTGGAACTCTAAGTCTGCAGAAACTTTTTATAATAATCTTCCTGCAACCACTGAAGATCCAATGGCTTTACTTTTTAGGGATGCGATGCAAAATTTACTTAAAAGAAGATCAAAAACTGATTTGAACGATCGAATGACAACATTGCTAGAGACTGGTATTGAAAAACAAGTCACCAAAATTAGTAAAGGTTTCACTTTTTTAGCTACAGTTGGATCGACAGCTCCGTTTATAGGTCTTTTTGGTACTGTCTGGGGAATTATGAATTCATTTCAATCAATTGCGATTTCTCGAAACACAAGTTTAGCAATTGTTGCACCTGGAATAGCAGAAGCTCTTTTTGCAACTGCTTTAGGTTTATTGGCTGCTATACCAGCAGTTGTCGCTTATAATAAATTTAATAATGATTCAATTAAATATTCCCAGAGATTAGAAAATTTTTCTAAAAGATTTTTAACGATAATTTAATTAATGGCTTTTAAGTTTAATCGATCATCAAAAGAACCTATGAGTGAAATAAATGTTACACCGTTTGTAGATGTAATGCTTGTTCTTTTAATAATTTTTATGGTTACGGCTCCATTATTGACGGTTGGAGTGCAAGTTGATTTACCCGAAAGTTCTGCAGACTCGCTCCCAGAGGAAGCTGAACCGTTGACGTTATCAATTAATTCTAAAGGAGAAATTTTCATTCAAGAGTCAAAAGTGGAATATGATAAAATAATCGCAAAGGTCTTAGCAGTCTCAAAAAATAGAACTGATACTCGAATTTATGTGAGGGGGGATAAAACTATTAATTATGGCAGGGTGCTTGAAATTATGGGTCTTTTATCTGGATCAGGTTTTACAAAAGTAGCTTTGATTTCAGAGCCATATAAAGAGAGGTGATAAATTGAATAGGAGTGTAATTATATCTTCTGTTTTACATGCAGTATTTATATTTTTAACCGCCATGAGTTTACCATTTTTAACAAAAAAACCCATTGATCTTCCTCCAATTGTATCCATAGAGTTAATACAAATTACTGATAAAACAAATATCCCTTTTGCTCCTAAAGCAAAAAAAATTATAGAAGAGGTAAAAAAAAAAGAGGAAAAATTGGTGTCCGAGCAGGCACCCCCTAAAAAAGTTAAAAAAATAAAACCTGACTCTGTTCCAATGCCTGATGATCTTGTAAAAAATGAAAAAGAAATTAAAGAGGATAAGCAAAATCCTGAGGTAGTAGATAATGAAGTCAAACAAGTTTCAGAGTTTGAAAAAGACGAGCTTTTTGATCCAAATAACATTGCAGCACTTATTGATAAGTCAAAAGAGGAAATAGCCGAAACGACAAAAAAAAATGATAAAGTTACTCAAGATCAAAAAAGGAACGTTGAGAATACAGGTCTATCTTTAAGCGAAGAGGATGCTCTAAAGGCACAAATATTTGGATGCTGGAGCATACCGTTAGGTCTACCTTACAACGAGAATTTGTTAGTTAGAATTAAATTACAATTAAAACCAGATGGCACGGTAGCTAAATCAGAAATTATAGATCACGCAAGAATGAATAAGCCAGGACAAGGTTTTTACAAAGTATTGGCAGAAAGTGCACTTAGAGCAGTAAAATTATGCCAACCTCTTAGAGTTCCAACAACAGGTTATGAAAAATGGAAAGAATTACAACTTAACTTTGATGCAAGAGAAATGTTAGAAGGATAATATAAACCCATGAGAATTTTGATAAAGATAATTATTTTTCTGATTTTAATACCTTCAAAGAGTTTTGGTCTTATTGAAGTTGATATTACCAGAGGAAATCTAGATCCTCTCCCTATAGCAGTTTCGCCTTTATCGATTGATGAAAATTCAAGGCAGAATTTTGAGAAAATTTTAAAAAAAGGAAATATCGGTAACGAAATTTCAAAGATAATTGAGATAAATTTAAAAACTTCTGGACTTTTTAATCCATTAAATAAAGACGCTTTTTTACAAGCACCTGACATTGCCAACCTAAAACCTAGATTTGAAGATTGGAATTTAATCAAGGCTCAGGCATTAATTACCGGAAAAGTTAGCTACTTAGATGAAAAGTTACGAGTTGAATTTAGACTTTGGGATGTGCTTGCTGGAAAAGAAATGGTTGCATTGGCTTTTACAACCGTACCAACAAACTGGAGACGAGTTGGACATATTATAACTGATAAAGTTTATCAGAGATTGACTGGAGAAAAGGGCTATTTTGATACAAGAATAATTTATGTTGCAGAAGAGGGCCCAAAGACCAAACGTATTAAAAAACTAGCAATAATGGATCAGGATGGAGCTAATAATAAATTTTTGACTTTAGGTAATGAGCTTGTTTTGACACCCAGGTTTAATCCAACAAGTCAAATGGTAACTTATCTGTCTTACTTTAGAAATTTACCAAGAGTATATCTTTTAGATATCGAGACAGGCACACAGGAGGTAGTTGGTGATTTTCCTGGGATGACCTTTGCTCCACGATTTTCTCCAGATGGAAAAAAAATTATCATGAGTTTTGCTAAAGATGGTAATTCAGAAATTTATACTATGGATTTAGAAAATCGTATCGTGGAAAAGATTACCAATCATCCATCAATTGATACTTCTCCCTCTTTTTCTCCAGACGGTAAATTTATTTGCTTCAATTCTGATAGAAGTGGTTATCAACAAATTTATGTAATGAGAAGTGATGGGAGCAAAGTTAAAAGAATTTCATTTGGTAAAGGGCTATACGGAACCCCTGTTTGGTCACCCAGAGGTGACTTAATAGCATTCACTAAACTTCACAAAGGGAAATTTTATATTGGTGTTATGAGAACAGATGGTAGCGGAGAAAGGCTTTTGACCGAAAATTTTTATCAAGAGGCACCATCTTGGTCGCCCAATGGAAGAGTTTTAATATTTTATAGAGAGACTAAAACTGATGATAAAGGGGAAGGATTTTCTGCCAAATTATGGTCCATCGATTTGACGGGCTATAATGAGAGGATGGTAAAAACCCCTACAGATGCCTCTGACCCATCATGGTCATCATTATTAAGTAATTAATCTGATTTATCTTGATTTTTTAACTTGAAACATCTAATTAGTTGTGAAAAAGTCATGAATAAGAAATATTGATCAAGGAGCAATAATGAAATTAAACAAAATTCTTAAAAACACTTTATTAATAGTTTTTGCTTGTTTTGCACTATCTGCTTGTGCAACATCAAAAAAAACTTCAGGTCAAATGCAAGGAGATGTTTATACTGGAACGGATAGCGTTGAGTATTTAGCATCAGGAGTTCCTGATAGAGTATTTTTTGCAACAAATGAGTCAGTTTTGACAACTGCCTCAAGAGAAACTTTAAGAAAACAAGCTGCGTACTTGAGAAAAAATTCAAAAATCACAATTGTGCTTGAAGGTCATGCAGATGAAAGAGGTACAAGAGAGTACAACTTGGCTCTGGGTGAAAGAAGAGCAAATGCTGCTAAAGATTATTTGATGACATATGGAATTTCTTCTAACAGAATTTCAGTTTTAAGTTATGGTAAAGAACGACCAGTTGATTCAGGTTCTAATCCTTTAGCGTGGTCAAAAAACAGAAGATCTGTAACAGTAAAAGCAAACTAGTTTTTTAATTTAAGACCCTTGGACATGTATTGTTTAAGGGTCTTTTTTTTGCCATTATTTTAATAATAACCTAACTAATGAAGATCTTTATTAAAAAATTAAGACTTAAATTTATATTAATAATTTATTTCTCTCTCTCTACGCATTTAATTGCAGACAATCATAATATTTATGAAACTATAGAGCAGTTACAGAAAGATATTAAAACACTTGAGAGGGCAGTTTATTCAGGATCAACAAATTTAAACAATGAAATTAATAATACAGATACGTCTTTAGACTCTAATTCAGAAGATGTATTAACAAGACACTTATTAAAACTCACAGAGATTGAAAATCAATTTCAAAATTTAACGAACAGATTTGAAGAAATAAATTTTAAACTTGATAAATTATCAAATAGATTGTCAAAAGTCCAAGCTGATAATCAAATAAGATTTCAGGATTTAGAGAACGCTTCAGTTATAAACGACGATAAAAAGACTGTGGTCCAAAACTCCAAAGACAAAATTTTACCTGGCAGCTCGCAACCACAAGATCTTGGCTCAATATCCTATAAAGACACGAATACCAATGAAACAATTCAACAAACTCAATCTATAGATACAACTGCAACAGTTGTCACAGAAACTTTTCAGGCTGAAGATAAAATTCTTCCAAGCGAGTCGCCAGAAAATCAATACGAATTTGCTACAAGCTTTTTAAAAGTTGGTGATTATTCCACAGCAGAAAGAGCTTTTAGAGAGTTTGTACAATCAAATCCCGAGCACAAATTAGCAGGCAATGCACAATATTGGTATGCTGAGACTTTTAGGATAAGACAGCTTTATACTGATGCAGCAACTGCCTATTTAGAGGGATACCAAAAGTATCCTAAAGGTAAAAAGGCACCCGAAAACTTATTAAAATTAGGAGTATCGATGGTTCAGATAGGAGAAAAAGATCAAGGTTGTAAAATGATCAATGGTGTTGAAAAAGAATATCCAGATGCAAATGAGTCTGTGATACAAAAAGCTAAATATGAGTCTCAAAAATTTGAGTGTAAAAATAAAAATTCCTAGAGTTTTAAAGAATAAATTATATAATAAAAAAATTAGTCAGATTTATGAAAAGTTTGCAAAGTCTGTAAGTATTAATAAGAATTTTATCGTCGCAGTATCTGGAGGCCCAGATAGTCTTGCATTAGCCTTTCTATCTAAAATTTACTCGATTAAAAAAAACCTCAAAGCTAAGTTTTATATTATTGATCATAAATTAAGATCAGAATCTACTGATGAGGCAAAATATGTAAAAAAAATACTTCATAAATTTCAAATAAATGCTGAGATTTTATATTGGCGAGGAATAAAGCCTAAAAGTAATATTCAATCAGCAGCAAGAACAAAAAGATTTGAACTTTTGATTTCTAAATGTAAAAAACTAGGGGTAACGTACATATTACTGGGACATCATCAAGAGGACTTAATTGAAAACTTTTTTATAAGAATTCTTAGGGGTAGTGGATTAAAAGGTTTAATTTCATTAAGTAAAGAAACTAAATTAAAAAATGTTACAATTTTAAGACCTTTAATAAGTCAAAAAAAAGAGGATTTAGTTTTTATTTCGAAAAAAGTTTTTGATTTTTATGTTAAAGATCCAACAAATAATGATGAAAAGTTTCAAAGGGTGAGAATAAGAAAACTTTTAAACGGGCTTAAAAATGATGGTTTGGATCGAAAAAAATTTATAAAAACTATTGAAAATTTAAAAAAATCAAATGACGTTGTTAATTACTATGTTGCTAAAAATATAGAAAATAACTCCTTTTTTTCACATAAAAAAAAACATTTAATTTTAAACGACAAATTTTTTAAACAACCATACGAGGTAGTATTTAGATCTTTGTCTGATTCATTAAATTTTGTAAGTAAAAAACATTACTCTGTCAGAGGAAAAAAAATTGATAAAATTATCAAAGAAATTCAAAAAAGCTCATTTTTTAAGAGCACATTAGGGAGTTGCTTGATCGAAAAGGTCAATCAAACAGTCATTATCTCAAAAGAACAATAATTTTCATGCATATTAACCAAAATTGCCACTTGTTAAATCTTAAATAATTCTTATTTTATCAATATGAATTTCAAAAATATTTTAATGTGGGCTGTCATAGTTTTTTTGACTATAGGTCTTTACAACATGTTCAAAAATCCTCAAGCAAACATACGAGGTAATAATAAAGTAATATTTTCAGAATTTTTGACAGCTGTTGATAATGGAGAGGTAGTAAAAGTTGAAATTCAAGGCAATAATATAAAAGGAACTTATTCGAATGGTAATAATTTCACTACATATTCACCCAACGATCCAAATTTAATAGAAAAACTTTCAGAAAAAGGTGTCAGTATTTCCGCAGCCCCTATTGAGGAAAAAATGCCATCATTGTTTGGGGTGTTACTTTCTTGGTTTCCAATGTTGCTGTTAATTGCAGTATGGATTTTCTTTATGAGACAAATGCAAGGTGGCAAAGGTGGGGCCATGGGTTTTGGTAGATCTAAAGCAAAAATGATGAATGAGCTAAAGGGGAAAGTAACTTTTAATGATGTTGCTGGAGTAGAGGAAGCTAAAGAAGAAGTTGAAGAAATTGTAGAATTTTTAAAAGACCCAAAAAAATTTAGTAGACTTGGTGGAAAAATTCCTAGAGGAGCTTTGTTAGTGGGTCCTCCTGGTACGGGAAAAACTTTACTTGCAAGAGCTATTGCAGGAGAAGCAGGTGTACCATTTTTCACAATATCTGGTTCAGATTTTGTGGAAATGTTTGTTGGCGTTGGCGCATCAAGAGTTAGAGATATGTTTGATCAAGGTAAAAAAAATTCTCCGTGTATAATCTTTATTGATGAAATCGATGCTGTTGGTAGAAGTCGTGGAGCAGGTTTAGGTGGGGGAAACGATGAAAGAGAGCAAACGCTTAATCAGCTTTTAGTAGAAATGGATGGATTTGATACAAACGAAGGCGTGATTATAATCGCTGCAACTAATAGACCAGATGTTTTAGACCCTGCTTTGCTAAGACCAGGAAGATTTGATAGACAAGTAGTCGTATCAAATCCAGATATTATAGGTAGAGAAAAAATATTAAAAGTACATGTGAAAAAAATTAAGATGGCTCCAGATGTAAATTTAAGAACTATTGCAAGAGGAACTCCTGGTTTTTCAGGAGCAGACTTAGCAAATCTTGTTAATGAGGCAGCATTGTTAGCTGCGAGAAAAAATAAGAGAATAGTTACTTTAATGGAGTTTGAAGAAGCAAAAGATAAAGTAATGATGGGAGCTGAAAGAAGATCCATGGTCATGACCGAAGATGAGAAAAAACTTACAGCTTACCATGAAGGTGGGCATGCATTGGTTTCATTTAATATGCCTAGTTATGATCCAATTCACAAAGCAACAATAATCCCTAGAGGAAGAGCTTTAGGTATGGTGATGAATTTGCCTGAGAGAGATAAGCATGGTTATTCTATAAAATATCTTAAAGCTAGGTTAGCAGTCTGCTTTGGTGGCAGAGTTGCAGAAGAACTTATTTTTGGTAAAGATGATATTACCACGGGTGCTGGTGGAGGGACAGGGTCCGATATAAATCAAGCAACTCAACTCGCAAGAGCTATGGTGACTAAGTATGGCATGAGCGAGGAAATGGGGCCCGTTGAATATGGTGAAAATCAAGAGGAGGTATTTCTAGGAAGATCAGTAACACAAACCCAATCTGTATCTGAGGCAGTTGCACAAAAAATTGACAAAGAAATAAGAAAGCTAGTCGATGAGGGCTACAATCAAGCAAAAAAAATATTAACAGAAAAAATAGATGATCTACATAAAATTGCCAAAGCTTTAATTACATATGAAACTTTGACTGGAGAAGAAATTGAAAATATCATCAACAAAAATATATATCCAAAAGATAAATTGTCTGAAAAACCAGATGAAAAGGATGATAAAAGTTCTGCTTTAGGAGCAATGGGTTTAAAACCAAAAATTGTCCATTAAATAACAATGAAAAGATATTACACAAGAGCGTGTAATTTCTACTATGGTAATTTCTCAAAAGAATTAGTAAAAAGAAAAAAAACTATATCTTTACATCAGATTCAAGAAATATCTTTTGATAACATAGAGATTATAACTAGAAAGTCAAAAAAAAGAATTTCTTTAGATAAAATTAAATATTTATCCAAAAATTTGAGGAATAAAATAAAGTTAGATTTAAAAAAAATTAATTCAAAAAAAAAAAACTTTTCTAAATTAAATTTTAAAAAAATTCCAAATATACTAGGAGTGTTAAATCTAACCCCCGATAGTTTTTCAGATGGTGGAAAATTTAATACAAAAACAAAGGGAATAAATCATGCAATGGACCTCTATAAGAAAGGGGCTGATCTAATTGATGTTGGTGGTGAGTCGACTAGACCAGGATCTAAGTCTGTTACTGAAAAAACTGAGTGGGTTAGAATTAGTAAGATTTTGAAATTAATAGCAAAAAAATTACCAGTTTCTTTAGACACAAGAAAATCTAAAATCATGGAAAAAGGCATTACATTAGGGGTTAAGTTAATAAATGATGTGTCTGGACTTAAATATGACACTAAAACTTTGACAGTTCTTAAAAAAAATAAAATTCCTTTTGTAATACAGCATTCAAGGGGTACACCAGAGAATATGCAAAAAAATCCTAATTATAAAAATGAATTATTAGATATTTATGATTATTTTGAGCAAAAAATTAAGTTAATTAGATCTAAAGGCATAAAACATAACAATATAATTTTAGATCCAGGTATTGGATTTGGAAAAAATTTGAAACATAATATGAATCTATTCAAAAGAATTTCTATTTTCCATTCTCTCGGTTTTCCTATACTTGTTGGGAATTCTAGAAAAAGATTTATCAAGGATATTTCTAAAGAAAATGACAGTAAAACCCGAATTGGCGGAACAATAGCATCTTCAATATTTTTAATGATGCAAGGTATACAGATATTAAGAATTCATGATGTGAATGAAGTAATGCAAGGAATTAAAGTTTTTAGGAAGCTAATTGGAAATTAATGACAAAGAAGTACTTTGGGACTGACGGAATTAGAGGGGCTATAAATAGCAAACACATAAATGGAGATATGTTTTTTAAATTTGGGCTTGCAAGTGGAACTTATTTCAAATCCCAAAAAAAAAAGAAACAAATTGCGATAATAGCCAAAGATACCAGATTGTCTGGTTACACTCTAGAACCTGCTCTTGTTTCTGGCTTAGCATCTGCTGGTATGCATGTTTATACCCTTGGCCCTTTGCCAACTAATGGGCTAGCAATGCTCACAAAAGAAATGAAGGCTAATATGGGTATAATGATTACAGCTTCACACAATCCTCACCATGACAATGGTTTAAAATTATTTGGTCCTGATGGAATGAAATTATCAGATAAAATCGAAAAAAAAATTGAAAGTCTTATAGACAAAAAAATTTCAAAACACCTATCTCAACCTAAAAAGTTAGGACGAGTTAAAAGATTGGAAACTGGAACAAAAAAATACATTAAGATATTGCAAAAAAATTTTACGAAAGAGTTTAATCTAAGAGGATTAAGAATCGTTATTGATTGTGCTAATGGCGCAGGTTATAAAGCAGGGCCTGAACTATTAAGATCACTAGGAGCTGAGGTAATACCAATAGGTGTGAGTCCGAACGGTTTAAATATAAACCAAAACTGTGGCTCAACTTTTCCAAAAAAAATTAGAACAGCTGTTAAAAAATATAAAGCTCATATTGGCATATCTTTAGATGGAGATGCTGATAGAATTATAATGTGTGATGAAAATAGCAATATTATAGATGGAGATCAAATTATTGCTGCTTTAGCAACAAGGTGGAAAAATAAAAAAATGTTAAAAGGTGGTGTGATTGGAACTTTAATGTCAAACTATGGCTTAGAAAAATATTTCAAATCAAATGGAATAAAATTTATTCGGGCTAACGTTGGCGACAGATATGTTAAAGAAAAAATGCAAAAATACAGATATAATCTTGGTGGTGAGCAATCAGGTCATATTATTTTAGGTAAATTTGCGACTACTGGTGATGGTCTGCTTGTGGCTTTAGAGGCTCTTTTTGCTTTAAGGAAGGGAAAAAAAGCAAGTGAATTTTTTGATAAATTTCAAAAAATACCCCAGCTTTTAGTAAATATCGATGTAAAAGATAAAAATATTATCAATAAACCCGAGATAAAAAAAACTATAAGAATTGTAGAAAAATTGATTAAGGGTAAAGGAAGAATTTTGGTAAGAAAATCAGGCACGGAATCTAAGATAAGAATTATGGGGGAAAGTGAAAATAAAATACTTTTATCTGAATGTGTTAAAATTATATCAAAAAAAATAAAATAAATTGAAGCCGAACTCTAAAATTTTGATTATTGCAGGCTCAGACTCTTCAGGTGGAGCAGGTATCCAGGCTGATATAAAAACTGTAACCGCCCTTGGATCCTATGCTATGACAGCTATAACTGCAGTTACAACACAAAATACTACAGGTGTAAAATCGATTATTGGAGTTGATCCAAAAGATATTTTCAATCAAATTACCTACACTTGCAAAGATATAAGACCTGATGCAACTAAGATAGGTATGCTACACTCCGCAAAAGTTATTAGATCGGTATTAAAGGCTATAGATATAATCAAAATAAAAAAAATTATTTTAGATCCAGTTATGGTTGCAAAAGGTGGGGCCAAATTAATAGATGATAAGGCAATTCAATTATTAAAATTAAAGTTAATTAAAAAAGTATTACTTGTAACTCCAAATATCCCAGAGGCAGAAATTTTGACTAAAACTAAAATTTTAAATAAAGAAGATATGATTTATGCCGCTAATAAACTTTTAGAATTGGGAGCTAAAAATGTGCTTATTAAAGGTGGACACCTTAAAAATAAAAATGTTATTGATATTTTTATCAACGAAAAGGATATTAAATTTTTTAACAGTAAGCGTTATAAGACAAAAAATACCCATGGCACAGGTTGTACTTTATCTAGTGCTGTTACAACTCTTATATCGTGTGGAAAACCAGTAAAGAAATCTTGTGAGCTTGGTATTAAGTATGTAAATTCAGCAATAAAATCTAACCCTAAATATGGAAAAGGTCATGGCCCAATTAACCATCTCACTTCTTTTATATTAAAAACGAAGTTTAAATAATGAAAAATATTGTCGTTGTTGGATCTCAATGGGGTGACGAGGGTAAAGGAAAAATTGTTGATTGGCTATCTGAACAAGCAGATGTAGTAGTAAGATTTCAAGGAGGTCACAATGCTGGACATACTCTTGTGATAAATGGTGTAATTTATAAGTTAAGATTACTGCCATCTGGGATAGTTAGAAAGGGTAAAATATCAATAATTGGTAATGGTGTTGTCGTAGATCCTTGGGCTTTATTGGAGGAAATTGAAGAAATAAAATCTAAAGGTGTAGAGGTTAACACGAATAATTTTATTATATCTGAATCTGCAAATTTAATTTTGCCTTTTCATAAGGAAATGGATGAAATTAGAGAGGATGCAGCGGGTAAAAGTAAGATAGGAACAACTAGACGAGGAATTGGACCTGCATATGAAGATAAAGTTGGTAGAAGATCAATCAGAGTTATGGATTTAAGGTCTGAAAAAAATTTAGATCAAAGACTTGAGTCAGTACTAATTCACCATAATGCAATAAGAAAAGGTCTAGGAAAAAAAATTTTTGAAAAGGGTAAGTTAAAGTCTGATTTACTTAAAATAGCACCTAAAATATTAGAATTTTCACAACCTGTATGGCTTAAAATTGACGAATTCAAAAAACAAAAAAAAAAAATTTTGTTTGAGGGTGCGCAAGGTGTTCTACTTGATGTTGACCACGGAACTTATCCTTTTGTAACTTCCTCAAATACTGTCGCATCAAGTGCAGCTACAGGAACAGGCTGTGGACTTGACACGATAAATTATGTTCTTGGAATTACAAAAGCTTATACAACAAGAGTTGGAGAAGGTCCGTTTCCAACAGAACTAACAGATGGCATTGGCGAACTGTTAGGTGTGCGAGGAAAAGAATTTGGAACTGTCACAAGCAGAAAAAGAAGATGTGGATGGTTCGATGGTGTTTTAGTTAGACAAACAATTAAAGTTTCAGGTATTAATTCTATTGCGTTAACAAAATTAGATGTTTTGGACGAATTAGATGAAATAAAAATTTGTGTTGCTTACGAGCTTGATGGTAAAAAATTAGATTATTTGCCTGCTGCTGTAGAGGATCAAATAAAAATAAAACCTATCTATAAAACGTTCAAAGGTTGGAAAGTTTCTACAAGTGGTGTCAAAAATATGGACTCATTACCTGAAAATGCAAAAAAATATATCTTTGCAGTGGAGGATTTTATTGGTGCAAAAGTGTCTAGTATCTCAACTAGTCCAGAAAGGGATGATACTATTTTAATTAAAAATCCTTTTGATATTTAATTAGCGGGTAATAGATTTTTTGATTTAGCTAAAAGTAACATGTGCTTTTGAAGTTTTTCAAATGCTTTATTTTCTATCTGTCTGACCCTTTCTCTGCTAATTTTATATTTCTGACTTAAATCCTCTAGGGTAGTCGGATTATCATTTAGCCTTCTTGAATATAAAATTTCTCGCTCTCTATCATTAAGAACTTTAATCGAGTCTTTTAATAAATCTTTTCTTTGTTCCATTTCCTCATGATGAGCATATTTTAAATCGTGATCAAGTTCTTTATCCTCTAACCAGTCTTGCCATTCATCACCATCTTCTCCAACTTGAGCATTTAGAGAGAACTCTTTTCCTGAAAGTCTTCTATTCATTGAGACCACCTCTTCTTTACTTACATCGAGTTTATTAGCAATATCATTTACATGATCATCTCTTAAATCACCTTCAGTTTCTGGGGCAATTTGATTTTTAATTTTTTTCAAATTAAAAAATAATTTTTTTTGTGCAGTGGTAGTTCCAATTTTAACAAGACTCCATGATCTTAAAATATATTCTTGTATTGAAGCTTTAATCCACCACATCGCGTATGTTGCCAATCTAAAACCTTTTTCTGGTTCAAATTTTTTAACAGCTTGCATCAACCCAATATTTCCTTCTGAAATCATTTCATTAACAGGTAATCCGTATCCTTTATATCCCATTGCTATTTTTGCAACCAATCTTAAGTGACTAGTAACTAATTTTTCTGCTGCTTTAATATTTCCAGTTGCTTTCCAATTTTTTGCGAGCATATACTCTTCTTCAGCTGCTAACATTGGAAATTTTTTTATTTGTTCTAAGTATGCAGCTAAACCGCCCTCATTAGATAGAGTTGGTAAATTATTACTAATTATTGCGTTCATAAAAGTGTTTATTTAATTAATTATAATTAATTTTCAATAATTTATTTTTCAGTATTTCTCAGCTTTTTTAAAATCTTACTAAGGTCTTTTGGCAAAAGTGAGGAAAAAATCATTGGTTTTTTAGTACTAGGATGCCTAAAGCCTAAGGTTTTGGCATGAAGAAATTGTCTTTTTAATTTGGAAATTGAATTTTGTAAGTCTGGTTCAATATTTTTCAATTTTTTATATTTTTTCTTATATTTATCATCTCCTAATATGCTGTTACCCTTGTAGTTCATGTGTACTCTTATTTGATGCGTTCTTCCAGTTTCTAATTTACATTCAACTAAACTCAAAGTCGGTACGCTTTCATTTTCAAAAACTTCAATAGTTTTATAATTAGTTATTGCTTTTTTACCTTTAAAACTACTAACAGTCATTAATTGTCTATTTTTTGAACTACGAGTAATAAAAGTTTCTATTCTTCCATAAGATGGCCTGAGTTTTCCCCATATCAAAAGTTGGTAGATTCTTGTAATTGTGTGTTCATTAAATTGTTTTGACAAATTTTCATGTGCTTCATTGTTTTTTGCAATTACAACCAAACCAGACGTGTTTTTATCAATCCTATGAACAATACCAGGTCGTAATTCATCACCGATATTTGATAAAGAGTTTTTGTTATAACTAATTAAGGCATTAACAATTGTTTTATCATAATTTCCGGCACCTGGATGCATTATTATCCCAGCAGGTTTATCAATTACTAACAAATCTTTATCTTCATAAACTATTTCCAATTTAAATTTATAAGGCTTAAGAGATGCTATCTCTGGCTCTGGGATTTGAAGATCTACAAAGTCTCCCTCAGAGACTTTTTTTGACGGACTTTTAATAATTTTGTTATTTAATTTTAATTTTTCTTTAAGTATTAAATTTTTAATCCTAGTTCTGCTGATTAATTCATCTCTTTTATTAATCAAAACATCAACTCTTAAATTCTTCTCTTTCTCTTTAACTATAAAATTAATGTTTTTTTCCATAAAATATAATATTAATACTATATGCGTCTGTAGCTCAATTGGATAGAGCGCCTGACTTCGGATCAGGAGGTTCTGGGTTCAACTCCTAGCAGGCGCACCAATTATTCTCCCATATTTATTAAAGTCCCTTTAACTCGAGCTCTTAAAAAAGATAAATAAAATAGGACTATTCCAATAACTAAATAGATAAGGTTCAACAAATACGCTTGTTTTAAATTTGTATAATCAATTGAACCATTTAAAAGTATGTTTCTGGTCTCATCGAAAATATAAACAAGTGGTAAACCTTTTGCTATAAATTGAAATAATTCTGGTAGAATTTCTATTGGATAGTAAATGCATCCCAGAGGAGCTAGCAAAAATAATGATGACCACGCAATATTTTCAAAAGACGGACCAAATCTAATTAGTCCTGAACTTACAAATAATCCAAGTGTTATCCCAAAAAGATATAAACTAAGGAATAGGAATAAAAGTGGTAATCCTAATTTTAAAATTGATACACCAAATAGAGGAGAGGTTAGCATTATCGCAGGAACCAATCCTATCAAAGTTCTTATTAAAGCAGTAAAAATTAATGAAATAATAATTTCTTTAAGCTTTAGGGGAGCAATAAACAAATTTGTGAAATTTCTACTCCAGATTTCTTCTAAAAAAAGCATGTTAAAACTAATACTTGATCTAAAAAGAATATCGTAAAGTATTGCACATGTTAAAATTACTCCCAAAGTATTGCTATAGTAGTCACTATGTATTGAGAAGAACTTCGAGATAAAACCCCACAAAATTATTTGAATTGTCGGCCAATAAATTAAATCCAAAATTCTTGGTAAAGAACTTTTAATTAAATAAAAGTGTCTTAGGAAAAGACCATACATTTTATTTAAATTCATACTTTTTCTCTTGTTAGTTTTAAAAAAACTTCTTCCATATTTTTTCTTCCATGTTTTTTAATTAATTCCTCTGGTCTACCCTCATCAATAATTGACCCTTTATTCATCATTAAAACTGAAGAACATAGTCTCTCTACCTCTGCCATATTGTGAGATGCTAATAGAATTGATGTTTTATTTTCCTGTTGATATTCCTCTAAAAAACTTCTAACAAAATCTCCTGTTTCAGGATCAAGTGATGCTGTTGGTTCATCAAGAAGTAAAACTTTTGGATTATTAATTATTGACTTTGCAAGACTCACCCTATTTTTTTGACCAGATGACAACTCCCCAGTTAATTTATCTATAAATTCGTAGAGTCTTAATTTTTCACACAGATATTCAATTTTTTCCTTATGTTTGTTCACATCATAAAGCCTCCCATAAACTTCTAAATTTTGTCTAACTGTCAATTTTTTTGGCAACTCTATATAAGGTGAAATAAAATTTAATTGATTTAATAAATCTACACGTTGATTTTCAATTTCGACTCCATTTATTAAAACTTTTCCTTTTGATGGTTTTAATAAACCTAAAATCATACCGATTGTAGTAGTTTTTCCACAACCATTAGGACCAAGTATACCAATAATTTCATTTTGATTTAATTTAAAAGAAACTTCTTTTACTGCTTCTTTTGTATTATAAGTTTTTGACAATCCTATTACTTCAAGTGGTTTTTTCATTGAATCTTGATGCTCTTAATAACCTATCATTAATTGTTTTACCATATCCTCTATCAGGAATTTTACATACTGCAATCGAGCTGTATTTCTTTTTTTTTATTTTTCTTAAAGTAGAATATAAATTTTTTACAGCTTCTTTTAGATTTCCTTTTTGTGACAAAAAATAATAATTTGGTTTACTTACTTTTTTCTTTCTAATCAATAAGTATGCCTCATCTTTACGAATATTTTTTGCATTAAGTCTGATGGGCAAACCTGGTGAATAATGAACCTTAAGTTGGCCTGGTGAAACGATTTTTGAAGGTTTGTTATTTATTGTTATTTTTTTTCTTAGCATTTTTTGAATAGTTGAAACATTTAAGCCTCCCAATCTTAAGATTTGAGGATTCTTTCTGAGATCAATAATTGTTGATTCTACTCCAATAGAGGATTTTCCACCCTCAAGTATGTACTTAATTTTTTTTCCAAAATCTTCTTTTACATCATTGGATGTAACAGCACTAACCCTAGATGAGGGATTAGCACTTGGAGCTGCTAAAGGAAATTCTAAAATTTTTAGTAATCTTCTCGTGACTGGGTGCCGCGGAAATCTTACCGCCAATGTATTTTTTTTGTTAGTAATTATTTTTGAAATTTTTGATGATTTTTTAAGATTTAGTATAAACGTTAAAGGACCAGGACAAAATTTTTTATATAGTTTAATAAAATCATTGTTTAAATGACAATCTTTTTTCAACCTTTGAATATTCAAATAATGAACTATTAGAGGGTTATTTTTTGGTCTTTTTTTAAGCTTGTATATTTTTTGACAGGCTTGGTCTGAGTAGGCATTACCCGCTAAACCATAAACTGTTTCTGTAGGTATAGCAATACACTCCCTTTTATATAGAAGTTTTTTTGCTTTTTTAATATTTGCAAGATTCATTTTCATGTATTATCTGAGAGTATTATATGAAAGATAAAGATTTACCAAATAATTATGAATCTTCGTCTCTGGAGGAATTAACTCTCGAAGCTAATAAGTTAATTGAGGATTTAGAAAGTCAAAAAGATTTACAAAATTCAATTGAAAAATATCAAAATTTGATAAAACTTAACAATATCATAGAAAAAAAATTTAAAAAAAAAGTCATCGACATCAATACAACAACTAAAGATACTATATCTAAGATAATTACAAAAAATAATGGAAAAAAAACTAAATAAAATTGCTAAAGATACAAATATTTTTTTAAAAAGATTTATAAAAAAGCAAAAAAAATCAGAACTGATTGTCCCAATGCAATATGGATTATTTTCGGGTGGTAAAAAAATAAGATCAAAAATACTAGTCGATGTCGGTTCAATGTTTAATTTAAATTACAAAACTTTACTAATTATTGGTGCTGCTGTTGAATGTATTCATGCTTATTCACTTATTCATGATGATTTACCATGTATGGATAATGATTTAATAAGACGAGGAAAGCCTTCTACTCATATTAAATTTGGAGAGTCTACAGCTGTTCTTGCTGGAAACTCACTCTTAACTATGGCATTCGAAATTTTGAGTCACAAAGATTTGAATGTCAATGAAAAAACAAAAATTAGATTAATTAATAAAATTTCTGAGAGTTCTGGACATCTTGGGATTGCTGGTGGTCAATATTTAGATCTTAGGTATGAACATAAGAAAATTTCAGAAAAAAAAATAATTGAAATGGAAATAAAAAAAACTGGAAAACTTTTTAGTTTTTGTTGTGTAGCTCCAATAATTTTAAAGAACAAAAGTAAAAAAGATATTAAAAAATTTGAAAATATTGGAGCTGATATAGGTTTACTATTTCAGGTTGCTGATGATTTAATTGATTATAAGGGAAACCTTTTAGCTGCAGGAAAAAAAACTGGAAAAGATAAGAAAAAAGGTAAAGCTACTCTTATTAGTTTACTGGGAGATAAAAATACTATTAAATATGCGAAAAAGCTAATTTTAAAAATAAATACTAAGTTAAAAAAATATGGACCAAAATCTAAGAATTTAACCGAAACCTTAAATTATATTTTAAATAGAAATAAATGAAAAAAAATTACGAATTTTTAGATCAGATTAATTTTCCCTCAGACTTAAAAAAAGTTCCTGAAACAAAACTGCAAAAGGTTGCTGATGAATTAAGAGAGGAAATGATCGATGCAGTATCAGTTACTGGAGGACATTTGGGTGCTAGTTTAGGTGTTGTAGAATTAAGCGTTGCATTACATTATATTTTTAATACACCAAGTGATAAATTAATCTGGGATGTGGGACACCAATGTTATCCACACAAAATTTTAACAGGAAGAAAAGATAAAATAAGAACACTTCGGCAAGGAGGAGGTCTTTCAGGATTTACCAAGCGTTCAGAAAGTGAATATGATCCCTTTGGAGCTGCTCATAGTTCCACCTCAATTTCATCAGCTTTGGGAATTGCAGAGGCAAATAAATTATCAAAAAAATCAGAAAATGTTATAGCAGTGATTGGTGATGGTGCAATAAGCGCAGGCATGGCTTATGAAGCCATGAATAATGCAGGTGCCTCTAAGACTAAAATGATTGTGATATTAAATGATAACGACATGTCAATTGCAAGGCCTGTTGGAGCAATGGGAACATATCTAGCTAAAATTTTTTCTGGTAAGATTTATTTTAGTTTAAGAGAAACTATAAAATTGATTACATCAGCATTTTCAAAAAGATTTAGTGCAAAAGCGGGTAAAGCTGAAGATTTATTAAGATCAGCTGTAACTGGCGGAACTTTATTTAGTTCATTAGGTTTCTATTATATTGGCCCTATAGATGGTCATGACCTTTCTTCATTGATTCCAATTTTAAGAAATGCAAGGGACACAAAACATCAAGGTCCTATATTAATTCATATAAAAACAAAAAAAGGCAAAGGGTATTCTTTTGCTGAAGAAGCAAAAGATCATTATCATGGGGTATCCAAATTTAATGTAAAGACTGGAGAACAGGAAAAAAGTCCAAGTAAAGTACCATCATACACCAAAGTTTTTGCTGATACTCTGATACAACACGCAAAAAAAGATAGTAAAATAGTTGCAATAACAGCAGCAATGCCAGATGGAACTGGATTAAGCAATTTTAGAAAAGAATTTCCAGATAGAACTTTTGATGTTGGTATTGCTGAACAACACGCTGTTACGTTTGCAGCCGGTTTGGCGACTGAGAACTATAAACCTTATGCAGCAATTTACTCAACATTTCTTCAGAGAGCATACGATCAAGTTGTTCATGATGTTGCAATTCAGAGCTTACCTGTAAGATTTGCAATAGATAGAGCAGGACTAGTTGGAGCTGATGGACCTACACATGCAGGTAGTTTTGACACGACTTATTTAGCAACACTACCAAATTTTATTGTAATGGCTGCGAGTGATGAGGCTGAGTTAGTTAGAATGATTAACACTTCTACAGAAATAAATGATAGACCCTGCGCATTCAGGTATCCAAGAGGGACTGGTATTGGATCAATATTGCCATCAATTAATGAAAAGATAGAGATTGGTAAATCAAGAATTATTCAAGATGGAAAAAAGTTAGCTTTAATTAATTTTGGTGCGAGATTAAGTGAAAGTTTAAAAGCATCAGAAAATTTAAAAAAAAAAGGTGTTAATATTACAATAGTGGATGCAAGATTTGCTAAGCCATTGGATGAAAATTTGATTTGGCAATTAGCAACAACACACGAGGCAATTGTAACTATTGAGGAGGGGTCAATCGGTGGATTTGGTTCTCATGTAATTGATTTTCTATCAAAAAAAGGATTAATGGACTCTAATTTAAAATTTAGATCAATGAAACTTCCAGATATTTTTATTGATCAAGACAAACCTGAAAATATGTATAAACTCGCAAATTTAGATAGCATTTCTATTGAAGAACAAATTTTAGATGTATTGAATTCAAATATTATCTTACAAAAACAAAAATAAAGTGATTATCCACATTGAGCTTGATTCAATAAATAATGATCAAGTAAAACGCATGATAGCATAGCCTCACCTACTGGAACTGCTCTAATTCCAACACATGGATCATGTCTTCCCTTAACAGATATCCTAGTATTTTTTCCAAATTTATTAATTGTCTTTCTGCTCTTTAAAATTGATGATGTAGGCTTTACAGCAAATGAAACAATTATTTGTTGACCAGAAGAGATGCCACCAAGAATTCCACCTGCATTATTTGAGTTAAACTTTAATTTATTTTTTGATTTTGAAATTTCATCTGAATTTTCTTCTCCAGACAATTGAGCGGAATTCATTCCAGAACCAATATTAACACCTTTTACAGCATTAATACTCATCATTGCAGATGCAATATCAGAGTCTAGTTTTGAGTAAATTGGTGCCCCCAGTCCAGCAGGAATACCATTAGCTCTAATTTCAATTATAGCACCACAAGATGAACCTGCCTTTCTAATACTTAAAAGATATTTTTCCCATATTTTAAGCATAGATTTATCAGGACAAAAAAACGGATTTTTATAAATTATCCTATCATCCCACTTGTTTGTATCGCATCCAAGAATTCCAAGTTGTGTAACTGCACCAGAAATTTTAAATTTTTTACCTAATTTTTTCTCCAAGACTTTTTTTGCCACAGCTCCTGCTGCAACTCTAGAAGCAGTCTCTCGCGCAGAAGACCTTCCGCCACCTCTATAATCTCTAATTCCATACTTTTTAAAGTAGGTATAATCAGCATGACCTGGTCTGAATTTATCCTTAATATCACTATAATCTTTTGAGCGCATATCCTCGTTATAAATTATTAAAGAGATTGGAGTTCCAGTTGTTTTACCTTCGAAGACTCCTGAAAGAATCTCAACTTTATCACTCTCTTTTCTTTGAGTGGTAAATTTAGATTGACCAGGTTTTCTTTTGTTGAGTTCTGTCTGAATATCTCGCTCATCGAGGTTTATTAGTGGTGGACAACCATCTATTATACAACCAATTGCAGGACCATGAGATTCTCCCCATGTAGTGAAACGAAAAACCTTTCCAAAAGTATTAAAAGACATTATTTATATTGTATAGATTATTTTGTTAAAATTATGAATGAAAAAAACTCACTAGGGCTTAATAAATGCTTTCTAGATTTAGATGATCCTTTTAAATTATTTGAAAGTTGGTACGAAGAGGCAAAAAAGAATGAAATTAATGATCCAAATGCTTTAGCTCTTGGAACTGCAACAAAACAAGGCGTTCCATCAGTAAGGATGGTGCTTCTTAAAGGTTACGATAAAAATGGATTTGTTTTTTATACTAATCTTAATAGTCAGAAAGGGAACGAAATTAAAGAAAACCCTAATGCGACGATGTGTTTTCATTGGAAAAGTTTGTTAAGGCAAATTAGAATTGTAGGTACTTTGATTCAAGTAGATGATGAGGTAGCTGATAATTATTTTAATTCTAGAGCTTACGAAAGTAGAATTGGAGCTTGGGCATCTAAACAAAGTAGTGAATTAACCAATAGAGAAGAATTGATAAAATCACTAGAGCAATTTAAAAATAAATACCAAGACCAAAATAATGTTCCAAGACCAAATCATTGGTCTGGCTGGAATTTAAAACCTACAAGCATAGAATTTTGGTTAGATGGAGATAATAGAATACACGAAAGACTAAAGTATAAATTGACAGCAAATAATGATTGGACAAAAAGTCTTTTAAGCCCCTAAAAATTTCTTGATAAACTAAAAGACGTTAAATTTTCGAGGATATTTTTTTCCTCAGAGTCTTTAAATACTGACAATGAATTTGATGACAAATTAATATAGTGCTTGGCCTTTTGATAACAACTATTTATGATATCGTATTTCTTTATTAAAGATAAAGTATAATTTAAATCATTTTGATTTCTCTCTTCTTTTGCAAAAGTTTTCTTAAGAGTTTCTTTTTCATCTTTATTAGCTTTTTGAAACAGAAGAATTATTGGTAGTGTAATTTTTCCCTCATAGAAGTCTTGACCGATATTTTTTCCAAATAGTTTTAATTCTGAATTATAATCTAAAGTATCATCAGCAATTTGAAAAGTTAAACCTAAATTCCTACCATAAAACTCTAAAGCTTCTTTTTCTTTAGTTTTCATTTCTGATAAAATTGCTCCTACTTTAGTTGCAGCAGCAAATAACTCAGCCGTCTTTGAAGAAATTATTTTCAAATAAGTTTCTTCAAGCATATCAACTTCACCTTTATGCTGGAGTTGCAAAATTTCACCTTGAACAATTATTGATGATGTTGACGATAATAGTTTTAAAACTTCAATATTTCCATCTTCTACCATCATTTCAAAACACCTACTAAGAAGATAATCGCCAGCCAGAACAGATGAGTGGTTACCCCAAATTTTATTTGGTGTTTTTTTACCTCTTCTAATTGAACCATTATCTATAACATCATCATGCATCAAAGTCGCAGCATGAATTAGTTCCACGCAAGCTGCCAAATTTATATCTCTGGTCCCTTTTGCATAACCACATAACTTTGATGAGCCTAAAGTTAATAAGGCTCTTAACCTTTTGCCACCAGTATTTAAATGATAATCTGTCATTTTTTTAACTAGCTCAACATTACTATCTAATTTTGATTTAATTTTTTCTTCAACAAGCATTAGCTTATTTTCAACAGAGTTTTTAAGTTGAAAGTAAGAGTTATTAATTTGTTTTTTAAGTTGAATTACGCTTCCCATAATGTGAGCAAATTAGTTTAATGAGTTTCTTTTGATACTTATCAATTGACGCACCTAAATCTTCAATTATAAGGTGTCTTTATATTAATATAAAAATTCTATAAAGTTTTGTTATGCTCTCAATTTTTAAAAAGAAGAAAATTATTCCTCATATTAAATTAGCTGGTGTTATCGGAAACGTGGGTAAATTTAAACAAGGTATAGATTTTTCAGGTCAAGAAGAGATAATTTTAAAGGCTTTTTCTGTAAAAAAAGCACCATGTGTTGCTATTACAATTAATTCTCCTGGTGGATCACCGGTTCAATCACACTTAATCTTTAATTTTATAAGACAACAAGCGAAAAAAAATAAAAAAAAGGTAATAGTTTTTGCAGAGGATATTGCTGCATCAGGAGGCTATTTGATTGCGTGTGCTGGTGATGAAATTTATGCAAACTCTAGTTCAATTATTGGATCTATAGGTGTAATTTATTCATCATTTGGTTTTACAGAGTTAATTAAAAAAATTGGAGTTGAAAGAAGAGTTCATACTGCTGGTAAAAATAAAAGCACTCTCGATCCGTTTCTTGAAGAAAAAAAAGAAGATATAGAAAGATTAAAAAATATACAATTAGATTTGCATAAAGATTTCATTAATGTTGTTGAAAAAAGTAGAGGTGAAAAACTAAAGAAATCAGAAGTTGAGTTATTTTCTGGGGAGTTTTGGTCTGGAAGTAAATCCAAAGAACTTGGTTTGATTGATGAAATAGGCGATGCTAATCAAGTGTTGAGAGAAAAATTTGGAGAAGATGTAATAATCAAAAAATTTGAAAAATCTAAAAGTTGGTTAAGTAAGAAATTATCATCATCTAACGATCACGTCGATCAGGTCGCAAATATATTAGAAGAAAAATCTATTTGGCAAAAATATGGCCTCTAAAAAAAGTAAAAAAAAACCAAAATTTCAAACTTTTCAGGATACAATTTTAAATCTCCAAAAATATTGGAGTAAACATGGTTGTATAATTTTACAACCATATGATATGGAGGTTGGAGCAGGAACTTTTCATCCAGCTACAACTCTGAGGTCACTTGGACCAAAACCATGGAAAGCAGCTTATGTACAACCTTCTAGAAGACCGACTGATGGAAGATATGGAGACAACCCTAATAGACTTCAGCATTATTATCAATTTCAAGTTATAATTAAACCTTCTCCATCAAATATAAAAAAACTTTATTTAAATAGTTTGTCTACAATCGGTATTGACCATAAAAATCATGATATTAGATTTGTTGAGGACGATTGGGAAAGTCCAACTTTAGGCGCAGCAGGTCTTGGTTGGGAAGTTTGGTGTGATGGAATGGAAATAACTCAATTTACATATTTTCAACAAATGGCTGGCTTTGAATGTAAACCTGTTTCAGTAGAAATTACTTATGGCTTGGAAAGAATTTGTATGTTCACACAACAAAAAAATAATGTTTATGATTTAATTTGGAATAACGAAAATGTTGAATACAGAGAAGTTTTTCATCAAGCGGAGAAAGAATTTTCGGCTTATAACTTTGAACATGCTAATACCTCGAATCTGTTAAAAATATTTGATATGTTAGAAAGTGAGGCTAAATCATTAATAAATAAAAAAATATCGCTCCCAGCTTATGATCAATGCTTAAAAGCAAGTCATGTATTTAATATACTTGATGCAAGAGGAGCTATCAGTGTTGCCCAGAGAGCAGAATATATTGGACGTATAAGAGAAATTACAAAATCTGTTGCTTCAATTTGGATTGATACACAAATATAAAATGGCGGAATTTTTTTTAGAATTATTTAGTGAGGAAATTCCAGCTAATTTACAAAAAAATTTTCGTGAAAAACTTTTAGAGGAATTTAGAGAATATTTTATCAATAAATCTATAAAATCAAAAAAAAGTTTTTCATTATCAACTCCAAACAGAGTAATTATCGTATTTGAGGGTTTACAAAAAAAAATTAAAGTTGCGTCTGAGGAAATAAAAGGACCTAAAACTAGTGCTCCTGTAGAAGCAATTGAGGGTTTTTTGAGATCAAATAAAATTGACAAAAAACAACTTATTAAACGTGATACAGAAAAAGGAGAATTCTACTTTTTTAAAACACCCTCAAAAACATTGAACACCTCAGATTTGTTAAAAGATTTAATACCAAAACTTTTAGGTAGCTACCAATGGAAAAAATCAATGAAATGGGGTGAATTTAACCTTAATTGGGCAAGACCATTAAAGTCTATTTTATCAGTGTTTGATGAAAAAATAATAGATTTCAAATTTTACCATCTAACTTCGTCTAATAGGACCTTTATTGATAAGGACTATGAAGAAAAAACAAGAGTATTTAAAAATTTCAAATCTTATGAAAGATTTTTGAAGATACATGGAACGATTGTTGATCAAACTAAAAGAAAACAAATTATTCAAAAGGAATTCACAAAGATATTAAGTAAAAAAAAATTATTTATTTTAGAAAATTTAAAATTATTTGATGAGGTTGTAGATTTAGTTGAATGTCCAAACGTTTTACTATGTGATTTTGATAAAAAATTTTTGTCAATCCCGAGGGAAATACTTATTTTGACTATGCAGTCACATCAAAAATATTTTCCTACGATTGATAAAAATAATCAAATTACAAATCAATTTTTACTCGTTGCAAATAAAAAAGACCAAAAAGGGTTAATCAAACTTGGAAATCAAAGAGTTGTTGATGCTAGATTGAGTGATGCAGAATTTTTTTGGAATAAAGATAAAACACAAAATTTAGTGAAAAAAGTATCTGAACTAAAAACAATTAATTTTTTCAAGGGACTTGGAACCTATTTTGATAAAGTTCAGCGAATGAGAAAATTAGGTGGAATGATATCTGATGAATTATTAATTAGTAAAGAAAAAGTAGAGTTATCAGCATCTATTTGTAAAACAGATTTAACTTCTGATTTAGTTGGTGAGTTTCCTGAATTACAGGGAATTATGGGAGGCTATTTTTCCGCACAACAAGGTTTTGATAAAGATATTTGTTTATCAATAACTGAACAATATTTACCGATTGGATTAGATTCAAATGTACCAAAAAAACCTTTCAGTATTGCTTTGTCGATGACAGACAAAATAGATAATCTTGTTGGTTTTTTTGGGATTGATGAAAAACCCACAAGTTCAAAAGATCCGTTTGCACTTAGAAGAGTGGCGCTCGGCATAATAAGAATAATAATTGAAAATAAAAAAGACTTAAAATTAAATGATTTTTTAAATTATTCAATTGGCTTATATCAAGAACAAAATTTTACTCTTACTAATGAAGAATTGAAAAAAGATTTAAATAACTTTCTAAAAGACAGATTTAGATATTATCTTAAAGAAAAAGATGTCAGATTTGATATCATTGAGGCTTCAATTTCAAATTTTTCAACTAATAAATTGTTTTCATCTTTCGAAAAAGCAAGATGTGTAAACAAAATAATTAATAATCAAATTGGTATAGATATAACATCAAGTTATAAAAGGGCTTCCAATATACTTCAAAGTGAAATGGAAAATAAAGAAATTGAAATAACTAATTCAACAGATCCTGGTATTTTTAAAAGCGATTACGAAAAAAATTTGTTTAAAAAGATTAATGATATAAAAAAGTATTATTCAGATATAGATAATAATGAAAATTATGAGGAGTCTTTATCAGTCTTAGCTGGAGCAAAAAAAGAAGTATTTGAATTTTTTGATAATGTAAAAGTTAATGAAGATAATGAAGATTTAAGAAAAAATCGTTTGGAACTTATAAATATGTTATGTAAAACCTTTCAAAATTTTATGAATTTTCAATTATTAAAAGCCAATAATGAATAAGTTAATTTTAAATTTTAAGTCTAAAGACTCAAAAAAAATTAAAAATCCCAAAAATTTTTTAGGCGGCAAGGGTGCTAATTTATCAGAAATGGGAAGAATGGGTCTTCCAGTTCCGCCTGGATTTACAATTTCAACAAAAGTCTGTGATATTTTTTACCAAAATAAAAAGAGATTGAATTCTTCATTGATAAATCAAATGAAAAAAGAGTTAAAGATAATTGAGAAAGATGTAAAAAAAAAATTTGGAGATCTTAAAAATCCCCTTTTATTATCTGTGAGATCTGGTGCTAGAGTATCAATGCCCGGTATGATGGATACAATACTTAATCTTGGTTTGAATGACAAAACTGTTAAAGCACTAGCTAACAAAACCTCTAATGGAAGATTTGCCAAAGATAGTTATAGAAGATTTATTCAAATGTATGGAAATGTTGTTCTTGGGGTAGAAAATTATCATTTTGAGGAACTTATAGAAAATTATAAATTAACTAAAGGAGTTTTGCTAGATACAGATCTTGATGAAGATGATTGGGATGGTTTGATAAAAGATTTTAAAAACATTGTTAAAGAAAAAACAAAAAAAGAATTTCCTCAAGATGTATATCATCAATTATTAGGAGCAATAAGTGCAGTATTTTTATCTTGGGACAGTAATAGAGCTAAAATTTATAGAAAGTTAAATCAGATACCATCTGAATGGGGAACAGCAGTTAATGTGCAATCTATGGTTTTTGGAAATATGGGAAATGATTGTGCTACTGGAGTTGTTTTTACGAGAAATCCGTCAGACGGAACAAATGATATTTATGGAGAGTATTTAATTAATGCTCAAGGAGAGGATGTTGTAGCAGGAACAAGGACACCACAATATATTACGAAAAAAGCCAAACGAGAGGCAAAAGTTAAGGCACTTTCCATGGAAGAGTCGATGCCAAAAGTTTATTTAGAACTTCATAAAATTTTAAAAAAGTTAGAGGCGTATTACAAAGATATGCAAGATGTAGAATTTACAGTTGAGAATGAGAAATTATGGATCCTACAAACTAGGTCAGGTAAAAGGACTGCAAAATCAGCAGTTAAGATCGCTGTAGATATGGTTAAAGAAAAATTAATTACTAAAAATGATGCTGTTTTAAGAGTTGATCCTAATTCTTTAGATACACTTTTGCATCCCACTTTAGATGAGAAAAGTCCAATCAAGGTTATTGCAAATGGTCTCCCAGCATCTCCTGGTGCAGTAAGTGGAAAGGTAGTTTTCACTTCGGAAGAAGCTGAAAGATTAAATGATATGATGCAAGATACAATTTTAGTTAGAGTTGAAACTTCTCCAGAAGATATTCAAGGAATGCATGCTGCAAAGGGTATTTTAACCTCAAGAGGAGGAATGACTAGTCATGCTGCAGTTGTAGCTAGGGGAATGGGAAGACCTTGTGTTTCTGGTTCTAGTGAAATTGAAATTAATTACGATAAAAAAATATTTAAAACTTCTTCGGTTGAGGTCAAAGAGGGAGAAATAATAACTATTGATGGCTCTACAGGAAGAATAATTTTGGGCACAGTTCCAACTATAAAACCTGAGATATCAGGAGATTTTTCAAAATTGATGAGTTGGGCTGATAAAATTAGAAAACTTAAAGTACGAACTAATTCTGAGACCCCATTAGACACTAAAACAGCCAGAGATTTTGGAGCAGAGGGTATTGGGCTTTGTAGGACTGAACACATGTTTTTTGATGAAGAAAGAATTTTATCTGTTCGAGAAATGATTTTATCAAAAACACTAGATGATAGATCTAAAGCTTTGCAAAAGATTCTTCCACATCAAAAAAAAGATTTTATGGAGATATTTAAGATTATGCATGGACTTCCAGTTACTGTGAGATTATTAGACCCACCCTTACACGAATTTTTACCTAAATCTGACAAAGAAATTTCCGAAGTAGCTAATGTTATTGGATCAGACAAAAAGGATATTGAAAGCAGGATTGAGGAACTACATGAGCAAAATCCTATGTTAGGACACAGAGGCTGTAGACTTGGTATCTCATTTCCTGAAATTTATGAAATGCAATGTAAAGCGATATTCGAGGCTCTTGCAGACCTTAAAAAAAGTAAACAAAAATTTGCTTTTCCTGAGATAATGATACCTTTAGTTTCAACTGAAGCTGAGATTAAAATAATGAAAAATTTAGTAATTAATACTGCAAGAAAAGTTCAAAAGGAAAATAAAACAAAAATCGAATTTCTTGTGGGTACAATGATTGAGTTACCTAGGGCAGCGATTAAGGCTGATGATATAGCAAAACATGCTGAATTTTTTAGTTTTGGTACGAATGATTTAACACAAACAACTTTTGGAATAAGTAGAGATGATAGTGGTAAATTTTTGAGTGATTATATAGATAATAAGATTTTTAATATTGATCCGTTTGTATCTATTGATGATGGAGTAAAAGACTTAGTGGAAATAGCGGTTTATAAAGGAAAAAAACAAAATAAAAAAATTAAACTCGGTATATGTGGTGAACATGGTGGTGACCCAAAGAGTATCAATTTTTGTTCAAAAGTAGGACTTGATTATGTCTCATGCTCCCCTTACAGGGTTCCTATAGCAAGGTTAGCAGCTGCACAAGCGCAGCTGAAAATAAAATAATAATTTAAGGGGGCGTTCTGTTTTTCGTCCCAACTGGGATAATTGACATATTTACTTACTAAATGGAATTTCTTCGTTGAAAACTTCGTTGAGATGAACATGTATTTTGACCTCACTTTGTCTTTTGCCTTTATTGATTTAGTTGAAATTTAAAATCATTAAAACTTGAATTATTTTAATTGATTAAATTATTTTTTTTGTAAACAGCAATAAATATGTAGTGGAAATATTTTATTAAATTTTGAAAGTAAATTATCCAGTTTATCAAATGATTTCAATAGAAAGTTATTAAAAGGTATATAAGGTGAATCTACAATTACCCCTCCAGAATTTATAAAAGTAAAAAATTCTTGATATTTAAAATCATTAATTTCAAAATTATATTTTAGTTCATTATTAAATTTTTGAAAATTATCAAAAATTAATTTTGGTACAGCGTTATTACTATCAAATGGATCATTGGGATTAGTAAGATTAATTTTTTCATCATATATATTTACATCTAAATCATATTTTTCTGATTTGGTTAAAATTGTTATTAGTTTAAAAAAAAAAGATGCATTTATATCAAGAATTATGTATTTACCTCCTTTCTTTAAAATTCTGCCAACTTCATTAAACAATTTAATTGGATTTGGAATATGATGAATTAAACTCAAACTAAAAACCGCATCATAACTGCCATCTTTAAAGTGAGTATTTAAACAATCTACATTTTTATAATCAAGAAATTCATAATTTGTTATGTCAGAAATTTTAATATTTTGTTTAATATATTTTTTTGAATGTCCCGCACCACATCCTAATTCCAAAATATCAACTAAACCCTTAATATTTTTTTCAATATAAGAAAACCTTCTTTGAAGTAAAAAATCTAAATTTTTATTTGTGTCAATTTTTTTTAACGCATTTGTGATATTTCCCTCATTTTTTAATCTATTTTCATGATGTAGGTTTATTACTTTTCTGGGTAACATAAATTTTTTATGAATGTATTACTATTCATCAAAAAAATTAATATTTCTAGTGAGATTTTTATTTTTTTTAAAGGGGCGTTCTGTTGCCAGGTGCCCCAAAACCCCGTTTGCATAATTAACAGAGTTAATTAAGCAGCAAGTGCGTAACTTTCGTTAGCAATTATAAATTAGCCCGTTACGGAGGAACAATTCCGAACGAAAGAATAGCCTTTAGTCACCCGTCGAATCTAGATCACCCCCATAAATTGTTAATGGTGGAGGTGGTGGGTACTGCCCCCACGTCCGCAATGGTTATTACGAAATTCGTTTATCGTCATAGTTGGAAAACCAACTATATAAATATATAACTCTTAGAATTTAAATCAATTATCTATGGAAAAAAAAATTAAAAAGTTATTTCCTGATTATTTATTGATTTACCTAATTTTTTTACTCTTATTCTCTTTTATCTTTTTATCTAAAACTTATGATGTGGATACAAATAATGCTATTGCTGAATGGTTAATTAATTATCAAGGTGGATTTGGAAGGCGAGGTTTATTAGGTGAAATTTTTGTCCAAATTAGTTTAGTTACAGATATAAATCTTAAATCATTAATTCTATATTTTCTTATATTTATCCAAACAATTTATTATTACTTTATATATCGGATATTTAAAATTATTAAGTTTGAATTTTTGGTCTTACTATGTTTTTGCTCTCCATTATTTATTATTTTTCCCTTAGCAGAATTAGAGGCATTAGGTAGAAAAGATATCTTAATACCATTGTTTTTCATAATTTTTTGTTCTTTCTATCAAAAATTAAATTTTTACAAACTATCATTTTTTTTATTATTAATATACTCACTTTTATTATTAATCCATGAGGTATCAATTTTTTATTTACCATACTTTTATTTTTTTTTAATACTAAAATTTAATTTAAGTGATGTTAAAAATTATTTTGTAATTCTGACAATATCGATAATATTTTTATTTATTATTTACCTATTATCTCAATCTGTACATTCTTCATCAGATATAAACAAAATGTGTAACTTTTTAATGAATTCTTTAAGCACAAAATGTGGTTTAGGTGCTTTTGTTTTGGATAGGTCTCTAAAAGATAATATAAATGAATTAAGTGGTATTAGTTTTATTGATCTCATAAGGGGAATTTGGATTTTTTTTCTAGGTTATATTGGTTTAATATTGTTAATATTTAAAACAAATTTTAAAAATGCTGATAATAATGTCTTATTAAAAAATTCAACTCCGGCAGCTTCAATACTTTTACTTTTTTTACCCACTTTAGTCCCTTTCTTTATTGCTGTAGATTGGGGCAGGTGGTTTAATTTAAGCTATACTATGTCATTGTTATTTTATTTTATTTGTTACAATAACAAATTTTTTATTATCGTGAATAATTCAATATCAGAAAAAGTCAAAAAAATTTCAAATATGAAAATATTATCTTTTATCTTAATATTTTTGATATGCTTCTCATGGAACCCTAAAGCTGTATATCATGAGGACATTGGCTCAATACCCCTCTACAGAATTATCGTTAAATCAATTAAATATACTTTTTAACTTATCTAAAAAACTTGATTTTTATTAATCCAAGTACGTTTCTGAAAATAATACTAAAAAGATCTTCAAGTTTATATCCTGCCTCTCCTGATTTTCTTTTAAAATGATCAATAGGCACTTCTTTAAAATTCAACTTTTCTTTCTTACACACACCCACAAAACCCCACCAAAATCCCTCCCTCATTTGTAATAATTTTTTTTTTTCTAATCTCAAATAGGTTTGTTTTAAACCTAAAAAAAAAGGACAGCTTGGATCTTTTAGATTGGAATTAAATAAAAGATCATGAAATAATTTAAATAATTTACTGTAAATTATTCTATTAAAAGGGTCTTTTCTTGGATTTCTATAGCCTATTAGAAATGTATTTTTTTTAGGAAAATTATTCAGATTGTTTATTAATGAATGAACTTTAATTTGATTATCACTGTCTGTGCAAAGTATATACTCTTTTGTTGATTTATATATACCATCTAAAACTGCCAAACCGTAACCCCTTTTTTGGTTTTGGCTTAAATTTACAATAGGATATTTTTTTTCTAATTCTATAATTAATTCCTTAGTTCCATCAGTGCTTCCATCTTCAACTATAACGAATTCATAATCTAACTTATGAAACCTTAATGATTCACTCCATGACCTGACTAGCTCATTTAAGTTATCTTTTTCATTATGGACAGGTAAAACAATAGACAAGCTATTCATACAATACTATTAAGAGTTGTAAAAATTAATTTTTTTATTTTTATCTTAAATTGCAAATATAATAAATTTATATATTACCATAGGGTCTATATGAAACTATCTAAAGAACAAATACAGGAAATAAAAGATCAACAGACACAAAAAAACGCAACAAAAAGAGTTACTGTGCCGGAGCTTGAAAAAATTCTTTATGAAGCAATACCAGCACTTGACCATGGTTTTGTTAGAGTAATAGATTATATGGGTGATGATACATCAATAGTTCAGTCTGCCAGAGTATCATATGGAAAAGGTACAAAACAAGTTTCGACAGATTCAGGCTTAATAAAATATTTAATGCGTCATTGGCATAGTACCCCGTTTGAAATGTGTGAAATAAAATATCATGTTAAATTACCAATATTTATTGCACGTCAGTGGATTAGACATCGAACAGCGAATGTAAATGAATACTCAGCAAGATATTCGATTTTAGATAAAGAGTTTTATTTACCTTCCACTAATAATCTTGCCGCACAATCTAATAGTAACAGACAAGGAAGAGGGGAAATTTTAGAGGGTAAACAAGCTAAAGATGTTTTAGAAATTTTAAAAGATGATGCTGAGAGAACATATTCAAATTATGAAATAATGTTAAATCAAACATACGATGGTTCTATAATAGATGAGAATAAAAAAGGTTTGGCAAGAGAGCTAGCTAGAATGAATTTAACTTTAAATACTTACACACAATGGTACTGGAAAACTGACTTATTAAATTTAATGAATTTTTTGAGGCTTAGAGCTGATCATCATGCGCAGTATGAAATTAGAGTTTATGCAGATATAATGTTAGATACTTTAAAAAGATGGGTGCCTGTTACTTTTGATGCTTTTATGGATTATCGTGTTGGTGGAACAGAGGTATCAGCTAAGGGAAAAATTGTGCTACAAAAACTAATTAAAGGCGAGGATGTTTCAATGGAAAGCTCAGGTTTATCTAAAAGAGAATGGAATGAATTAATGGAAGCATTCGCGTTGAAGGATAGGATTGCATAATTTATTATTTTCAAATATCTTAAAAATTTTGCGGCCTTATCAATGGGTAAAGAATATTCTAGTTTTTATTCCCATGCTTATGTCTCATAAATTAAATTATGAAAATTTTTTTTTATCATTGAAAGCATTTGTAATTTTTAGCTTTGTTTCATCAATTATATATGTGATTAATGATATTTCAGATATTAAATCGGATCAAAAACACCCTTACAAGAAATATAGGCCACTTGCTGCCGGATTAATCAGCATTAAAGAATGTAAAACTTTAATCTTATTTCTAATTATTTTTTGTGGTCTATTCTTGATTGATATAAACACAAACTTTCTTTTATTAATTATTTTTTATTTTATCATTTCAAACTTATACACTTTTATATTTAAGAAGTTTGTATTTATAGACCTATTAATCCTTACTATATTATATACTTTAAGAATAGTTGGTGGAGGTCTAATAGCAGATATTTCAGTCTCTATTTGGTTATTGTCATTTTCAATATTTTTTTTTATTTCACTTGCCTCGGTTAAACGGCTAATTGAGTTAATAAATGCAAAAAAATTAAAAGATAAAAAAATTTACGGACGTGGATATGTTGTAGACGATAAAAAAACTATTAGTTTAATTTCAGTCTTTTCTAGTTACGTATCTATTTTAGTATTAATCTTATATATTAACTCACCCCAAGTACTTAAGCTTTACTCATCTCCTAATATTTTATGGGGTATATGTATTATTATATTTTTTTGGATCTCAAGAATTATCAATGTTGCAAAAAAAGGTAAAATTAAAGATGACCCAATAGTTTATGCAATTAAAGACAAAATTAGCTATTTATGTTTAGTATTAATTTTGTGTATTATTTGGTTAGGTATTATTATCTAGGATCAATAAAAATTATTATATCTTAAATAAAATTTTAAATTATGGTTAAAAATTCATATCAGACGAATATCTCAGGATGGAGTGGATATCCTATCCAAGAGGCGAGGGTTGTATACCCTAAGAATATTGAACAAATTTTAGAAGAAATAAAAAAAAGTGATTTAATTGCAAGAGGTAACGGTCGTTCATATGGTGATAGCTCTATTAATAAAAAGAATACAATCAATATGAAATACTTTAATCACATAATATCTTTTGATGATAATTCAGGAGTTTTAGAGGTGGAGTCGGGAATTTTGTTAGAGGATATAATAAATACTTTTTTGCCAAAAGGTTGGTTTCCATATGTTACACCCGGTTCAAAATTTGTTACTATCGGAGGATTAATAGCAGCTGACGTTCATGGAAAAAATCATCACAAAGATGGTAGTTTTAGAAATTTTGTAGAATGGTTTGAGTTAATTAATTCAAAAGGTCAAATTATAAAATGCTCAAGAAATGAAAATAAAGATATGTTTGAATGGACAATAGGAGGAATGGGATTGACTGGCATTATAATTCGTGCAGCTATAAAATTACGTCCTATAGAAACATGCTGGATTAAACAAAAAACATTGGTTGCAAATAATATTGATCAAACTTTAGAAATTTTTGAAAAAAATATGGACGCAACCTATTCAGTTGCGTGGATAAATAGTACCAATAGTCATAATAATATTGGTCAATCTTTAATAATGCTTGGTGAACATGCTGAGATTAACCACTTAAATCAAAAGAATAGTTTAAATCCACTCAAAATTAAATCAAAAAAAAAAAGAAATATTCCTTTTTATTTTCCCAATTGGTTTCTAAATAAAAAATTAATAAAATTATTTAATTTTCTATATTATTTTCTAGGTAAAAATTCTTCAAAAGAAAAATTTGTGTATTGGGATGATTACTTTTATCCTTTAGACTCTATCATGGGATGGAATAAAATTTATGGTCGTAAAGGTTTTGTTCAATATCAATGTGTTATTCCACTTGAAAAATCAAAAGAAGGTCTCATAGAATTATTAAAGGAAATTGATAAATCAAAGGTCAGTTCATTTCTTTCTGTTCTTAAAAGATTTGGTAAACAAAATAGTAAATTTTCTTTTCCAATGGAGGGTTATACGATTGCTTTAGATTTTCCAATTAATGAAGAAACTCTAAAGCTTTTAGATAAACTTGACGAGATCACTTTAAAATATAAAGGAAGATTTTATTTAGCAAAAGATGCAAGAATGAAAAAAGAAATTTTTAAAAAATCTGATAAAAGAATAGAAGATTATATTAATTTTAGAAATCAAAATGATTGTAGTAAAATCTTTGTATCATCACAATCATCTAGACTTGAATTATGAAAAATAAAAATGTTTTATTTCTAGGAGCATTAAGTGATATTGCAAAATCCACAGTTCATAAATTTGGAGAAAATGGATACAATTTGCAACTTGCTGCTAGAAACTTAGATGATTTGAAAAAAATATCTGCAGATCTAAAGATACGATACAATGTAGATATAAATGTTTATGAATTTGATATTTTAAAAACTGAGAATCATCAAAATTTTATTAAAGATTTAAAAGAAATACCTTCAATTATAATATGTGCTGTTGGGTTTATGGGAGAACAAAAAAAAAGTGAAAATAATACTAAACTTAGGGTAAAAGTTTTAAGAACAAATTACGAAAGCCCTGTTAATATTATATCAGATTTTGCTAATATTTTTGAAAACCGAGGATATGGAACCATTGTTGGTATAAGTTCTGTTGCTGGTGACAGAGGGAGATCATCTAATTATATATATGGTTCAGCAAAAGCTGGATTTACAACTTTTTTATCAGGATTAAGAAATAGATTGGCAAAAAAAAATGTTCACGTTTTAACAGTAATACCAGGAACAGTTTATACAAAAATGACTTTGAATTCAAAATTGCCTAAATTTT
>CACPOR010000006.1:0-56785 GCA_902635745.1 uncultured Pelagibacteraceae bacterium
ATTATGAGGCATCATTAAAAGAATGCCAACTACTCTCAAAAAAAAATAACTGGAAAATTGTTCAAGATGTATCTACAAAAAATTATAAGTATATTCCTCAATTAACAATGGCAGGATACTCTATTTTAATTAAAGAAATTTCTAATCAAACTAATCAGTATATTACTCATATTTTTCTTCAAGCGGGTGTTGGTGGTTTGGCTGCAGGTTTGGTTGCTGGAGTAGCAAAATATTTTAAAAAAATTCCAAAAATAATTATCGTTGAACCAGATAGAGCCGATTGTGTTCTTCAAAGTATAAAAAGTAATAAGTTAAAAAAAATAAGAATTAAAAAAGAGAGCATTATGGGTGGTATGTCTTGCAATGAAATGTCTCTTGTGCCTTGGCAAATATTAAAAAAATCTAGTAATTGTTGTGTCTCAATTTCAGATAAAAATGTAGCTAAAACAGTAGCTGGTTTAAAAGATAAAAAGTTCGGCAAAACTTCAATTGTAGGTGGTGAATGCGCTACTCCAGGAATTATTGCTTTGATTGGAGTATGCAATAACAAAAAGGCAAGAAAATTGATTAACCTTAATCAAAATTCTAATGTTTTAGTTATTGGATGCGAAGGTAATGCAGATGTTAAACTCTACAAACAATTGCTATCTAAAGGTAGAAAATAATTTTTATGACAAAAAACGCGATCACTTGGATACGAGAGGATTTTAGAATTGAAAATAACCCTGCCCTTTCTTACGCAACCCAAAATCATGAGAGCGTGCTTGCCCTATATATTTACAACAAAAGTGACTTTGATGCCAAAAGAGAAGCACAAAAATGGTGGCTTTCAAAATCATTAGAAATCTTTAAGTCTGAATTATCTAAGTTTAAAATTAATCTTCAAATATTAGCGGGTGATGAGCTAGATATATTTTCAAAGATTAAAAAAAAAGACAATATTTCTATATATTGGAATAAAATTTACGAACCAGACGTAATTGCAAAAGGAAAAAAAATTAGAGATATTTTTGTTAAAAATCAGATTAATTACAAATATTTTAAAGGAAATATCTTAAATGAGTTTCAAGAAGTAACTAAAAATGATGGAACGCCTTTTAAAGTTTTCACCCCTTTTTGGAGAAATGCTGAACAAAGATTTTTAGGATCACTACCAAGTAAAAATTACAGTATTAAAAAAAAAACAAAGTCATTAACGTTCTTTAAAGATTGTATAGACCCAAAAGATATTCTTCCAAGAAAAAATTGGTATAAAAAGTTTGAAAAATATTGGAAGGTATCTGAGGAAGAGTCTAAAAAAATTCTAAAAAATCTAATTGATAGCAAAATTAAAGATTACGGAACTGCAAGAGATTATCCTTCTATCGAAGGTACATCGAAATTATCACCTTATATCAAACATGGGCAAATTCATGTAAATACTATTTGGAAAAAGTGTAGTGAGATTAAATCGAAAGGAATTGGTTACAGAAAATATATTAATGAACTAGGTTGGCGTGAATTTTCACATAGTTTAATCAATTATTTCCCAGAATTTTTAAAAGGAAATTATAGAAAAGAATTTGATAAATTTCCTTGGGTCAAAAATGAAAAAATTTTAAAAGCTTGGAAATCAGGTATGACGGGTTATCCAATTGTTGATGCTGGGATGAGAGAACTTTATGAAACTGGCTGGATGCATAACCGGATAAGAATGGTTGTGGGTTCGTTTCTGGTAAAACATCTAAGAATAAATTGGACTGAAGGTGAAAAACATTTTAGAAATTGTTTATTAGATTTCAATAAAGCTAATAATGTTGCTCAATGGCAATGGGTTGCTGGTTGTGGAGCGGATGCGGCTCCTTACTTCAGAATCTTCAATCCTATCCTACAGGGAGAAAAATTTGATAAAGAAGGTGCATATGTTAAAAAATGGGTTCCTGAACTAATTAAAGTTCCAAAAAAATTTATACATAAGCCCTGGGAGATGGAAATAAAATATCAGGAGGCGATTAAAACAGTTATAGGAAAAAATTATCCAAAGCCAATAGTTATTCATGAAGAAGCACGTAAAGCTGCACTTGAGGCTTTCCAAACTTTAAAAAAAAATTAAGTCTCACCTAAAAAATGATGAATGATAGATCTTTTTTGAGGATTTATTCTATGTTCAAACAAATAAATTCCTTGCCAAGTTCCAAGTAATAATTTTCCGTCTTTGATACTTAAAGATATTTGATTATTTGTTATTGATGATTTTATATGTGCAGGCATATCATCTTTACCCTCTGTGGTATGGATATACAATTTATTGTCCATGGGAACCAAATTATTAAAATAATTAATTAAATCCTTTTGAACATCTGGATCCGCATTTTCTTGTACAATTAATGATGCACTAGTATGCTGAATACTTAAATTTATCATACCATTTTTAAAATCGTTTTTTTTAATCCATTCAATAGTTAGATCAGTAAATTCATATAATTTCTGACCATTAGTATTTATTTTTAAATCATAAAATTTTTGTATCATAAATTATATTTCATGGAGGTTAATTGATATAATCTACTAACTGTACGTTTAAATGGTTCCTGTAATGATCTTGAAGAGGTAAACTTGCTTACATCTTGACTTGCAGTCACAGCTATAGGTAAATTTTTATCATATATAATATCTATTAAAGTTATAAACCTTTGCTGTTGGTTAGAATTAATATCGTTAAATTGTGGGATTTTTTCAATAATCATAAATTTTAAATTTTTTACGATTTCTAAATAATCCTCTGCTCCCAAATTTCTATTACAAAGTTCATCAAAGTTAAATCTGCAAATCCCCTCATAAAAGTTTTGTATTGTAAAATCTCTCCCCTTAATATTTAAAATCTTAGGTGAGTTTTTTTTTTCTTTTGTAATAATTCTAAAAAATTTGTTTATTTTAAAATTGGTTTCCTGATTTAACGGAAAAAAAAATCTTTGTTTTTGATTTTCTTTTGATTTTCGATAATCATCTTCAATTCTTAATTCATGATTGATAGCATTTTTTTTCATTATTTCTATAAATGGTAAAAATTGGTCTCTCTGTAATCCATCTTTATACAATTCAGATAATTCAATATTTGAGGTTAGTATGATCTTAATATTCTCCTTAAAGATTTCCTCAAATAGCTTTCCTAAAATCATAGCATCTACGATATTAGTAACTTGAAATTCATCAAAATAAATAAGTGATACTTTTGATTTTAAATCTTTGACAAAGGTGCTTACTACATTCTCTTGATTTTTGTCTTTTATAGTGTGGACAAAATTATGAAACTCTAACATAAATTCATTAAAGTGAAGTCTTTTCTTATCTTGATTAACTAAATCAAAAAAAAAATTTAAGATCATTGTTTTACCAACACCGACACCACCATGAAGATAAAAAGCTTTTTTTAAACCTTTTTTTTTAAAGATTTTAAACAAAGTAGATGTAAAGTTTTGATTAAAATAGTCTTGTAATTTTTTAATTACATTAACCTGATTATGATTAACTTCTAAATTTTCAGAAACACAATACAGTTTAAATTTTTCCTCAAGGTTTTTTGACATCAATCTTTTTTAGTCTTAAAGTCAATGCCATATTCTGACCTCGGTCCCTTTCTTAAGCCAAAAGGTCCAGATATGAATATTGTTAAAGGTCGTGTCCCTGGTTTTATATCAACTCTGTGAAGATTGTTTGCTGATCTAAATCCAATATATCCAGGTGGTCTCCAAAATTTTCCTGTACTTAGTGTCTCCCAGTAACCATCTCTTAATATTATTGTTATATAAGGAAAAGTATGATTATGAACTCCTTCCCCATGGTCATCTGCTAACATTTCATGAATTAGAATATTGAATGGAAACCATTTTGGTCTGTGCCTCATCAAAACATAATATCTATTCATCCAAGGTTTTGCTTTATGGAATTCTGGATGAGAAGGTCCCCTATCTAGGACAATTTTCTTTCTACCTATTTTTTCTAAAAATTTTAAAAACATTCTATTCGTATTGTATAATGGCACCATTCTTAATCATAAATAAATGATTATTATATAAAAACGGTTTTGACATTATTTTTCTGGTAATTTTTTCAACTTTTTGAATATTACCAGTTTTAAGTTCTAGAATAATTAATTTACCATCACTATTAGATAAATATATTTTATCCTGACTTATTGAAAATCCTATTGGTTTAATTTTTTTCCTATTTTTTTCTTTGTAAATTTTATAGATATCTTTAATCTTAATTATGTTTCCTTTTTCTTTATCTATCATGAATAAATAACCATTATCTGAAATTGTGATAATTAAGTTTTTAATAATAATAGGAGTCAAACTTGAGCTGATATCATTAATCCAATTTATTGAACCATTTTTTAAATCAATTGAATAAAATTCATTTTTGTTATTTGAAAAAAAAATACTTTTACCCTCTGAAACCAGCTTCGAATTTTTAAAATTATAAGTAATATTGATGATATTGCTGCTTTGAGTGGGAAGTTGCCATAATAAATTTCCTGAGGATGTATCTACTGCTGTTAAGTCACCTAAATTATTTATAAAATAAACACTATTTTCAGACACAAATAAAGAATTTTTTGCATTTGTTATTGTCAATGCTTTTTCAGTTTCATAATTCCAACATTCAGAACCATCTTCTATAAAAAAACATCTTAGGACATTCTTAAGATCAATTACAAAAAATCTATCATCAACTGTTTTAATTTCAGAATTAAAAGGATAATCATTCTTTTTTTTCCAGATCAAATTTCCATTTTTTAAGTTAATTAGAAATATGTTTGATAAATTATCAACAACTATAAGTTTTTTTTTTATCAAAGCAAAAGAAAGTTTTGGATTATTTTTTTTTTCAAATTTGGAATAATAGTTTTTTTTCCAAATAATTTTTTTATCACTATCAAATCTGATAATTGACCCTTTACTATCAAAAAAAACTATCCCATCTTTTAAAAATAAAGGAGTTAAATCTGTGTCATTTTCATTATTGAACTTGGAAAATGTGAAGTTTTTGATTTTTTTTAATTTACCAGAATAATTTTGTATTCCGAAATTATTTCTATTATCTATAATTTTATTTTGAACATTTACCTGTGATAAATCTAAACTAATATTAGGATTTAATTCCTTATAGGAAATTTTTTTTTCATCTAATATAATTTCAATATTCTTATTAACTTTATTCTTTTCTTTCTTATTCCAGATCTTTGAATTTTCATTTAAGGAGCAATTCACCAAGATTAAAGATACTAAAAAAAAAATAAGAATTCTAATCACTTAAATCTCTGTTTAATCTTTTTTGTGCTTCTGTAACTATACTTGGGTTTGATTTTTTTGAATTTATAATCTGATTAAAAAAATCCTTAGATTTCAATTTTTGATCTTTAGAATAAAAAAACTCCGCTAGCAAATACAGTGCATGAGAACTCCATACACTCTCAGACTTAATAATCGGATTTAAAATTTCTAGCAATTCATTTTCTGAAATTTGATCAGCATTGTACAAACCTTTTTTATAGATTACCAAATTTTTAATTTCTTTTTCTAAAGACGTATTTTTGATTAAAATATCAAATAAATTATTTATTTGACCTCTGCTTGAAATTAAATCGTTATCTAAAATGAAATAAAGAGAAAGTGGAGAATAAGTTGGATCTTTCAATTTAATTATTTGTGTTAGTTTTATAGCGGTTTTTTCTTTATTATTTTTCTCGTAATCTATTACTGTTGAATAAAATAAATTAGAAACTTTTTCTCGCTGGTAATCTCTGAATTCTCCATATCCAAAGAAAGATATAGTTAATAATATAATAATAATTAGAAAACCTAGTAACTTTTTTTTGTTATTTACGAAAAAACTTTTTATTTTTTCTTTTCTGGTATTAGAATTAATTATTGAAATATCTTCTTCCATACTAAATCATGTTGCGAAGGACGTACTGTAAAATTCCTCCATTTTTGTAATACTCAAGTTCATTTTTAGTGTCTATTCTACACAATACCTCTATCTTTTTAATTTCACCTGATAAATATTTGATTTCTAACTTTACTTTGTCTGATGGGTTTAATCCTTTTTCTAAATCAATAACACTGATCAATTCAGAACCTTTTAAATTTAAATTTATTCTATTTATATTATTAATGAACTGTAGTGGCAATACTCCCATACCTATTAAATTAGATCTATGAATTCTCTCAAAACTTTCGGCTATCACGGCTTTGATACCTAAAAGTTTTGTACCTTTTGCAGCCCAATCTCTTGAAGATCCCGTGCCATATTCTTTACCACCAATAACTACTAAATCGGTTCTTCTTTTTTTGTACTCTACAACAGCATCATAAATTGGCATTACTTTATCCTCAGGGTACAATTTAGTGAAACCACCTTCTGTTCCAGGTGCTATTTCATTTTTAATTCTTATATTAGCGAATGTACCTCTCATCATTACCTCGTGATTTCCACGTCTAGATCCATACGAATTATAGTCCTTGGGAAGAATTTGATAATTCATAAAATACTCACCAGTTGGACTATTTTTTTGTATATTACCAGCTGGGGAAATATGATCAGTTGTAACCATGTCCCCCAATATCAATAATGGTCTTGCATTTTTAATTTCTTTAAAACCCTCTGGCTTGTCACCAAGATTTTCAAAAAATGGAGGTTTTTTTACATAAGTAGAATTTTCATCCCAATTATAAATACTGCTCTTTTTTGTTTTTATCTCTTGCCATTGTTTTGGTCCCGCTGAAACATTTGAATATCTTTTAATAAACATATCTGCATTAAGAGAGTTCTTCAACGTATCTTCTATCTCTTTATTTGAAGGCCAGATATCTTTTAAAAATACGTCTTTTCCGTTTTTATCTTTTCCAAATGAGTCTTTTAATAAATCGAATTCCATGTGACCTGCAAGAGCATAAGCTACAACAAGTGGGGGAGATGCTAGATAGTTTGCTTTAATATGAGGTGAAATCCTTCCCTCAAAGTTTCTGTTACCTGACAAAACAGAGACAGCATATAAATTTTCTTTTTGAATAGATTCAACTATGTTTTCTGCTAATGGACCTGAGTTACCGATACAGGTTGTACAACCATAACCAACTAAATTAAATCCTAATTGATCTAAGTAAGTATTTAGTCCTGCTTTCTCTAAGTAATCAGTCACTACTTGAGATCCAGGAGCTAAAGATGTTTTAACCCATGGTTTAACATTTAATCCTAGCTCAACAGCTTTTTTTGCTAAAAGGCCAGCTCCAATAAGAACATTGGGATTTGAGGTGTTGGTGCATGATGTAATCGCAGCAATTAATATTGAACCATCCTTAATTTCGTAATCTGTATCTTTTACCTTGGAAATTTTATAATCTTTTTTATCTGTAGATTCTTTAAACACTTTTTTAAAATTACTTGATGCTTCAGTTAAAAGAACTTTATCTTGTGGTCTTTTAGGACCTGAAATAGTTGGAACTAAAGTGGACATATCTAAAGATATTTTATCAGTAAACTTAATATCATCACTTGACCATAAACCTTGCTCCTTTGCATACTTTTCGACTATTGCCACTGTCTCTTTATCGCGTCCAGAAAATTTTAAATACTTTAAAGTTTCGTCATCTATTGGAAAAAAACCACATGTAGCTCCATACTCAGGGGCCATATTAGCAATTGTAGCTCTATCAGCTAAAGTCAAATTTTTTAATCCCTCACCGTAAAATTCAACAAATTTTCCAACTACACCTTTATCTCTAAGCATTTTAACGATCGTTAAAACTAAGTCAGTAGCAGTTGTGCCCTCAGGCATTTTTTTTGTAACCTCAAATCCAATTACTTCCGGAATTAACATTGAAATAGGTTGTCCTAACATACCTGCTTCAGCTTCAATTCCACCAACACCCCATCCTAGAACTGACAAACCATTAACCATTGTTGTATGGCTGTCTGTTCCAACAAGTGTATCTGGAAACAAATATTTTTCTCCTTTATATTCCTCTGACCAAACTACTTTTGATAAATATTCTAAATTTACCTGATGACAAATACCAGTTCCTGGAGGAACAATCCTAAAATTATTAAAAGCACTTTGCCCCCATTTTAAAAAAGAATATCTTTCACCGTTTCTTTTAAACTCAATATCTACATTCTTTTCAAATGAATCTTTTTTAGCAGATTGATCAACCTGAACAGAATGATCAATGACTAAATCAACTGCAGATAGAGGATTAATTTTATTTGGATCTTTATTTTTCTCTTTTACAGCCTCTCGCATAGCAGCCAAATCAGCTACTGCTGGTATTCCTGTATAATCTTGAAGTAAAACCCTGGCTGGTCTGTATGCTATTTCAATTTTTGATTTTTTTGTTTCAAGCCAATTTTTTATAGCCTCAATTTGTTGTTTATTAACTGATAAATCATCCTCATATCTGAGTAAATTTTCTAGTAAAACTTTTAATGACTTTGGTAATTTTGAAATACCTTGTAATCCATTTAACTCAGCTTTTTTCAATGAGTAATATTTAAAATTTTTACCATTAACCTCAAGGTTGGATAATGATTTGTAAGAATTTTTATTCCCTGGTTTCATATCTTATATATAAAATGTAATTATGCTCAAAAGAAGAAGCACTGACATAACATAATTAAAGTATTTAATAAATTTCTCATTTGTCGCAAATTTCCTTAAATATTTGCCAACAAATGTCCAAAATGTGATGCTTGATAAAGATACTAAAAAAGCAAATAAAACAACTTGAGTCGCGTAGTTGAGATAATTTTCTCCATATTCAACGTATGTTGAAACTATGATAATTCCAATTAAAACACCTTTTGGATTTAAAAATTGAAAAATAAAAGTATCTAAAAAAGAAATTGGATTTTCATTTTTTTTCTCATTAGAAGATTTTGAAAAACTTATTTTATAAGCTAGATAAATTAAAAATAAACTCCCTAAATATTTTAAGATTGTTTGTATAATTGGGAATAGTTTAAAAATATTAACTAAGCCGATTGTTAAAGCAAATACTACAGAAGTAAACCCAAAGGTAACTCCAAAAATATGTGGGATTGTTTTTTTAATTCCAAAATTAAAACCAGAGTAAGATGCAACAACATTATTTGGTCCTGGGGTATAAGCGGCCACAATCCAAAAGAGTGCCATTGATAAAAACTCTGGATGCATGTTTATGCTATCGGTAAACCGTTATCTGCTTTTTGTGATGGATGTACCAGTGTCACTTTTCCTTCAGAGTCTATTGATCCTAAAAGTAAAAACTGAGATTTTACACCAGCAATATTTTTTTCTGGAAAATTACAAACACCAATCACTTGTTTGCCAACTAAATTTTGTTCACTATAAAAATGAGTTATTTGAGCCGATGAAGTTTTAACACCTATTTCATTTCCAAAATCGACTTCTACTACTAATGATGGTTTTCTGGCTTTTTCATTTTTTTTGACTGATAGGACGGTTCCAAGTCTAATATCTATTTTTTCAAATATGTCGTAAGTAATTTGCTCTTTCATAAACGTGATATTTATATTAATTATTACCAATGAGTACAGAAGTAAATTTAGAGAAAATATACAAGAATTCTATTCAGATTTTATCTGATTTAATTGGATTTAAAACTATTTCAGGAGATGATAACAATGATTTAATTAATTACTGTGAAAAATACCTCAGTAACCTAGGGGCCACCTCATTTAAAACATATGATGAAGAAAAAAAAAGAGTAAATCTTTTTGCAACAATTAAAGCAAAAAAATCAAATGGAGTAAAACCAATAATTTTATCTGGTCACACTGATACTGTTCCGGTCTCCAAGAGTTGGAGCACAGATCCTTTTAAGGCAACAATTAAAGAAGATAAACTTTATGGAAGAGGCTCCTGTGACATGAAAGGATTTATTGCATGCACTTTAGCATTTGCTCCAATTTTTTCTAAAGTTGATCTAAATAGAGATATTCATTTTTCTTTTACTTTTGACGAAGAAACTGCATGCTTAGGTGCACCAATATTAATTAAAGAACTTAAAAAAAGAAAAATCCAAAACGGAATTTGTATAGTTGGTGAGCCTACAAATATGAAAATTATTGATGCACATAAAGGATGCTACGAATACACAACTTATTTCGAAGGACTTGCAGGACACAGCTCAATGCCACACAAAGGTGTCAGCGCTGTTGAATTTGCATCAAGGTATGCTAACAAATTAATAGAGCTTAGAGAAGAATTAAAAAAAAGAGCGCCTCAAGACTCAATATTTAATCCTCCATTTTCAACGTTACAAGTTGGAGGTATATTTGGAGGTATAGCTCATAATGTAATAGCTGATAAATGTCGCGTTGAATGGGAGACAAGACCAGTTGTCAAAGAAGATGGTGTTTTTCTAAATCAACAAATAGATAAATATGCTAAGGAAGTTTTATTACCAGAAATGAAAAAAGTTTTTCCTAATTCAAAAATAACAAAAGAGATAATTGGTGAGGTTACTGGTTTCGATCGTATAAATAACTCAGAGGCATGTGAATTTGTATCGAGTTTAACCGGTGATAATTCTAGGGAAGTTGTGTCCTTTGGAACTGAAGCAGGATTATTTCAAGAAATAGGTATCAGTACTGTTGTTTGTGGCCCGGGTTCTATTGAACAAGCTCACAAAGTTGATGAGTTTATAGAACTAAATGAGCTTAAAAAATGTTTAAAATTTCTTGAGGGAATTAAAGATAAATCTACTCTTAATTAGTCCACCCACCAACTGATTTGACTTCTAAGAATTCTTGAAGACCATGTTCACCAGCTTCTCTACCTATTCCTGAATGTTTAAAACCTCCAAAAGGTGTATCGATTGCTATACCTGCTCCATTTACATCCACCATTCCTGATCTGAGTTTTTTTGCAACTCGTTTAGCTTTTTCTTGATCTTGAGTTTGAATATAATTTGTTAATCCATAAGGAGTATCATTTGCAATTTTGATTGCGTCTTCTTCTGACTCAAATGGTATAACTGACAATACAGGTCCAAAAATTTCGGTTCTAGCAATTTCCATACTATTATCAACATCAATGAATACAGTTGGTTTTACAAAATATCCTTTTTCATGACCATCAGGTTTTCCTAGTCCGCCAGCAATTAGTTTTGCTCCCTCATCAATTCCTTTTTTAATCAAATCCTGAATCTTATTATATTGAGACTCCGATACAACTGGCCCAATATGTTCTCCCTCTTTTTTTGGATCCCCTACCTCTATACTGTCTGTGTACTCTTTGAGTCTTTTTATTGCATCAGAGTAATTCGATTTTTCAATTAACATTCTTGTTGGCGCATTACATGATTGACCTGAATTTTTAAAACATCTTAAAGCACCCCATTCAATAGCTTTTGGATCAGCATCTTTAAAAATTATATTTGCTCCTTTGCCACCTAACTCTAAGCTTACTCTTTTAAAATCATTTGCAGCATTTTGTGAAATTAAAGCACCAGCTCTAGTGGAACCAGTAAAAGAAATCATGTTAATATCTGGATGTCGAGTCAGCGCATCACCAGTTATATTTCCATCACCATTTATTAAATTAAATACTCCTGGGGGAAATTTTGTTTCATCAATAATTTCGGTCAAAATCATTGATGATAATGGAGCAAGTTCTGATGGTTTTAAGACCATTGTACACCCTGATGCCAAGGCAGGTATTACTTTAAGACAAACCTGATTCATTGGCCAATTCCATGGTGTTATCAATGCACAGACTCCCTTAGGCTCGTATAAAAGTCTTTGATTGGGAGCATGATCGCCCAAGGGTTTTTCAAATTCAAAATTCTTAAGATGCCTTATAAAAGATTTAATGTGAGCAGCTCCGGTACCTACTTGAAGCTTTGTTGCAAAGTCTTTTGGTGCACCCATTTCAGTAGTGATTGCCTCAGAAATATCTGCCCATCTTTTTTTATAATTTTCATAAAGTTTTTCTAAAAGTTTTATTCTTTCTTCTTTGGTTGAAAAAGCCCAAGAGCTATAAGCTTCTTTAGCAGAACTTACTGCAATATCGACATCTTCTTTATTACCAAGAGTTATAACTGCACATCTTTCTTCGGTAGAAGGATTAACAACTTCAATTTGTTGTTTACTTTTTGGAGCCTGCCATTTACCATATATGTAAAAATTTTTTTTATCTTTCATAATTTTTACTAACTGTTTATTATTTTTTTGCAAATAAATTAGTTAATTCATAAACAATTGTAGCAGCAGCAAGTGATGTAACCTCAGCATGATCATATGCTGGTGAAACTTCAACTACGTCTGCTGATATAAGATTTAAACCCGATAGGCCTCTTAAAACATTAACCATTTCCCTTGAGGTCATCCCAGCAATTTCTGGAGTTCCAGTTCCAGGTGCGAAAGCAGGATCTAATACGTCTATATCTATAGATAAATATAAAGGATTGTTGCCTACTCTTTTTTTAATTCTCTCAGCTATTTTATCCGTACCTTCTGATTGAAATTCATCACAATGAATAATTTTAAATCCAAAACTCTCATCATTCTTAATGTCATCTCTACTATATAGAGGACCTCTAATTCCAACATGCATTGATGCATCATCTAAAAATAAATTTTCTTCCCTCGCTCTTCTAAAAGGAGTTCCATGAGTGTATGGAGCTCCAAAATATGTATCCCAAGTATCAAGATGAGCATCAAAGTGTACTAACGCGACTGGTCCATTGTTAATTTTATTTACCGCTTTTAAGAGAGGAAAAGCAATTGTATGATCTCCACCTAGACAAATAATACCTCCAACCTTTTTTAATAACTCTTCAGCTCCTACTTCTATCTGTTTTATCGCTTCATTAATATTAAATGGATTACAAGTAATATCTCCAGCATCAGCAACTTGTTGAATTTTAAACGGTTCAACATCATAACTTGGATGATAATTGGTTCTTAAATGCCTTGAGGCCTGCCTTATACTTTGGGGTCCAAATCTTGCTCCAGGTCTATAACTCGTACCAGCATCGAATGGAACTCCAATGATTGCAACGTCACAACTCTCTACATCTCTTAGCTCTGGTAATCTAGCAAATGTTGAAGGCCCTGCAAACCTGGGAACTTTTGTTCCACTAACTGGTTGAATTGGATCTTTATTAGTTTTTTTTTTCACACTAAAAACTGTATCACATTCTTTTAATTTGGAATATCTTCTATATTGAGATTTATGATTTATTTTAGATGTATAATATTATTCTTTATAGTTTTTAATTCAGCGCACGCAGATACTATTTATAATCTCATCAAGATTCCTAATTTGGAAATATATGATATCAAAACATCAAATAAGTTAAGATACTTATACGCTAAACAACCTTTCACAATAGGAGTTGATAATAATATAAATTGTTACAACTCTGAAAAAAAAACTTTAGATAAAAAGTATAAAGTTATTCAAAAAAATTTGAGCAGATACAATCAAGTTTTTTTGAAAAAAATAAATTTAAAATATATTGTTTTATGTGAAGATTTATCAATCTCAAATATCAATACAGCAGGTATTCCAGATAATATAATGAAAACATTAATTCTTGATATAAAGTTTAACGAAAAATATTTTGAAAGAGTAATTCATCATGAAGTTTTTCATATAATAAACGACAGTTATAAGGATATATTTGACGAAAGCGCTTGGTCGAGCTTCAATTTAACAGATTTTAAGTATGCAGAATGTTCCACCTGCACAAATAAATTAGGTCTAGAAACCTATAATAATACCAAGGGATTTTTCTCAGAATATTCTCAATCCACTGCATCTGAGGATATGGCAGAAGTTTTCTCTCATTTGATGATTGGAACTAACTTAAATAATAAAGACCCGATCTTAGAAAAAAAAATAAATTTTATAAAAAAAAATTTGTTAAGAATTGATCCAAATTTTATCCTATGATCAAAAAAATTAAGGCAACAAGATCGGAAAAAATAATTCTTATATTTTTACTATCCTTGGCAGTATTTTCTTTTGGTTCTTTTTTTTTAATAAAGAATAAATGTTTATTTGTAAAAAATTATGATCCAACAAAAATCATTTTTGAAAATCCCTCAAATATTGCAATTTTAAATGTTCCTTGTGGGAATGTTATAATTGAACTCTATCCTCAAATTTCTCCAAATGCTGTTCAAAGATTTAAGAAATTAGTTGAGTCTAAAGCCTATGATAATTCTGCCTTTCATAGAGTGATAAAAGATACACTTGTGCAAGCGGGTGATTTAGAATTTGGTAAAAAAGGAAGCTTGAATTATGCAAAGATTGGTACTGGCAAGTCTGGTTTAGGAACAATAAATTCAGAGATAGACACTCCATTTGATTTTAAAAAAGGGAGTGTGGGATTAGCAAGATCAAAAAAATATAATACAGAAGATAGTCAGTTTTTTATAATTTTAAGAGATGAGCCGTTATACGAGTCTGAATACACTCCTATAGGTAGAGTAATTTACGGTTTAGAGGCGCTAAAAAAAATTAAGTACCTTGATAAATCTCAGTATGTGCTAAGACCAGATTTTATTAATTCTGTTAGAATGCTAATTAACTAATGGCTTACCAGTAGCTAAGGTGTGTTTTATTCTGTCTTGTGTTTTTTTTGTTTCGATTAATCTCATAAATGCATCTAGCTCTAACTTAAAGAAATCATCTTCGGTTAATGTTTTGTCTATTGTTGTGTCCCCACCACTTAAAACATTTGCCAATTCTTTTGCAACTTGTACACCATGGTCTAATATCACTTTTTCATTATAAAGTTTTTCTATAATCTTATTCATTTCACCTCTGACACTTTCCCCAGGAAGCTTAAATACAAGCTCCTCAGGTACTTTAAAATTTTTATTCTCATTAAGGATTTTTTTTGAGACTTCTAATAAACTATTTCTATTCATAATTTTTTTGTCTTCAGGTCTTAGATATTTCAACGGTTCAGCTTCTACAGGTGAGGTAGCTGTCTTTCCATATCCAATAATATCAAAAACTTTAAGTGGAGCAAAATTTGGATCTTTTTTTGCTTGTTCTGTCTCTAACCATCTGCCTAACATTTCTTTACATCCTCCACCTGCAGGAATTAATCCAACAATGGTCTCAACAAGTCCTATAACAATATTTGTATGGGATGCCACAAAATTACTTTGAACCATTACCTCAAAACCACCACCAAGCGTTAAACCCGATGGAGCAGAAATCACAGGATATTTTGAGTATTTTAAATGCTTACACGTCTCTTGAAAATATTTAATAAATTTTTCTATTGATTTAAAATCATTTTTCTCTGCAAATTGCATGGTATAAGTTAGGTTTACACCAGCAGAAAATTGCATACTCTCGTTTATAATTATTAAAGGTTTATCTGTAGCTTTTTTAAGAGCATCCATTGAGTCGTAATCTAAAGCATTAGCTTTAGTGGTAAACTCAACAATATTATAATCTTGAAACCTATAAATTTTTGCAGAGTCATTTCCATCTAAACTAATTGCTGTTTTTTTAACTTTGCCCAGCGTTTCTATATTGGTATATTTCTGTCTTTCTCCATAGAAATCTTCATTTTTATTTTTATTTAATTCCTCTAAAAAATTATTCCCACTAAAATCATCAACTTTGTTAAAAAAGTTTTTAACACCGATTTCCTCAAGCATTTCGAATGGTCCTTTAGCCCAGTTAAAACCTAACCGCATTGCCTCATCAATATCATTAAATTGTTTAGTAATCCCTGGAACTAGTGATGATGCATATTTTATTATTTTTGAAATCACGGACCACGCATACTCACCGTATTTATCTTTTCTATTAATTAATCCGCAAAGATCTACCTTGTCAGACTTAATATCAATTTTTTTGCTTGGCGAATAATCACCTGTTTCAAGATTAATTGCCTCCATAACTTTAGTAGTTCCAGATTTATTCATTCTATAAAAACCACCCTTACCTTTTCTTCCCGTATAACCCGTCTCAATTAACTTTTTTACCAACGGAATTTCTTTAGCAACTTCATGAAATTCATCAGTTTCTGGCAGCTCTTTAATGAAACTTTTTAACACATCAGCCATTAAATCAATCCCAATTAGGTCATAGAGACCAAAAACACCTGTTTTTGGAATTCCCATCGGCCTTCCAAAAATAGCGTCCGCCTCCTCAACTGATAACTTCATTTTAAAAGCTTCTGTCATTGCGATTTGCATAGCATAAACTCCCACTCTATTTCCTAAAAATCCTGGTGTATCGTTACAAACAATTGCGCCTTTACCAAGCTCAGTTTCACAAAATTCTTTTAATTGATTAATCTTATTTAGATCGTTGTTCTCATTTTTAACAATTTCTAATAGCCCCATATATCTGACAGGATTAAAAAAATGAGTTATACAGAAATCTTTTTTTTCTGTATCTGTTAAGTTTTGAGATAAAACTTTTATAGGTATAGAAGAAGTATTAGATGAAACAATTGCGCCTGCTTTTCTTGATTTGAATATTTTTTCATAAATTTGGTGTTTTACATCTATTCTTTCAACTACTGCCTCAACAATCCAATCAGCATTTTTTACAACATCAAAATTATCAGATATATTTCCAACCTTGATATTATTTATTTTAGTTTTATCGATTAATAATGGAGGTCTTGATTTATGAATTCTTTCTCTAGCCTTTTCGCTAATTTCAGTTTTTAAATCTAATAATGTAACTGGGATGTTTGCATTACATAGATGGGCTGCTATACCACTTCCCATCGTACCAGATCCAATCACCACAACATTTTTTATATTCATGTAATGAAATTTTTATCGATTTATACCTCTGAGTCTTTCAGATCTTCTTCTTAAAAGTTCAGCGGTAACTAATATTAATGTTGATAAAATAATCAGACAAGTTGCAACTGCAAGAATTGTTGGACTGAGTTGTTCTCTCAAACCTGTCCACATTTGAATTGGTATAGTTGTGTTTTCTAATCCTGCTAAAAATAGAACTACTACAACTTCATCAAACGATGTTACAAAAGCAAATAGCCCTCCAGATATCACTCCTGGTAAAATAAGTGGTAAAGTGATTTTCATAAATGTATTTACTGGGTCACTACCTAAACTAGCTGCAGCTCTTGTGACACTATGATCGAACCCTGATAGAGTTGCGGTTACTGTAATAACTACAAATGGCGTTCCTAAAATAATATGTGCAAGTACTATTCCTGTGTGAGTGGCTGCTAATCCAACTTTAGCCATGAAGAAAAATATCGCTACACCCGAAATAATTAAAGGAACTATCATGGGTGAAATTAATACTGCCATAATTAAACCTTTGTACGGCATATGCCTGCTACTCAAGCCCAAAGCTGCAACTGTTCCAAGTATTACTGAGCCTATTGTTGCAAAGATAGCAATGATAAAACTATTTTTTGCAGCTAATCCCCAAGGATTTTTAGTCCCATAAATCATATCTTGATACCATCTTAAAGAAAACGCATCAGGATCTAAACGTTTCATTCCATCAGAAAAAACTAAAAATTCCTCAGCATTAAAAGATAATGGAAAAATAACAAACAATGGTGCAACAAGAAAAAAGAATACTGCTGCACAAATTGTCAAATAAACATAGTGCCAAATTCTATAATGTGGTTCTGTATATTTGGGTAAAGCCATTTTGTTTATCCTAATTTAATGTTATCTATTCCAACTAATTTATTGTACAGCCAATAAATGACTAATACTCCACTTAACAACATAAGTCCCATTGCTGAAGCAAAACTCCAATCGAGAGTACTTTTCATATGAAATGCTATCTGGTTACTAATTAACGTACCTGAAGCTCCACCAACTAAAGCTGGGGTAATGTAATAACCAATTGCTAAAATAAAAACTAATAAACATCCCGCTCCAATACCTGGGATAGTTAAAGGAAAATAGACCTTCCAAAAAGCCACAAAAGGTGTTCCACCTAATGACTTACCGGCTCTCATTAAACTTGGAGAGATTGTTTTCATCACGCTGTAAAGTGGAAGAACCATAAAAGGCAGTAAAATTTGTGTCATTGCAACATAACTACCTGTTTTATTAAACATCATTTCTAGCCTGTTATCATCACTAACCAGTCCTATCATAACAAAGAAATCATTTACTATTCCTTGCTGCTGAAGGAGAATCATCCAACTAGCAGTTCTAACTAATAATGAGGTCCAAAAAGGAAGCAAGACACAGATCATCAAGAGGTTACTGTACTTCATCGGTAATGTTGCTAGTAAGTGTGCAATTGGATATGCCATCAAGAAACAAAAAACCGTAACAAAGAATGCAATCTCCAAAGTCCTCATCCATAAAATTCTATGAACTCTTCTATCTTCAGGAACATTGATTATTTCTCCTTTTTCATTTTCATACATATCAATCCCCTTTAAATATTTTTGATAAGTATATGCAGGAGCTCTTCTTTTAATTGCTCTCCAATATTCAACATCGGCCCATCTTCGATGAACAGACATAATTTGTTCTTTATAATTGCCCTCCTCAAAAGATTTAGACTTTCTTCTTAATTTTTTAATAATACTTTTGAAACCATTTTTTGTATAATTTAGTTGTGTTGAAAGTTTTCCTTCTCGTTCCTCTTCAATCAATTTTTGAAAATCAAAATAGAAAGCTTCAAATACTTCTTCAGGAGGAAGATCCTGTCCGTCCCATTTTTCCATGGATTTAAAAGTTTTAGGAAGCATTTCAGTTACCATTTTATCGTCAACGCTTCTCATAAGCATATCGCCTATTGGAAACACATATGTAATAATTATGAACAACAATAATGGAGCAACAAGTAAAAAAGCTTTAATCTTGTTTTTCTTTTCTGCTTTTTTAAGGCTAACTTCTAAAGGGATTCCGTCAGTTGTTAAAATTTGTTTTGTTTCTGAGCTCATAAATAAAAAGGGCGGTTATCAAATAACCGCCCTCTCAATATATTATAAAATTTTAATCTTTAAAACTTAAAATTAAAATCCTGCTTTCATTGCTTCCCATTTTTCACCAAGTTCTGTTCCGTTATCAGCCCAGTAAAGTGGATCTACTAAGAAGTAATTTTTAGTGTTTGCTGGTGCAGTTGGCATATTAGGTACCATGTTTGTCTTACCATCTTTGTACCATGGCTCACCTTTTTCCATTACAGCAATAGATGATTTTCTCCAAGGCGCATATGCAATATATTTTGCACTTCCTGCTAGACCTTCTGTACTTGTCATCTCAGCTAAAGCTTTTTTAGCATCAGCCTCATTTGGTGAACCTTTAACTAATACAAAATACTCATAGTCTAGACCTTGAGCATCCCATACTTGTACGATTGGAGCACCTTCTCCAACAGCAGCATTAAAGAATCTACCATTCCAGCCAGTTGCCATAACAACTTCACCACTCATTAATAGTTCCGGTGGTTGAGCACCTGCAGACCAAAATACACATCCACCTTGTGGGTCTGTGCAAAGTTTTTTGATCTTATCCATAGCTCTTTGAACACCTTTGTCAGTGTTTAAAGCTTTATAGATTTTTGCTCCACCTTTACCTGGTTTGATACCATCTGCAGCTAAAGCAATCTCTAAGTTTGTTAGAGCGCCTTTGTAGATAGCTCTTTTTCCAGGGAATTTTTTAGTGTTAAAGAAATCTTTGATAGTCTTAGGAGTACCTTTAACGTTATCTGAGTTATAAGCGTAGTTCCAAGAGTATAAAATATTTCCTACAGCACATTCACTTGGCATGCTAGTGAAAAAGTCTTTACTTGCAGGAGTTCCATCTGGAGCTGCTGGAAAGTCTTTATCAAAATCAAATTTAACAAATAAACCTTCATCACAGCCATTGATAGTATCCATAGCAAATACGTCCATTATATCCCACGTAATTTTGCCAGCTTCTTTCTGTGCTTTAATTTCTGATAATCCACCTGAGTAGTCGACCCAATTGATCGGTATACCTAACTTTTTAGCAGTAGGATCACCATAACCTAACTTTTGACTTTCTGTATAAGCTCCACCCCAAGACGCAACTGTTACTGCGAATGCTGATGTAGTTATAGAAAATAAAAAAGATAGGGCTAGTAATAATTTACTAATTTTTTTCATTTTTCCTCCGTTTAAACGTTTTGTATAAATACTATTACAACAAGATCGATAATGAGAGTCAACAGCCCTTTTTTACTTGTTTAATTGAGATATTTCTGGTGTTTATTTTGGATCTAGTGCTCTAGCATCTTCACTGTTCCAACCAATCTTAATTTCATTTCCTAGTTTAATATCAAGATTAGACGAACTATTGGGGACTTTAAGAATAAATTCAGAATTACCTAATAAATTAATTCTAACTCTTGTGTGATCTCCATGGTAAATTACTTCTTCAATTTTTCCTTTATGAATATTGTCCATTTTATCACTTGGATTAATCAAAGCTCTTTCAGGTCTTAATGAAACTGTCGTTCTCTCACCTTTTCCTTTTACGGAAATTGGGTTTGCCAATATATCCGCACTCGCTAACTTAACTTTACACTTTCCACCTGAAATATCAGCAACTTCTCCTGCAAAAGTATTATTTTCTCCAATAAATTCTGCTACAAAAGAATTAACAGGTTTTTCATATAACTCATCTGGACTAGAAAGTTGTTGAACCTTTCCATCATTAAAAACTGCAATTCGGTTAGACATGGTTAGTGCTTCACTTTGATCATGTGTTACATAGACAACAGTCACTCCGATACTTTCATGAATATGTTTGATTTCATATTGCATACTTTCTCTTAAATTTTTATCTAAAGCTCCAAGAGGCTCGTCCATCAAAACTAATTGTGGGTCAAAAACCAAAGATCTTGCTACTGCTACTCTTTGTTGCTGTCCACCTGATAATTGACCTGGCATTCGTTGTGCAAATCCTTGTAAGGACACCATGGATAAAGCTTTATCAATTTTTTTATCCGCTTCGTCTTTTGGAATTTTCCTAACTCTCAATGGAAAAGCCAAATTCTCATATACTGTCATATGAGGAAATAAAGCATAGTTTTGGAAAACCATTCCTATACCTCTTTTGTGCGGAGGAATACTGGAGATTGCATTTCCATCAAGGTATATTTCTCCATTGGTTGGTGTTTCAAATCCAGCAAGCATCATTAAACAAGTGGTTTTACCTGATCCAGAGGGACCTAACATGGTAATAAACTCACCTTCTGCAATGTCTAATTGAAGGTCTTTGACAACTAAAACTTTGCCATCATAACTTTTATCAACTTTATCAAACTTAACAAATTCTTTATTAACCGACATAAATTAAGTAACTATAAAACATTTGTAAGAAAAAATATCAACCTTAAATAATTAGCTTTTAACGTGAAGTTCTTTTGACATATTACAAAATAGTTCTGATCCTTTGTCAGTAACTCTAATAGCTTCTGAAGCTTCAACGCCCCAATCACCAAATTGCATAACAGCAATCATATGAAAACAAACATTTGGTTTTAGAACAGTCATATCACCTTTATTAATATTTAATGTATGCTCTCCCCAATCTGGTGGATAACCAATGCCAATTGAATAACCAGTTCTTGATTTCTTTTCTATTCCATACTTATCCAAAACTTTCCAGAAAGCTTGCGCTACATCATTAGCAGTATTACCTGGTTTAGTAGCGCTTATAGCTGCATCAATTGCTTCAATAGTTTTTTTCATTGTATCGATTTTTAATTGATCAGGTTTTCCTAACAGAACTGTTCTAGCCATTGGAGCGTGATATCTTTTAAAAACCCCTGATAATTCAATAATAGTTGCCTCACCCTCAACAAATTTGTCTTGTGATGCAGTCAAATGTGAAGCTGAAGTACCTTTTCCAGTTGGTAATAAAGTAGCAATACTTGAATACTCCCCCCCAAATTTGGGTGATCCATAAAATAAAGATTTTTGAATTTCACCAACAGCATCACATTGTCTAACTCCTGGTTTAATTACGTCAAAAGCTGTTTTCATTCCAATTTCAGAAATTTTTGCTGCAGATTTCATATAATCTATTTCAACGTCAGATTTCACTAGCCTCGCCCAATTAACCAGTCTCTCTGAATCTTTCAAATTTGCATTTGGCAAACCTTGTTTAATTTTTTCATAACAAAATGCTGTAAAATAATGAGCATCCATTTCTAATCCTATAGAAAGCTTATCCCACTTTTTATCTTTAATAACTTTAACTAAATAATCGTAAGGATGTTTTGGCCAACTATGAATATAATGTTCATCATAAACAATTATGTTTTCTTTTTTTAAATATGTTTTTATGTAAGCCCCTCCAGCATCTTGATCTCTTACAAAACATATAGGTTCGTCAGCATTTATATGAACCATTGCACATTGAGCGTAATAAAATGACCAAGCATCATACCCAGTTAGGTAATTGATATTATTTGTGTCATGAGAAATCAAAAGTTCAATGCCTTTTTCTTGCATCATTTTTTGAACTTTAGATAATCTTTTTTTGTATTCTTCTTTTGTAAAAAGCATAATTAAGAATTAGTAAACAAACTTCCAAAACCTTTGATATTATTATTTTTTCCAATTTTTTCTAAAGTATCCCAAATCAATGTTTGATTACTAGATAAAACAGGTTTGTTTAATTTTTTTTCTAATCTGTCTATAATGTTTAAAACCGGTAAGGCTGTGCAAGAAATGAATAAAGCATCAGCATCTTCAATATTCATATTAACTAGAGAGTCATAGATAAAATCTTGATCAACTTTTCCAATGTCATAATCTGCAGCTATATCTAAATATGAATTGGAGACCACTTCAAATTTTTCCTCTTTGAAATATTCAACAACCTCATTATTTAGTTTTTTACTATATGGAGTAAAGATCGCTAATTTTTTTACCTTTAATTTTTTTAATGCTTTTATTGCAGCTGTGCTGGGAGTTGTTAACTCAGCCTTAGGTTTTGCTGCCCTTACTTTTTTCTCAATCACATCATGACCTGTTGCTATTGTTCCAGAGGTACATCCATAAACAACACAATCTATATCTTCATTAGGTAAAATATTATTTGTAACGTCAGTTACTTTATCAGACATTTTTATTAAATTTTCTTTTGTTAAGGGATTATAACATTCAATTCTGTTAACAAAAAAATCAATCTCTTTATCTTTAATTACGTTTATAAAATCCTTCTCAATCATAAAATCAGTAGCTAAAGCAATTAATCCAATCCTAGGATTAGATTTTTTTTTAAACCGAGGTTCTATTTTGTTTAATTTCATACTAAATTAATATGAAGTAAGTCTAGATTAATTAAACGTATTATAAAATAAGATAATTTGCTTGTTGAAAATCTTTACAAATCGGATTTAATTAAATTTATATAAAATAATTGTTAACTAAATATAGAGGATAATAATGAAAAGACTAATTGTTGCTGCTTTCATATTTGTTTCAACTTTTTCGACAAATGTTTTTGCAGAAATTAAAATGGGTGTAATTTTGGGTTTCACTGGCCCCATTGAATCTTTAACCCCCGCTATGGCTGCATCAGCCGAGCTTGCTTTCAAAGAAGCTTCAGATTCTGGATCTCTACTAGGTGGAAAAAAAATTTCAGTGATAAGAGCTGACTCAACATGTGTGGACTCCGCTGCTGCGACTGCAGCCGCTGAGGGAGTTATTTCACAAGGAGTTGCAGCAATAATGGGTGCTGATTGCTCTGGAGTAACTGGTGCGATAGCATCAAATGTTGCGGTTCCAAATGGTGTTGTAATGATTTCACCATCGGCAACATCACCAGGATTAACAACTCTTGATGATAAAGGATATTTCTTTAGAACTGCGCCATCAGATGCAAGAGGTGGTCAGATCTTAGCTGATATTACTAAAGACAGAAAAGTTAAAAGTGTTGCTATTACCTATACAAATAATGATTATGGAAAAGGTTTAGCAGATGTTTATAAGGCAGCTGTCGAAGCACACGGTATTAAAGTTACTACTGTAACTGCTCATGAAGATGGAAAAGCAGACTACTCTTCTGAAGTAGCAACTCTTGCCTCAGCAGGCGGAGATGCAGTAGCTGTAATTGGATATCTAGACCAAGGTGGTAAAGGAATTATTCAAGCTTCTTTAGACTCTGGTGCATTTGATAAATTTATTTTATCTGATGGAATGATCGGCCAATCATTAGTTGATGCTTTTGGAAAAGACTTAAGAAAGTCTTTTGGTTCAATGCCAGGATCAACAGGAAAAGGTGCTGGAGTATTCTCTAAAGTTGCAAGTGCTGCAAACATAGATAGCTCTGGTCCATACACTGGTGAGTCTTACGATGCTGCTGCTTTAATCGTTTTAGCAATGCAAGCTGGTAACTCAGCTGATAGGGCATCAATTGCAAAAAATGTAATGGATGTTGCTAACAGCCCTGGAACAAAAATTTATCCAGGTGAACTAAAAAAAGGTTTAGATTTATTAGCTAAAGGTAAAAAAGTTGACTACGAAGGTGCAACTGGAGTTACTTTTACTAGCGTCGGTGAAGCTGAAGGTTCTTTCTTAGAACAAGAAGTTAAAGGTGGAAAATTTAAAACTAAAAAACAAAGATAATTTATCTTAAAATTTAAACCCCTAACATTAATTTGTTGGGGGTTTTTTTTATTAAAATTATATTGGTTCAATTGTTGCCGGCTGATAAGATAGCCGTATGTCAACTTGGAAAGAAGATACAATCAAAGCTTTAATTAATCTTGGTGGTAAAGCTCACAGATCTGAAATATTTGAAGAAGTTAAAAAAATTAGAACCGATGGTTTTAACAATGCAGTAGTTGGAACAATACAAAAAGAATTAGAAAAACACTGTAAAACATCAAATGAGTTTATTGGTGGCGAAAAAAATAATATATTTTCACAACCAGATGGTAAAGGAAGTGGGGTCTATGCTTTATCCAGAATGTATCCGGACACTATTAGGGATATGTTTATTAAGTTGTCAAAAGAATACAATACTGCAAAAAAACAAAAATTTAAAAATCATCCTCTAGCAAATTTTCTTAGAGGAAGTGTGCCTAATATTTTTTATAATAGTGCTGGAGATATTTTAAAAAATTATAAAGTAGGCGTTGTACAAGGAATTGGAAAGTGGAGCAGAATAGCCTGGGTTGCTATCTTTGATTTAAGAGTAACAGATAATGCTACTAAAGGTTATTATCCTGTTTATTCATTATTTGAAAATGGAAAAAAAGTATTATTTTCTCTAGGGCAAGGTTATTACCAGATTAAAGTTGTTTATAAAAGAGAAGCAAAATCGATACTTGAGTCTAGAGGAGTTATTCTAAGAAATAAATTAAAGGACTTTAAAAAATATGGATTTAAAAATATTGGCCATGCTAAATTAACAATTAAAAACGATCCTCAAAGAAAAACTTGGGTTGGATCATCAGCGTTTGGAAAAATTTATGATTTGAAAAATTTTCCTAGTGAAGAGGAATTGTTAAATGATCTTAGAAATATGCTTTATTTATACAACCTGGCAATAGATAAAGGAGGAACTAGTGAAATAAACACGTCCATACAGTTTGAGGATGATGAAATTGAGAAGAGTCTTGAAGGTGTTGAAAAAAAAGCTGTAAGATTTCATTCTGAAAGAGAAAAGTCATATATTAAAACTGATCCAAAATTGATCAAAAGGTTAAAGAAAAAATTTGATTACACATGTCAAGCTTGTAATTTAAAATTTGAAAATATCTATGGAGATTACAGTAAAAATAAAGATTATATCGAAGCACATCATTTAGAACCTAAATCTGAAATATTAAAAAAGTTAGAGTTGGGAGAAGAATTATCTAGAAATGAAAATGATTTTGCAATCTTATGTGCAAATTGTCATAGAATGATACACAAATATGCATGTCCACCTTTAGACGAATTTAAAGAAAAAATATCTAAGGAGTTTATAAATTTTTTAAAAAAATAGATATTTATCAGCCATATATAAAGCCCAAGCTAATGCAGCACCTGTAATGATATATTTCATAAACTTATTTTATTTCTATTTTTTCAGGAAGTATACCTTTTGGTCTATATCTCATTATGACCAAGAGACCTACTCCCATCATTAAAAATCTAAAATATGGAACACTTTCAATTAAGTGTACTTTTAAAAAGTGTGTGTCGTCTAATCCAGCAGTAGTTAAATTAACTAAGTAAAGACCAATTGGTGCGGCCTCAATCCATAAGAACCAAACAACAAAACCTCCAAGAATTGCACCAAAGTTATTTCCACTTCCACCAATAATAACCATTACCCAAATTAAGAAAGTATATCTTAAAGGTCTATAACTTCCTGGGGTAAACAAGCCATCTTGAGTAACTAGCATGGCACCCGCAATACCAACAATGGCTGAACCTAAAACAAAAATTAAAAGGTGTTGTTTAACTACATTTTTACCCATTGCATTAGCTGCTTCCTCGTTATCTCTAATTGCTCTCATCATTCTGCCCCAAGGAGAATAGAGTGCTTTTTGAGTTAAGATTAATAAAATAATTACTACAACTAAAAATAGCCCAGAGTAACAAAGTTTTACAAAAACTGATGATCCCTCGATTACAAGTTGATTTAGAGCAGCTTGTCTTTCTGTTAAATCAGTAATTAGATTTAATTTACTTAAGTTAAATTTTTCAACAAGACTTATAAACCAATCTGTTTGTTGTAAATTTACCTCGTAAGGTGCGGGCCTTTTTAATCCAATTACATTCTTAACACCTCTTGTTAACCAATCTTCATGTTTTATAATTGCAATAACAATTTCTGATATTAGTAAAGTTGCTATAGCAAGATAATCAGCTCTTAAACCCAAGGCAACTTTTCCTATAACAAAAGCTAACCCACCTGCAAAAAAAGCTCCAACAACCCAAGAAAAAATAATTGGAAGACCTAATCCACCAAGAAAACCAGTTTTTGCAGGATTAACTCCCTCAATAGCTTCAATTCCTGGTTCAGAAATAAATCTTATGATTACAATTCCTAAAATTATAATAGCGGCTACTATGTAAGTTCTTTTTTTTGATTTCTTATAATTTTTTAAAATATACCTAACAGCTAATACCATTGCTATTATAAGAAAAAGACTTAATAAAATATTAAATCCGCCTGCACTCCATGCTTCTTGAACAGGATCTACTGAGATTAAAACAGCTGCTAAACCACCTAAAGCTGTAAAACCCATTATCCCAAAGTTAATAAGACCAGCATAACCCCATTGAATGTTGGCACCCATTGTCATTACTGCTGAAATTAGACAAAGATTAAATATTGATAAAGCTATGTTCCAAGACTGGAATATACCAACAAGGATAATCAGCCCCATCATTATACTGTATGCAGCAATTACATTTAAATTTTTTCTCACAACACCTTCCCTTTAAATATACCTGATGGACGATAAAGTAAGACGATGACTAAGATTGAAAAAGATACTGCAAATTTATAATCTGTAGAGAGTAATTGAATTAGACCATCTGGCTCCATACTTTCAGGTAAAACATACATGAAAAATTTTCTATAAGCGTAAGTTAACAATATTTCAGAGAAGGCAATTACATATCCACCTAGAAAGGCTCCAAATGGATTACCAATGCCGCCCACTATAGCCGCTGCAAATATTGGTAGCATATTATTAAAGTAGGTGAATGGTTTAAAGCTTTTATCTAAACCATATAAAGCACCACCAATTGTTGCAAGAATGCCTGCTATGACCCAAGTTATCATGACAATTTTTTTGGGATCGATACCTGATAATAATGCTAAATCCTCATTATCAGAGTATGCTCTCATACTTTTTCCAGTCTTAGTTTTATTTAAAAACCAAAACAAAGTTGAAACTAAAATCAACGTAACAATAATCGTAATAACTTGAGTAGATTTTATTGCAAGACCCTCGTTTAATCCTGTCATTTCTTTAAATTCACCAGCTTTAATTAAAAATTTTTCTCCATCAAAAAATCTTCTGTCTGAAGGGCCAATAATTATACGAACCACTGCCTGAGTAACAAACATCACGCCAATACTTACCATTGCTAATTGCACAGGGGGACTTTTGTTTATTCGGTAATATTTAAATACTAATTTATCTACTATCAGCATGTAGCCAACCATAAAAATAATACCAAAAGGAATTGCTAGAAGGGCTGTAGGTAAAACCCCAAAACTAATTCCAACAGACTGAAAATAGAAAGTGAATAAAATCACAAACATTGTCCCAAAAGACATCATGTCCCCTGTAGCAAAGTTTGCAAACCGTAAAATTCCGTAAATCAATGTTACAAAAATTGCACCAAGTGCTAGTTGAGATCCGTACGCTAAAGCTGGAACAAAAATATAATTTAATAAAAGTATAATTGCATTTACAAAGTCCATATTAACCACCTAGAAAAGAGCTTCTTACTCTTGGGTCTTCTAGTAGTTCTTTTCCAGTGCCAGAGTGCCGGTTCTCCCCAGTCACTAGAACATAACCTCTATCAGAAATATTTAATGCTTGTTTTGCATTTTGCTCAACCATTAAAATTGCTACGTTCGTTCTTTTTACTTTTACGATATGATCAAATAATTCATCCATCACAATAGGTGATACGCCAGCAGTTGGTTCATCCAACATCAATACAGAAGGCTTGATCATAAGTGCTCTACCTAATGCAACTTGTTGTCTTTGTCCTCCAGATAACTCACCAACTAATTGATTTTTTTTTTCTTTTAGAATTGGAAATAAGTCAAAGATTTCATTAATAGTCTCTTTAAATTCGGTGTTTATTAAGAAAGCACCCATCTCTAAATTTTCCTCCACCGTCATACCTGCAAAAACATTTTTTGTTTGAGGAACGAATGAGATGCCTTCTTTTACTCTGTCTTGTGGAGAAAGTTTTGAAATATCTTTACCATTGATAATTACTGAACCAGATTTTAAATTTAATAAGCCTAACATTGCTTTCATCGCGGTAGATTTTCCAGCTCCATTAGGTCCAAGGATCGATACTATTTCTCCTCTTTCAACATTTACCGAACATGAATTAATTATGTCTGGGCCATTTCCATATCCACCGGTCATGTTATTTCCTTCAAAAAATGCCATTTAATTATCCTTTAATTTTGAGCCTCTACCTAAATAACTTTCAATAACTTTTTCATCTTTTTTTGCATCCTCAACTGAACCTTCGAAAAGGACTGAACCTTCTGCCATTACGATCACTGGATCACATAATCTTCCTATAAAATCCATGTCATGTTCGATCATACAAAAAGTATAACCTTTTTCTTTATTAAGTTTTTCAATAGCTGTTCCAAGATCCTTTAGTAAAGTTCTATTAACACCAGCACCTACCTCATCTAACAATACTAATTTTGCATCAACCATCATTGTTCGACCTAGTTCTAATAATTTTTTTTGTCCTCCGGATAAATTTCCTGCTAATTCATTTTTTAAATGACCAAGATTAAGAAAATTAATGACCTCCATAGCTTTTTCTTTAATTTGACTTTCTTCTTTTGCAACTAATGAGGGTTTTAACAAAGCATTAACCAATTTTTCTCCAGATTGATTTCCTGGAACCATCATTAAGTTTTCTAAAACAGATAAATTTCTAAATTCATGAGCTATTTGAAAAGTTCTTAGCAATCCTTTTGAAAATAATTCATAGGAAGGAACATCAGTAATGTTTTCATTATTAAAAATCACACTGCCAGCAGAGGATTTTAAATTTCCAGCAATAAGGTTAAATAAAGTGGTTTTGCCAGAACCATTCGGTCCAATAATACCTGTAATAGTTCCCTTTTTAACTTTAAGAGAACACTCCGATACTGCCGCTAGTCCTCCAAAATATTTTGACAAATTATTAATTTCTAAAATATTTTGTGACATTAATTATTTGCTTAGTCTTTTGTGTATATCATTCAAAGTTTTTACAACTGAATTATAAACACCTTTACTTCTCATAAGTTTAAGACCTTGCTCATTTAATCCTTTAGGGGTTTGAGACTCTTTTACTAAATATTTGAGTTCCTTCTTTGAGTTTACGACTGCATCTTCAGACAAAGCTACAAATAGAGAAGTAATATATTTCTGTGCATCTTGTCTCTTTACTCCTTTTTTTACCAACCAATCGCTCATGATCTTTAAAATTTCATAATAAGCAGCCATCATCCCCGATGTTGACCAAAAATTAATTGATAACTTTTCATTTTTAATCTCTACAGTTGAGCCAAGTTTATCAAAAAAACTTTTTACTTTTTTATTTGGAGGACAAATTGGAACTGGTCCTTTTTTTAAGGAAATTGGAGGTAATGGTATCGCTCTTACTATGTCTGATTTAACTTTTATTATTTTTTTCAATTGGGGTATCGTGATTGTTGAAATAAAACTTATTACAGTTTGATTTGATCTAAATTTAAGATTCTTTAATATTTTTTTACCTACAGTTGGTGTGACAGCTAGAAATATCCAACTGCAACTATCAATTATTTTTTGATTATTTTTTTCGATAGAAATTTTTTTAAATCTTTTTTTGAGATTTTTGGAGATTTTATTATTCCGTGAAGAAACAAATATCCTGTTATATTTTATAGATGAATTACAAATACCAGTTATAACTGATGATGTAATTTTACCCGTTCCAATAAAACCTAATTTCATAATTTAAATACTTATAAAGAATTGTTTATATTAATTAATAAAAAAAGAACCCCTTATTCTTAATAATTCTCTACTTAAATCTTTATTTTCTTTAAAAGGTCTTCGTCCATGAAGCCAAAAATAGTTGTTTGCTACAATTGAAGATCCCACTGGAAGTTTTGTGATTATCTTATTTTTACTCTCTTCTAAGTTGTCAGATAACTTTTGTAAAAAAATACCTTGTTTCATATTTTTTGGTTCTGGAAACTGATCTATATAAGAAATTTGAGCTCTACCGTTTTGATCTGTTGAAAATATAGGATGTTCAACTTTATAGTCTATATTTTTACTTTTTGGTGATCCCCAAAGAAAATTTTCCTGTCCTGTTGGATCATTAAACAATTCATCACAATGTTCCCAATCATCGAGATGCAACATGGCAGTTTCACCACCTTCTGCATTTCTTTCCTCTAATTTTGACATTAATAACCAATCAGTTTTCTCTTTTACGTAAGTGCCATCTGTATGAAGATCCATGTTTGTATACGCTTTCCTTAAATAAGAGTCGCTTTTATCGACGTGCTTTACATGAAATCTTGCATAATATTTACCAGCCATAGCATCGTAATTAGGTATACCTACTAAATGAGAGATGGCAGTTGATAGTTTAACTAAAAAATTATCATCAATTTTTGAATTTAAATTTTGAGGTTTAATAATAAAACATCCTGTATTTCGATCTTTTAAAATTTCATTTAAAAATTTTGATAATTTATTATTACTCAAGTCGTCTAAACTTTTTGCAATAGTGAATCTTGTAAAAGGTTTATATTCTAGAGCAGTAATATCGAACTTATTAAATGGAAAAATGAGTTTACTCAAAACTTCATCGCTGATGTCAATATTGACAATTCTAGATGACAGTTCGTGTTTTTCTATTTGAAATCCATCAATCTTTTCGCTCATACAAAACTTGTAATAAGAGATAGTATGATAGCAGAGAAAATTGTAGGGTAAACTAAATTTTTTTTAGTTAAAAAGAAAATAATTATACATAAAGAAACCACAAAAATTCTGACTGATAAATCTACTTCTGCTAAAGATCCTAATGGAAAAATAACTATTCGAGCAATTAATGCAGCAAGAGTTGAATAAGCAAGACAATTAAACCATCTGAACATTTTTGAGGTTTCTTTAATTTTTTCTGAACTAACAACTCCTAAAAATCTTGATAAGTATGTAGCTAGAGATGTGACAAATATAACAATTAAAATATTACTTGCCATTTTTTTCTCCAATTAAAAACGCTATAGTTCCAGCCGTGAAGCCACCAAACAAGATACACCACTCAGCTGATAAAAAATAAAAAATAGGACCAAGGGTTGCACCTAAAATAACCGATAAACTTATTTGAAAAGTTTTCATAGCTCCAACCATCATACATATAAAATATATTGGATTTATAATTGCTAGACCAATAAGTATGTCTTTATTAAAAAAATCAGAAGCTACATAGCCAATAATTGTTGAAAATATCGCAACTGACCAGGTTGCTACTCCAATTCCAATCCAAAAATCAATTCTATTTTCTTTTTCTATATTTTCATAATTATCCTTCATTATCAGCCACGAAGAAACTGCTATAAAATGACAGGATAAATAATATTTCCATCTTGGCTGGTCTTGGTGCATCAACAGCGGCATTAGCGCGACAGTCATTGGATATAATCTCGCATTAACCAACCAAACGGCTAAAAAAATATTTATCAAAGATGCTCCGATTAACATTGACTCAGCCATCACTAGTGAGCCAGGTAAAGCGTATGTGAAAAAAGTTGAAAAAATACTTTGTTGGATTGTAAAACCTAAATTTTTTAATAGTGCGCCTATAGCTATAAAACTTGCACCTAAAGCTATGGCAGGACTACCAACACCCTTTATAGCACTGAAGCCTTTTAAAAAATATTTTGTACTAATCATTAACCACCCAAAAACAGGCGACCAACATCTGGATTATTTAAAAGATCATCCCCTTTACCTGCTATTGCAGTCTGACCAGATACTAGCACGTAACCAATATCTGCGAACTCGAGTCCCTTTTTAGCATTTTGTTCAACTAAAATAATTGTCTTTTTTTCATTCTCTTGGAGATCTCTTAAAATTTCAAATACCATATCGATATACCTTGGTTCTAAACCTATTGATGGTTCATCAACTAATAAAACTGATGGCTTCATTACCAATGCTCTTGAAATTTCTAACAATCTTCTTTCCCCACCTGATAATACTTTTGCAGGTTGGTTTCTTCTGTTTCTTAATCTTTCGTATTTCTCAAAAATTCGCTCAGCTTCTGCGTATGACTCTTCTGTTTTTTCTTTAATAAATCCACCCATTAATAAATTTTCCTCCACAGTCATATCTGGGAAGACAGAATTATCCTGGAGTATGTATGCTATTCCAACAGTTTTCAATTTTTCAGCTGGTGTTAAATTTGTGATTTCTTTTCCATCTATTTCTATTTGCCCTGAAAAAATATTTGTAAACCCATAAATAGAGTGAAGAATAGTAGATTTACCAGCTCCGTTTGGTCCAATCAGACATAAGGATTGAGCCTTACTGACAAATAAATCGAAATTATGAAGAATTTCCATTTTACCATAACCAGCATTCATATTTTTAATAGTAAGATGAATATTATTTGGGGATAGTTTTTTTAAGTCTTCTGCTACTGGAGCTTTTCCTAAAACTTCATATTGATTTGACATTATTGTGCTCCTAAGTACGCATCTATTACACGTTTGTCATTTTTAATTTCGTCAGGTGTCCCATTAGCAAGCATCTTACCATGTGCTAAACAATAAATACTTTCTGCTAGTTGCATGATAACTCTCATATTATGTTCAATTACCAAAAGTGTAATACCAAAATCTTGGTTTACTTTAATTAATCTATCGATGATACCATTTATAAGAGTAGGATTGATCCCTGCAGTAGGTTCATCTAATAATAACATTTCAGGTTCATTCATCAGAGCCATTGCTAACTCTAGAAGTTTTTGTTGACCAAAAGATAAATCTCCAGCTCTTAATTTTCTTTTTTGATAAAGTCCAACGAAGTTCAGAAGATTTTCTGCCTTTTCTGTTAAATCTTGTGGAATTTTTGAGAATATTTTTAATATACTTTCATCACTACCTTTATGACTAATTAACATATTATCTACGCAATTTAGTTTTCCATAAATTCTAGTTTGCTGAAAAGTTCTAAGTAAACCCAGTTTTGCAATAACAGGTACGGGTAAATCTGAGACTTCTTTATCATTAAATTTTATTGAACCATTATCTATAGGATATGTTCCAACAATAGAGTTGAACAGTGTTGTTTTACCAGATCCATTTGGACCGATCAGTCCAAATATCTTGCCTTTTTCTACTGACATTGAAATATCTACATTAGCTTTTACTCCACCAAAAGATTTACTAACATTGTTTACTTCCAAAATACTCATTTAAGTTCTACTTGAGCCTTTCGATCTTTTTCATCAATTACTTCACCAAATTTTTCGGGATATTTTTCTCTTAACCAGCCCATAATCCCTTCAGGAAAATAAATTACGATTACAACAATTAAAACTCCTAAAGCAACATACTGCCAACCTAAAAAGAATGTCCAAAATCCTTCTTTGAAAATATGAAATACTGTTGCACCAATAACTGGTCCCCATAAAGTTCCTTTGCCTCCTAAGATTGCCATTAAAACCATGAATACTCCCATTTCTCTTCCATCAAAAGCAACATCAGTTGAGTCGATGTATCCAACTAGTCCTCCCATAATACCACCTGCTAAACCACAAAAGAATGCAGATACCATCCAACCAATAATTTTATATTTCATTGTTTCAATACCCATTGCCTCAGCTTTATCCTCATTATCTCTAATCGCATTTAAGATTAATCTAAATCTTGTTGAATAGATTGCTCGTACCGCAACAAAAGTTAATATGAGAGCTCCAAAACTTAAAAAGTAAAAAAATTCCCCCCTTGCTTCAAGACCGCCAACCTCAGGAAATGGAGGAGTAGTAAACCCCTGACCTGCACCTATAATTTCTATACCTCCAGAAATTTCTCCTGCTGCAACACCTAAACCTAAAGTACAAATAGCAAAATAATGTCCTCTTAAACCTAAAATCGCATATCCAATTAACCCAGCTACTATTGTTGGAACTACTGCAGCTACAACAAGTCCAACAGCCATACCTTGAAAAAATTGAGCTGGAGTATGAACAAAAGTTTTTTCACCTCCACTTTCTGTCCATTCTGCAAGAGGGAAAAACATACCAACTTGAACAGATGCACATAAATACATGCCTAAACCATAAAATAGTATATTCCCGAATGTATTGTATCCCATTTCACCACCCTGAATATTCCAAGTCGTAGCTAAAACTATCAATACACATAGAATGGATAATTGAACTTTAAATGCAGGAAAAACAAATGGTGCCACCAATCCAAAGATTACAATTGCTGAATATAAAAGAATATTTTTACTCATTATTTTAAATACTCTCTCTTCCTAGACAGTTTAAATCTTCTGTAAACGAGAATTAAAACTAATAATAAAAATACTGCACCAATTCTAAATTCAGTTCCTAAAATATAGTCAGCAAATTCTTCAAAAACTCCAAGTCCCATTCCAGACATTGCTACTCCTGGTAAATTACCAAGTCCTGCAACAATTACGATCATAAAAGACCTTATTGTATATGGTAATCCCATGTATGGATGAATTGTAAATGTAATGGATATTAAAGCACCTGCTACCCCACAAAGCGCAGCATTAATTCCAAATGTAGCTGCATAAACTTTCTCTGTATCAACACCCAAGATTTTTGCAGCTCTTGAGTTTTGTGCTGTTGCACGAATTGCTCTCCCTAATTTTGATTTTTTCATGTAAATAACTAAACCAATTGCAAAAACAATACTGATTACTGCTGAAAAAATTTTTGAGTTAGGTAAAGTAACATTATTATCAAATAACATAGTTGTTCCATAACCTGAATTAGCTAGAACGACATCTGCGCCAAATGCAAAATTCATTAATTGCATAAATAAAATACTTATTCCAAAAGTTGCAAGAATAGAGATGAATAAATCTCGATCGACTACTTTGTTAATTACTAATTTGTAAATTCCAACTCCAATAAAATACATTATTATTGGAGAAACAATTACACCCCAGGCTGGATGTATCCCATAAAGATACATGAAGTAAGCAATATAGCCTCCAAGAATGACTAGGTCACCTTGAGCAATATTTATGATATTCATAACTCCCCATTGCAATGCCATGCCGTATGCAATTAAAGCAAATAAAATACCAAGAAGTAATCCGTCCAAGCAAGCTTGGACAGTAATCATTGGATATTGGAAAACCATGAAATCCATAATCAACTCTTAAAAAAAAATACCCCCTAGAATTTAGGGGGTATTTATAGATTAGTTTTTATCTTTCAGACCACTTAGGAATTGGGTGAATTAACTTCGCTGAAGCCCACTTAGTTGGAGCTACAACTTTGTTTTCACATTTTCCTGAGCCATCACACATTACCTGGAAAAGAACCATCGGCTTGTCAACGTTCTGACCACCTTCTGCGAACTTTATATTTCCATAAAATGTTTGCATGTTAGTAGCTGCAAGAGCATCTCGTACTTTTTTTTGATCAAAAGAATTTGCTCTCTCAAATGCATCTTTAAATACTAACAGCGCAGCTGAAGACTCTGCTGACTGATATGGCGGATCATAACCAAACTCTTTTTCAAAGTCTGCTGCATATTTCATACCATCTTTAAAGAAATTATCTTTATAAGTTAATGTCTTATGCCATTGAGATGCACATAAAGCATACTGTGAATTTTTACCATGTTGTTTTGATAATTTCGCAGCATCGCAGTGTGTCATCGCTAGCATAGGGACATCTACTTTCATTTCAGCTATTTGTCTAATTGCAGTCAGTGCACCTTTTGTATGACCTGAGACTACAAGAACATCTGGCTTCATTTGTTTTACTTTAACTAATGTAGCAGCCATATCGTTTAACTCTTTTGGTAATTTATCATCTATTACTTTCTTAGAGCCTGTTCTTTTAATTGCATCAAGCACTCCCAATCTTACATCTTGAGAAAATGCATCTTGTTCAAATGCCATTGCAACTGTTACTGGTTTACCATTATTCTTTTCAACTGCTAAATCTATAGCAACATCAAGATATAAGTTTGCTGGAGCTAATACTGCAAATAGATATTTGTATCCTTTTGTGAACAAAGATCTAGAAGCGCCATTTGCTTCAACCATTGGAACACCATATTTTTCTGTAACTGGTGCAATTGCTTTTGTTAAACCTGAACTATATGGTCCAAGCATGAACTCAACACCATCTTGTGAGATTAATCTTTCTGCTAACTGAGCTGCTCTTTTTGGGTTTGATTCATCATCATAATAAATGATTTCAAACTTATAAGTTTTTCCACCAACTTTTACTCCACCCATGCTGTTAATTCTATCAACAGCCATATTGTAACCGTTTTGTGTATGAACACCATTAGATGAGTATTTTCCAGTTAATGAAATGGCAGCACCTAAGACAATCTTATCTCCAACAACTTTTGCAAATGATGTAACAGAAGTTGAAAATAAAATTACTACTGCAGAAATAAAACTCAAGATTATTCTAGTTATTTTCATTTTATTTCCTTTTGTTATTAATTAATTAATACTTAATTTAATAAATAATTTTAAAGTATTGCAAGTGGCAAAAAAACTTTACATATGTGCTAATACTGTTGTGTAACAATAATAATTAAGGCAATGATTACCAAAACACTCGCTGAGATTGTATTAATTGTTTTTGGATTTGTTTTTATCCATGTAATAAGTTTTTGTGCCAACAAAGCGTAACCAATCAAAGAAATAAAATCTAAAACAACATAAGTAGTTATTAAAATAAAAAATTGGACGATATAATTGGCACTAAAGTCAATAAATTGTGGAAATATTAAAGGAAAGAACAACCAAGCCTTAGGACTTGTGCCTGCAACTAAAAAACCATCTTTATAAAAAGAAAAAGTTCCTTTTGAGCTAATTATTTTTGAATTAACATCTTTTGGTGAAGACTTATAAACATCATAAGCTAAATAAATTAAATAAATTACACCAATCCATTTAAAAATATTTAGGATATTTGGATTGTCAGATAAAAAAGAACCGATGACAAAAATTACTAAAGTTGCCTGTAGTAAATTTGCGGTAACATCTCCAAAGGCTGTCCAAATACAATTTTTAACTCCATAATTCATTGAATAAGAAATGATTACTATTCTAGGGGTACCAGGTGTAATAAATAAAAAAATAATAATCTGTAAAAAAAGGATAAAATCTAGGGGGAGCATAAAAAAAAAGATAGTCCTTAAAAACCGGGAGCTAAAGATGGCTAAGAAGGACTATCAAATTACAATATATCAGGTCTTAAAAAAAATGCATTATAGATTTTTTTGAAATATAAGGGATTTATGAAAAAAAAAGGTCACAGGCCTATCACTAAAGTCAAGAATCCTGAGCCAAGCGTTGAAAGTCCAGATTGGGTCATATGGGCTGCCTGGGCTGATAGGATCACATTTGAGGAAATTAAAAAAAAAACAGGTTATGCAGAATCTGATGTCATAAGAATAATGCGAAGATCACTCAAACCCTCCTCATTTAGATTATGGAGAAAAAGAGTTCATGAAAAAAGTATCAAACATAGAAAAAAATTTGAATACTCTCGAAAACAAATATCTAGTAAAATTAAAAAAGGTGATTATCTATAGTCTATGAAAAATGTTACGATATATACTGGACCATACTGTAATTATTGCGATGCAGCAAAACGATTATTAACAAGAAATAATGCACCTTATAAAGAAATTAATGTAGCTGAAGTGGAAGGTGCAAAAGACGAGATGATAAAGAAAGCTAATGGAAAAAAAACAATACCACAAATATTTTTTGATGATCAGCATATTGGTGGTTATGATGAAGTTAGAGCTTTAGAAAAAGAAAATAAACTTCAAGGAATGTTAAAATAATTATTTGATTGAAACTGTTACTACAGGTTCTTCAGCCCAGATTTGACAAAGTTCATTTGCCTCATTAGCACCAACTGCTGCTGAGGTACCAAAAGAAATATCTATTTGTGGTGAAATTAATGCAACAGTATATGGAGAACTCAATTCATAAATTAAAACATGATCGTTTTCAGTGCTTCCATCTGCATGTTGAGTTTGGAATGTAGAAGAACCAGTTCCTTGTGCATAATTTAAAGTTTGGTCAAGGTTAAAGCCTCCAACGCCTGAACAGGTTAAAGCTGTACATTGAGTATATTTATCATTAACTAAATAAACATTCATTTCTGCTGCAGTTTGGTCATTAGCAATTACTGGCTTATGTGTATACTTGCCTGAGGACTCACTTGCAGAGCCATACATTTCATCTGTCGTCGCAACTGTTCTACAAGCTGTTGCATTTGATCCAGCTGCGATTGCTGTGGAGTTTTTAATTGTAAACTTTCTATCGATAGTAACTCTCATATGTGTATAAGTTTCACCTAGTGGTAATAATGTTGAGTCTCCATATGAAGCAGCTGCAGCTCCAGCATTTACTGAGGCTATATCAACAACTTTATCTCCAGAACCTACCACAACTGCACCTTCACAACTTGAAACTCCACTACTCGATGTGCATAATTCAACCTTTCTCATGGTAACTTTGTAAACATCTGCAGCTCCAGTAGCCGAATAAGAATAATTGGTAAAGAAAGTTAAAACTAATAGACCTATTGGAATTATTTTATATATTATTTTCATTAGTCTGTTCTCGAAATTGTTGCTGAACCTTTAAATTCAACCATTATTTTATTATTTCTTTTAACTTTTGTAAGAAGTTCACCAGACATATCTTTTTGATCTTTCCATTTAGTTTTATTGAAAAATCCATCCTGTAAAGAATAACCAGATCTAGGTGGATGAATAAATTGTATTTTTGCGTACCACTCATCTTCTAAGCTGGTTTTATTTTTATTATCATACGCTAACTCTAGAATAGTGTTTGGCGACAAAAGCATTTCAGAGCCAATTTTCGTACCCTTTATATCAAATCTATTTCTTTTATCCCAGCTGTAGGTATCTACAAAAATATCCGCCCAGTGTAAATGAGGAATCTGAGATGCTAATCTCAGATCGTAACCACTCATAACATTTTCATCTCCATCTTGTATACGCTTATAATAATTAGCTCCAAATTCTAAAACAGCACTTTCAGCCTCGTATCCTAAGCTTACTCTTTTATTGCCACTTTGGTCGTAATCAAAGAAACTATTATATCCTGTCATTAGGTTTTTATTATCATTTAAAAATCTTTTACCAAGACCAATATTTCCAACTAATCGCCCATCATTATTTCTCTCAGTGCTAGTTAATGAGAACTGGGTAAAAATATTTCCATTTAAGGTTTTTTTAACTTCTCTTACTGCTAAAAAACTAAAATCGGGCTTATAATTTTCTCTAATATCGAGACTTACTTCTGTGTCACCCTCTCCTGGTATAAAACCACTTACATATTCTGAAATTTTTTTTGACATTTCATTTGCATTTGAAAAAGAGGTTAGTGAAAGCAAGAACACGATTAAAATTGTAAATCTCATATTTTTGATCCTATATATTAAATATATTTAATACAATGATATTTTATTTCGTTTTTTTAAAGACTAGACAAATACCGTTATTACAATATCTTTTACCAGTCGGTCTCGGTCCATCATCAAATATATGACCATGATGAGCGTTACAATTTTTACAATGATATTCAGTTCTAGCATAACCTATTAAATGATCAGTTTTTGTTTCAAATACATCTGGTAAGGACTCATAAAATGAAGGCCATCCAGATCCACTTTCATATTTTGTTTTTGAATCAAATAACTTTATATCGCAATTAGCACAGTGATAAGATCCTTCTCGCTTTTCATTATTTAATTCGCTTGATCCAGGTCGTTCAGTGCCTTCTTCAAACATAACTAATTTTTGTTCTGCTGTGAGATTTGGATTTTTTTTATTCATGATTACTTAATCAATTTAGCACATGACTGGTGTAAAAAAGAGTGTAATTCAACAAGTTTATCAATATTTTTATTGTAACCACCGCCTAAAACTCCACAAAGAGGAATTCTTTTAGAAAAAAAATTTTCTGTAACAATTTCATCTCTTTTTTTTATCCCATCATCTGAAATCTTTAATTTACCCAAGCGATCATTATAATGGATGTCAACTCCTGCAATATAGAAAACAAAATCAAAATTTTCTTTATTTAATTTATTTAAATAAAATTTAAGTATATTTAAATATTCCTTATCCTCTGTATTATCTTTAAGCTCTACATCGCAATCACTAATTGATTTTTTAGCAGGATAATTTGATTTTGAATGCATACTAAAAGTAAAAACATTTTTATTGTCCTTGAATATATCTGAATTACCGTTTCCTTGATGAACATCCAAATCAATAATTAGTATTCTTTTTGCCAATTCTCTATCTAATAGAAATTGAGAGGCAACCGCTACATCATTAAAAACACAATATCCCGCACCACTATCATAATTCGCATGATGGCTCCCTCCTGCAGTATTACAAGCAATGCCATGATTTATTGCAAGTTTAGACGCAAGCACAGTTCCTCCTGTTGCAACTAACGACCTTTGAACTACGCTATCAACCAATGGAAAACCAATTTTTTTAACTCCATTTTCATCTAATGTTTTATTTTTGATTTCTTTAATATATTTTTCAGAGTGGGCACCCTTTAAAGTTTCATCTGAACATGGATATGGTTTATGAAACTTTGTTACTATCTTATTTCTTAATAAAAAATCTGCAAGATTACCAAATTTATTAATAGGAAATTTATGATCATCGCCAATTTTAGCAAAATAATCTTTATGATTGACTACAGGTAAATCCATTTTACTCAATCACCCGAATTGGTTTGCCATTAACGCAAGCCTCTAGTGACTCGATCATTTGAGTAAAATAAACTTGATAATTTTCAGCCGTCACATATCCAATGTGGGGTGTGAGTAAGGCATTTGGTAAAAATCTTAATTTATTATTTTCTGATAAAGGCTCTTTTTCATAAACATCTAATCCAGCACCTGCAATTACATTTGTTGATAATGCAATTATCAAATCGTCTTCGTTTATTATAGGACCCCGAGAAGTATTAATTAAAAATGAGGTCTTTTTCATCTTATCCATTTCTTTAAGAGTAATACAATTTTTATATCTTTCTCCACCTTGTACATGAATAGATAAAAAGTCAGAGTTTTTTATTAAATCTTCTTTGTTACAAGGCAGAACGTCTAATTCTTTGCAGGTATCTAAATTTAAATTTTCACTCCAAGCCATCACTTGCATACCAAATGCCTTACCAACTTTAGCAACCTGCGTTCCTACTTTTCCAAGGCCAATCAAACCAAGAATTTTACCTTTTAACTCTACACCAACTGAAGTTTGCCAATAACCTTGGTACATATTATCAATTTCCTCTTTTAAGTTTCTTGCTAATCCAAGTATTAATGCCCAAGTCAATTCAGGTGTTGGATTAGTATTACTCTCAGTACCACTGACAACAATTTTTCTTTTTTTCGCAGTATCTAGATCAATTGATTTATTTCTTAACCCGCTAGTGATTATAAATTTTAATTTAGTTAAATTTTCTATCAAATTTTTTGCTATAGGAGTTCTTTCTCTCATTATAAGGAGAGCCTCAAATTCTGCTAATTTCTCTATAGCATCAGCTTCATCTACAAAAGGCTCACTAAAAATTTTTATTTCATATTTTCCTGATAATTTTTTTAGATCCACAAATTGTTGTGAAACATTTTGATAATCATCTAAAATTGCAACTTTAAGCATAAACTTTTTTATTAGATAAATAAATGCCGGACAATATGAAAAATGCTCCTAAAAAATGATACATTTCAAATTTTTCTTTGAAAATAATAATAGCCATAATGGCACTAAATAACGGCATTAATTGAATAAACATAGAAGCTCGATTTGGACCAATTAACTCAATACCTTTTTGCCAAAAATAATAGGCAGCTATAGCTGGAAAAATTGCTACATAAGTTAATATTAAAAAAAAATTTTTATCTAATTTTAATTCAAGACCGATTGATTTTTCATAAAAAAATTGTGGAATTAAAAACAGTATCCCTACAGAAACCATTAATTGTATCAATGTAAATTGTGAAAATTTAAATTTATTTTTTTTTAGTAAAGTTGAATAAAGAGACCAGGTAATTACACAAACCAACATCCATATATCACCTTTATTAAAATCTAGAGAAATTATCTTTTGAAAATCTCCATTAGAAATTATTGAGCCTATTCCAACTATAGAAATTAATAATCCAATTAATTGGAAAATATTTGTTTTTTCTATTTTCATTAGTGATGAAAGAACAATCGTCGCTGCAGGAATGGCCGAAAGCATAAGCACAGCATTTATTACTTGTGTATAATTAAGAGCAAAATAAACTACAGAATTAAATGTGCTTATAGTAATTACTCCCATAAAACTAATTACAAGCCAATTTTTTTTTATATAGGATAGATTTTTTAAAATTTCTTTGTAGGTAAAAGGTATCAGAATAAACCAAACAGAAATCCACCTAAAAACATTTAAAGTTAAAGGAGGAATTTCAAATAATGTTGCAAATTTTCCAACTATAAAATTGCCTGACCAACAAAATGTTGCAAGCACTAAAAATAGGTATGCTAAATAGTTTTTATTAGACACGAAATCAAGAAAATCTTCTCGAGTTATAAGGTTCTAAGTTTAAATTTGTATTTTCTTTAGCTATCATTCCAGAGACTATCTTTCCAGATATTGGACCTAATGTCCATCCCAAATGATGATGTCCAAAACAATAAAACACGTTTTTATAATTTTTAGATGGACCCATTACTGGCAAAAAATCTGGCAATGTTGGTCTGAAGCCTAACCACTCATCCTCATGCTCAGGAAGGTCCCCCAACATATACTTTGCATTATTAATTAAATTATTTATTCTTGATTTTGAGGCGGGATTATCTAAACCACCAAATTCTACAGTGCCAACTACTCTTAAACCTTGTTCCATTGGGGTTATACCGAAACCTCTATTATGAAATATGACTGGTCTACTTAAAAGATGATCACAATCTTTAAAATGAACATGGTAACCTCTCTCTGTATCTAATGGAATTTTTTCATCCAATTTATCAGTTAGTTTCTTAGAAAAAGCGCCACAAGTTATTACAATCTTATCACAGCTGAAACTTTCACTTTCACTCAGCAAAATAGGGTTCTCTCCCTCAAAATTAATATTTAAAATATTCTTATTTTCAAATTTCCCGCCTTTTTTTAAAAAAAGTTCAAAAAGTTTTAATAAAATCTTTTTTGGGTTTCTGGCATGTCTTGCGTATGGGTAATAAACTCCTGCATGATAAAATTTTTTAAGATTCGGTTCTAAATCATGTATATCTTTTTTATCTACGAGTTGTTGTTTAACACCTAGCTCTTCTCTTACTCTGATTTCTAGTTCTCTACTTTTTAGATTTTTATCATTCCAAACATAGAGAATGCCTTTATTTTCAACTAAGTTTTCTAGATTAATTTCCTCAAATAATTCATCATAAGCGGGAAGAGCTAAATCCAAAATTTGGTGCATATTTTTTGCGGTGTGCATCATTTTGTTTTTAGTCGTATTAAAAATAAATTTTAAAAACCAAGGAATCATTTTTGGTACATAATTCCATTTTAAAGCTAAAGGACCTGTTGAACTTAATAACATAGCAGGAACATCCATTAAAATATCTGCTCTATTCAATGATAAGGATGCGTATGGTGAAAAATGACCAGCATTGCCATATGAGGCGACAGGACTACCAGGTTTTTCTCTATCAAATATTGTTACTTTAAACCCTTTTTTTTGTAAAAATAAAGCATTGGAAATACCTTGGATACCAGCACCAATTATTCCAACATTTAAATTTTTATTCATAAAAAAATATACAATTATTCTCTAAAAAAATTTAAGCGACAAATTATACTTAGGCGATTAATTGTTGGCTGTGTACTCTCGCACTCATTACTATTCCAAAGCCAATCATTGTAGCTAACATTGAGGAGCCTCCATAAGACATAATTGGCAATGGAGATCCAACTATAGGTAGTAAGCCTAGAACCATACTCATATTTATTGTAATGAAAACAAAAATGGCAGCTCCAAAACCATAACAAAAAAGTTTAGCAAAATAACTTCTAGAATTAGCTCCAATAGCAATTATGCGATAAATGATAATAATATAAATTACTAGCAGAACCACTGAACCAACAAAGCCGAACTCCTCTGAAAACAGGGTAAATATAAAATCAGTATGCTTTTCTGGCAAAAATTCTAAATAACTTTGAGTACCTTTTAAAAACCCTTTTCCAAAAATACCTCCAGATCCAACCGCAATTTTGGATTGAATAATCTGATAACCTGCACCTAGAGGATCTTTGTCTGGGTTTAGAAAAGTTAAAACTCTCAACTTTTGATAAGGTTTTAAAAACGCTATTACAAATGGTAATGAAATTACAAATCCTAACATAGTATAGATAAAATATTTGTGATTAATTCCTGCAAACCACAAGACAGCTATTCCGCTAACAGCTATTAGTACTGAAGTACCCAAATCAGGCTGAACTATCACAAGACCCATAGGTAATAGAATTATTATGAGTGAGGTTAAAATTGTATAGACCGAATTAACATTCTCTAATTTCATCCTATGAAAGTACTTTGCCAAACATAAAATTATAAAAATTTTCATAAGTTCTGATGGTTGTAAATTTATAAAATATAAGTCCATCCATCTTTTTGATCCTGAAGATGTTATTCCAAAAAAATAGGTCCATACTAATAAGCTCACCACAACTATGTAAGATAGATAGCCAATAGAAAACCAAAATTTGATATTAATAAATGAAATAAAAAGCATCATCATTGTAAAAACCATTAACTTTGTAAAATGACTTTTGGTATGAAATAAAATCTTTCCACCATCTGTCGAATACATAGTTGCTAAACTGATGAAACCGAGCAATAAAATACAAATTAGTAAAATATAATCAAAATTTCTAAATTTTTGAAAAAAAGTAAAATTGTTATTTGTTAATCTGGTATGTTGATACATCTAAATCTCCAAATATTTTTTTTGATTAATTGATTGTCTCATTTCATGTCGATCAATAATAAGTTTAAATAATCTCTTTGCCATTGGAGCAGCGGTTGTGCTTCCATTACCACCATGCTCCACAACAATACTTAACGCATATCTTGGATTAACATAGGGACCATAAGCGATATATAAAGCATGATCTCTTTGTTCATAAGGAATTTCAGAAGTTTTTAAATCTAATTCTCTTTCTCTCTCAGTAATTTTTTTAACCTGGGCTGTACCTGTTTTACCAGCAAATTGATATTTTGGATTATCAATTCTTGATCGATAAGAAGTTCCCGTTACTTCATTCGTAGAGCCAAACATTGCATCTTGGATAATTCTTATATTTTTAGGATTTTTGTAAAGAGGTGTGTAATAATCACTTGGCTTTGTTTTATCTTTATCATCTATGACTATTTTTGGATAAATTTTATATCCACCATTAGCAATTTGTGCAGTCATTAGGCATAATTGTATCGGTGTAGTTTGAATATATCCCTGGCCAATTCCAGTAATTATTGTTTCTCCTAATAACCATCCTTTACCTAAAGCATTTTTTTTCCATTGAGTATTTGGTATCAATCCATCTTTTTCAATTTCGAATAGGTTATCAAAAACTTTTTTTCCTAATCCAAATTTTTTTGCTGTTTCACTTAACTTATCTACTCCAAGTTTCCTTGCTATCTCATAAAAATAAGTATCACATGACATCTTCATAGCGTTTCTAAGGCTAACATATCCATGACCCTCTTTTTTCCAACAATGATAAGTTTGATCATACAATTCAGTTTTTCCAGTACATCTGACAGTAAAGTTTGTATTTATAATTCCATTTTCTAAAGCAGATAAGGCTACAATGGGTTTCAATGTTGAACCTGGAGAGTATCTACCTTGCAAAGTTTTGTTCAATAGTGGTTTCATTGGATCATTACGGATTATTTGCCAATTATCTTGACTAATACCGAAAACAAATAAATTTGGATCAAATGAGGGAGATGAGTGCATGGCAATAACCTCACCGGTAAATATATCCATTACACATATAGATCCTGCTTTATCTTTTAATAGTTCGTTTGCTAATTTTTGAATTTCTGTATCAACTGTGAGTTTTAGAGTTTGACCTTTTTTACCTTTTTGAAACTCAAGCTGACTTATTCGTCTACCATATGCATTTACTTCGTATCTCTCGATATCATTAGTTCCAATTAATTTTTCTTCAAAAGATTTTTCTAATCCAATTTTTCCAACTTTAAGACCAGGTACAAAATTCTTTTTTATTAATTCTGTATTTTCAATATCCTGCTCATTTGCCTGACTTACATAACCAATAATATGAGTAAAGTTTTCGTCAAAAGGGTAATTTCTTGAAATAGAGATAACAGGTTTCACTCCATTTAAATCATACAAATGATTATTTATTTTTGAAAATTTGTCCCAACTTAGATTGTTTGAAACAATTAGAGTTTCCCAAGGTTTAATCTCTTTTTTCTTTTTTAAAACTTTTTTGAACTCAGAGTCAGATAACTCTAATAAATCTTTAAGTCTGTAGATAACATATTTGAAATTTTCTACTTGCTCAGGTATCACATGCAGCTGATAAGCTTCAAAGTTACCGGCTATTACATTACCAAAATAGTCTTGAAATTCTCCTCTAACAGGTGCTAACTTCCATTCTCTAATTCTGTTCTTATCCGAGAGTGTAAGATATTTTTTATTCTCTTTAACTTGTAAAAAGAACAACCTACTTACAATTCCCACCATTATAAAAAACTTTAGTGATCCCGTTATAAACATTCTACGATTAATAGAATTTAATTTTTTCACGTTATCACTTGATGAATTAATCATTTAGACCTTTTAGATAATATTTAAATAAATAAGCGAAAAACATATACAAAATAAAAGTAAAAAAAATATTCACTAGATAACTTAAAAGTAAAAGATCGTATGAAAAAAATAAAGTCAAAATTGAATAATTTAATGAATTTATCAAACTAATTATAAATAAAAAGTAAAACCAATCTTTTATTGGATTAGGTCTAATGGTAATATTTCTCAAATAGGATGTTGCTATACAGATTAATATATAAGATAGACTGCTAATACCCAAGGGCAATCCAACAACTGTATCATTCACTAAGCCTGCTAAAAAAACTAAAAGATAATCAAAATTTTTGAAATCTTTTAAAGTAAAGAAAAAAATTAAAATGAAAGGAAAATTGAATGAAAAGTATTCAACTTTCAAATAATTTAGGTCAAATTCATTTAATACAGAAATAAATAACACTATTATTGGTAAAAAAGAGTAAAATTTAATGTAAAAACCTCTTGGTTTAAAATTACTCATCAGTCTGTCCTTTATTCATTACACAACTTTTATATTCTAAAGTTCCTACTTCAAAACCATCATTATTTAAGAAAGACTTACGACATATGTGACCAAATTTTAGATTTAATCTTAAAAACTCAATTTCATCCAAGTCAATATTGTACTGAGCGATTATTTGTTTTTGATCATAAACTTCATTTTTAAAGTCTGAAATTTGTTTATTTAAATTATTAATTGTAATTTTTAATAATTCATTCTCATTTTTAAATTTTAAATTTGTTTGTTCAATAATCTTTTTTTCATCTTCTAGAATTTGTAATTTTGTATCCACTGTGTTATTTATTTGTGAATTCCCTGCATCAACTTTTTGATCTTCATCCTTAATCTCGATTTTAGTAACTAATTCGGCAAAAACATACTTTAATTGGCTAAAATCGCTGTAAAAGTCTACTTTAAATTTTTTTGAGCTTCCTGTATCCGCCACATCTACTCTTCCAATAGGAATACCACTTTTAAAAATTGCACCAGTGCCTGATGTGTAAACTATACTATCCTGTGAAATTAAATTTGAAATACCCTCTTTAATATATTTTATTTCACCATAATTCTCACCAGTTCCTGTTATAATTGCTTGAATATTTTGTGGCGCTATCGTTACCGGAACATTAGAATTAAGATCAGATAGTAATAAAACTCTTGAGGTTTTATAATTTACCTCAACCACTCTGCCAACTAAATATGATCTATCATAAATGTTAGTACCGATTTTAATATTGTCCTTACTACCTTTGTTAATAATAATACTTTTTAAATATGGGCTGTCATGGTCAACAATTATTTTAGCTAACAGTTTATCTGAACTTAAAGTATAATTATTTATAAGCTCTTTTAGTTCTTCATTTTCAAATTGAGTTATTTTATCTGAGATGCTTTTAGACTTTAACTCGTTAAGCTCTTCTTTGTTTATTTTATAATTTTTAAAAAAAGTTGAATATTCCCTTATTTCAAAAAAAGTGTTTTTTAAAAAGTTTTCAGGTATTGAGACAATAAATGAGGATCTATATACCGCCTCACTAATTCCTGCTTTTAAATACCTTATAAACTTTAAATCAAAACTAGATAAAACAATTATAAAAATAGATATAAAAACTAATGTTAATAACGAAAACTTTTGTTGAGTGCTTTTTTTTAAAAAAGCAGAACGAATTGCAATTATAAAATCATCTCTGCTAGAGGCCATCTTTTAATATTCAGTCAGCATAGTAGAAAATGTTTGCTCTTGATCCAAAGCTTTTCCAGTTCCAACCGCAACACATGACAATGGGTCATCAGCTATGTGAACGGGCAAACCGGTTTCCTTAGAAAACCGTTTGTCAATATTTTTTAATAAAGCTCCACCTCCAGTCAAAACTAGACCCATATCTACAAGGTCTGCTGATAATTCTGGTGGAGTACTCTCGAGTGCATCTTTAATACCATTAACCATTTGTTTTAAAATGTCATTTAGAGCTTCTGCAGTGTCTTCCTCAGTAATATTTACTTCTTTAGGAGTTCCTGATCTTAAATCTCGACCCTTTACTGCATAGGTATTATTATTTGTTGGGATTGCTGTTCCTATTTCTTTTTTAATTTTTTCTGCAGTGCTATCTCCGATCATCAAATTATATTCTTTTCTCATATAGTTTACCATCGCTGCATCCATAGAATCTCCAGCTACTCTCAATGATTTAGAATAAACTAATCCACCTAATGACATGACTGCAATTTCACTTGTCCCACCACCTATATCTACAACCATTGAACCAGTTGCTTCTGATATTGGAAGATTGGCACCTATCGCAGCCGCAATTGGCTCCTCAATTAATTGAACTCTTCTTGCACCTGCAGCTAACGCGCTGTCTTGAATAGCTTTTCGTTCAACAGGGGTAGATCCAGTTGGAACACAAATTAAAATTCTTGGATTGGCAAAAGTGCTTCCTTTGTGAACTTTCTTTATAAAGTGTTTAATCATTTCCTCAGTTACAATGAAATCTGCAATAACACCATCTCTTAAAGGTCTAATAGCTTGAATATTGCCAGGTGTTCTTCCTAACATAGTCTTAGCCTCATCTCCTACGGCTAAAACTTGTTTTTTGCCTGCTTGTTCCACTATAGCAACTACTGACGGCTCATTTAAAACCACTCCTTGTCCTTTTACGACAACCAAAGTGTTGGCCGTACCCAAATCAATTGCCATATCCTGGCTCCAAACCTTTTTAATCCTCTCAAATATTCCCATTATACTCCTCCTTTAATTTTTTGATGTTCAATATTTTTATAAAGTGATTTTTTTTCTCTTTTGATTAACATTTTGTTTAACGCATTTAAGTATGCATTTGCTGATGCTACCAAAGTGTCAGTATCAGCAGACTGACCTACTGTAGTACGATCGTTTTCCTCAATTTTTACACTTACAGTTGCTTGTGCATCCGTTCCCTCTGTAACAGCATGAACTTGGTACAAAGATAATTTTACATCATGTGGATAAAGTTCTTTTATACATTTAAAAATTGCATCAACAGGACCATCCCCCGTTTGAGTAGTTTTCTTAATATCTCCAAAAACATCTAAGGTCATATCAGCTCTTTGTGGCTCTCCTGTACCTGCAAAAACTTTTAAAGATTTAAGATTAATGGCATTAATTTTATTATCAATTATTAAACTATCATCAACTAAAGCAACTATATCTTCATCATAAATATGTTTTTTCTTATCAGCTAAAATCTTAAATTTACCAAAAGCTGCTTGTACAACATCATCGGTAACATCTGCATATCCTAGATCACTTAATTTATCTTTAAATGCATGCCTACCTGAGTGCTTACCCATTACTAGTGAAGTTTTTTTAACTCCTACGCTTTCTGGAGTCATTATTTCATATGTTTCTCTATTTTTGAGCATTCCATCTTGATGAATTCCTGACTCATGAGCAAAGGCATTTTTTCCAACAATAGCTTTATTAAACTGAACTGGAAATCCTGTAGCATTTGAAACAATTTTTGATGCTTTACTGATTAATTCTGTTTTAATACCGGTTTGATAAGGTAATAGATCATCTCTCGTTTTTATTGCCATAACTATTTCCTCAAGTGCTGCATTGCCAGCTCTCTCACCAATACCATTAATCGTACATTCAATTTGTCTTACACCAGCTGATAGTCCAGATAATGCATTTGCAACAGCTAATCCCAAATCGTTATGACAATGAGCAGAAATAATTGCCTTATCAATATTAGGAACATTATTCTTAATAAGATTAATAGTTTTAGCAAATTCCTCTGGTATTGAATAACCAACAGTGTCTGGAATATTAATTGTAGTAGCACCACACTTTATTGCTAACTCGATTGTTTTATACATAAAATCTAGATTAGTTCTCGTACCATCTTCACATGACCACTCTACATCATCAGTAAATTTTTTTGCATAAGTGACGCTTTCTTTGATTGCTCCTAATACCTGTTCATCTGTCATGTTAAGCTTATGTTTCATATGAACAGGGCTTGTTGAAATAAAAGTATGAATTCTATACCTTTTTGCAAATTTTAATGACTCGTGACAAGCATCAATATCTTTTTTAGTTGCTCTAGCAAGTCCACAAGGAATTGAATTTTTTATACTTTTACTAATTGCGCTTACTGCCTCGAAATCTCCTGGTGATGAAATTGGAAAACCGGCCTCAATAATATCAATACCCATTTCATCAAAAACTCTTGAGATTTGAATCTTTTCCTCAACGCTCATAGAAGCCCCCGGTGATTGTTCACCATCTCTCATTGTTGTATCAAAAATGTAAACTTTCTCTTTTTCGGACATAAAATTTTCTTTCAGGAAATATACAACCTATCGTTTAGATTGCAAAATAAATCAACTAAATTAGCCCAATTTGAAACAAGAAATTACTTCTTATCACTATCCACTAATTTTTTCTTGCCAATCCATGGCATCATTGCTCTTAAATTAGCTCCAACTTTTTCCACTGGGTGCTCAGCTAATTTTGCTCTAGTAGCTAAGAAATTCTTTTGACCATTTTTACATTCATCCATCCACGCTTTGGTAAATTTTCCTGATTGAATATCAGCCAGTGCGTCTTTCATTCTTTTTTTTGTTTCCTCTTTATTTATTATTTTTGGTCCGGTTTGATATTCACCATATTCAGCTGTATTTGATATTGAATAGTTCATATTAGCAATTCCACCCTCATAAATAAGATCTACAATTAATTTCACTTCGTGAACAGTTTCAAAATATGCCATTTCAGGTTCATAACCAGCTTCAACTAATGTTTCATATCCATTTTTTATAAGTTCAACTAATCCTCCACATAAAACAGTTTGTTCACCAAATAAATCTGTTTCGACCTCGTCTTTAAAAGTAGTTTCAATTATACCAGATCTTCCCCCACCGATCGCAGAGGCATAAGACATAGCTAGATCTCTTGCCTTTCCAGATCCATTTTGGTGAACTGCAAATAGACATGGTACCCCACCACCTTTTTCATATTCACTTCTTACTAAATGACCAGGTCCTTTGGGAGCGACCATGAATACGTCTAAATCTTTTCTTGCTTTTATTAAGTCATAATGAACATTTAAACCATGTGCAAAAGCTATTGAAGATCCCTCTTTAACTCTTTGCTCAATATGATTTTTATAAATTGATGCTTGTAATTCATCAGGAGTTAATATCATTACAATATCTGCCCATTCAGCTGCATCCGATAAGTTCATAACTTTTAATCCTTTTGATTCTGCTTTTGCTATACTTGAAGATCCATCTCTCAAGGCTACTACGACTTCTTTAACACCACTGTCTTTTAAATTTAAGGCATGAGCATGACCTTGGCTTCCATAACCGAAAATTGCTATTTTTTTATCTTTAACAAGATTGCTATCTGTATCTTTTTCATAAAACATTTTCATTTTTTTTCTCCTTTAATAAATTTATTTAAATATTTCAGAACCTCTAGTCATAGCTATCGCACCCGTTCTTGATGTGCTTATAAGTCCATCTGACTTTAGTTTTTTATTCATTTTATCAATTTCTCTTCGTAGTGCAGTAATTTGAATTACTACAGATTTTTTTGTTTTATCTAATATTACTGGATTGAAAGTTTTGCAAGCTTTAAGACATTTATCAATTTTACTTTTATTTCCTACAACTTTAAGCAGAGCCATTTCTTTAAAAATGACCTTTTTATCCTCTCGTTTAAAGTCTGCAACTTTGTGAACTGGGACTAATTTCTTCAATTGTAGTTTAATTTGATCAATTACTTGAGGTGTTCCAGTCGTTACAATAGTAATTCTTGATATATTTTTCGTTGCATCAATCTCCGCCACTGCAAGAGATTCTATATTGTAGCCTCTGCCAGAAAACAATCCAACTACTCTTGCAAGTACTCCAGCTTCGTTATCTACCCAAACTACAATAATATGTGTATCAGATTTACTTTTTTTTGTTGGAATATTATAGGCTGATTTCGGGTTCGACATTAAACTAGGGCTTTTCCTTTACCTGTAATTTTATTTTCTTTTTTATCACTTGGCCCTAAAATCATCTGATTGTGAGGTTTTCCTGATGGTATCATCGGAAAGCAGTTCTCATTTGGATCAACTCTGCAATCAAAAATTACTGGACCATTATGCTGTAACATTTCATTTATTTTGAGGTCTAATTCATCTGGATTATCAGCTTTAATTCCTTTACACCCATAAGCCTCTGCTAATTTTACAAAATCTGGTAATGCTTCTGAATAACTTTCAGAATAGTTTTTTTCATGAAGTAATTCCTGCCATTGCCTTACCATTCCCATGTATTGATTATTCAAAATAAATATTTTAATCGGTAAATTATACTGAACTGCTGTTGACATCTCTTGCATAGTCATTAGCACTGATGCTTCTCCAGCAATATCGATAACAAGCTTATCAGGATGCGCAATTTGAACACCTACTGCAGCCGGTAGACCATATCCCATTGTTCCAAGTCCACCAGATGTCATCCATCTATTTGGTTTATTAAATTTATAATGTTGTGCGGCCCACATCTGATGTTGACCGACTTCTGTAGTAATAAAAGTGTCTTGATTTTTTGTTAATTCATATAATCTTTGCACCGCATGCTGGGGTTTTATAAACTCTTTACTATTTATAAAACCAAGTGAATCTTTTTCTCTCCATTTTTCAATTTTTTCCCACCATTTAGAAACATTTTGTTTATTTGAATTTTTAAAACCATTTTTTTTTTGACTAATAGTTTTAACGGCTGCTTTAAGAACCTCGTTTACATCACCTACTATTGCTAAATCAACTTTAATTATTTTATTTATCGAGGATGGATCAATATCAATATGAACTTTTTTAGATTTCGGAGAAAACTCATCTATCTTTCCAGTTATCCTATCATCAAATCTTGCTCCAATATTTATTAATAAATCACAATCATGCATGGCATTATTTGCCTCATAAGTTCCATGCATACCAAGCATGCCTATAAACTGACTATCATCTCCGGGAAAAGCTCCTAGTCCTTGTAATGTTGACGTAATCGGAAAACCAATCATTCTTACAAATTCTCTTAACGACTCACTTGCTTCTGGGCCTGAGTTGATAACTCCACCACCAGTGTAAACTACAGGTTTTTTTGCTTTCGCAATTAAGTCAACTAATTCATTAATTTCCTCTTGAGAAAAATTGTTATGGAATTTTCCATTAGATTTTTTTTCTATTTTTGGTTTCGTATATTTGATTTTTGCGAATTGAATATCTTTTGGAATATCTACTAAAACAGGACCTGGCCTTCCTGTTGTGGCAACCCTAAAAGCTTCATGAAGAGTTTTTGATAATTCTTTAATATCCTTTACTAACCAATTATGTTTTGTGCATGGTCTAGTGATTCCTGTAGTGTCACATTCTTGAAAAGCATCTGTTCCTATCAAGTGAGTAGGTACTTGTCCTGAGATACATACTAATGGCACTGAGTCCATATAAGCATCAGTCAGAGCTGTAACTACATTTGTAGCTCCTGGTCCAGAAGTTACTAAAACAACACCAGGTTTGCCACACGATCTTGCATAACCCTCAGCTGCATGACCAGCACCCTGCTCATGTCTAACTAATATATGCTTTATAGAAGAATGATTTTTTAATTCATCATAAATCGGAAGCACAGCACCTCCAGGATAGCCAAAAATAAATTCAACACCTTGATCTTCAAGACATTTAAAAACAATTTCAGCTCCTGAATATAATTTAGACATTTAAGCAATCTAGCTGAAGTTGTGCTAATTGGTCAAGGTAAAGAAAAAAAATATCTAAATATTTTTTAGAAAGTTGTTTAGCTTTTTGTGCTTGATTTTGTTCCAATCCATCATATTTCCTCTACCCCAAGTAACCTGTCTCTTGGCGTATTGACGTGTCTTTATTGATATTCTCTCAATAACCTCGTTAATTTTAATTTTTTTATCAATAAAGTCCTTAATTTCAATTAAGCCTATTGCCTTAGTAGCAGTTCTTTTTTTTGAAACCTTCATTTTCAAAAATTTTTTAACCTCTAAAATGGCACCTTTGTTGATCATGTCTTGAGCACGGTTGTGAATCTTATTTACTAAAATATCTCTTGGGTAATCGATGTAAATTTTATAAAAGTTTTTATCCTCAAATACTGATTTAGTTGACTTAAACCACTCAAGTAACGTTTTTTTGGTAAATAATTTCACTTCATAAGCTCTTATTAATCTTTGAGTATCAGATGGATTAACATAATTTAAAATTTCTGGATCAATTTTTTTTAATCTTTGTAAAAAACTTTTATTACCCATAGAACTATTCAATTTCCTAACTTTTTCTCTTATTCGAATTGGAATTTTGGGAATATTAACTATCCCATCAGTTAATGTTTTAAAATATAAACCAGTACCCCCAACTATTATTGGAACATTCTTTCTCTTTTTAATTTCTAAAATTTTTTTTTTTGCAGCTTTAAGCCATTCTCCAGATGAGTAATTTTCTTTTACAGACTGAAATCCATATAAATGATGTTTAATCTTTTTATAATCTTTTTTCGATGGTCTAGCAGATAAAATCTTAAGTTCTTTATAAACCTGCATACTATCGGCGTTTATAATTTCACCCTTCAATTTTTTTGCAAGTTTTACTGCAAATTCTGATTTTCCTGATGCAGTGGGTCCATAAATTAAAATAATTTTGGATTTAAAATCCATAAATTAATCCAACTTAATACCAATATATCTTCTTTGATTTTGACTATTATAAATAACCAGTAAAATTGTTTTTTGATCACTATTTAAAACTTTTTTTACAACCTCAGATAAGTCATCTATCGATCTTATCTTTTTCTTTTGTGCCTCTAAAATTATACTATTTAACTCTATAGATCCTTTAAGTGGGCTATCATTTTCAATTTTAGTGATTACCA
>CACPOR010000007.1:0-40747 GCA_902635745.1 uncultured Pelagibacteraceae bacterium
ATAATACTATAGAAACTGTTTTTTTAATGTCCGATGTTGAAAATCAAATTATTTCGTCAAAATTTGTAAAAGAAATTGTAAAGTTAAAAGGTAATATTAAAAAATTTACAACTAAAAGCACCATAAAAGCTTTAGAAAGAAAATATGTTTAAAATAATCTTAAAATTATTTTTTTTATTTTTTGTATTAATTAATCAATCAATATCGGAGGAAAATATAATGATCTTAAAACTTAAAGATGGTGATGTTAAAATAGAATTATTTGATGATGTTGCCCCAAATCACGTAAAACGAATTAAAGAATTAGCATCAGCTGGTAAATATGATGGAGTTGTCTTTCATAGAGTAATAGATGGTTTTATGGCACAAACAGGAGATGTAAAGTTTGGAAACTCAAATTCTAAAGATTTTAATTTAAGTATGGCTGGAATGGGTGGGTCAGATTTACCTGACCTAAAACAAGAATTTAGTAATCTTCCACATGACAGAGGAACTTTATCAATGGCTAGATCATCAAACCCAAACAGTGCCAATAGTCAGTTTTTTATATGTTTTAAACCAGCACCTTTTCTAGATAGGCAATATACAGTTTTTGGAAAAGTTATTGAAGGTATGGAATTTGTAGACAAAATTAAAAGAGGAGATCAAAATAATAATGGCGCGGTAAGTGATCCAGATAAGATTATAAGTTTTAAATAGTCATAATTTTTAAATGGATATCAAAAAATTTGCCTTTAAGGTTTCCAAAACTGATGGTTATGCTAGGGAAGGTGTAATAAAAACACATAGGGGTGATATACATACCCCAGCTTTTATGCCTGTTGGTACGCAGGCAACGGTAAAAGCATGTACAATTAATGATATTAAAAAAACTAATTCAGAAGTAATTCTTTGCAATACATATCATTTAATGATTAGACCTGGTGTAGAAAGAATTGAAAGAGTAGGTGGATTACACAAATTTATGAACTGTGATTTACCTATACTTACAGATTCAGGAGGTTTTCAAGTTATGTCTCTATCAAAATTAAATAAAATTGACAGGGAAAAAGGTGCAATTTTTAATTCACATATAGATGGAAAAGAATTTATTTTAAGTCCAGAAAAAAGTATTGAAATTCAACTAGGACTTAATTCAGATATTTGTATGATAATGGATGAATGTCCTAAAAATACGAAAGATTATGATTTAATAAATAATTCTATGAATTTGTCTTTATATTGGGCTGAAAGATCTAAGAAAGCCTTTGGACTAAATCCACACAAAGCATTATTTGGGATTGTACAAGGAGGATTATTCGAAGATTTAAGAAAACAATCTTTGAAAGAATTAACAGACATAGAATTTGACGGATATGCTGTTGGTGGATTAGCTGTAGGCGAGACACAAAAAGAAATGTTTGGGGTATTAGATAGTCTAAAAGATATTCTTCCACATAAAAAACCTCATTATTTAATGGGTGTTGGTACTCCATCTGATATCTTAGGAGCTGTGATGAGAGGTATTGATATGTTTGATTGTGTTTTACCAACAAGATCTGGAAGAACTGGTTTAGCTTTTACTTGGAATGGAAGAGTTAATATTAGAAATAGCAAATATCAAAATGATGATACTCCTCTTGATCCAGCGGTAAAAAATCTTGATTTAAATAAATATTCTAAAAGCTATTTAAATCATTTGTTTAATACAAATGAAATTCTTGGCTCAATGTTATTAACTTTACATAATATCAATTTCTATCAAGAATTAATGTCATTAATAAGGATAAATATCCGCAATGGCACATTTAAGAAATTTCATGATAAATACATAGATAAGTTGTAGCTAATTAACTTTTTTGTCTTACAAATTGCCATTTGAATTATTCTTATAAATATGTATATACATTTCAATCAATAATTTATTTGGGCCGTTAGCTCAGTTGGTAGAGCAATTCCCTTTTAAGGAATGGGTCGATGGTTCGAGTCCATCACGGCTCACCATATCTTAAGAAATCTTAAGTGGTGGGTACTCTAAAAGTATTTGATTTGTCCACTCATTAATTTTTTTAATTCTGTTCTCAGCTGAAGGATGCGTACTCATAAATTCTGGCGGTGTCTGACCTTTATTATATTCTTTCATTCTTTCCCAAATTTTTGGAGTTTCTCTAATATCATAACCAGATAAAGAGGAAAAAATCATACCCAGATAATCAGCTTCACTTTCCTGTTTTCTATTAAAAGGGTTCATTATTCCTAATTGAGATAATAGTCCAACAGTATCCATACCAGTAGTTCTGTTGATGTCAGACAATACACCTCCACTTGCAATATCTATAATTTTTGTACCAACATTCAATAATGTTCCTCTACTTGCTCTTTCTACGGAATGTTTAGCTACTGCGTGAGCAATTTCGTGACCCATTACTGCTGCCAAGCCATTCGTATTTTTGGTAACATCTAATATGCCTGTGTAAACTGCAATTTTCCCACCTGGCATACACCAGGCATTTCTAACTTTTTTATTTTCAATTAATATATATTCCCAATCAAAATATTTTGTAGGGTCATCTAATTTTGATTGATAGAAATATTCACTAATCGAATCTTCCATCTTTTGTCCAATATTTTTTATTAGATTGAGTGTTTTAGTATCTTTGCTTAATTTTTCTTTTTTCTTAACTTTTTCATAGATTTTTGCTGCTTGAGCATTTAATTTTGCTTCGGGAATTATACTTAACTGTTTTCTTTCAGTAATAGGTGCTGTTGCGCATGAATTGAGAATAAAACCACCACAACTACAGCCAACATATGATAAAAATTTTCTTCTATTCATTTTTCTTTAACATTGATATTATATATATGAATGAATCTAAATAACAAAATTTTATTAGTGTTATTTATAATCGCAATTATTTTCGTTATTTATTCAAGTTTTAATTAACTATGTCAAAAAAGAAAAAATCAATAACTTTACTTCTAAGAAATTATTTCATTACGGGTGTAGTTGTTCTTATTCCAATAGGATTTACCCTATACCTTAGTAAAGTTCTAATTGGTCTCTCCTCTAGAATTTTACCTGAAAATATTAACCCAAACAGTTATCTACCTTTTGAAATTCCAGGTATAGAAATTTTAATCTCACTAATTTTCATAACTATTGTTGGTGGTTTATCTTTATCATTTTTAGGAAAACGAATTTTAAAACTCATTGATGATCTTTTTAAGAGAATTCCATTTTTAAGAACTATCTATTCTGCTATAGTTCAAATGACTGAAACATTTTCAAAAAAAGATAACGATAAAAAAAGTGTAGTTTTGATTGAATATCCTAGAAAAGGGGTTTGGGCCGTAGGTTTTGCAACAAAAGAAAACACTGGTGAAATGGCAAAAAAAACTAATAAAAAATTAATTAATGTTTTTGTTCCAACAACCCCAAATCCCACAAGTGGATTTTTATTAATGTTTCCAGCAGAGGACGTAATTTATCTAGATATGACTTTTGAGGAAGCCTCTAAATTTATTGTTTCTGCCGGAACATCTTCAGGTAAAAATTAGGCAATATCATTTATTATATCTGCTCGATCATATAATTTTATTAATGGTTTGAATTTCCCTATGTCTTCTTTTTCATTCTCTATTCTTTTAATTTCTTTTTCTGCTAAAATAAAAAGATTATGATTATGTATTGGATCTGCTAATTTAAAGTTTTTTATTCCACTTTGTTTAAACCCAAGAATATCTCCAAAACCTCTTAACTTCATATCCTCCTCAGATATTTCAAATCCATCATTTGAGGCTTTTAATATATTAATTCTTTTTTTTGCATTCTCGCTTAGATTTGACTTAAACATTAATATACATGAAGATTCTTTATTGCCTCTTCCAACTCTACCTCTAAGTTGATGTAATTGAGACAAACCAAACTTATTTGCATTTTCTATTATAATTACATTCGCATTAGGAAAATCTATACCAACTTCAATGATTGTAGTTGAAACTAAAATCTTAAATTCATTTTTTAAAAATTTGTTTAGGATTTTTTCTTTTTCCTCAATCGTTGTTTTTCCATGGAGTAAATAAACCTCATTAGGAAATATTTTTTTTAGATAATCAGACTTTTTGATTGCTGAACTATGATCAATTTTTTTAGACTCTTCTATTAGAGGGCATACCCAAAAAATTTGATTTCCAAGTCGTATTTCTTTCTTAATGAATTTAATTACATCCTCAATCTTACTTTCAATTTTACTATAAGTTTTAACAGGTTTTCGATTATTCGGTTTTTCTCGTATAATTGAAAGATCCATATCTCCGTAAATAGTCATTGTTAAAGTACGCGGTATTGGTGTTGCTGTCATTAAAAGAACATCACAATCTTTCCCAGCTTTATCAGATAGCTTTTTTCTTTGACTAACTCCAAATTTATGCTGTTCATCAATTATTATTAAACCAAGTTTTTTGAATTCTACTTTTTTTTGAAATAAGGCATGTGTTCCAAAAACAATATCAATCTCTTTTTTAATAAGTTTATCTAAAATTTTTTTTTTATCTTTGTATGACGATTTTCCAGAGAGTAACTCTATTTTAATAATTTTGGGAAATATTTTTTTTGCTAATAAAAAATGTTGTCTTGCTAATATTTCAGTAGGAGCCATTACTGCTACTTGAAAATCAGAACTGATGGTATTGAATGCAGATAATAACGCCACTATTGTTTTGCCACTACCAACATCACCCTGAAGTAATCTAAACATCTTGTTTTCTGAGCACAAATCATCGTTAATCTCATTTAATGTTTTAGTTTGATCACTAGTTAAGGAAAAATCTAACTTAGATATTATTTCACTTTGTTTTTTAGTATCAAATTTTTTCTTTGTTTTTTTTATTTTTTTGATCTTTTTTCTAATTTCTGAATTTACCAAAAAAGTTGAAAAAATTTCATCAAAAGCAAGTCTTTGATAGAAATTTTCTTTGAATTTGCCAATATTTTCTGGTTCATGTAATTTTTTGATCGAGTCATTCCATCCAATATTATCAAACTTTTTTAGTATATCTTTTGAATGCCACTCATCAATTTTAGGCAAATTTTTAATAATTTGTAATATTATCTTATTATAAACTTTTTCACTAATTCCTTCAGTTAGTGAATAGCTATTATGTTTTTGTTTTATTATAGATGAGTCTTCTGAAATATATTTAGGATTTGTTAATTGATATTTATTTCGAAAGTATTTAATTTTACCACTAATTGTTACCTCTTTTCCAATAGGTAATATTTTTCTAATATATCCCTCGTAACTATTAAAAAAAACACAATCTATTTCACCAGTCTCATCTTTGCATAAAACCCGATTTGGTAAGTTTCTTACTCTTGGAAATAAATATTTTTGAGGAATTATAGTTATAGTTTGTACCTCATCTATTTTTAAATCTTTAATTTTTGAAGATAAACTTCGATCCATATAAGATTTTGGTAATTTCCATAACAGATCGAAAATACTATTAATTTTTTTTCTTTTTAATAAATTGGATGTTTTTAAACCAACACCTTTTATAGATTTTAGGTCAGATAATAAATATTCATAATTTCTTTTAATATCCATAAAGTAATATTATATTCCTATTATGACCGCTGATATAGAACAAATAAAAAAAAAAATTATATATAGATCAAATTATCGCGGTACCAAAGAAATGGATAAACTTTTAGGAGCTTTCACTAATAAATACTTAGATCAATTAAATGTTGAAGATTTAAATGAATTAATAAAGCTCTTAGAAATAGATGATAACAACCTATACAATTTTTATAATGGTTTAAAAACTAACATAAAATTTGAGGATAATAAAATAAACAATTTATTCAGAAATTTTAAATATTAATAAATTTATGGCGGAGAGACTGGGATTCGAACCCAGGAAAGAGTTGCCCCTTTGCCGGTTTTCAAGACCGGTGCTTTCAACCGCTCAGCCATCTCTCCGTGTAGAAGCTTTTATAATTAAAAATATTTAATTCAACAATAAAATAGTCTAATTAGTCTTGATATTTTGTTCATTTAATTAGTATGAAAAATAATTTTAATAAAGGTTTGATTTTAACTTCACTGGGTTCATTTTGGTGGGGGTTTATTGGAGTTATATATTTTGAGTCGGTATCCTTTATCGGTCATACTGAATTAGTTGTTCATAGATGTTTGTGGACTGCAGTCATGTTAGTTTTTACCACAACTTTTTTATCTAAATGGCAAATCTTTCTAAAAGAAATAAAAGATAAAAAAAAATTAATTGCATTATTTGTATCTGGTTTTTTAATCTTTGTTAATTGGTCTATATGGATTTATGCCGTAGCTTCCGAAAGAATTATAGATGCAAGTTTCGGATATTTTATTATGCCAATAATCAGTGTGCTTTTAGGATATATTTTTTTTAAAGAAAATCTCAATAAAAAAAGAGTTTTCTCAATCCTTTTAGTTTTAGTATCAATTATAATATTAATTTTATTTAATCTTAAGTCTTTACCCTGGGTTGGTCTTGTCGTAGCTTTTAGTTGGGCATTTTATAACCTAGTAAGAAAAAAAATTGAAATAGATACTGACATTGGATTATTAATTGAAAGCTTGTATATTTTTCCATTTGCCTTTGTTGTATTTTATATTATTGCAAATAACAATTTTAATGATTTTAATTTGAATAATCCAGGACTAAGTTTGTATCTGCTTTTAGCTGGTCCAATGACTGTGATTCCTTTGTTCCTTTATGTAAGAGGTGTTGAGTTAATTGGTTTGGGTCCAACTGGAATGATTTTTTACATCACTCCAACTTTACAGTTCATTTTAGGTTATTTTTATTATGGGGAGGATTTTTCATTAGTGAAATTTCTAAGTTTTATTATCATTTGGATTGCTGTAATTATATATTTAAACGATTTATATGAACAAAATTAAGATTTTTCTTTTTATTGTATTTTTTTTTCATTCTAATTCCTTTGCTAATGAAATTCAAAGTTTTGAAAATTGGAAAAAAAATTTTAAACAAAGAGCCTTAGCCAATAATATTTCTGAGCAAACTTTTGATCTTGTAATGACTGATGCTAAGTTTCTATCCAATGTAATAAAATACGATAGATATCAGCCTGAATTTTACGAAGATACCAAGACCTATATTTCAAAAAGAGCATCTTCTAAAAAATTAAGTAAAGGCGTCGACTTTTATTCAAATCATAAAGAGTTGATTAATGTTGTTGAAAATAAGTTCAAAATTGAAAAAGAACTTTTATTATCACTAATGGGAATAGAAACAAATTATGGAACTTATGTTGGTAAAATGGATATTATTTCTTCATTAGCGACATTGAGTTATGATAAAAGAAGATCTGAGTTTTTTACTAAAGAGCTTCTAATATTACTTAAGTTAATAGATGAAAATCAAATAGATTATAAATCTTTATATGGTTCATGGGCAGGAGCATTTGGTTTTTTTCAGTTCATGCCCTCAACTATAAAAAACCACGCTATTGATTTTAATACCGATAATCACATAAATTTAAAAAGTTCTCATGATGCTTATGCTTCTGCAGCAAACTATCTAAAAAAAATCGGTTGGAAAAAAAATTCTCCTTGTTTTTACAGGATAGATCTTAAAAAAAACACACCAAAAAAATATTTAAATGTTTCTGCTAAAAAACTTCATAATAAAAAAAGATTAAGTTTTTTTAAAAAATATATAGAGAATTATGATGAATTAAGTTTTTTAAAATCTAATTATAATGTTGCAATAATTACTCCTGACAAAGATATTATTCCAGGTGCAGATACTTTAAATCCTGCTTATATTGTGTTTGACAATTATGAAATAATTCTTCAATGGAATAGATCTTTGAGATTTGCTTTAGCTGTTTGTACCTTAAAGGATAAATTTAAAAATGAACTATAAAATTTTACTTATATTACTCTCTTTTTTTTTGATAGGTTGTGTCCAAGTCCCCAAACAATTAGATAAATCCGAAATAAAATTAGAAAAAAAATATGCTAATAGTGGATTTGCTTTAATTTTTGACGAAAGTTTAGATAAAATAAAGAAATTAGATGATAGATCATTAATGATTTATCACAAATCACTAAAAAGAAAATCAACTGTCAAGATTACAAATCCAAAAAATGGCAAGTCTTTGATTGCAGAAGTGAAATCTAATAATCAAAAATTTTCAGATTTTTATAATTCTGTTATATCTAAAAGAATAGCTGAAGATTTGGATCTCGATTTTAATGAACCACTACTAAGAATAACATTGGTCTCAAGAAATTCTGCTTTTATTGCAAAAAAAAGTAAAACATTCGAAGAAGAAAAAAAAGTTGCTGAAAAGGCACCAGTTGATGGTATTCAAATAAAAGATCTAAATTCAACGCCTAAGAAGAAAAAGAAAAATAAAAAACTTAAATTTTCTTATTCAATAAAACTAGCTGATTTTTATTATAAAAGTTCAGCAAAGACTATGATTTCACGAATTAAAAATGAAACAAATATTAAAAATTCTAGAATACAACAACTTTCTAAAACAAAATTTAGAGTACTAATAGGCCCCTTTAATGATATAAAAAGTTTAAAAGAGTCCTACGAAAAACTTAGGCCAATGAATTTTGAAAATTTAGAAATACTGAATAATGTTTAAGAAGATTTTTATAATTAATTTAATAATATTATTTCTTTCGAGTTACCTGAATGCAAATATTCAAATAAAGGCTAGAACTGCTATCTTACAAGATTTTTTGTCTGGAGAGATACTTTATGAAAAAGATCCTGATAGATCAATTTACCCAGCTTCAATGACTAAAATTATGACATCTATAATTGCTTTTGATTTAATTAAGTCTGGTGATTTAAATTTAGAGGATAAATTTATAATATCAGAAAAAGCATGGAGATTATCTACTGCTGGTTACTCCTCAATGTTTATAATGGTTGGGGATGAGGTTACTGTAGAAAATTTACTTAGAGGAATTATTGTTGCTTCTGGAAACGATGCCTGTATTGCATTAGCAGAAGGTATTGCGGGCACCGAAGAGGAATTTGCAATTCTGATGACAATGAAGGCCAAAGAATTAGGTATGGAAAATACAAATTTTACTAATTCATCAGGAATTAATGATCCAGATAATTACTCGACTGTTAAGGATATTCTTATAATGTCTAATTACCTTATTAAAGAACATCCCGAATATTATCAATTATTTAGTGAGAAAGAGTTTACTTGGGATAGGACAGGTGGTGACCCCATAACTCAGGGAAATCGTAATCCACTTCTTTATAAAAACCTTGGAGCGGATGGAATTAAAACAGGTTACTTAGCAGTCGAAAAATATTCTCTGGCCTCATCATTAGAAAAAAATGGACGAAGATTAATAGCTGTTGGAAGTGGATTTGAAACAAAAAATAGTAGGTCTAGAGAAAGCACTAAGTTATTAACCTATGGTATCACAAATTTCGATCTCATCGAAATAGCTAAGGCAAAAAAATCTTTAGACAAAGTTGATGTATGGTTAGGAAAAGAAAAACAAGTAAGCGTATATGTCAATGAGGACATATATAAAACTATAAAAAAAGCACAAAAAAGATTATTAAAAGTGTCAATTAACTATACTGGACCGGTTGAAGCACCAATTAAAAAAGATCAAAAAATTGGAAAATTAAATATTTCATATAATGAAAATATGATTGGAGAATATGATTTGCTAGCTGCTAATGATGTTAAAAAAGTTAATATGTTCTCAAGACTAATGAAGTCTATTAATTATTTGATTTGGGGCGATGTCTAACAAACCTGTTATCGTCTTTGAAGGTATTGAATGTAGTGGAAAATCTCTTCATATTAAAAATGTATGTAAATTTTTAAAAAAAAAAAAGATTCCATTTATATATTTAAGAGAACCTGGTGGTAGTAAAAATTCAGAGATTATTAGAAAATTAATTCTCAATAAAAAATCAAATTTTAACCGAAATACTGATTTATTTTTATATTCAGCCTCGAGGAGCGAAAATATACAAAAATTAAAAAAATTTCATAAAAAAAAGATTATACTTATTGATAGATTTATTGACTCCACTATAGCTTATCAGCATTTTGGATTGGGTGTTGACTTAAATCTAATTAAAAAAATTCACAGTGTGATTCTAAATAATTTTAAAATTGATTTTACTTTTTTAAACATTGTAAATAACAAAAATATGTTATCAAGATTAAGAAAAAGAAATAAACTAAATAGATATGATAAATTTAGCAGTAAATTTTATGAGAAGGTGCAAAAAGGTTACTTAAAAATTGTTAAAAATAAAAAGAATAAACACTTAATAGTTGATTCCAATCTAGAATTAGACAAAAACAAAAAAATTATAATTAGAAAGATTAATGATCTTATTAAATGAAGTTAAGTCCCTCAAATCAATTAGAATTACTTATTCACGGAAATATATTAAAAAATCTTATTTTTTTGTATCAAGAAAACAAACTTCCAAATAAAATTTTGTTAAAAGGACAGAAGGGGATCGGTAAATCTACATTAGCTTACCATTTAATAAATTTTGTTCTATCGAAAAATGAGGATTTTCCATATGATATTGATCATTTTAAAATTGATGAAAAGAATAGATCTTTTAAATTAATTAATAATGGATCAAGTCCAAATTTTTTTTTAATAGATATACAAACAGATAAAAAGAATATCAATATTGATCAGATCAGAAATATTATACAAGATTTGAATAAATCATCACTTAACAATAAACCAAAATTTGTTTTGATAGACAATAGTGAGCACCTCAATAAAAATAGTATAAACGTTTTATTAAAAGAGATTGAAGAACCAAATGACAATATCTATTTTATACTTATTCAAAATCAAAAAACTTTATTATCCACATTAACCTCTAGATTTATAAAATTTAACATTAATTTAACTAATAAAGAATCTATTTTTGTAATAAATAAATTAATTAATGAAGACATCCATAATTCAGTTAATAGTGATTTTATCAATTATTATTTTTCTCCAGGTAATATTTATAGAATGATAGAGTTTTGTAATGAAAATAATATAGATTTAAAAAATATTGAATTAAAAGATTTCATTTATATTTTAATTCAAAATAATCATATTAAAAAACAAAAAGAACTAAGATATATCTTCTATGAAGTAATAGAGTGTTTGTTAAAAAAAAGATCAATAGTATTTAATATGGATTACTATAATTATTTTGTTAAGAAAATAGAAAAAATTAATAAATTTAACCTTGATGAGGAGTCTTTTTTTATAGAATTAAATGATAAAATTTTGAATGGCTAAAAATTTTTATATTACCACCCCAATTTATTATCCGTCTGCAAAACCTCATATGGGTCATGCTTATTCAAGTATAATTGCAGATTTTTTTGCTAGATTTAAAAGGATGGACGGCTTTAATGTTCATTTTCTTACTGGTACTGATGAACACGGATTAAAAATACAAAGAGCAGCTGAAAAAAAAGGAGCTAAAACTTTAGAATTTTGTGATGAATTAAGCAAAACATTCAAAGATTTATCAAAAACTTTAAATTTAACAAATGACGATTTTATAAGAACAACAGAAGATCGTCATAAAAAATCAGTTCAATTTTTATGGAATGAATTAAAGAAAAATGGAGATATTTATTTATCAAAGTATTCGGGTTGGTATTCAGTTTCTGATGAAGCTTTTTACAATGATGATGAGATTGAAGATTTAGATAATAAAAAAGTAGCGATTTCATCCAAATCTTTAGTAGAGTGGGTCGATGAAGAATCGTATTTTTTTAAACTTTCAAAATGGGAAAAACCATTATTAAAATTCTACAAAGATAATCCAGATTTTATATCCCCTAAATCTCGTAAAAATGAAGTAATCAGTTTTGTTAAAAGTGGTTTAAAAGATTTATCTGTAAGTAGAAAAAGTTTTTCTTGGGGTATAAAAGTACCTCATGATGATAGTCATGTGATTTATGTATGGTTAGATGCTCTTACAAATTATATGAGTGCATTAAATTATCCTCAAGTAGACGATGAATTATTTAAAAAATTTTGGCCAGCAAGTATACATTTAATTGGTAAAGATATATTAAGATTTCATGCAATCTATTGGCCAGCTTTTTTACTTGCAGCCAAAATAACACCACCAAAAAAAGTATTTGGTCATGGATGGATACTTTCTAACGAAGAAAAAATGTCAAAATCAAAAGGAAATATTTTAGATCCAATTGAAATTATAGATCAATATGGTCTAGATCCATTAAGGTACTATCTTATAAAAGAAGTTTCTTTTGGAAACGATGGCAATATATCCCAAGATAAATTAGAGGATTGTATAAATAGTGATTTGGCTAATAACTTTGGTAATTTATGTCAACGTGTTGTTTCTTTTACAATTAAAAATTGTTCAGGTAAAATCCCAGAAAAGATTAATTTTGAAAAAGACGACTTTGAAATTTTAAATAAATATAAAAAAAATCTAAGTAAAATTAGACTCGAAATCGATAATCAAAATATCAATTTTTATATTGACTACATAATTAATTCTTTGTTTGAAGCAAATAAATATTTTAATGACCAAGAGCCCTGGAAAAAAAAAGACAACCCCTTAAGATTGAATACAATTGTATACTCGACTCTTGAGATCGTAAGAAAGGTAAGTTTCTTGCTTTATCCAATTATACCTCAATCATCTCTAAAAGCTTTAAAGATTTTTAACTTAACTGAAAAAGATATTGATTTTGCATCAATAGGAGATAATACTTTTTTAAAACAAGGAAATTCAATTAATAAGATAAATATTCTTTTTAATAAAATAGAAAAAAAAAATGATTGATTCACACTGCCATTTAGACCACGAACCTTTATTAAGTAACTTGGATGGTGTTATTCAAAGATCAAAAGATGTTGGCATTGAAAAGATATTAACAATATCAACATCTATAAAAAGTTTTTCAAGGGTTAAAGAAATAGTAAAAAAAGACGATATAATTTATGGTTCAATTGGAATTCATCCTCACGAAGCAGATAAAAATATCGTCGACTCTGGATTTTTTAGCAAAAATCTAAGGGAAAATAAGAAAATTATCGGTATTGGTGAAACAGGTCTTGATTATTATTATGATAACTCTGACAGAAAAAAACAAATTGAAAGTTTTAAGATCCATATAAATGCTGCTATACAAAATAATCTTCCGTTGATTGTTCATTCTAGAAATGCAGAGGAAAATACCTTCGATATTTTAAGTGAATACAAAGATACAGAACTTAGGATCTTAATGCACTGTTTCACTGGTTCACAAAAATTTGCAGAAGATCTGCTTAATTTAAATACGTATTTTTCAGCAAGCGGTATTATAACATTTAAAAATTCTAAAGAATTACAAAAAACATTTAAATTTTTACCTTTAGATAGAATTTTAATTGAGACAGATAGTCCGTTTTTAGCCCCAGTTCCTAATCGAGGAAAAAAAAATGAACCTTCTTTTATTGATTTTACCTCTAAAAAACTCGCAGAAATTAAAGATATTGAAAAATCAAAACTTGACAAAATAACTACTGAAAATTTTAATAATCTTTTTTTTTAAATAATTTAACATGAAGTTTATTATACTTGGATGCGGCAGTTCTATGGGTGTTCCTAGACCAGATGGCTTTTTTGGGAATTGTGATCCAAACAATAAAAAAAACTACAGGACAAGATGTTCTGCTTTATTAAAAACCTCAAACGAGAATATTTTATTTGATACATCTCCTGATTTACGTCAACAATTATTAAGGCATAATATTAAGAAAATTGATAAAGTGTTTTATTCTCATATGCATGGGGACCAAACACACGGTATAAATGATTTGAGACCTTTCTATCTTAGTAGTAAAAAACAAATAAACGTTTATGCAGACCAGATTACTTCAAAATATTTAAAAAAAAGTTTTTCATATATATTTAACAGTTACTCGAAAGAATATCCTGCTACTCTTAAGTTAAATAAACTAACAAAGAATTTGTTTACGAGAAATAATCACAAAAAAATTAATATTAGATCAATTATTGTTGATCACGGTAATGTAAAATCTAATTGTTTTATAATTGATAAGAAGATAGCTTACATTAGCGATGTTAGTAAAATTTATGAAAAAGATTATAGATATTTTCGTAAATTAAAATATATTGTTATTGATTGTTTATGGTATAATTATCACCCATCCCATTTTAATTTAGAAAAATCATTATTCATGGTTCAAGAATTCAAACCAAAGAAGGCTATTTTAACAAATCTTTCTCCTGTTTTAGATTATGGTAAGCTTAAAAAGATTTTACCTAAAAATGTTATTCCTGCCCACGATGGTCTTATGTTGAAATTATAGAATACTTTCTATTTTCGTTGTTATCTTATTTGACAGTGGATTAGTAAAAGATGAATAAGTATTTTCAACTTTACCTTCTTTATTTATTAAAATCTTATGGAAATTCCATTTTGGAATAGCTGATTTACCATAATTATCGGCGGCCCATTTAAATAATTCGTGCGCATTTCGACCTTTAACTTCTGTTATACTTGATAATGGAAAACTGATATTAAAATTAACTTCACAAAATTTCTTTACATCTTCGTCATTTTTCTTTTCCTGATTGAATGAATTAGAGGGCACACCTAATACAATAAGACCCTTAGACTTATATTGATCCCAAAGTCCTTGTAATTCACTATACTGTTTTGTAAAACCACAATAGCTTGCTGTATTTACAATTAAGACAACTTTATTTCTATATTTATCAAAATTAATAATCTCACCTGTAATACTTTCTATTTTAAAATCATAAAAAACTTTTTCATAATTCCCTGCAGATGAGTTTTTAAAAAAAAACATAAATATTGTTAAAGCTACTAATAATCTTATTTTCATTTATTGGGTGTAAGTAATATTAAAAAATAACCAAATAAAGTGGATAAAAGTGACCCAGTTAAAACACCTATTTTTACACCATCCATATATTGCATATTTTCTACAAAAGCTAAATTTCCAACAAATAAACTCATTGTAAAACCTATTCCTGTTAATACCCCAACGCCGTAAAAATTATACCAATTAGAGTTATTTGGCATTTGTGCTATTTTTGTTTTAATAGCTACATAAGAAAAAACAAAGACACCAAGTTGTTTTCCAACAAATAACCCTAATAATATTCCAAGAGGAACTTTGTCTAGTAATGAGGTTATAGATAAACCCTCTAGCGAAACACCCGCATTTGCAAAAGCAAATAAAGGCATTATGCCAAAAGCTACATAGGGACTAATTGCATGCTCAACTTTGATTAATAAAGAAAAATCTTTTTCTTTTTTTCTATGAGGTATAGTCATTGCTAACAATACCCCTGCGATTGTTGCGTGTATTCCAGAATTATGAGTAAAATCCCATAGAAAAATTCCTATTATCAAATAAGGTAAAAATTTTTTAATATTAAATTTATTTATAATTAATAAAACCAAAAAAGCTAAAAGCATTAGGCTTAAATATTTAACACTCAAGTCTCCAGAATAAAATAAAGCAATAATCACAATTGCACCCAAATCGTCAATAATGGCAAGAGCCGTCAAAAAAACTTTTAAAGACAATGGAACTCTTTTTCCTAATAAAGAAAGGACTCCTAGAGAAAAAGCTATATCAGTAGCTGAAGGAATAGCCCAACCATTGAGAGTTTCACTATCACCAAAGTTTATAAAAACATAAAATAACGCAGGAACAAGCATTCCTCCAACTGCAGCAATAATAGGAAGTAAAGCTTGTTTAATATTAGAAAGTTCTCCTTGTAAAAATTCTCTCTTTATTTCTAAGGTAACAAAAAAAAAGAATATGGCCATTAAAGCATCGTTAATCCAATGTAAGACACTCAATTTAATTCCAAAATTGTTAACACCTAAAAAAATATATTTTTCTAAAGTAGAAAAGTATGTTTCTGATAAATTTGAATTACTTATTAATAAAGCAATTATAGCAGCAAATAACAAAACCAAACCACTTGCTGCTTCTAATTTGAAAAACCATTTAAAAGGTTTCGAAATGTAATTAATCATCTTATTTAATTAAATCTTTTATAAAAAGATATATATCTATTAAAGTTTCGTAAAAATTAAATAAAATTAATTCAAGATTTGGAAATATCGGTAATAATAGGGCCTGAAATGTATCCAAAACGATCAATAGTGCAACAAATGACAGAATTAATACAAAAAAATAACCTACAAAATTAAGTAAACTTAACTTTGTTTTTTTCTCATATTTAACTAAAGCTTTATCTTTTTGTTTGCCAACATTATCTTTCTTCTTGTTAGGAATACCTTTGTTTAAGTCAGTTAAAATTTCTCTTTTATTAACGTCTTCATGAAAATCTTTTATTGTATCTTGAATTCTTAAATCTGAAACATTTTGCTCAAATTTATAAAACCAAACCCTTGAACATGATCCACATTGTAAATTACGCCCCTCTGAAGGTATCAAATTTGCATCGATCTCAAAATTTTTTTTCCCACAAGGACATGAAATAATCATGTATCTTTATATATCAGATTTTAATTAAAATTCTTCATATTTGGCAGCTTTATCCATTGAAAATATTGATAACTACTGTATTAGTACATCATTCGGAGTGTAGCGCAGCCTGGTAGCGCATCTGGTTTGGGACCAGAGGGTCGCAGGTTCAAATCCTGCCACTCCGACCATCAATTATGAAAAAAGCAAAAATTTACATACCAAATAAAAGTGCGATGCAATCAGGCTTAGGCAAATCAATAAAATGGATTTTAGAATATGAAACACAAGATCCCACTAAAAATCCTTTAATGGGTTGGGAAAGTTCTTCAGATACCTTAAGTGAATTAAAATTAGAATTTTCAACAAAAGAAAGTGCGATCAATTATGCAAAAAAGAAAAAAATTGATTATGAGTTAATTGAACCGAAAAAAAGAAAGATTGTAAAAAAATCTTATGCGGATAATTTTTTAAAATAAATGTTTAAATTTTTTAGTCAAAAAAAATGGTTTCCTTGGAGTATAGGTGGCACTATATTAATTCTGCTTGCTACTTGGTACCAAGTACAATTAGACGTAAGAATTAACGAATGGTTTGGTGAATTTTATGACACTTTGCAAAAAGCTTTGACTGAACCAAATTCAGTTTCAGAAAAAGAATTTATTAATTATCTTTTTACATTTGCCAAAATTGCTGCTGTTTATATTCTTGTGGTTATTTTTAGTGACTATTTTACTAGTCATTGGACTTTCAGGTGGAGAACAGCAATGGCTGATTTTTATCATGATAAATGGGACGATGCTTCATCTATAGAGGGTGCTTCTCAAAGAGTTCAGGAAGATACTCTTAAATTTGCAAGAATTATGGAGGGCTTAGGTGCAGAACTTTTAAGAAGTTTAATGACTCTTATAGCATTTACTCCTATTTTATGGGGCCTTTCCAAAAGTATTACGGTATTACCTTGGGTTGGTGAAGTTGAACATGCTTTAGTTTGGGTTGCTATACTTTCTGCTTTAGGTGGTACCATTTTATTAGCAAGTGTTGGAATTAAACTACCTGGAATAGAATATGATATACAAAAAGAAGAAGCCGCTTACAGAAAAGAACTTGTCTTAGGTGAAGATTTTAAAGAAAGTGCGAAGCCCGAAAAAATTACAGATCTTTACGGTGGAGTTCGAAAAATACATTATAAAATGTATTTCCATTATCTCTATTTTAACGCAGTAAAATGGAGTTATCTACAAGGAATGGTGATAGTTCCATACTTAGCTTTAGCACCAACAATTGTAACTGGTGCAATTACACTAGGGTTTGTTCAACAGATAATTAGAGCTTTTGGAAGAGTTGAAACTTCACTTCAATATTTGGTGAGAAGCTGGCCAATAATTGTTGAATTAATATCTGTATGGAAACGATTAAGGGAATTTGAGGCAAAACTAGAAAAAAATACATCTTTAGAAACAGTTAGGTAATGTATTTAGATAAGAAATTTGAAAAACTTTTTTTAAATGTTTCAATAAGAGCTGCTTTATCTTCATATCATCTAATAGGAAAAAAAGACAAAATAACAGCTGATAAAGCTGCGGTGGATGCAATGAGAAATGAATTAAATAAGATTGATATGAGTGGAGAAATTGTAATAGGCGAGGGTGAATTGGACAAAGCACCTATGCTTTATATTGGGGAAAAAGTTGGTAATAAAAATGGACCAGAATTGGATATAGCTGTAGATCCATTAGAGGGAACTAATTTTGTTGCTAATAATTTACCTGGAGCTCTTTCAGTAATTGCTGTTTCCAACAAATCTAATCTTTTTAATGCTCCTGAGACATATATGGATAAATTATCTGTTAATTTTTCTGAACCTAACGTTGTAGACTTAGATTATTCAGTAAAAAAAAATATTTTTAATTTATCGGAATTTAAAAATAAGAGACCTGAGGATTTAACTGCTTGTATTTTAGATCGACCAAGACATAAAGCAATTATAGATGAATTGAGAAAATTAAAGGTAAAATTGAAGTTAATAACTGACGGAGATATTGCTGGAGCACTAATGGTAATTGACAAAAAGTACTCAGTGGATATTTTTTTAGGAATTGGTGGTGGACCAGAGGGTGTTTTAGCTGCTACGGCACTAGATGCGTTTGATTGTAATTTCCAAGGAAGATTTTTATTTGAGTCGAGCAATGATAAAGAGAGAGCAAAAAAGATGGGCATTGAGGACTTTAATAAAAAATATCAAATAAATGAAATTGTTAAAGGTGATAGTATATTTTGTGCTACTGGAATTACATCTGGAGATATTGTTTCAGGCATTGAAGTAGTAAATGACGAATTTATTTCTGAGACACTTATTACTCATAAATCTTCTGGATTAAAAAAAATAATAAAAACCAAACAATTAATTTAATGAATTCATATTATAAACACTTGATAAATGTTTTATTATACAATAAAAAGCAGCTCTTTGGTCCCTTCGTCTATCGGTTAGGACACGTGGTTTTCATCCTCGAAAGAGGGGTTCGATTCCCCTAGGGACCGCCAAAATAAGGTTAATCTATATGCTTTTTTATGTTTATCTCATAAAAACCATAAAAGGGTTTAAAAATAAATCTTATGTCGGATTCACAAATAATATAAAAAATAGATTAGCTAAACATAATGAAAATAAAGGGGCTAAAGCTACAAAGGGTTATAAGTGGGAATTGGTTTATAAAAAAGGATTCAAAAATAAATCATCAGCCCTTTCGTATGAATATAGATTAAAGAAAGATAAACTGAGAAGATTATCACTAATTGGTATTTATGAAAAAAAAAAATATTAAAATAGCCACAATATTACCTTATAAAGAAAATTATACTTACACAAAAGCCTCTGCTGCTTCATTGTGGGTGAGTGAATTCTATAAAAAATCAAAATTTAGAAAATCAAATCATATATATGGGCATACTAAGTATGATGATTTTTTATCAAAAAATTATATTAATATTGACTTAAAGAATATTAGATCAAAATTAAAAAGTGCCACTAAGGAATATTCAAAAAAACTAATTAAGAAATTTAGAAAACAAAATTATGATTTAATTGAGATACATAATAGACCTCTCATATTGAAGGAAATTATTAAAAGTATTAATTCTCGATACATAATTTATTTTCATAACGATCCATTATCAATGAAAGGATCAAAAACTATTAAAGAAAGACTTGATATAATTTCTAATGTTGAAAAAATTATTTTTGTTAGTGAATGGACACAAAAAAGATTTTTTATAGATTTAGATGATAAACTAAAAACCAAAACTGAAATTGTTTATCCCAGTATAAATCCAAAAAAAAAAATGATGAGAAAAGAAAAATACATTACGTTTGTTGGAAAACTTAATGAGTCAAAAGGTTATGACTTATTTTCTAAATCTATTATAAAAATATTAAATGAGTTTCCTGATTGGAAAGCTTTTTCTTTAGGTGAAGAAGATAGAAGAAAAATATTTATAAAACATCATAACCATTTTGAATTAGGTTTTATAAAACACACAAAAGTTCTTAGTCTGTTGGATAAAACTTCAATTTCTGTTGTGCCTTCTAAATGGGATGAACCATTCGGTAGAACAGCTTTAGAGGCAACCTCAAGAGGATGTGCAACTATCATTTCAAATAAAGGAGGATTACCAGAAACTACAAATCAAGCAATCATTCTTAAAAATCTTGATGATAATCATCTTTATAAGCAAATAAAATTTTTAATAAGAAATGAAAAAAAAAGAGAAGTAATTCAAAAAAATTCATTTTCTAATATTGAACATATTATTTCTGAGAATACAAAACTTATTGATAAAATTAGACAAGAATGTTTACCGTATAATAATTTTAACTTTATAAAAAATAAATTAAAGATACTTAATATTTATAATCAAGGTCAAAAATTAGAACATAGACTTTATAATATCTCTTTAGGAAAAAAATTTACTAATGGATTTATAAGAAATGGTCATGATGTTCTCGAAATCAGTGATAGGGATTATATGAAGAATAACAGAAGATTTTCTTTTACATCCGTTGGAAATTCTTTTCAAAAATATTTAATTGAGTCTTTTAAAAATTACAATCCAGATCTCGTATTTTTTGGACACACTAAAAATATTGACATAGAAACTATAGATACACTTAAAAGATTAAACAAAAATCTGATTATTTCACAATGGAACGAAGATCCTATAATGCCAAGTTTGAATTATTCAAAAAATAATATCGAAAACATTCTAAAATACTCAAAATTAGTTGATCATAATTTCATAACTACCAATCCAAGTGAATTAAAAAAACAGAATATAAATATTGATAATTTCCATTTTTTCTTTGTGCCAGTTGATAAAAACATTGAGTTTTTTGATGTATATAAGTTAAGGCCACAAAAAGATCTTTTTTACGCTATGAGTCATGGAGTAAATAGAGCAACTTTAAAAGAAGGAATTGAGGATGATCGTATTATTTTTTTAAATAATTTAGTAAAAAAGATACCTAACATTAAATATGACTTTTATGGTTTCGCGAATAAACAGCCGATTTGGGGGAACAATTTTTTTCGTTCACTAATTAATTCTAAAATGGGCTTAAACCTTAGTAGGGGAAAGCCAACAAAATACTACTCCAGTAACAGAATAGCATCAATTATGGGTAATGGTTTGCTGACTTTTATTGATAAAAAAGTACAAATGGATCATTTTTTTAATACAAAAGAAATAGTTTTTTACGATAACATTAGTGATTTAGCTCATAAAATAAATTTTTATTCAAAAAATGATAAGCTTCGAAAAGAAATAGCAATGAACGGTCAAAAAAAATATTTTAAATTATTTAATGAAAAACGTATTACTGAATATTTTGTAAATATTTCTACAGGTAAAAATTTCAGATTATTTTAACAATAATGAAAATACTTCTTTATACTCATAGTGATTATTCTTGGGTATGGAAATATTGGCACCAACAGACTGATAATTTTTTACAAGACTTTGATAAAATTTGTTTGTTAAATTCAAATTCATCATTTAGAGATGATTACCTTGTAATCAAATATAATGACGAACTAACCTATAAAAATAGAGTTCTTTCCTGTCTGAATGATATAGATGATAACGAAATTGTACTTTTTTGTCATGAGGATATGTTTTTATATAAGAAACCTAATTTTGAAATAATTGATGAATATATAAATTTAGTTAAAAATGATAATTGCGAACTAATTAAATTGATAAGAGCTTTTGAAAATTTAGATAAGTCAAATTTACACAAAAAGTTATTTAAAAATCCTGATAAACAATTATTTTCAATCCAGCCAACAATTATTAAAATTAAAACTCTTAAACACATCTATAAGACTGTTCCAGGTGAAAATATTTGGGAATTTGAGGCTAATACTTCAAACAAATATCTTAAAGATATAATTTCACTTTGTTCATTTGATCCAGATGTAGATAAAAAAAGGGGGAAATTTCATTATGATAGTTCTGTATATCCCTATATTTGTACTGCTGTGATTAAAGGAAAATGGAATTTTAAAGAATATAAAAAAGAACTATTTGAAATTTTTTATAATAAAAAATTTAATATTTTTTCTTATTATTTGTCAAAAATTAAATTTTAATTTTGTTTAATTCCTTAATACTTATTATAAAAAATCGACATTCTCTTAAAAATACTAAAATCATCAATATTTCCTTTTAAAGCATTTGCTTGAAAAGAAACTACAGCTATGTTTCCTTTGATATATCCTTTTTTTCTAATTATTTTATCTAAAGTTGGTAAGTCCAATTTATTTTCAATTCCTGATTTAAATTTTTTTTTTGTAATAGGGCAGCAATTATCTTCTGGCCAGATATTTTCAATATCTTCTACAGTTATTTTAAATGGAATTTTTTCTTTAATTGCATGTCTTCTTCTAACTAACCATAATCTATAAGCAGGTCGTTGATCTCTTTTATTCTTTTGTCTATCAGATTCACATTTTCTACATCTCGCATGTCTTCTTTCCTTGTTTGAGTCTAACCATCCTATCTTATAAGGTCTGAAATTTTTAAAACCTAAAAACCTTAGACAACCTGGACAAACATGAAAATCTTTTCCATAATTTTTCATTCCTTTTCTTATAAGTGGTTTTTTACTTTTTATCATTTCTATTTCAAATTTTTTTTGAATTTTTAATTCTTCGATTTTATTAGGTTTTTTTTCGATCATATTTTAATTTTGTTTAATGCATTATTTTTAAATAAATTTGCTTCTTGAATATATCTTCTTACCATTTGAGCTGTTTTATGACCTGTCATTGTCATAATGCTTCTTTCATCTGCACCGACTTCAGCTGTTGATGTTGCAAATCCAGATCTTAAACTATGACCTGCATATTTTGTTTTATCCAATCCAGCTAATAGTGCATATTTTTGAATTGTTAAAGCTACTGTTTTGTCAGATATATTGAATATTTTACCGTTATTAATTTTGGCATGTGAAATCCATTGTTTTAAAGATATAACGGGACAATAAATTTTATTTTCGAAGTAGGGGATAGCCTTAGTCATCCCTAGACCAGTTTGATCTGTTTTTGACCTTTTTATCAATATTTTTACTCCTTCATTAACAAAATCAATATCTTCATATTCAATTGATACTAATTCTGATCTTCTAAAACCACCTGCAAATCCAATTAACAATAAAGCCCGATTTTGATACTTTTTATGCTCATTTTTATCTTGATTTATTACATTAATAATTAATTTTAAATCATTGATTAATAATGGTTTTTTAGATATTTGTTTAACTCCCATCTTTCTTTTGATACCCATTAAGTTTTCCGCAATGATTGGATGCTTTGTATCGACGTAATGCCCTTTTAATCTATGAATTACTTTTATTGAGGCTAATCTTCTTTTTAAAGTGCTAAATTTACTAAATGCACTTAAGTGCGTAATATACAAAGCTATGATTTTTGGATCAGTTGGCAACGAATTAAAACCATTCTTTACACAAAACTCTGTAAAATCTTTAAAATCTGCCTGATAAGCTCTCAAAGTGTTATGTGCTTTTGAATTTTTTAAATTTTTTAAAGTTTCCAATTCAAGGTTCTTTACGTCAGTAATTAAATCATTCATATTATTTTCCGATAACCATTAATTATCGGAAATTATATAATAGGTGATTTTTAATGTCAATAGTTTAAATTACAAATATATGGGATCAATTGATGGAGAAATTCCTGCAGTATGGTTTTTAATAAGTTCAATTGGATTTATTATTTTAAGTGTTATTCAGTATAAAAATACAGGTAAAAGTATAAATACAATATTTCTATCAAGTATGGCGATTATATTCTTTGCAAGTTACCTAATATTGCTTACAAAATAGAAGTTATCCCCGAAATTCACAGAAAAATCATTTAATTATGAAAAACAACTAATTAGTGATAACAATTTAAATTTCAGTCTGATAAAGTGGATTTAACTTAAGAGGCAACTCTTAACTGGCCAGCCAGAGAAAGTCCGAGAGGTTTAAGTCTGGAGGGCAGAAAACCCTGTAAAGCAGCGCTAAACATACAGGGTGGTCGGTTCGGCGGTAGCGCATAAAACGACGAGCCATAAAATTCTGATCTTTGCACCGTAAAAAGTGTAAAGTATCAGGGTTTTTTTTATGAGATCTCTACTTGGAACAAAATTTCAATTAAAAGTTTGGAAATATATAATTACTATTCCTAAAGGCAGCGTAAAAACATATAAACAAGTAGCTATTGCCATTAAAAACCCTAAAGCAGCCCGTGCAGTCGCAAATGCTTGTGCTAAAAACCCATATGCTCCAAAAATACCCTGTCATAGAGTGATTAGATCTGATGGAGGTCTTGGAGGTTATTCTGGGAGAGGTGGAATCAGACAAAAGCTCAAATTACTTAGATCTGAAAAAGTATCTATTTAGCGCTATTTTAAACCTTTTTTAAGTTAAAAAAGTAAGTAAAATCAACCTTTTTTTACCTTTTTACCTGATTTCTTCCTAAATAACATAATTCGCCCTTTAGTTGTACCATACATTAGGCTATACTTAAAATAGACCCCTCTACGGGCGTTTAAATGGTATATTCAATTAATGCATCGCTCTACTATTCAACTATATCAATGCTTTTAGACTGCCCTATTTTAGGAAATTTTGATTACCACAATTGGAAAAAAGCCTCTATTTTAAAGGGCTATTTAATATTTTTCATAATTTGCTATAAATTTCCATTCTTGCTCAGCATATTAAGGAAATTTTAACATTAAATAAGCCAAATATTCAAAAAATTATATTATTTATAAAATTAATAAATACAATAAAAACAATAGTTTATATTAAATACTTAATGTAATACTTTAGATAATAGTAAATAAATAGTACGTATTATTTAACTTTTACTAAGTTTTCTCTTCTTGAAATATAGATACCACTTAATACAATAATAAATAAACCTAAGAAAGTCCAATTATCTGGAAAATCACTAAAGAAATAATAACCTATAATTATGTTTGTAATAATTTCAAAGTAACTAAATGGAGCTAATTTAGAGGCATCAGCGTATTTAAGGGACAATATTAGAAAAAAATGCCCTAAACATGCAAAAATACCTATTGCAGCCATGATAGACCACTGATTAAAATTAGGCTTAACCCAAACAAATGGCATCACAAAAGATATGATTATGGCCCCTACTACACCAGTTAATAATAAAGTTAATAAAGGATTATCTGACGTGCTCAATTTACGAGTAATAATTAAATAAAACCCATACATTACCCCTGTTCCAAGCGCAGCAATACTTGCTAAATTTATTTCTACAAAACCAGGCCTTATAACTACTAATGAACCTATAAACCCTATAATAACTGCAGACCATCTCCTTAATCCAACTCTCTCACCTAAAAAAATTGGAGAAAAAGCAGTTACAATTAAAGGAGCAACAAAAGCCAAAGTTAGTGCTTTAGCTAAAGAAATTATCGAAATTGCATAAAAGAAACAAATATTAGCTGTTAAAAGAATTATCCCTCTCGTAATTTGTAATTTTGGTTTATCAGTCCACACAAGATTTTTTCTAAAAAATAGGAACATAATTGGAAAAGTAAATGCAACGGTAAAAAAATATCTTGCCCAAGTTATTTGTAAGACTGGAAGATCGGCACTTAGATATTTTGCAAATCCATCCATAATTGGAAGCATTATCCAGGCCAATAGATTAAAAGTTATAGCCTTCATCTATTAATAGGATATATATTAATTAAAGTATTTTAAAGCAAAGAATACTACTATTGGCACAGTTATAAATGACATCAATGTCGAAACAACAATAGTACTAGCAACACTATCAACAATCTTTTTAGGAGAATATATAGAGGCAACAAGGTAATTAAGAACTGCACTTGGCATAGAACATTGAATTAATAAAACACCGGCTGCAAATCCCTCTAGATTAAAATATAAAATCAAAAAGTATCCGATTATAGGACCAATGATTACTCGTCCTATAGAAGAAAAAATTGCTTTATTAAGTGAGAAGACCTTTAGTCTTGTTAGAGCAATTCCTAAAGACATTAAAATTAGAAATATTGTAGCATACATTAATAGAAAAGTGGTATTTTCAACAAATCCTGGAAGTTCTAAGTCGTAATAAAGCAAAAAAACGGAAATCATTATTGCGTAAAACGGAGGGCTTTTAAGTATAACGTCCAAACTAAATTTTCTATTAGCAAGAAATACACCTAGGGTAAAATGGCATAAAATAATTAAAGCAGATATTGCGGCTGAAACTCCAAGTCCTTGTGAACCATAAGCAAACAAACATATAGGCAAGCCCATATTTCCAGTATTTGGCATTGTTAGTGGAGGTAATTCTCTTATAATATCTTTAGTGTTTAGAAGAAATAGTATTATAACTCCAGTAATCATAAAACCAACAATAGCTAGCGCGTAATACCAAAAATAATTTAAAAAAATATTGAAAGAGATATTAACTGGATTTAACGCATAAATAATCATTGCTGGGGTTCCAACATTAGCAGCAAAATTAGTAATAAAAGTTGTATCTATTTTAGGATTTTTTTTACCTAAATAATATCCAATACCAACTACAAAAAATACTGGAAATAAAACCTCAAAAAGTTTTATATAAATATCCATTAATTATATAATCGAATTAATGTTGGAGATCTAAGAATATTCTTGTTTTTTCTAAATATAGATAAGCAATTACTAGCATTCTTCTCAGAAGTTTTATGGGTAATGATGACTATTGTCGCCTTCTTGTTTTTTTTATCTGGCGTCTGGATTATTCTTTTTACAGAAATTTTATATTTAGATAATCTGTTTGTTATAAGAGAAAGAACCCCTTGTTTATCATTCACCTCAAATCTAAGATACAAAGAATTAGTATAATTATCATTATTAAATGATTTAAGAGATTTTCTTTTTTTTGAGGATAAACCAAATGGATACTTAATATTTCCTCTCAAAATTGACAATAAATCAGACAATAGAGAAGATGATGTTGGACCCGGTCCAGCACCCTCGCCTTGCAGGACACTCTCACCTATTGGTTTACCCTCTATAATAACAGCATTCATAACCCCATTAACATTTCCAATATAAGTATTTTTACTAACTAAGCATGGATGCACAGTTTCAAATAATCTATGATTGATTACTTCAGAAATACCAAGAAGTTTAACTCTTAATCCTAATTGACCTGCGATTTTAATGTCTTTTAAATCGATATTTTCAATACCTTGCATTATACATTTATGTTTAGAAATTTTTGTATTAAACGAGAGAGCAGATAAAATTCTTACTTTCGCAAACGCATCAAACCCATTCAGATCAAGTTTTGGGTTTCCTGGCTCTGCATAACCAAGTTGTTGTGCTTTTTGTAAAACTTTATTAAAGTTTTCGTTACTATTTTCCATTTCAGATAAGATATAGTTGGTTGTTCCATTCAAAATTCCGTAGACTTTATCGATTTTATTTGTTGCTAAACCTTCCTTAATCGTTCTTAAAATAGGGATCCCTCCTGCAACAGAGGCTTCAAATTCTAAATTTACATTATTTTTTTCAGCAAGTTTTGCTAAACGATCCCCATGTTTTGCAATTAAAGCTTTGTTAGGTGTTATGACGTGTATTTTATTCTTAAGAGCAGTTTCGACTATCTTTTTTGAAATACCGTCAGATTGACCTATGCATTCAAATAGTACATCTATTTTTTTATCTCTAAAAATTTGAAGTGGTTTTTTAAAGAATATATTTTTTTGAATTTGAAATCTTCTTTTTTTGTTCCTATTTTTTGCTGATATAGCAACAATATTAATTTTTTTTCCAGTTTTTCTCTCAATTTCTTTTTTTTTTGATCTCAACTCATTGTAAAGGTAAATACCTATTTGTCCTAAGCCAATTATTGCAATATTTACTAAATTTTTCATCTTGCTATATCAGGATATTTACTTTTTTTAATATAATCATCTATATAAATCTTGTAATCATCTAGAGACATTAATGTAATATCTTTTGATTTTTTAATTATTTTAGCCAATTTTTCTTGTTCTTTAACTTTTTTTTTGTTGTGTTCATTCCAATAAGCAGAATCATTACTAAAAGAACATGATGAGAAGATTATTAAAATTAAAATTAGATTTATTTTTTTCATATAAGTCCAGTTTTTAAAGGAAATCCAAACTTTAAATTCATGTTTTGTATACCTTGACCAGATCCACCCTTGATAAGATTATCTATTGTTGAAAGAATAATTAACTTATTTTTATTTTTCGTCTTACATACTGATATAAGACATTTGTTTGTATTTATTACATCATTAGTACTTATTAAAGCATCATTTTTTAGAATTTTGATAAAGATATCGTTCTTATAATAATTTGCTAAAACTTTTTTGATTTTGTTTTGAGAAACATTTTTGTTGACCTCTACATAAATTGTACTCAAAATTCCTCTAAACATTGGTGTTAGATGTGGAGTGAAATTAAATTCAATTTTTTTGTTTGAATATTCTTTTAAAGTTTGCTCTATTTCTGAATTGTGTCTGTGGAACCCAACTCCATAAGCACTAATTGACTCATATAAATTTTGATCTTTATATTTTTTGTGAACTCCTCTACCTGCGCCTGAATATCCTGATTTAGAGTCAATAATAATGTTGTTTAATCGAATCATTTTTTTCTGAACTAATGGAATTAAAGGTAATAGAATCGAAGTTGGGTAACATCCAGGACAAGCAATTATATTAAATTTTTTAACTTCTTGTTTTGAAATTTCTGGTATTGAATAAATACTTTTTTTAATATTCTTAGTTGATTTGTGTTTCTGTTTATACCACTTAAAATAATCAGAAGCTTTTTTTAGTCTAAAATCGGCAGCTAAATCAATTAACACATTATTTTTTTTTAAATAATTTGAAATTACCTGAGCTTCACCATTGGGAAGTGCTGTAAAAATTATGTCAATTTCATTAAGATATTTTTTATCAAATTTTACAATTTTTGGTAATTTTTTATTAATTAAAGATTTATCAAAATATGAAATCTTTTTTCCAACGGAGGAATTTCCACAAAGATATTTAATTTTTACATATCTATGTTTGACTAACAATTTAATTAATTGAATACCTATATATCCAGTCGATCCAGAAATTAATACATTAAGCTTAGACATTTTTTATTATAACAGTTAATTATTAAAAGAAAATTATCTTTTAGAAAACTGGAAACTTCTTCTCGCTTTTTTTCTTCCAGGTTTTTTTCTTTCAACAGCACGAGAATCGCGAGTGGTTAATTTTTCAGTTCTAAGTGATGTTTTAAAATTTTCATCAAATAAAACTAAAGCTTTAGAAATTCCATGAACCATTGCTCCAGCTTGACCCGTTGGTCCCCCACCCTTTACATTACATCTAACGTCAAAATCAGTGGGTTGTTTAATCAATTCAAAGGGTTTTGTTATTTGCATTTTATGATTATCACTTGAAAAATATTCGCTATAAAGTTTTCCATTAACATAAATTTTACCAGAGCCTTTTTTAATCCAAACTTTTGCAATTGAAGTTTTTCTTCTACCAGTGGCATATTTGCTATCTTTAAAATCTAATTTTAACTTTATTTTTTTTTGATTTTGTTGAGCACTTTCCATGTTAATTTCTTACAATATTTTTATTATTAAGTTTATTTAATTCTATTACTTTAGGATTTTGAGCTGAATGAGGATGATTGTCCCCACTATAAATTTTTAACTTGGAAAGCTGTTCTCTACCTAATACTCCAGTAGGTAGCATTCTTTTTACAGCTAATTTTAAAATCTCACCTGGTTTTTTTTCTTTAAGTTTTTCAGGGGTAGTTTCTTTGATTCCACCAGGATGACCAGTGTGTTTATAGTATTTTTTATTTTGAAATTTTTTTCCTGTAAATCTTATTTGTTCGATATTTTTAACAACAACAAAATCCCCACTATTCATATGTGGTGTATAAGTAGTTTTATTTTTACCTCTTATAATTTTGGATATTACTGTAGCGAGTCTACCTACAACTGCATTGGTTGCATCAATCTCATACCATGATGGTGATAATTGCTCTTTTTTGATAAATTTAGTCATGATTGGCCGGATTAATACTGATAAATGTGATATTGTCAATTTATATTAATATTGATAGTTAGTTATTAATATTTAAAATCAAGGAAAATTTATGACCGACAAAAAAAAGAAAAGTACAGATCCTAAAACTTACAAATTTGATACACTAAGTCTTCATGCTGGCTATCAGCCTCATAAAAATGCTGGTTCAAGACAAGTGCCAATTTATCAAACTACATCATATTTGTTTGATGATGTTGATCATGCTGCAGCACTTTTTAATTTAGAAAGAGGTGGTCATATCTATAGCAGAATTTCTAATCCTACAGTTGCAGTATTAGAGGAGAGAGTTGCGGCCTTAGAAGGAGGTACAGCAGCCTTAGCAACTTCATCTGGGATGAGTGCAATTTTTTTAACGATAATGACTTTATGTGAAGCTGGAGATCATTTAGTAGTTTCGTCTCAGCTTTATGGTGGGACTGTAAATTTATTTAGGCTTACTTTACCAAAATTTGGTGTCAAATGTACATTTGTAAAACCAAGAGATACCGAGGGTTTTAAAAAAGCAATTCAAAAAAATACTAAAGGTATTTTTGGTGAGCTTGTTGGAAATCCTGGAAACGAAATTATGAATATGCCTGAAATAGCTAAGATTGCTCATAATGCTGGAGTTCCTTTAATTATAGATGCTACTTATCAAACACCATATCTTTGCAAACCAATTGATCATGGTGCTGATATTGTTGTTCATTCACTTACGAAATGGATGGCAGGTCACGGTTCATCAATGGCAGGTATCTTAGTAGAGGGTGGAAAATTTGATTGGATGCAAAATGATAAATTTCCAACTATGACTAAACCTTATGAAGGTTACCATGGACTTTCATTTGCTGAAGAGTTTGGTCCTACAGCGTTTACAATGAAAGCAAGAGCCGAAGGTATGAGAGATTTTGGACCATGTTTGAGTCCACAAAATGCCTGGAATGTTTTACAAGGTATTGAAACTTTATCTGTTAGAATGCAAAAGCATTGTTCTAACGCAGAAAAAATGGTTGAATATTTATTAAGCCATGAGAGTGTTGCTTGGGTTTCACATCCAAGTGTTCCTGATCACCCAGACCACGATTTAGCAAAAAAACTTTTACCACATGGTAAGGGTTCTATGATAGCTTTTGGTATCAAAGGTGGTAAAGAAGCAGGAGAAGCATTTATAAATAATGTTAAACTTGCTTCACATCTTGCAAATGTTGGTGATACTAGAACCTTAGTAATTCATCCAGCATCCTCTACACACTCTCAAATGGATGAGGCTACATTAAAATTTGCTGGATTATCTCAAGATATGATTAGATTGTCTGTGGGGATAGAAGATTTTGATGATATTAGAAATGACTTTGAGACAGGTTTTAGAGCTGCAAGACGACCAAGACTTGTTTCCAATCAATGAAATTTAAAGTTAATGGTGTAGAAGTTTTTGCTTCTACAGGTGGACGACCTTTCGACAAAAAAAAACCACTGATAATTTTTGTTCATGGTAGTGGATTAACTCATATGACATGGGTGCTTCAAACTAGGTATTTTGCTTTTCATGGTTATAGTGTTTTAGCTTTAGATATGCCTGGACATGGTCTTTCTGGAGGTGAGAGCTTGAAAACAATCGAAGATATGGCTAATTGGATTAGTGATGTTATAGATGCAGTAGGTTATAAAGAGGCATCTTTAGTTGGTCATTCCCAAGGATGTTTGGTTATTTTAGAATGTGCATTTAGGTTTCCCAAAAAAATAAAAACACTAAGTTTAATGGGTGGTGCTGGAGCTATTCCTATGAATCCAGAATTATTGTCTCTAGCAGAAAACGATGATCCGAAAGCCGTTGATTTGATGATGGACTGGGCACATGGTCCAGCTGGACACTTTGGTGGACACCCAGTTCCAGGTTTATATCACATCAATACAGGTGGAATGCTGGCTAAGTCCAGAACTATCAAAAATACATTAGGAATAGATTTTAGAGCTTGTGATAATTACAAGAATGGTTTTAAGGCTGCCAAAGAAATAAAAATCCCTACTTTATCTATTTTGGCAAATGGAGATAAGATGTGTCCTGTAAAAGAGGGAAAAAAATTAGCAGATTTAATAGATGGAAGTAAAGTTGAAATAATTGACAATTGTGGGCACATGATGCTCTTAGAGGAAGCTGATAAAGTCTTAAATATACTAAAAAAATTTATCCTTACTTATTTTCCTATTAAAAAGAATTAATTCTTTTATTAAGATATAAAAAATATACTGATGCACTAACAAGAAATATTGAGCTTAATTGATGCATTGATGCTAAAACTATTTGTGCTCCATTTAACAAAGTGAATATTCCAAGAATGACTTGAGTAAGTAAGAAAAAGCCAACTAAATTAATTGCAAAAAAACAATTTTTTATTCGATATATATAAATTTTAAATAAAATCCAAAAATAATAAAAAAGTATTATATATGCTAAATTTCTATGAAAAAATTGAACTAATGATGCATCACTAAATGCAGCTAAATTAAATAGATTTACCAATTTATTATCATCTGGAAAGTAAGTATTGCCCATCATAGGCCATGAATTATAGATTAAGCCGGCATCCATACCTGAAACAAAAGCACCAATAACTATTTGCAAAAAAACTAGAAATAAAAAGATTAGAGGAAAAAAAATATTTAATTGTGATTGCTCTTTTATATCGAAATTCAACTTAAAGTAATTCCATAAAATTAATGACAAAATCAAAAATGCCAATAATAGATGAATTGATAGTCGAAAATGACTTACGTCTAATCTATCAACTAACCCACTTGAAACCATATACCAACCTATGAAACCTTGAAAACATATAAGGAAGAAAATTGAATAAAGATTTAATAATTTTGTTAACTTAATCTTAAAAGAAAAATATATTAGAGGAATTAAAAATCCTAGACCAATTAGCCTTCCTAAAAAACGATGTGCCCACTCCCACCAAAAAATAACTTTAAATTCACTCATGGTCATAGAATAATTTTGCATTTTATATTCTGGTATCTTTTTATACTCTTCAAAATAATTTAACCATATGGCATCACTTAGAGGAGGTAATGTTCCAGAAAATAATTCCCACTTTGTTATTGAGAGACCAGAATCAGTTAGTCTTGTCAGACCACCCACTACAATCATAAAAGCTATCAAAAAAAACATGAACATTAGCCATAATGACATGTATTTTTTTAATAGACTATTCTCTATATACATATAATGATAAATATAATAATTATTAACAAATCCAATTTAATAAATGTCGCCTTTAAAAATAAAAAAACTAAGTAAAATTAGATCTGAATTAGATAAACTTGATAATTTACTAATAAAGCTAATTTAAAAAAGAACATTTTTAGTTAAAAAAGTGCTTTTGCTAAAAGAAAAAAAAAGTCAAATAGTTGATAAAAAAAGAATTAAAGAAATCTTATTGAATATAAAGAAAAAATCTCTAAAAAATAATATTGATCCAAAGATTACAAATAAGATTTGGAAAAATATGATTTATGCATATATCGATTACGAAAAGAGAAACTTCAAAAAAAAATAATTATTTGCTGTGTGGTGGAAGTTTTTTTTCCACAAAAATTTCATGTTTTCTAGTAACAGGGTTGTATTTTTTTGCTTTAAGTTTTACTTTGGCCTTTTCTCCACCTGCAGGTTTTTTAACATAATAAAAAAAAGAACTGTCTGGTTTAGATTCGGGAACAAGTCTTACTTTAACATGCGTTTTTTTAGCCATATTACTTATTATCTTTTAAACTTTTAATCATATTGGAAATCTTAACTAGTTTATTTCTAATATCGTGAGCTTTTATAGATTCATTTAAATTTTCGTCAAGTTTTAAAGTATCCACATTATTTAAAATTTTTTTTACACCTTTTATTGTCATTCCTTGATCTTTTAAAAGAAAATGAACTTTTCTGATTAAATCTATATTTTTTTTGTCATAATACCGTCTATTACCGTTTAAAATTTTGGGTTTAATTTGTTTAAATTCTTTTTCCCAATATCTTATAGTGTGCGTTGGAGAGGTATCGCCTCTTTTAGATTTCAAGCCAACAATTTTGACTACCTCACCTATAGTTTTATAAGCGCTCTCAAGTTTACTCATTTTTTGAATTTATAAATTCCTTAAATTCTTTAGAAGGTTTAAATAAAACCACATTTCTCTCTGAAATGATCTTGTCTTCCTTTGTTTTAGGATTTCTTCCAATTCTAGATTTCTTTGATTTAATAAAAAATGTACCAAATTTTGTTAATTTCAATTTTTTTTCTTTCTTTAGATTTAGTGTTATAAGAGAGAAAAACTCATCTATTAAATGTTCTGATATTTGTTTAGAAAAACCTACTTGCATGTAAATAATATTAACTAAATCTTTTTTAGTTAAGTTTGTTCTCATTTATTTGATATTTTCCTTAATTTTTCTTATCAAATTTCCTTTAATTATTCTATTACAAACATCTAAAGAGTTAGAAAAGCCAATATAATCAATTCCACCATGACTTTTAACAACGGGTGTATCTAAACCTACAAATATTGCTCCATTATATAATCTTGGATCTAATCTTTTTTTAAATTTTCTTAAATTTGATATATTAAGTAGAGAGGATATTTTTCCAAGAAACGATCCGCCCAAAGCTTTCCTTAGCTCTTCTGTGATAAAATTGGCAGTACCCTCGGCTGTTTTTAAAGCAACATTTCCAGTAAATCCATCCGAAACAATAACATTTACTCTACCATTCATTAATTCATTTCCCTCTATGTAACCCTCAAAATCAAAGTTTTGGTTTTTTCTATCATTTAATAATTGATAAGTTTCCTTTATAATTTCATTTCCTTTTAATTCCTCAGAACCTATATTCAATAAAGCTACTTTTGAAATATCATTAGGATATAACGACTTATATAAAGAGGCACCCATAATGGCAAAATCAGTTAAATTTTTTGAACTACACTCAATATTTGCACCGAGATCTAGAACTACACTCATACCTTTTTTGTTAGGCCATAAAGCTGATAATGCAGGTCTATCAATATTTTCAAGCATTTTTAAATTCAATTTTGCAATTACTAGCAAGGCTCCGGTATTACCAGCAGAAATTACAATATCGGTTTCTTTATTTTTGACACTCTCAATTGAAAGCCACATGCTTGTTTTTTTTCCTCTCTTTGCAGCCTCTAATGGGCTATCTGTACTTTTTACGACATCATTGGTGTGTATTATTTCATAAAAATTCTCATTAATCTTATTATTTATGTATTTTGTAATTTCACCCTTATCTCCAAAAATTTTAAAAAAGTTTTCTTTATTTTTTTTGTGATTATAAATAATTCCATCAATTATTTTTCTTGGTGAATTGTCTCCACCCATTGCATCTACTGCAATTTTTATCAATTTCGTCATAGTTAAATCTTAAAAAATTATTCTTTAGGATCTAGAACTTGTCTTCCTTTATACATTCCCGTTTTTAAATCTAGGTGATGTGATAATCTATACTCACCAGTTTTCTTATCCTCAATAACATTTTTTGATGAAAATTTCATATTCTGAGATCTTCTCATACCAGTTCTAGATGGTGTTTGTTTTCGTTTAGGGACTGCCATAATTATGAGTTAATTACACCTTTTATTAAATAATTCAAATTTTTTTTTGATAATTTCTCTCTAAAAACTTCAAAATAGTCAACAAATTCATCAATATTTTTAAAATCATGTAAAAATATTGATAATTTTTTGATTTTTTTTTCTCTATTTAAATCATCCCAAAAATGAATTTCGCTCACCATTGAATGAAATAAATTAATATAAACCTTCATTTTTTTGTTAATTGACTGATCTCCGTAACCAATTTCCCTTATACTAAGTTCTAGTTGACGAAAATTAAAATCATAAATTTTTTGTAAAACTTCTTTATTTTCCTCGTTTTTAAAGTTTTTTAAAAAAAAGGCAAAATGCAATAAAAAAAGGGTTAATCTATCAGAAAAATTATCATTTCTATTTAATGAACTGTATAATTGCTCATTTCTAGTGTAATTAATTAAATAATTATAAATATTGATAAAATTTTTATCCATGAAAAATATATTATATCTATTTATTATATCTTTGATAGTCACTAATTGTTCTTTTAAAAAAGTAGTCAAGCATCACGGTGTTTCATTTCTTGAAAAAAAACAAAAAAATTTAGTTATTAACGAATCTAACAAAAATGAAATTATAAATTTATTAGGAAATCCTTCAACTAGAAGTAAGTTCAACAATGATGTTTGGATATACATCGAGAGAAAACAAACACAGTCTCGATTAAAAAACTTAGGAAGAATGAAAGTTTATAAAAATGATGTATTGGTTCTTGAAATAGATAATTATGGTATCTTAAAAAAAAAAGATTTTTATGATTTAAAAGATATGAAAAAAATTAATATTGTAAAAGAAACTACACAAGGAAACATTACTAAAAATTCTTTTATATATGACTTTATGTCAAGTATGAGACAAAAAATTAATGACCCACTTGGTGTTAGGGCAAAAAAACGTAAAGAAATTAGCCAGCGATAACGGCCAACAGTAACAAGGCAACGATGTTTGTTATCTTTATCATTGGGTTTACTGCAGGGCCAGCTGTATCTTTATAAGGATCTCCAACTGTATCTCCAGTTACAGCAGCTTTGTGGGCCTCTGAGCCTTTTCCACCATGATTACCATCTTCAATATATTTCTTGGCGTTATCCCATGCACCACCACCAGCAGTCATGGAAACTGCCACAAATAATCCAGTAATTATTACACCCAATAACATTGCTCCAACAGATGCTAATGCAGCCACTTGACCTCCAATCGCAAATATAACAAAGTATAAAATAATCGGAGATAGTACCGGTAGTAAGGATGGAATAATCATCTCTTTAATAGCTGCAACTGTTAACAAGTCAACTAACTTAGCATAGTCAGGTTTTTGTTTTCTTTTCATAATTCCTGGGTACTTCTTGAATTGTCTTCTAACTTCTATTACCACAGCACCACCTGCTCTACCAACAGCCTGCATGCCCATTGATCCAAATAAATAAGGAAGCATTCCACCAATTAATAAACCTACTACAACATAAGGATTGGATAGATCAAACGTCACAACTATACCCTCTAATTTTGATCCAGCTTCTTTTGAAAAATGTTTAATATCCTCAGTATAAGCTGCAAATAAAACTAAAGCGCCTAATCCTGCAGAACCTATTGCATAACCTTTTGTTACTGCTTTAGTTGTATTTCCTACAGCATCTAAAGCATCCGTTGTTTTTCTTACGTTATTTGGCAACTTAGACATTTCTGCAATACCACCAGCATTATCAGTAACCGGTCCATAAGCATCTAAAGCTACAACCATACCTGCTAATGCCAACATAGTTGTTACAGCTATAGCAATTCCATATAAACCAGCAATATGATTAGTAAGCAAAATACCTGTAACAATAATTAGTGCTGGTATAGCAGTGGCTTCTAACGAAATAGCTAAACCTTGTATCACATTAGTACCGTGGCCTGTTGTTGATGAATTGGCAACACTTCTTACTGGTCTATAATTAGTTCCTGTATAATATTCAGTTACCCAGATTAATAAGCCTGTAATAATTAATCCAATTATTCCACAGTAATATAAACTCATACCAGAAAAGGACTTATTATTTTGATCATATAAATTTTCTAAACCCAAAACAAAATCTGTAACTGGATATAAAATTATTAATGAAGTCACAGCAGAAACAACAAATCCCTTGTATAAAGCTCCCATAACATTTTTACTACCACCAAGTTTTACAAAAAAGGTTCCAATTATTGATGTAAGAATACATGCACCTCCAATAGTCAAAGGGTAAATCATCATGGACAAGTCACCAGGAAAAAATATTGAGGCTAAAACCATTGTCGCAACGATTGTTACAGCATAAGTTTCAAATAAATCAGCAGCCATTCCTGCACAATCACCAACATTATCACCAACATTGTCTGCTATTACTGCAGGATTTCTTGGGTCATCTTCTGGTATTCCAGCTTCTACTTTCCCAACTAGATCTGCACCAACATCTGCACCTTTTGTAAAAATTCCTCCACCTAGTCTAGCAAAAATAGATATTAATGAAGCACCGAAACCAAGTGCAACAAGTGCATTTACAATTTCTCTCTCTTCAACATTAAATTTTAATAATAAATAATAATAAACAGCAATTGATAACAAAGCTAAACCAGCGACAAGCATACCCGTTACAGCACCAGATTTAAAAGCCACAGAAAGTCCACTAGCTAGACCTTCTCTTGATGCCTCCGCAGTTCTAACATTTGCTTGAACAGAAACTAACATTCCTACGTATCCGGCTATTCCAGATAATGTTGCACCTATTAGATAACCTAATCCAACAAGCATACTAAAAGCAAAACTTACAATAACTAATACCACAACACCAACAATCGCGATTGTCTTATACTGTCTCGCAAGATAAGCCTTTGCACCTATCTGGATAGCAGATGCAATATCTTGCATCTTCGAGTTTCCTGCACTTGAATTTAGAATATTTTTTCCTGTTAGATATCCGTAAACAATTGACAATAATCCTGCACCTATTGTGTATAAAAGAATAGTCTCAATAGCTGAATTCATATAAACCTTAATTTAGTTGTTTCAAGTTAGTTATAAAAGGCGGACAATACAAAAAAAGCTATAAAAGGCAATAAATAAGTTTTAAAATTTGTGCAAATAGCCTTTATTTTTTAGGGTAATTTTATTCCCTTTTTCATCAATAATTTGTGATTTTTGATTACCTGAACAAATTTTTCCAATTTTTGAAATTTTTATTCCTAAAGATTTGAATATTCTTTTAATGATTCTAGCTTTTTTCTTAGATGCAGTGAATAATATTTGATAATCATCACCTTTAGATATGAAATCAATCTTTTTTAATTTTTTTTTTAGAATCATATCTTTCAGTTTTTTAGATATTGGTACATCAGTTAAGCGTATTTTATAAAACAGTTTCTGTTTATTAATTAATTTATCTAAATCAGCAAATAAGCCATCCGAAACATCAATAGATGTATTTGCAAAATTCATTAATTTTTTTGTCAAACCTATATGCAACTCTGGAAGATAATATTTCATAACAAAATACTCACTTAAACGTTTGTTTAATGAAATATCTTTTTTTAAAATTTTTAAGCCCGTGTAACTATCTCCTAAATTACCTGTTACATAAATATCATCATTTATTTTCGCATTATTTCTAAATATTATATTGTCAGAAAAACCAACAGATACAATTGTAAAGCTTAATTTATTAGAAAAAACTGTGTCCCCACCAGACAAACAAATCCCAAATTTTTTTTGTTCTTGTTTCAGTGAAAGAGAAATCTTTCTTAAATTTGATTTTGTAAATGTTTTTTTGTTTCCTGACCCTGAAATAAAATAATATTTTGGTTTAACACCTTTGCATATTAGATCAGAGATAGATGATCTAAGTATCTTTTTAATTACAAAATTTGGTTTCTTGAAATCAAAAAAATGAGATTTAATTATATAAGTATCAACAGAAACAACTAGTTTTTTTGATCTATCAAAAAAAACATCATCATTTAAATCTAATGAATTTTTATTATAAAAAGATAATTTAGAAAAATATTCTTTAATTAGATCAAATTCATGCATTTGAGTATCTTAAATTTTTAGCAGCATTATCTAATAACGCGTTTAAGTATTTAGTTTGAGACTTATTTAAAAAAAAATTAGATGCATTAAGATATTCTTTGATGATTATCCGTATTGAAACATTAGGTTTATATAAAATTTCATATGTTGCTGATTTTAAAATAACTTGAAATATTTTATCTAGTTTAAATAGATCAAAATTCCCACCAAGATTTTTGTCTAATTCTTCTATAATAATTTCATTTCTTTCAATTGTACCAAGAACAATGTCTTTAATAAATTTTTTAAACCTATGTTTAGGAAATTCAATTTTTTCATCATTGTTATATAAAACGCTATATAATTTTTGAATAATTATAACTCTTGGATTATTTTTTGCGGTGTACTTTGGTCTCATTTTTGAGATAAAACTGAAATTATAGCTTTTGCTGCTTCAGCACCCTTTTTTTTTCTAACTTTTGCTTGATTCATGTTTAGACAAGTGAGAATCCCATTTCCAATTGGTTTTTTTGAATTTACCGCTAAATCCATAATAGCATTAATTGAAGATTGAGATATGAAATCAAAATGTGGAGTTTTGCCTTTGATAACACATCCAAGAGCAATAAAAGCATCAAATTTTTTTAAATATTTTGATATTGTAACTGGTATTTCAAAAACACCAGGAACTTTTTTTATCTTTATTTCAAAAGATCTAGGAAGATTTTTTTTTGCACTACTTAATAAACCTAAGGAAATTTCTTCATAATAGTCAGCTATAACAATTAAGATTTTTTTTCTCATTAAATTAATTCTTGTTTGGTAATTTT
>CACPOR010000008.1:0-37639 GCA_902635745.1 uncultured Pelagibacteraceae bacterium
TATCGGTCAAATACATGCTAAGAAAGTTTTATCAGTAGCTGTTCACAATCATTACAAAAGATTAAATTATGAGAGTAAAACAAGTAAAAATGTCGAACTAGCAAAATCCAATATACTTTTAGTTGGCCCAACTGGCTGTGGTAAAACTCTATTAGCACAAACACTTGCAAGAATTCTTGATGTTCCCTTTACAATGGCAGATGCAACGACATTAACTGAAGCGGGATATGTCGGTGAGGATGTAGAGAATATAATTTTAAAATTATTACAAGCTGCAGATTATAATGTGGAAAAAGCCCAAAGAGGAATTGTTTATATTGATGAAGTTGACAAAATTAGCAGAAAATCCGAGAATCCCTCGATAACTAGAGATGTATCTGGTGAAGGTGTTCAGCAAGCTTTGTTAAAAATTATGGAAGGGACTATTGCAAGTGTTCCACCACAAGGAGGAAGAAAACATCCTCAACAAGAATTTTTGCAAGTTGATACTACAAATATTTTATTTATTTGTGGTGGAGCCTTTGCGGGGTTAGATAAAATTATATCTCAAAGAGATAAAGGTACATCAATTGGTTTTGGGGCGGATGTAAAAAATACATTAGATAAAAAAACAGGTGAATGGATGAAAGGCTTAGAACCAGAGGATCTTCTTAAATATGGTTTAATACCTGAATTTATTGGAAGGTTACCAATGATAGCAACATTAGAAGATCTTGATGAAAAATCATTAATTAAAATATTACAAGAACCAAAAAATTCTTTAGTAAAACAATATCAGGAACTTTTTAAACTTGATGGTGCTAAATTAACATTTAAAGATAATGCATTAAAGGAAATTGCTCTAAAAGCAATTAGGAAAAAGACTGGTGCAAGAGGTTTGAGATCAATCTTGGAAAACGTATTATTAAAAACCATGTATGACTTACCTAGTCAAGAGAATATTGAGGAGGTAATAATTGATTCTACAACTGTTAAAGGCCAATCTCAACCAATTATAGTTCACTCAAAAACAGATAATAAATCCAAAACAAATAAGACAACAGCGGCGTAATAGCCTTAATAAATAAGAAAAAGGTATTGCAAAATAAATTATAATATCCATATTTACAAGATGGATATTAAAATATCATTACCACTACTTCCACTAAGAGATATCGTAGTTTTCCCATCAATGGTAATTCCTTTATTTGTAGGAAGAGATAAATCTATATCTGCCTTGAATGAGGTTATGAAGAAAGAAAAAAAGATTATTTTAGTAACTCAAAAAAATTCGGAGATTGACGATCCAAAAAAAACTGACATATTTATGTATGGCTGTGAAGGAAGCATTCTTCAATTATTAAAATTACCAGACGGGACTGTCAAAGTTTTAGTAGAAGGTGTAAAAAGAGTAAAAATTCTAGATTTTAAGGATAATGAGAAATTTATTACCTGTGACTATACTCCATACAACGATGTTTTGAATAACGACGAAGATTTATACCCACTTGCAGCGACAGCTGTAAGAAGATTAGAAAAATTAACTTCGATTAACAAAAAGATTTCTGGTGAAACTATCAATAATATTAAGCAGTTAAAAGACCCATCTCAAATAGCAGATAATATTGCTTCACACTTGACAGCATCAATTTCAGAAAAACAACAAATCTTTGAAACAATTGATGTTAAAAAAAGATTAAATACAATTATCAAATTGATGGAGAATGAAACGAGCATTATTGGAGTTGAAAAAAGAATTAGAGGAAGAGTTAAAACTCAAATGGAAAAAACTCAAAGGGAATATTACTTAAATGAGCAACTAAAGGCTATACAAAAAGAACTTGGTGAGATTGAGGATGGCAAAGATGAGAACACAAATTTAAACAAGGCTATTTTAAAATCTAAAATGCCTAAAGATGTTGAAAAGAAATGCATGCAAGAATTAAAAAAATTAAAAAATATGAGTCCAATGTCTGCTGAAGCCACAGTTGTTAGAAACTATTTAGATTGGATGATAGATCTACCATGGCATAAAAAAAGTGAAGTAGATATAGATTTAAAAAAAGCTTTAAATATTCTTGATAAAGATCATTTTGGATTAGAGAAAATTAAAGAGAGAATAATAGAATTTTTAGCAGTTCAAAAAAGAATGGAAAAAATTAAAGGTCCAATTTTGTGTTTAGTTGGTCCTCCAGGTGTCGGTAAAACTTCACTAGGTAAATCAATTGCAAAAGCTACCAATAGAGAGTTTGTCAGAATGTCAGTTGGTGGAATGAGAGATGAAGCTGAAATAAGGGGGCATAGGAGAACTTACATTGGATCATTACCAGGTAAAATTATCCAGATGATGAAAAAAGCTGGAACTAAAAATCCCTTAATTTTATTAGATGAAATAGATAAGATTGGAAACGATTACAGAGGAGATCCATCTTCGGCTTTATTAGAAGCTTTAGATCCTGAACAAAATACAACATTTAATGATCATTACCTTGAAGTCGATTATGATTTGTCAGACGTAATGTTTGTAACGACAGCAAATACGTTAAATATTCTACCACCACTTTTAGATAGAATGGAAGTAATAAGATTGGCTGGTTATACAGAGGATGAAAAAATTAATATTGCCAATAAATTTCTTCTTCCCAAACAAATTAAAGATAATGGCGTTAAAGAAAATGAAATGAAGATGGATGATGATATCATAAAAGAAATCATAAGAAGATACACGCGAGAGTCAGGGGTAAGAAACCTAGAAAGAGAAATTTCTAAAGTTGCAAGAAAAGTTGTTAAAAAAGTTGTTTCTGGAGAAGAAAAAGAAGTTAATGTTAATAATAAAAATTTGTCTGATTTTCTTGGAGTTCCAAAACATAAATTTGGTGAACTTGAAAATGACAACAAAGTTGGAATTGTTACTGGTTTAGCCTGGACTGAATATGGTGGTGAAATATTAAAAATTGAGACAGTAACAATGCCTGGTAAAGGCAGAATGCAGATTACTGGTAAATTAGGAGATGTAATGCAAGAGTCAGTAAAAGCTGCAAAGTCTTTTGTAAGATCAAAATGCTTAGAATATGGAATAATCCCGCCGCTGTTTGAAAAGAAAGATTTTCATATTCATGTTCCCGAGGGTGCAACACCTAAAGATGGACCGTCTGCAGGAATTGCGATGGTAACATCAATTGTTTCATCTATAACTTCAATTCCAGTAAGAAAAGATGTTGCAATGACTGGTGAAGTGACTTTGACAGGTCAAGTTTTGCAAATTGGTGGTTTAAAAGAAAAATTATTAGCTGCGCATAGAGCTGGAATTAAACAAGTTTTAATTCCAAAAGAAAACGAAAAAGATTTAGTTGATATGCCAAAAAAAATAATTGATGATATAAAAATTACCCCTGTAGAAAACGCCGATGAAGTTTTAAAAATTGCTTTAACAAAAGAACTTAAAAAAACTGAATGGGTTGAGGTTGATATGTCTAAAAAAGATGACAAGTCTCAAGCAAGTATTCAATAATAATTATATAGATATATGGAACTGCTGTTATTTCTTTTAATCTCTATATTTGTTATTTATTACCTATTTAGACCAACCTCGAAAGAAGAAGAAGATAATTTTAATTCTAAAAATAATTGGAGAGGTGGTTTTTAAAAACACTTATAGTTTTTTTAAATCCAAAGAAACTTTATTAATAACACTTTTCCAATCATTAAAACTATCTTGCTTAAAGTACTTAGCGTTAGGATACATTAAAGATTTATTGGAATTAATTGGGCATAACCAAGAAGGATTTTTTCTTGAAATTATCCACGTCTTTGCACCCGTTGCACAAGATATATGAGCAACACTTGTATCGTTAGAAATTACTAAGTCTAAATTTTTACATAATGCAGAGGTATTTTCAAAATTCATTTTATCACCAAGATAATATTTAACATTTTTAAATTCATTTAAAATTAATTTTTCATTATGTTCATATTCATGATGTAAACAATAAAAATTGATATCTTTATTTTCATTAAATAAGTAAATAATTTGATTAATGTCAATTGTCCTGTTTTTAGACTCTTTTTGCTGACTACTTTTCCATGATATTCCAATATTTTTTTTATTTTTAGACAAAATTGATTTCCAACTTGATACAAGCACTTTTTCTGGTTTTAGTTTAAATCTTAGATTTTTAATTTTTTTTTCATCGATGCCTAAGTAATATGGTAGGCTTAATAAAGATACAGAGTAATCAATTTTTGGTAACACATCTTCATCACTCACAACTATAATATTTTTATCTATATTTTTAAAAAGATTTTTTAAAGGTTTTTGAATAAGAAAAACTACTTTAATATTTTTTTTTACTATTTCTTTTAAACAACCAAAAAAATAAATTGTATCCCCTAATCCTTGTTCATTAAAAACTAATAAAGTTTTACCTAATATATTTTGATCTTTTTCCCAAGTTTTTACACCAAAATTCCTTTTTCGATTTATGAATTCTGGTGTTAGCCACCTTTTCTCATAATCTTTTAGGCCATCTTTATAATTTCCAAATTTTACTAATAACAAAGATCTATTCAACAAGGTTTTGGGAAAATTATTAATTATGTTTTTTCTTTTAGCTGTATTAATAAGTTTATTATATGTTCTTAATGAAAAATTAAACTTTCCTATTTCTTCAAGTATATTTCCGATATTGTGTAATGAATGCAAATTATCATTATTTAATCTATAAGATTTTATAAAACATTTTAGAGCTGTTTTATAATTTAATAATTGCGAATGAAGATTTCCTAAGTTATGATGTGTTATGTAGTGTAAATTTGTTTTAATTGCCAAGGCATCATTTAAACATTTAATTGCTGATAATATATCTCCTTTTCTTTCAATTAATTTGCTTTTATTTATTAATGCTTTAAAATAGTTTTTATCAATTTCAATAGATCGATCATAAAATTTTAAAGCCAAATCTAATTGATTTAGTTTTTCTAAAAAAATAGCTGCATTGAAATATGATTTTGGATTATTTATTTCAGATAATATGGTTTCGGCTTCATCAATTTTATTTTCTTTAATTCTGATTATTGCTAAGTTTGTTTTCTCTAAATCATTATTGCTCATAAATTTTATGTATAAAGATAACCTTATGCTTATATTAATTATATTTTATAATTATAAATTATTTTATAGGCATTTTTTAGGACTAATAGAACTTGACGTAATTGTACTAAAAGATATAAAACACAATGTTTTTGGTAAGGGGCGGTTAGCTCAGTTGGTAGAGCATCTCGTTTACACCGAGGGGGTCAAAGGTTCGAGTCCTTTACTGCCCACCAAGATGAATCATGAGTGGGGGTGTAGCTCAGTTGGTTAGAGCGATCGCCTGTCACGCGATAGGTCGAGGGTTCGAGTCCCTTCACTCCCGCCACTTAAACAAATTAACACTGATAATCGTTATCATTTAGGCTATATATTCTAAATAATGTGACCTAACACCACTTCATCTGCCCACAAAAAATGATATATATTCCATCATGACAGCGGAATTTTTAAAAGATTATTTGCCTATAATTTTATTTTTGATAATTGCACTTGGTTTGAGTTGTGCATTTATTGTGATAAATTTTATATTATCACCAAAAAATCCAGATCCAGAAAAACTATCAGCTTATGAGTGTGGATTCGAACCTTTTCAAGACTCAAGAATGGAATTTGACGTAAGATTTTATTTAGTTGCTATACTCTTTATAATTTTTGATTTAGAAATTGCATTTCTTTTTCCATGGGCAATATCGTTAGGTAATATTGGTTTATTAGGATTTATATCAATGATGATTTTTTTATTCATATTAACGATTGGTTTTATTTATGAGTGGAAAAAAGGTGCGTTAGACTGGGAATAATATTTTTATCAGATGAATAATAAGTTAGATCAAGTACCTGAGGAATTCAAACAACTTGCTAAAGATTTTAGCGATAATGGATTTATAACCACTTCACTAGAAAATTTGGTAAACTGGTCAAGATCTGGATCATTACATTGGATGACATTTGGTTTAGCTTGCTGTGCTGTTGAGATGATGCAAACCGCAATGCCAAGATATGATCTTGAAAGATTTGGAGCAGCTCCAAGAGGATCACCTAGGCAATCCGATGTCATGATTGTAGCAGGAACACTGACAAATAAAATGGCTCCAGCATTGAGAAAAGTATATGATCAAATGCCAGAACCACGATATGTGATATCGATGGGTAGTTGTGCAAATGGTGGTGGTTACTACCATTACTCGTACTCTGTTGTCAGAGGATGTGACCGTATCGTGCCTGTTGATATATATGTGCCAGGTTGCCCTCCTTCTGCTGAGGCACTGTTATACGGAATAATGCAATTACAAAAAAAAATTAGAAACAAGGGTTCCTTTAATAGATAAAATGAAAAATTTAATTGATTTAGAAAAAAAAATAAATTCCGAACTGACTACAAAGATAAATAAAACTAAGATTAAACATAACCAAATTTATATTGAGATAGATAAAGAGGATTTAATTGATGTTTTACTATTTGTTAAAACAAATAAAGATGCAAAATTCAGACAACTGATAGATATCACTGTTGTAGACTATCCGGAGGAATTACAAAGATTTAAAATTGTATATTTACTTTTAAGTCATGAGTTTAATCAAAGAATGATTTTAAGTTATTTTATAACTGAAAAAGAAGTTATATCTTCTATAACATCAATTTTTCCATCAGCAAATTGGATGGAAAGAGAAGTTTTTGATATGTATGGTGTAAATTTTAAAGATCATCCTGATCTAAGAAGAATACTTACAGATTATGGTTTTGAAGGTCATCCTTTAAGAAAAGATTTTCCTTTAACTGGTCATATAGAGTCTAGGTATAGTGAAGAACAAAAAAAAGTAATTAACGAGCCAGTAAAATTAGAACAGAATTACAGAAATTTTGATTATGAAAGTCCATGGGAAGGAACAAAATATATTAAAGAGCAAGTAAACACAGATGACAAAAAAAATTAAAAATTTAAATTTAAATTTTGGGCCTCAACATCCTGCAGCTCATGGAGTTTTGAGGCTTATACTTGAATTAGATGGAGAAGTCGTAGAAAAAGCTGATCCACATATTGGATTATTACATCGAGGAACAGAAAAACTTATAGAAAATAAAACTTACATGCAAGCTGTACCATATTTTGATCGTCTTGATTACGTTGCTCCAATGAACCAAGAGCATGCTTTTGCTTTGGCAATTGAGAAAATCTTGGGAATCGATGTGCCTATAAGAGCTCAATTTATAAGAGTAATGTTTTGTGAAATTGGTAGAATTTTAAGTCATATATTAAATGTTACAACTCAGGCATTGGATGTTGGTGCTTTAACTCCGTCCCTGTGGGGATTTGAGGAAAGAGAAACTTTAATGACATTTTATGAGCGAGCTTCTGGGTCTAGGCTACATGCAAATTATTTTAGAGCCGGAGGTGTTCATCAAGATTTACCAGTCGACTTAGAGAGGGATATTGCAAAGTTTTGTGAAACTTTCCCAAAAGTCATTAATGATTTAGAAAACCTATTGACTGATAATAGAATATTCAAACAAAGAAATGTAGATATTGGTATCGTGACAAAAGAGGATGCTCTTGATTACTCGTTTAGTGGAGTAATGATAAGGGGTTCAGGTGTTCCATGGGATTTAAGAAAATCACAACCATATGATTGTTATGACCAATTAGAGTTTAAGATACCTATTGGTAAGAACGGAGATTGCTACGATCGATATTTGTGTAGAATAGAAGAAATGAAAGAAAGTGTTTATATAATTAAACAATGTTTAGCAAAGATGGAAAAAGGTCCAATTAAAACTTTTGATGGTAAAATTTCACCACCATCAAAAAAAGAGATTAAACAGTCAATGGAAGCTTTAATACATCATTTTAAATTATTTACAGAGGGATATAGAGTTCCCGAAGATGAAATATATACAGCAGTAGAAGCTCCCAAAGGTGAGTTTGGAGTATATTTAATTTCTGATGGATCCAACAAACCTTACAAATGTAAAATTAGAGCTCCAGGATTTTCACATCTTCAATCGATGGATTATTTAATAAAAGGTCATATGTTAGCAGATGTACCAGCTGTACTTGGATCTTTAGATATAGTTTTTGGTGAGGTTGATAGATGAGTTTAAAAAGACCTGCAAAAGAACAACCTGAAAACTTCGAATTTAATTCTTCATCTTTAGATGCTGCAAATAAGATTATTGCAAAATATCCAAAGGGTAAACAACAAAGTGCTGTAATGGCTTTACTTTACATCGCACAAAAACAAAATAATAATTGGATACCTCTTGCTGCCATGAAATATATAGCAAAAATTTTAGATATGCCTTACATAAAAGTTTATGAGGTTGCAACATTTTACAGTATGTATAATTTATCTCCAGTTGGTAAATTTTTTGTTCAAGTATGCACAACAACTCCTTGTATGATAAGGGGAGCAAATAAATTAGTAGAGGCATGTAAAGAAAAGATATCTGAAAATGAGTCTGAGCTTTCACCAGATAAAAGCTGTTCTTGGATGGAAGTCGAATGCTTGGGAGCTTGTGTTAATGCACCAATGATGCAAATTAATGAAGAATATTATGAAGATTTAAATAAAGAAAAAACACTAGAGATTTTAGATAAGATTTTAAAAGGTGATGCCCCAAAACCTGGATCATATAGAGGAAGAGTAAACAATGAACCAGAAAATAATAGAAAAACATTAATGGAATTAAAAAATGCTTAACGATAAAGATAGAATTTTCCAAAATTTATATAACGATTTAGGTTCTGATATAATTTCAGCTCAAAAAAGAGGTGATTGGGTTAATACTAAAGAGATTATTAGTAAAGGTAGAGATTGGATCATTAATGAAGTTAAAGAGTCTCAACTTAGAGGAAGAGGTGGTGCAGGATTTCCAACAGGTTTAAAATGGTCCTTTGCACCTAAAGAAGTTGGATCACGGCCACATTATTTAGTGATTAATGCTGATGAGTCAGAACCAGGAACTTGTAAGGATAGAGATATTTTAAGATTTGAACCTCATAAATTAATTGAAGGTTGTTTGATTGCATCATATGCAGTTCAAGCACATGTTTGTTATATCTATATTAGAGGTGAATATTTTGTTGATGGACAAAAACTTCAAGCTGCTATTGATGATGCTTATGAAAAAAAATTGATTGGAAAAAATGCATCTGGATCTGGATGGGATCTTGATATTTATATTCATTATGGTGCTGGAGCATATATTTGTGGTGAAGAAACTGCTTTACTTGAAAGTATTGAAGGAAATAAAGGCCAGCCAAGATTGAAGCCACCTTTCCCTGCATTGATAGGACTTTATGGTTGCCCCACAATAATTAACAATGTTGAAACTATAGCTGTAGTTCCTACTATACTTAGAAGAGGTGGAAAATGGTTTGCATCGTTAGGAAGAGAAAAAAACACAGGCACAAAAATTTTCTGTATTTCTGGAAACGTTAATTCTCCATGTAATGTTGAAGAGGAAATGAATATTCCCCTTAAGGAATTGATCGAAGTACATGCTGGAGGTGTAGTTGGTGGATGGGATAATTTACAAGCAGTAATTCCAGGTGGGTCATCAATGCCTCTTATACCAAAAGAAAAATGTGAAACTTTAACAATGGATTTTGATTCATTAGTGGCTGAAAAAAGTGGATTAGGAACTGCAGGTGTGGTCGTTATCAACAAAGATCAAGATATTATTAAATGTATGGCCAGAATAGCAAGATTTTATAAACATGAAAGTTGTGGCCAGTGTACACCATGTCGAGAAGGATCAGGCTGGATGTGGAGAATGTTAGAAAGAATGGCAAAAGGTGAAGCATCTAAAGATGAAATAGAAATGTTAGGAGATGTGACGAAACAAATTGAAGGTCATACTATTTGTGCTTTTGGCGAAGGATCCTCATGGCCAGTCCAAGGATTATTAAGACACTTTAAAGATGAAATTAAGAAGAGAAATAAATTTGACCCTATTATTAAAGAGAACAAAAATATTCCTTATTTGGTCGACCAACATTTACTGGATAAAAATGCTTAAATTAAAAGTAAACGATATAGAAGTTGAGGTTGAGGAGGGCTTAACTGTTCTTCAGGCTTGTGAAAAAGCAGGGGCCGAAATTCCTAGATTTTGTTATCATGAAAAATTATCAATAGCTGGAAATTGTAGAATGTGTTTAGTTGAAATGGAAAAATCTCCTAAACCAGTAGCCTCATGTGCAATGCCAGCGGCTGATGGAATGGTGATAAGAACAAATACACTAAAAATAGAAAAATCTAGAAAAGGTGTAATGGAATTCTTATTAGCAAATCACCCGTTAGATTGTCCTGTTTGTGATCAAGGTGGAGAATGTGACCTTCAAGATCAATCAATGTTTTATGGTATTGATAAGTCTAGATTTAAAGAGAACAAAAGAGCAGTTCCAGACAAGAATATGGGTCCATTAATAAAAACTCAAATGACAAGATGTATTCATTGCACTAGATGTGTGAGATTTGCAACAGAAATTGCGGGTGTTCCTGAGATAGGTGCTGTTGGAAGGGGAGAAGATATGCAGATAACTACATACTTAGAGCAGTCTGTTCAATCAGAATTATCAGGAAATGTTATCGATCTTTGTCCAGTCGGGGCGCTCACATCCAAACCTTATGTTTTTGAAGCAAGACCATGGGAACTAAAAAAAACTGAAACTATAGATGTAATGGATGCAGTTGGGTCTAATATAAGAGTTGATACATATGATTGGGAAGTGAAAAGAGTATTACCAATAATAAATGAGGATATAAATGAGGAATGGATTTCAGATAAAACAAGATACGCATGTGATGGACTATTAAATCAAAGAATAGATACTCCATATATAAAATATAATAATAAGTTTGAAAAAGCTTCTTGGGATGAAGTTTATAAAATAATTAAATCAAAAATTGAAAATACTGATAGTAAAAAGATATGTGGTTTTGTTGGAGATCTTTCAAATATGGAGGCAAGTTTTATTTTTAAAGAATTTTTGGAAAGAACAATAAATACAAAAAATTACGAGTCTAGATCTATAAAAACTTTTATCGATAGTTCAATTAGAGAAAATTACATATTTAACTCAAAAATTAACGGAATTGAGGAGTCGGATTTAATCTTAATGATTGGAACCAACCCAAGATATGAAGCAACAATGATAAATGCAAGAATTAGAAAAGCATTTTTGAATAATAATACAAAGATTATATCCCTGAATAATGTTGGAGATCTTACTTATCCATATGAAAGTTTAGATGGAAATACGCAAACAATAAAGAATATTTTTGAGAACAAAAACGAATTGTCAAAAAGGATAATTAATTCAAAAAGACCTTTAATTATAATCGGTGAGTCTTTTTTAAGAATTAGATCTGCCGAATACTTATTTAGTTCACTTAAAGATTTTCTAAAAAAGAACGATAAAATTTCAAGTGAATGGAATCCACTTAATGTATTATCAGTAGATGCAGGAACAGTTGGTAATTTGGATTTAGATATAATTGATAAAAATAATGAATTACTTGATGAAGTGAAAGAAAACAAATTTGAAATCATTTATCTGCTTGGACAGGACAATCTAGATTTTAAGAAGAAAGATGAATTTATTATTTATCAAGGTAGTCATGGTGACAGAGGTGCAGAGATTGCAGATATTATTTTACCTGGTGCTGCCTACACGGAGCAATCAGGACATTATACAAACTTAGAGGGAAAAATTCAAAAAGCTTACAAGGCATCATATCCACCCGGTGATGCAAAGGAGGATTGGCAGATAATCAATGATCTCGCAGAGGCAATGAATAATAGAAAGCTTTTTAATGATAAAGAGGAGCTTGAAAGTAGTATGTTTAATTATTTAAAAATAAAACAGGAGCAAAAAAATTCTGATTTTATTGAAAAGATTGAACAAAAAACTTTTGAAAATGAAAAAATAAAAGTTGAATTTAAAGATTACTATTTTTCTAATGTAGTTGCCCGTGCATCAAAAACAATGTTTGAATGTAATAATTCAAAGTTAGTTTTAAAAAAAACAGGGACAGAGGGATAATAAATGGAATATTTAGATTTAATTTTTCAGGAAACATATAAGATTTTATTTTTACTGGTGCCAGTTTTAGTATCTGTCGCGATGATTGTTTGGTTAGATAGAAGGGTTTGGGCTTTTGTTCAAAAAAGACAAGGTCCAAATGTAGTAGGTCCATTTGGCTTACTACAATCTCTGGCTGATGCGCTTAAATATATTTTTAAAGAAATAATTATACCTGCTAGCTCAAATAAAATAATTTTCATTTTAGCACCAATTATTACAATGACACTTGCTTTAATAGCTTGGGCTGTAATTCCTTTTGGTTTTGATCAAGTTCTAGCTGATATTAATGTCGGAATTTTGTATATATTTGCTGTTTCGTCATTAGGTGTCTATGGAATAATAATGGGTGGATGGGCATCAAATTCTAAATACCCATTTCTAGGTTCAATAAGATCAGCGGCACAAATGGTTTCTTACGAGGTATCAATAGGTATAATAATTATAAATGTCTTATTGTGTGTAGGCTCATTAAACTTAAGTGACATAGTACTTGCTCAAAAAGACATGTGGTTTGTTATTCCATTGTTTCCAATGTTTGTAATTTTTTTTATATCAGCATTAGCTGAAACAAATAGACCACCTTTTGATTTACCTGAAGCAGAGGCCGAATTAGTTGCAGGTTATCAAACAGAATATTCTGGGATGATGTATGCAATGTTTTGGTTAGGAGAGTATGCAAACATTCTTTTAATGTGCGCTTTAGGATCAATCTTATTTTTAGGAGGGTGGTTATCTCCAATAGAGCTTTATCCATTTAACTTAATTCCAGGAGCTCTTTGGCTAATTTTTAAGATATTATTTTTATTTATACTTTTTGCGTTGGTAAAAGCTATTGTACCAAGATATAGATATGATCAGCTCATGAGACTAGGTTGGAAAATATTTTTACCATTATCTTTAACTTACGTTGTTCTAACTGCTAGTTATCTTTTTTATTTTAACCTTTTACCTACTAATTAAATGAAAATTTCTAGATTTTTAAAAACGATATTTATGACAGATTTTATTGGAGGGCTTTTTATTGCGACAAAAGAATTATTTAAATCAAAAAAAACAATAAATTATCCATTTGAAAAAGGCAAAATAAGTCCAAGGTTTAGAGGTGAGCATGCTTTAAGAAGATATCCCAATGGAGAAGAAAGATGTATTGCATGTAAATTATGTGAAGCTGTTTGCCCTGCTCAAGCTATTACTATTGAGTCTTCTCAAAGAGAAGATGGAAGCAGAAAAACGACTCGTTATGACATCGATATGATGAAATGTATTTATTGTGGTTTATGTGAAGAGTCTTGTCCTGTAGATGCAATAGTTCAAGGACCAAATTTTGAATTTTCTACAGAAACTCGTGAAGAGCTTTATTATACTAAAGAAAAACTTCTTGATAATGGAGATAGATGGGAGAATATTTTGGCAGCTAATATTAAGTCAGATAATCCTTACAGATAATTTATGATTGCGCATGCAATATTTTTTTACGTATTCTCTATAATTGCAGTGGTCTCAGCGGTCATGGTCACAGTATCAAAAAATACTGTCCATTCTGTTTTTTTTTTAATCTTAGATTTTATAAGTATATCCTGTCTTTTTATCATGATTGGCGCTGAATTTTTAGGAATGATAATGCTAATTGTTTATGTGGGGGCTGTGGCAGTATTGTTTTTATTTGTTGTAATGATGCTAAATGTTGCTCAACAAAAAAATCAATGGTTTATATCTAAAGAAAACTCCAATCACATACCAATTGGATTATTAATAAGTGTTATAATCTTTTTTGAACTTATAATTGTTATAGGTGGATGGAAATACAAACCCGACTTATTTGACCAAGGTAATCTATCAATAGTAAACGATGTTAGTAATACTCATTCATTAGGAATGGTTTTATATACAGACTATATTCACATCTTTCAAATTAGTGGAATGATACTTCTAATAGCAATGATAGGAGCTATTGTTCTTACTTTTAGACAAAGAGAGGGCGTTAAAAAACAAAGTTATTTGAAACAAATTTCTAGAGAAAGAGCTGAAGGTGTAGAGGTTGTAGAGGTTGCTTCTAATAGAGGAGTTAAAATAGATGATTGAAATAGGCTTAGGACATTACTTAACATTGGGTGCAGTTATTTTTAGTATTGGAATAATTGGAATTTTTTTAAATAGAAAAAATATTATTGTAATACTTATGAGTATAGAACTCATATTATTAGCTGTTAATATAAACCTAGTTTCGTTCTCAATGTATTTGGGTGATTTGACTGGACAAGTATTTACTTTATTTATATTAACTGTTGCTGCTGCTGAAGCAGCAATTGGCCTTGCAATCATAGTTGTTTATTACAGAAACTCAGGAACAATTCGTGTTGAGGAAATAGATAAATTAAAAGGGTAAAATGGAAATTTCAATAATAGCTTTACCTTTGATAGCCTCAATAATATCTGGATTTTTTGGAAAATTTATCGGTGATCGAAATTCTGAAATAATTACAAGTTTATTGGTATCGATATCGGCTATTTTATCAGCTCTAGTTTTATACGAGGTAATAGTCAATCAATATCAAGATAACATCACAATAGCTACATGGATAAGCTCAGGATCATTAAATGTTAATTGGTCTATGAAGATTGATGCGTTATCAGCTGTAATGTTGGTTGTAGTAACATCTGTTTCTGCACTTGTTCATATTTATTCAATTGGTTATATGTCTCATGATCCTCATAAGCCAAGGTTCATGGCTTATTTATCATTATTTACCTTTGCGATGTTAATGTTGGTAACTTCAGATAATTTCATTCAATTATTTTTTGGTTGGGAGGGAGTTGGTCTATGTTCGTATTTCTTAATAGGTTTTTGGTTTAAAAAAGAGTCTGCAAATAAAGCAGCAATTAAGGCATTTGTTGTTAATAGAGTTGGAGATTTTGGATTTGCTCTAGGTATTTTTTTAATATTTTATTTATTTGGAACAGTAAATTATTCTGAGGTTTTCCAGCAAATTCCAAACATTACAGAAAAAAATCTAGTTTTTTTAGGTATCGAAATTAATGCGATAGATTTGATTTGCTTACTTTTGTTTATCGGTGCCATGGGTAAATCAGCTCAAATTCTACTTCATACTTGGTTGCCAGATGCTATGGAAGGTCCAACACCTGTGTCCGCTTTAATTCATGCAGCAACTATGGTTACAGCAGGTGTTTTCCTTGTTGTTAGATGTTCACCAATTTACGAATATTCTGAATTTGTATTAAATATTATTACTGTAATTGGTATGAGCACAGCTTTTTTTGCTGCAACTGTTGCTTTGGTTCAAAATGATATAAAAAAGATAATAGCTTATTCAACATGTAGTCAATTAGGTTATATGTTCTTTGCTACAGGAGTTGGTGCTTATAACGTAGCAATGTTTCATTTATTCACTCATGCTTTCTTTAAAGCTTTACTATTTTTGGGATCTGGTTCGGTCATTCATGCATTCAAAGATGAACAAGATATAAATAAAATGGGGGGAGTATGGAAAAAATTACCTTACACTTACTCACTTATGATTATAGGAACTTTAGCATTAACCGGTTTTCCCTTGTTATCAGGTTTTTATTCTAAGGATGCGATAATTGAATTTGCCTACTTAAGAGGTAATACGACAGGTTATTATGCTGCTGGAATTGGGATCTTTACAGCATTTTTAACATCCATTTATTCTTGGAGATTAATATTCAAAACTTTTCACGGCGATTATAATAATAAAGAGATTAAAATTGAGGATACTCATGAGTCTCCTATAGTTATGTTGATACCTCTAGTCCTACTTTCTTTGGGTGCAATATTTGCTGGATTTATTTTTAAAGATTTGTTTATTGGTAATTATGGTTTGAACAATTTTTGGAAAGACTCAATATTTTTTTTAAAACCGTTAAGCAATGAACATCCTCCATTATGGTTTTTGTTATTAACTCCAATACTAGTAATTTTATCTATACCAACGGCATATTATTTATTTGTTAAAAATAAAAATTTACCAGAACAAATTGTAAAAATTAACAAACCTTTATACCAATTTTTATTAAACAAGTGGTATTTTGATGAGTTATATGATGCACTATTTGTGAAACCATCAAAAAAATTTGGATTATTTTTGTGGAAGTTTTTTGATTTAAAGATAATCGATGGTTTTGGGCCCGATGGTATCTCTGCTATTATCAAAAGATTTTCGGTTAAAGCAAACAAATTTCAAAGTGGATTTATTTATCAATATGCTTTTGTTATGCTTCTTGGATTTTCTGCTTTATTAACCTTTCTAATTGTGAAATAATGAACTTTCCTATTTTATCTTCACTAATTTTATTACCAACAGTAGGAGCGTTTTTTTTATTTTTTACAAGAGGTAATAAGAAAAATAATTTTACTGTAAAATATGTTGCATTGTTCACTTCTTTTGTAAATTTTCTTCTATCTATCTATTTATGGATACTTTTCGATCATACTACTTCAGAGTTTCAATTTGTAGAACAAAGAATTTGGATTAAGGATTTTATAAATTATAAAGTGGGTGTTGATGGGATTTCAATTTTATTTATTTTACTGACAACATTTATTACCCCACTTTGTATCTTGTCAGTTAATAATTCTATCAAAGAAAGATTGAGTGAATTTTTAATAGCAGTATTAATTATGGAGTCTTTCATGATAGGAGTATTTTGTTCTTTAGATCTTGTAATTTTTTACTTATTTTTTGAGGCTGGTCTGATACCGATGTTTTTAATTATTGGGATATGGGGAGGGGCTAGAAGAGTTTATTCTGCATTTAAATTTTTTCTTTACACTTTACTTGGGTCAGTATTAATGTTGGTTGCTATTATTACTATATATTGGTTGACCGGGACAACAGACGTAATTGAACTTTATAGTTTAGGTATCGAAACTAAATATCAAAATTTGTTATGGCTTGCTTTTTTTAGCTCTTTTGCAGTCAAAACTCCAATGTGGCCAGTTCACACTTGGTTACCAGATGCTCATGTTGAAGCTCCAACAGCAGGATCAGTTTTGTTAGCTGCAATTTTATTAAAAATGGCAGGTTATGGATTTATAAGATTTTCTTTGGGATTATTTCCTGCTGCATCTGAAGTTTTTACTCCACTAATTTACACATTGAGCGTTATCGCAATTATTTTCACATCTTTTATCGCCTTAATGCAAGAGGATATGAAAAAACTCATTGCATATTCATCTGTTGCTCACATGGGATATGTTACTTTAGGTATTTTTACCATCCAACAACAGGGTATTGAGGGAAGTATAATTCAAATGATAAGTCATGGATTAGTTTCGGCCGCACTATTCTTGTGTGTTGGTGTTGTTTACGATCGGATGCATTCAAGACTTATTAATACTTATGGTGGAATTGTAAGTATCATTCCAAAGTATTCTGTCTTATTCATGTTATTTACTTTGGCAGCTTTAGGTCTTCCTGGCACTAGTGGGTTTGTAGGTGAATTTTTAATATTGATGGGAGCATTTAAAGATAATTTTTTAGTTGCTGTTATTGCTAGCATCGGAGTTATTATTGGCGCAGCTTACATGCTTTGGTTATACAAAAGAGTGATATTTGGAAAATTAATTAATAATGACTTAAAAAAAATGATAGATTTGAATAGATCGGAGTCAATTATATTAACTTCTTTGGCTATACCAACTTTGTTTTTTGGTTTTTATCCAGATCCTTTGATAAATACAATAGAGGTATCTATTTCAGATTTGATAGAAACATACAACTTTAGATTAGCGGGCAAGGTATAATGACAAATCTTCAATTAGTTTTTCCAGAGATTTTTTTATCTCTATCAATAATGTTTCTACTTATATTAGGTGTTTTTAAAAAAAATAGCTCAAAAATAATCCAAAATCTTTCATTAGTAGTCTTACTTGTTACAGCAGTCATAACATTTAATGAAACAATTGGTATTAAAGAAGTTAAATTATTTAATAATAGTATAATTATAGACTATTTATCGTCATTGATGAAAATTGTTACGCTGCTAGCCACTTTTTTAGTTTTAATCATTTCATCAAATTATTTAAGAACTTTTAAAATTTTTAAGATTGAATATCCAATTTTAATATTAAGCTCTGTTTTGGGTATGATGATTATGATTAATTCTAATGACTTGATTGTATTCTATATGGGTCTAGAACTTCAATCTCTAGCATTATATGTTTTGGCCACTTTTAATAGAGATCAAATAAATTCTTCAGAAGCTGGACTAAAATATTTTGTACTAAGCGCGCTATCTTCCGGATTACTTTTGTATGGATGTTCACTAATATATGGATTTACTGGATCAACAAATTTCAATGTGATTGCAAATCAACTAGGCTCTAGTGAATATGCTATTACCTTTGGAATTGTTTTCATTTTAGTTGGGTTAGCGTTTAAAATCTCGGCTGTGCCGTTTCATATGTGGGCCCCAGATGTTTATGAAGGCTCACCAACTTCTGTAACTTTGTTTTTCACAATGGTACCAAAAGTTGCAGCTTTAACTGTATTTATTAGATTTTTATATGTACCTTTTTTAAATTTAATTGATCAGTGGCAAATGATATTGATATTTCTCTCTATTGCTTCGATGCTTTTTGGAGCAATTGCAGCAATAGGTCAAACCAATTTAAAAAGACTAGTTGCTTACAGTTCTATAGGACACGTGGGTTATGCTTTAGCAGGTGTTGCAACGGGCACAAATGAAGGAATGCAAAGTTCAGTAATATATATAATTATTTATATAATAATGAATTTAGGATTATTTTCTTGTTTGCTAATGATGAAAAGAGAAAATCAATACTACGAAAAAATAGAGGATTTATCGGGATTATCTAAAAATCATCCGATGTTAGCTTTATCACTGATGATTATATTGTTTTCACTTGCAGGCATACCACCTTTAGCTGGATTTTTTGCTAAATTTTATGTTTTCAAATCAGTAATAGAACAATCAATGTATTTTTTAGCAATCGTGGGTTTATTATCAACAGTGGTTGCCGCTTTTTATTACTTAAGATTAATTAAAATTATGTATTTTGATAAAGAAAAAGAAAAATATGACACGGATCATGGATTGTGGTTAAAATTTTCATTAACATTCTCAACATTATTAATTTTAGTTTACTTCATATTCCCAAGCCAACTTATTGAGGTAGTTTCTAGAATTAATATTATTTGATGAAGTTTAAAGTTTTTAGATATAAAAAAGTTAAGAGTACAAACAACACAGCAATAAGAATAATAAGACAAACAAATCATAATTTTGGAATGATAATATCCGAAACGCAAACTGGTGGCAAAGGTCAGTATGGGAGAAAATGGATTTCTTATAAAGGAAATATTTTAATATCCTTTTTTTATAAACTAAAAAAGATAAATTTATCAATGAAACAACTATCAAGAAAAAATTGTTTTTTAGTTAAAGATGTAATTTCAAAATTTTATAAACGTAAAATAGTTTATAAATCACCAAATGATTTATTGATTAATAAAAAAAAGATTTGTGGTATTTTGCAAGAAAAAATTAATAAATCAGGAAACGATTATCTAATTGTTGGTATTGGATTTAATTTGATTAAAAGTCCTATAATCCCCAATTATCATACAACTAATTTATTTGAAATTACTAAAAAAAAAATAAAAACTGAAATAATTATGAAACAATTAAAAATATCCTTTGGTAAGTTTTTGTCAAAATATTATACAACTAAATAGATGATTATTTTAGGTGACATAGGAAATACTGAGACAAAAATTTGTTTGGTTAATAACAATAACAAAATTATAAAAAAAATTATAATTCCTTCAAAAGGTAAAAAACTAAATTTATTGAACAAATATTTTAAAAAACTAGATTTTTCCTCAATAGATAAAATTTTATTTTGTAGTGTTGTACCATCAACCTACAAGGAACTAAAAAGATATTTCTACAATAAAACAAAAGTTAGGTGTTACGAATTAAAAGAGCTTAATTTGAAGAAAATTTTAAAGATTGATGTGAATTATAGGCAAGTAGGGTCAGATAGATTAGCAAATGCAATAAGTGTTACGCAGAAAAACAAAAATTTTATTATTTTAGATTTTGGTACCGCAACAACATTTGATGTTTTAATTGGCAATAATTACAAAGGTGGAATTATATCTCCAGGTATTCAAATTTCTCTTAACACACTTTCAGACAAAGCATCTTTAATTCCAAAGATTGATTTAAAAAAAATTACAAAAGTAATTGGAAAAGATACAATATCAGCTGTCCGCTCAGGTTTTTTCTGGGGATATGCTGGATTAATTGACAATATTGTAAATTTAATTAAGAAAGAGACAAAAAAGTCTTTTAATATAATTACTACTGGAGGTTTTTCTAAATTGTTTAAAAACTCTATTAGTACAAAAGTTAAAAAGAATAGCGATATAACAATTAACGGCTTAATTAAGGCTTCAAAATTAATTAAATAATATGAAAGATGAATTTTTATTTTGTCCATTAGGTGGCTCTGGTGAGATAGGGATGAATATGAATTTATTTGGTTATGGTCAGCCAGGAGACCATAAATGGATTATGGTTGATATAGGTGTTACTTTTGCTGATGACACAGTTCCAGGTATTGATCTTATTTATCCAGATCCAGGGTTTATTCAGGAAAGAAAAGATAATCTATTAGGAATTGTCTTAACGCATGCTCACGAAGATCACATAGGTGCCGTAGCTCATTTATGGCCAAAATTTAAATGTAAACTTTATGCTACTCCTTTCACAGCTGTTTTAATAAGAGAAAAATTTAGAGAAAAAAATATCGATATTACAAATGACTTACAAATTATAGAACTAAACGGAAAGGTAAGTTTAAATCCTTTTGAGATTGAATATATAACTTTAACCCATTCTATTTTAGAACCTAATGGCCTTAGAATTCAAACACCAGCAGGAATTGTGCTACATACTGGTGACTGGAAAGTTGATCCAAATCCCTTGATAGGTGACGAGATTAATTCAAAGAGATTGAAAGAAATTGGTGATGAAGGTGTTCTGGCAATGATTTGTGACTCTACTAATGTCTTTAGTGCTGGGCGTTCAGGTTCTGAATTAGATGTAAGAAAAAGTATGTTGAACATAATGAGTAGGCTGAAAAAAAGAATTATAATAACCTCATTTGCATCAAACGTTGCAAGAATGGAGTCAGCTTTTTATTGTGCAGAAAAAACAGGAAGACAAATTTCTTTAGTTGGTAGATCTATGCATAGAATATACAAAGCAGCTAGACAATGTGGATATCTTAAAAATACCATTGAACCAATAGATCCAAGAGAAGCAAAAAATTTTGCTAGAGAAAAAATTGTATATCTTTGTACAGGTAGCCAGGGTGAACCGATGGGAGCAATGATGAGAATTTCAAATTATACACATCCCGATGTATTTATTGAGAAAGGAGATGCAGTAATTTTTTCCTCAAAAATAATACCAGGAAATGAAAAAAAACTTTACAGACTTCACAATCAATTAGTCAAGGACGGGATAGAGGTTGTTTCAGAGGAGACTGAATTTATTCATGTTTCTGGGCATCCAAATAGAGAAGATTTAAAAGATATGTATGATTGGGTTAAACCAAAATGTGTAATTCCAGTTCACGGAGAACATAGACATATGATTGAGCATATTGCTTTTGCTAAAGAAATGCAGGTACCTTATCCTGTTCAAGTAGAAAATGGCGATATAGTAAAATTAGCTCCAGGAGAATATCCAGAGGTTTATGATAAAGCTCCTAGTGGAAGACTATATTTGGATGGCAATGTAAGTGTTGAGGAAAACTCTCAATCTATAAAAGATAGAAAAAACTTAGGATCTAACGGTTATCTTGAAATAACTATTTTAATCACACCTAAAGGGAATATTCACAATAATCCAATAATAAACTTTAGAGGATTACCAATTTATGAAACAGATGAATTTATTTACTTATTAGAAGAAGAAATAGAGAAAACAGCAAAAACATTTAATATGGGAAATAAAAGTCAAAGACACAATCTTATAGATGCACTTAAAATTGCAGCTAGAAAATTTACAAAAGAAAAAACAGGCAAAAGACCTTTCACCAATATTAATTTAGTTGATATTTAATGAGTGCTACCGGACTTGCTATAATATATATAATCATTTGGTGGATTGTTTTTTTTGCGATTTTACCTATTGACGTTGATAGAATAAAGATTGAAAAAATTGAAGGTGAGGATCCTGGATCACCAGAAAATCCTAAGATTTTAAAAAAATTCATTTATTGCACTGGAATAACAACTATTTTATTCACAATTATATATTTGTTAATGAGGTTTGAATATTTAAACTTAAGAAATATAATCATCTAACATGCATATTTCAAAATCTTTTATTCCAATTTTAAAAAATAATCCCTCAGAGGCAAAAATTAAATCTCATCAATTAATGTTAAGAGTTGGTATGATAAAACAATCATCAGCAGGTATATACTCCTGGTTACCACTTGGTTTCAAAGTTATGAAGAAAATTGAACAAATTGTAAGGGAAGAACAAGATGGGATTGGAGTTCAAGAAATTTTAATGCCAACAATACAGTCTAGTGAAATTTGGAAAGAAAGCGGGAGATATAAAGATTACGGTGAGGAAATGCTAAGAATAAAAGATCGTCAAAATCGTGAAATGTTGTATGGCCCTACAAATGAGGAATTGATAACAGATATATTTAGAACGTCGATTAAATCTTATAAATCTCTTCCACAACTTTTATATCATATTCAGTGGAAATTCAGAGATGAAATTAGACCAAGATTTGGGATAATGAGATGTAGAGAGTTCTATATGAAAGATGCTTATTCTTTCGATATATCTGACGAAGAAGCACTTTTTTCTTATAATAAATTTTTCTTGTCATATCTTAAAACATTTAAAAAATTAAATTTAAAAGCTATACCAATGGCAGCAGATACGGGTCCAATTGGAGGAAGTCTATCTCATGAATTCATTATTTTAGCTGAAACTGGCGAAAGTAAAATTTTTACTGACAAAAGAATTTTTGATTTAAGTATAGACAATGCAAAATTAGAGAAAGAATCTCTCGGAAATATGAGAAAAGAATATGAACAATATTATTCAGTTACCGATGAAAAATTTGATAAGACTGAATTTGAAAAAAAAGTTTCTGAAAACAATAGATTAATAACCAAAGGAATTGAAGTTGGTCATATATTCTATTTTGGAGATAAATATTCTAAACCAATGGGTGCGTCGGTTGATTTACCAGGTGGAAAAAAAGATTTTGTTAAAATGGGTTCTTACGGCATAGGAGTTTCTAGATTAGTAGGCGCAATAATAGAGGCTAAATATGATGAAAAAAATGAAGTCATGAAATGGCCAATTTCTATTGCTCCTTATCATGTTGCGATAATTCCAATGATCAACAAAAATGATAATTCACAATTAGATAAAGCAAATAATATCCTACTAGAACTTAAAAAAAATAATATTGAGGCAATAATTGATGATACTGATGAAAATATCTCATCAAAAATTAAAAAGATGAATTTAATAGGTTCACCTTTTCAGATTATTATTGGTAAACAGGTAGAGGGCGATAAATTGGAATTTAAAGAAGTTGATGGAGCATCTCAAAAAATTGAATTAAAAGATATCATTAAGACAATTAATAAACAAAAAGCAAAAAATTGATTTCTCGATTAGAAAAAGAGATTACATTTAGATTTTTAAAAGCCAGAAAAAAAGATGGTTTTCTAAATATTATTTCAATTTTTTCATTTATTGGAATTGGGCTTGGTGTTGCTGTTTTAATAGTTGTTATGTCCGTTATGAATGGTTTTAGAACAGAATTGGTAAATAAGATTATTGGTTTTAATGCCCATATGACAGTGAAGCCTTATGAAAACAAAATTGCAAAAGAAAAATTAGATAACCAAAATTTAAAATCAATTTCTGAAAGTTTAATTTTTAGTAATTCAGGTGAGGGAATTATTATCAAAAAAGATATTACTAAAGGTATTCTTTTAAGAGGATATCTTGAAAAAGATTTTTCTAAATTAAACATTGTTAACAATGGAAATTTTATAGGCGGTGAAAATGAATTATCAAATAATTTTATATCTATAAGTAAAGAATTGAGTTTTTCTTTAAACTTAGAGATTGGTGATGAGATTACATTGATGTCTTCATCTGGTGTACAAACAATTATTGGCAATCTTCCTAAGCAAAAAAAATTTACAATAGTTTCACTTTTCGATAGTGGTGTAATTGATTTTGATAATAATGTTGCTTTTATAAATCTTGTTACACTCGAAGAATTTTTTAATTTAAAACCAAAAAAACGTAATTTAGAGATTTATTTAAAAAACCCTAAAAACATTGAATATCAAAAAACTATAGTTCAAAAAATTTTTAATGATGAATTTGTTTATTCTTGGTCTGATATGAATAAATCTTTGTTTTCTGCATTAAAAGTTGAACGAAACGTTATGTTTATTATTCTAACATTAATCATAATCGTTGCAGCTTTTAATATAATTTCTGGTTTAACAATACTAGTAAAAAATAAAACAAAAGAAATTGCTATACTTAAATCGATTGGTGTTCTTAATAAATCAATTGTAAAAATTTTTTTCTTAATTGGTGTGATTATAGGTACTTCAGCAACAATCTTTGGTGTAATCTTAGGGATTACTTTTTCTATGTATGTAGAAAATTTGAGACAATTTCTAAGTGAATTTTTTAACATTAGCTTATTCCCTGAGGAAATATATTTTTTAAGCTCGATGCCTTCAGAAATTAATCCAATTTCAATATTAATTATTTCTGCTTGTTCAATTTTGATAACTATTTTGGTATCAATATTTCCAGCCTTTAAAGCAGCGAAACTAGATCCTATAAAATCCCTTAAATATGAATAATCTAATTAAAATTTCTAAATTAAATAAATCTTTTGAAGGTCTAAAAAAAATCAATGTTCTAAAAAGTATTTCTTATAATTTTAAAAAAGGTAAAATTTATTCTTTGATGGGCCCATCAGGTTCAGGTAAATCAACATTACTCAATTTGCTATCTTTAATTGATAGACCTACATCAGGTTCAATTACATTTGAAAATAAAAAGATAAATTACTATGATACTAATAGAAATGATATTTTAAGAGCTAATAAAATTGGAATTATTTACCAACAAGATAATTTACTTCCAGATTTTACCTCATTGGAGAACATCTATTTAGCTGCTTTAGCTGGTGGTAATAATGAGAAAATTTCATTTAACAAGGCAAAAAATTTATTGAAAAAAGTTGGACTGACTAATAGATCAGATCATTATCCGTCACAATTGTCTGGTGGTGAAAAACAGAGGATTTCAATTGCTAGAGCAGTTGTAAATAATCCTCAAGTAATTTTAGCTGATGAGCCAACTGGAAGTTTAGATTTACAAACAGCAAAAGAAATTTTTAAACTTTTAAAAAATCAGATAAATAAAGAAAGATTAATAATATTTGCAACTCATAATAGATTTTTTGCAAATAAGGCTGATTGCTTATTGGAAATAACTAATGGTAATATAAAAACCATTAATGCTCGAATCTAAATTTCAAAAATTTAATCATCTAAAACTACATACACAATATTCTATTTGCGAAGGCGCTATAAAAATTGATGAAATTAAAGAGTCATCAAAAGGAAATAAAATCAAGTCTTTAGCAATATGCGATACATCAAATTTATGTGGTGCGCTAGAATTTTCAGATAAACTATCTAAGATTGGTACTCAACCGATAATAGGAACTCAAATAAATTTTAAGTATGAGGAAACAATAGGTCTAATTCCACTCTTTGCAATGAATGAGATAGGTTATAAAAGAATTATTGAACTTTCCTCTTTATCTTACTTGGATAATAATGAGTTATCTGAGCCCAATGTTCCTTTTGACGAATTATTAAAAAAAGATAAAGGTGTTGCTATTTTTTCTGGTACTGTAATTGGCTTATTTGGAAATTTATTTGATAAAGGTAAGTATTCGGATATTGAAAAATTATATTCAAAACTCAAATCAATTTATAAAGATAGATTTTATATTGAATTACAAAGACATGGAGATCATAATGAAGATAGTTTCGAAAAAATGAATTTAAAAAAATCGAAGGATTTAGAAATTCCTTTGATTGCAACAAACGAGACTTTTTATATTAATAAAGACATGCACGAAGCGCATGATGCACTAATTTGTATTAAGAATAAGACCTATATTCAGGAAAAAAATAGAGTAAGATTTAGTAATAAGCATTATTTGAGAGATGATAAAGAAATGTATGAATTATTTTCTGATATTCCTGAGGCACTAGAAAATAATTATAATTTTCCTTATCGATGTAGCTATAAACCTTCATTCTCAAAACCTATTTTACCCAATATTAGTTCTGAAAAAGATGGAAATGCAGATGATATTCTCAAAAAAAATTCACTCATTGGGTTAAAAGACAAATTCATCAAAGTTTTTAAAAAAGATATTAATAATCTAACTTCAGACAATGATTATCAAAAATACCTTGATAGACTTAATCATGAATTAGATATTATTACTGAAATGAAATACTCAAGTTATTTTTTGATCGTATCTGATTATATTAAATGGGCAAAAACAAACAATATACCTGTGGGTCCCGGAAGAGGATCGGGTGCTGGATCATTAGTTGCTTGGTGTCTTTCAATCACAGATGTTGATCCAATTAAATTTAATTTAATATTTGAAAGATTTTTAAATCCTGATCGTATATCTATGCCTGATTTTGATATTGATTTTTGTGAGGAAAAAAGAGATCTGGTTTTTGAGTATCTTACAAAAAAATATAAAGATAGCGTTGCACATATTATTACTTTTGGAAAATTAAAAGCTAGAATGGTAATACGAGATGTGGGTCGTGTAATGGGTTTGTCCTATGGTTTCGTTGATAGTATCTCAAAAATGATACCATTTGATCCTTCAAGACCACAAAATTTAACAGAATGCATTGCTGGAGAGCCTAGACTTCAAAAGTTGATTAATGAAGATCCTAGAGTTAAAAAATTAATTGATTTATCTTTGAAACTAGAGGGACTAAATAGAAATGTCGCTACTCATGCGGCTGGTGTTGTTATAGCTGATAAAAAATTAACAGATGTAGTACCGTTATATAAAGACAACACAGCAGACTTACTTTTGCCTTCAACACAATTTGATATGTATTCTGCTGAAAACGCTGGCTTAATAAAATTTGATTTTTTAGGTCTAAAAACTTTAACAGTAATAAATAATACTCAAAATATTATAAGAAAAAAAAATAAAGATTTTGACATAGAAAATATTAATTACGATGACCAAAAAGTTTTTGAGCTTTTATCTTCAGGTAAAACAGTTGGATTATTCCAAATTGAAAGTGCCGGAATGAGGGAAGCACTTATTCAAATGAGACCAAACCACATTGAGGATATTATTGCGCTAGTGGCACTATACAGACCTGGTCCCATGAGCAATATACCAATTTACAATGATTGTAAGCATGGAAAACAAAAACCAGATTATCTTCATCCACTATTAGAGGAAATCCTAAAGCCAACCTATGGCGTTATAATATATCAAGAACAAGTAATGCAAATAGCACAAAAATTGTCAGGCTATACCGCGGGCCAAGCAGATATATTAAGAAGAGCAATGGGAAAGAAAAAAAGAGCTGAACTAGAGAGACAAAAACAAAGTTTTATCTCTGGTGCTGTAAAAAATGGTATTAGCAAAGAAGTTGCAGCTGGTATATTTTTAAAGATAGAACCCTTTGCAGAATATGGATTTAATAAAAGTCATGCTGCAGCCTATGCAATAATTTCTTATCAAACAGCTTATTTAAAAACATATTTTCCAAAAGAATTTATTGCTGCTTCGATGACTATGGATATTTCAAATCAAAATAAATTAAGTGAGTTTTATGAAGAACTCAAGAGACTTGATATAGAGATTAAAAGGCCAGATATAAATGAGTGTTTTGCGGATTTTAGAAATGATGACCAAAAATTTTATTATGCACTAGGAGGTATCAAAGCAGTTGGTTATGAAGCAGTTTCAAATATTGTCAAAGAGAGAACAAAGAATGGTAAATTTAAATCAATTAATGATTTTTTAAATAGAATTAACCCAAAAGATATAAATAAACTTCAGTTAGAGGGATTGGTAAAAGCTGGTGCTTTTGATTGCTTAAATGATAATAGACAGTCACTATTTAATTCTATCCCCAATTTTATAACAAAATCAAAAAATATTTTTGAGAATAAATCAGCAAATCAGATTGATCTTTTTGGAGAAAATGAAAATAAAAATGACGATTTAATTTCCAATATAAAAGATTGGAAATTCGAAGAAAGATTATCGAGAGAATTTGAGGCAGTTGGTTTTTTTATATCCGACCATCCATTGAACCAATTTAAAGAAATTTTTAATGATTATAACATAATTGATTATCAAAAATTTAATAATAAAGACGAGACAAATGATTCAAACATAGCCGCAACTTTACTTAAAGTTCAAGAAAGAAAAACATCCAAAGGTAATGCTTATGCAATATTGAAATTAACTGACCTTTCAAGCGTATTTGAATTATTTATATTTTCTGAAACTCTAGAATCCAATAGGAACATTTTAAAGGAGGGGAATTCATTAATAATAACTGTCATTAAATCTTTATCTGATGAGAGTAATAGATTTAGAAGAATAAACGTGAAAAAAATTGTCTCTCTTAAAGATTTATTAAATAATCCTATCAAAGATATCACTTTTAATCTTTATTCTTTGAAAGATTTAAATGAATTATCAAAATATTTAGTTGATCCCGGAGATACAAAAATCAAAATTAAGATTAGTGAAAATAATAAAAGTTTGGATTTTCATTTAAAAAATGGCAGAAAATTAGATAGAAAAACAGTTAATCTATTAAGAAACAAGGAAATATCTTCAATAATTCATTAAATTATACTTGTTTATTATTAAAAATATTTGTAAATAATCGCAAATTAAATTAATACGCACACAGTTATTGGTTTTATACCTCCGGTCCTTAATTGGAAATTACTGTGGTGGCTTAACCGGGAATAAATATGAAAATACCAAATGTTACAATACAACAATTATTAGAAGCTGGAGTCCATTTAGGCCACAAAACTTTAAGGTGGAACCCAAAAATGAAAAAATACATTTTTGGAAAAAGAGACTCGATACACATAATTGACTTAACACAAACATTACAGCTTACCAAAATAGCTCTTGAAAAAGTTTACGAAACTATTTCAAATAATGGCAAAATACTCTTTGTTTCAACAAAAAAACAAGCTTCTGAAGCAATTGCTGAAGTTGCAAAAGAAACTGACCAATACTTTGTAAATTACAGATGGTTAGGAGGAATGTTAACTAATTGGGGAACAATTTCAAACTCAATTAAAAAACTTAAGAAGTTAGAAGTTGATTTAACTTCTGAAAATAGAGGTTTTACAAAAAAAGAACTTTTAAAAATGAGTGTTAAAAAGGATAAACTTCAAAGGTCATTAGGAGGAATTTCAGAGATGAAAAAAATTCCTGATCTAGTCTTTATTATAGACACAAATTATGAGTCTTTAGCAATTCAAGAGTCTTCTAAATTAGGTATCCCAATTATAGCTATCCTTGATAGCAACTCTAATCCTGATGGCATTGATTTTCCTATACCTGGAAACGATGATGCAAGAAGATCAATTGATCTTTATTGTTCTCTTATAAAAGATACAATCATTTGTGCTAAAAAAGAGAGTCCAATTACTGAAATGAAAAAATCTGTTGATACTGCTTCTGAGAAAAAAACAGATAAAACTAGACAAGAAGTTGACAGAGAAAAACTAGATAAAAAATTCTCCGAAAAAAATAAAAAAAAATTAAATTGATATGAGTGATATAGAGAAAGTAAAACAACTCAGAGAAGCAACAGGAGCTGGATTTAAAGATTGTAATCTAGCTATTAAAGAGTCTAAAGGTGATCTAGACAAAGCAGTTGAAATATTGAGAATAAAAGGAATTTCAAAGGCTTCAAAAAAAATGTCAAGAGAGGCTAAAGAGGGTGTAGTTGCTATAAGTGGCGATAACAAAAAAACATCAATAATTGAAGTAAATTGTGAAACTGATTTTGTTGCTAAAAATGAAAATTTTATCAGTTTTGTAAAAGAGTTAAGTGATCTTAATAATGAAAAAAGTTCTAATATTGAGGAACTTAAAAATACTCTAATGCAGAATGGAAAATCAGTTAGTGATAATCTTGTAGCCTTGATAGCTAAGATTGGTGAAAAAATTACTATAGGTAAAACAAAAACAATCTCAAATAATTCATCAACTAATTTCCAATACCTTCACACAGTAGTAAAGGATAATCTTGGAAAGTTAGCAGTTGTTGTTTCTTTAGAAACAAAAGATATCTCCGATACAGTAAAAAATTTTGGTAAACAATTATCTATGCACATAGCTGCATCTAATCCTTTAGCCTTAGAAGCAAATTTAATTGATAAAGATGTATTGGACAAAGAACAAGAGCTAGTAAATGAGGAACTTAAGAATTCTGGCAAACCTGATGAAATAGCTAAAAAAATTAGTTTAGGTAAAATGAATAAATTTAAAGAAGAAAATGCTCTTATGACCCAAGCTTGGGTAATGGAACCAAAAAAAAAAGTTAAAGATATCATCAAAGAACTTTCAATTCATGATTTAAAAATTAAAGAGTTTAGCAGAATCAAAATAGGTGAATAAATGTTTGATGAAAAATCACATAGCCTTAAAATGGATAAAGCAATTGAAGTTTTTTCTAAGGAACTATCATCATTAAGAACAGGTAGAGCGAATTCCTCAATGCTTGATACTATAAAAGTTGACGTTTATGGACAAAAAATGCCTATTAATCAAATAGGCAGCATAACAACACCAGAACCAAGGATTATAAATATTCAAGTATGGGATCAAAGCAACGTAGTTTTGATCGATGCAGCAATTAAAAAATCTGAATTAGGTTTAAATCCACAAATAGACGGTCAACTAATACGATTACCTATTCCTGAACTAAATGAAGAGCGAAGAACAGATTTAAAAAAGTTAATTAAATCAATGGGAGAAAAATGTAAAATCTCGATTAGAAATATTCGAAGAGATGCTAATGATGAATTAAAAAAACTTTTGAAATCAAAAGAAATAGGTGAAGATGAAGAGAAGACTTTTGAAAAAAATGTTCAAAACATTACAGACAAACATATTCAAATCGTTGATGAAAAAGTTGCAACAAAAGAAAAAGAAATAATGACCATATGAACCCTTTAAGACATGTAGCCATTATCATGGATGGTAATGGAAGATGGGGTTTGAAATATAGAAATTCTCGAAATGCAGGTCATAAAGCAGGTTTAGACACCGTCGAGAGGATTATTAGACAAACAATAAAAAATAAAATTAATTTTTTAACATTGTTCGCATTTTCTACCGAAAATTGGAAAAGGCCTAAAAAGGAAATAAATTACTTATTTAATTTATTGGAAAATTTTTTAATAAATAGAATAGAAGAACTTCACAATAAGGATATTAAACTTAAAATTCTAGGATCGAAAAAATTTTCATCAAAATTGAATAAACTTTTAGATTATTCTGAAAAAAAAACATCTAAGAATAATAAGTTGCAAATTAATCTTGCTTTAAATTATGGCTCAAAATTAGAACTAATTAACGCATTTAAAAAAATTACAAAAAGTAAAAATAAGATAAACGAAAAAAACTTAGAAAAGTACCTTCAAACCAAAAATATTCCTGATCCAGATATATTAATAAGAACTGGAAACACTAAAAGATTAAGTAATTTCTTGTTATGGCAACTAGCATATACAGAAATCTTTTTTGAAAAAAAGTTATGGCCAGCTTTTACTGAAAAAGATTTTAAGAGAATAATCAAAGAATATAAAAATATTAAACGTAATTTCGGAAAAATTTAATGACAAAAGAATTTGAAAAAAGATTATTAAGTTCAATAGTATTGATACCAATATCAATATTTTTTATAATAAAAGGTTCAGTATATTTCATACTTTTTTTAAGTATTTTGTTTTTAGCTGCAAGCTATGAGTGGTTTAAAATGAATAAAAAAAATGATTTATCTAAACTTTTAGGAATAATTTTTTTATTTTTTTCATTTTATACTACACATGAAATTCGAGAATATTACAATCTTAATACTTTTCTATTAATTATGACAATATGTATTTTTACTGATATAGGAGGTTATATATTTGGCAAAATATTTAAAGGACCTAAACTAACCAGTGTTAGTCCAAAAAAAACTTATTCAGGTGTTTTCGGAGGTTTTTTATTATCTTTAATTGCAGGTTTAATTTTTAATAATTATTTTTTTATTGATCAAAAAATTTTCAATAAAGATTTATTCTTAATTATGCTAATTTTATTTATTTCTATGATAAGTCAATTAGGAGATTTGATAATTTCTTATTTCAAAAGAAAAGCAAAAATTAAAGATACAAGCAAAATTATACCGGGTCATGGAGGATTGCTAGATAGAATCGATGGTATGATTTTCGTATTTCCAATTTTTCATTTAATTATGATCTTATGAAAAAGAAAATTGCAATCTTAGGTTCTACAGGTTCTATTGGCAAAACATTAATAGAAATAATCAAAAAGGATAAAAAAAATTTTGAAATTATATTGTTATCAGCTGATGAAAATTATAAAGAATTACTAAAACAGGCAAAAACTTTTAAAGTTAAAAATTTAATTATAAAAAACAAAAATAGTTATAAAAAAATTAAAAGTAATAAAAATACAAATAAGATAAAAATTTTTAATAATTTTGATTGCTACAAAGAAATCTTTAAAAATAAAATTGACTACACCATGAGCTCAATCTCAGGTATAGAGGGCTTAAAACCTACGATTGAAATTATCAAATACACCAAAAATGTAGCAATAGCTAATAAAGAAGCAATAATTTGTGGGTGGAATTTAATAGATAAAGAATTAAAAAAAAACAAAACTAATTTTATACCTGTAGACTCAGAACATTTTTCTATTTGGTATGCTTTAAAAGGAATTGATAAAAAAATAATTGACAAGATTTATTTGACGGCCTCTGGGGGACCTTTTTTAAATTACCCTGAAAAAAAATTCGATAAAATTAAGATGAAACAAGCAGTTAATCATCCTAATTGGAGGATGGGAAAAAAAATTTCTATAGACTCAGCTACAATGATGAATAAAGTTTTTGAAATTATAGAGGCAAAAAAAATTTTTAATATTCCCTACAATAAATTATCTATAATTATTCATCCAAAGTCCTATGTCCATGCAATATTAAAGTTTAAAAATGGATTAACAAAAATTATTGTGCATGATACAAGTATGAAAATACCAATTTTTAATTCATTATACTCTTCAAATCGAATAATTAATTCAAAAAAATTAGATTTAGAGATTTTAAATAATTTAAATTTCCAAGATATAGATTTGAAGCGTTTCCCAATCGCGAAGATATTAAACAAGCTACCTGAAAAATCTTCCTTATTTGAAACAGTTTTAGTTTCAATAAACGATAAATTAGTGAAATTATTTTTAGTAAATAGAATTAAATTTACTGATATTTTTAAAAAAATGAATAAGATTTAAAAAAGTTAGTGATATAATGAACTTGAATAATAAAATCAAAGAAAAATTAAAAAAAACGGTTAAATAACAAAATGACAAATTTTAAAAAAAAAATATTTTATTTAATAATTATTTTTTTTTCGATTTCATCTGTATCTTTTTCTGAAATTGTAAAAAATATAAAAGTAAAAGGTAATGAAAGAGTCTCTGATAAAAGCATAGAAATGTTTTCAAATATCAATATTGGCGACGATGTTGATCAAGAGAAATTAAACCAGATTCTCAAAAATATTTACGACTCAAACTTTTTTAAAGATGTAAAAGTTGATTTGAAAGATAATATTTTAACGATTTTTGTAGAGGAAAGTTCCTTAGTTGAAAATGTTATTATTAAAGGCCCAAAATCTAAAACTTTAATTAGCGATTTAGAAAAAATTTTAAAAGTTAAGTCAAGAACTTCTTACAATGAAATTTTATTTTTAGAAGATAAAAAAAATATAACCGAAGCGTTGAAACAAAAAGGATATTTTTTCTCTAAAGTCGATATAATGGTAGAAGACTTATCTGAAAATAGAATAAATTTGATTTACAATGTAGAGATTGGAGATAAAGCAAAAATTAAAAAAATTTCTTTTATAGGAGATAAGATTTTTAAAGATAGAAAACTCCGATCAGTTATAGTTAGTGAAGAGTACAAATTTTGGAAATTTATATCTGGTAAGAAATTTTTGAATCAAAATCTCATAAATTTAGATGAAAGACTTTTAAAAAATTTTTACCTTAATAGAGGGTTTTATAACGTAAAGATCAACTCCTCCTTTGCAAAGATGATGAATGAAAACGAATTTGAACTAATTTATAATATTGTTCCTAATAACAGATTTTTTTTTAATAAAATTTCTTTAGATTTACCCATTGGTTTTGATCAAACCAATTTTAAAGATCTAAACCAATTATTTAAAAAACTAAACGGAGAAAAATATTCTTTATTTGTTATTGAAAAAATCCTAAAAGAAATTGACAAAATCATTCTTGATGAGGAATACAAGACTCTAGAAACTGAAGTTGATGAAAATATTTTTGACAATAAAATTAACTTAAATTTTTCTATAAAAGAGGGAAAAAAATTTATTGTAGAGCGGATTAATATTTATGGAAATAATATTACACAGGAAAATGTAATTAGAAACCAATTATTAATTGATGAAGGAGACGAATTTAATTCAATATTGGCATCAAAATCTATCAATAATATACAATCTCTTAATATTTTTAAATCTGTTGATAGTAAGATAATTGATAATGAAAATAATAGTAAAATAATTGATATTACTATTGAAGAAAAAGCTACTGGAGAGATAATGGCAGGAGCAGGTTTTGGTACTGATGGCAGCACATTAAGTTTTGCATTAAAAGAAAACAATTATCTTGGTCGAGGTATTAAGTTAGTAAGTGAGTTGACTGTTTCTGAGGAGACAATTAAAGGTCAATTTAATGTCAATAACCCTAATTTTAGAAATTCTGATAAATCAATTAATCTTAATATTCAGTCTTTAGAAACCGATAAATTAACTGACTCTGGATATAAAACAAATAAAACTGGTTTTGGATTCGGTACTAATTTTGAATATCAGGATGATGTTTTTATTGGATTAGGCCAAGATTCTTATTATGAAAAAATTGAAACAAATAGCTCTGCATCAGCTAGACAAAAGTCTCAGGCAGGAAATTATTGGGACACTTTTATAAATCTTGACTTAAATTACGATAAACGAAATCAAAAATTTAGACCAACAGATGGTTTCAAAAGTTTCTATGCAGTCAATTTACCAATTATAAGTGAAAATAATTCTTTAACCAATGCATATATTTTTACTCTCTATAATGAATTATATGAAGACAATGTTACAAAATTTTCTTTTTTTGCAAAAGCTGCTAACTCAATAACAAATGACAATATAAAATTATCAGAAAGAATATATTTACCGGGTAGTAGATTAAGAGGATTTGTGAGTGGTGGGGTAGGTCCAAAAGATGGAAATGATTTTATCGGAGGGAACTATGCGTCATCAGTTAATATTCAAACTTCAATACCACAACTTTTACCCAATATACAGAATATGGATGTCTCAATGTTTTTAGATGCAGGTAATGTTTGGGGTGTTGATTATGACTCAAGTCTTGATGACACAAATAAAATTAGATCCTCCATAGGTATTGGAATAGATTGGTTTACTTTAATTGGACCTCTAAGTGCATCATTCACTCATCCAATCACTAAAGTCAATACTGATAGAACAGAGACATTTAAATTTAATTTAGGAACAACATTTTGAAATCTAAAAAAAATTTTTTTTTAATAATTATTTTTTTTATTTTTGGGGCATCAAACCTTTGGTCATCTGAAAAAATTGCATTTCTTGATGTTGAACTTATAATCAATAAATCTGAACCAGCTTTATTAATAATTAAAAAAATTGAAAAAATCCGTGATCAAGAAACCAAAAAGCTCAGGGAAATAGAAGATAATCTAAATAAAAAAAATGAAGAATTAATTAAAATAAAAAACCTAATTTCAGATGAAGAGTTAAAAAAAAAAATAACTACCTTAAGAGATGAGGCTAAATCATTTGATGAATTAAGAAAAAAAACTATCAAAGAATTGAATATAAAAAAAAATAAAGAACTTAATGAATTTTTAAAGCTTATAAATCCAATAATACAAGAATATATGAAAGAAAAATCGATTGATATTATAATAGACAAAAAAAACATATTCATGGCAAAATCTAAAAATGATATAACTGAAGATATTTTAAAGATTGTTAATACCAAGATTAAGTAAATGGAAAAATTAAATCGAAAACAAATAGAGGAATTGTTACCTCACAGAGAACCTATGTTATTAATAGATGAATTATATGACATAAAAAAATTAACATCAGCGACAGCAGTTTTGAATGTTAAAAAAAATAGTTTCTTTGTAAATGGTCATTTTCCAGGTCAACCTGTTATGCCAGGTGTTTTAATTGTAGAGTCTTTTGGTCAGGCTGCTGCTGCTCTAACTGCGCACGGTTTGGATAAAGCTACATATGAAAATAAATTAGTTTTTTTAATGAGTGTAGAGAAAGCACGTTTTAGAAACCCAGTAATACCTGACTGTAAGCTCGAATTAAAAATAGAAGCAATAAGATCACATGGACGAGTGTGGAAATATAAAGGTGATGCATTTGTAAATAATACTAAAGTTGCTGACGCTGTATGGTCAGCTACTATTGTTGACAGGAAATAATCAGCAATATTTCTTTACTACAAAAGTAACTTTGCTTTGATAAAAGCAATCATGTCCAACCCTTTCTTTTTAAATAAAGGCCCAATCAGTCTTGATAAAGTTTATGAATTTTTAAAAATTACTGAACAAAAAAAAAAAAATTTCAATTTTTATGATATAAGAGATTTATATAGTGCTGATAAAACATCTATAACTTTCTTTCATTCAAAAAAATACAAGGAAGTTGCAAAATCAACTAAAGCATCATTTTGTTTAACTTCAGAATTATTGAAAGATTATTTACCAACAACTTGTGAACCTATTATTGTGAATAATGTTCTTACCGCAGTTGCTAACATTACTGAAAAATTCTATCCAAATTCAGTAGAGGATAAATTTGACAATAAAGTTCTGAATATAGAAAACAGAGATTATATGAGTGTAATTCACGGTAAAAATGTTCTGATAGGAGAAAATGTCAAAATTGGAACTAATTG
>CACPOR010000009.1:0-37228 GCA_902635745.1 uncultured Pelagibacteraceae bacterium
GTGATTTAGTTGATTGGTCAGAGGTTAAATTACACGTTTTAAGTCATGGTTTGCATTATGCGAGTTGTGTTTTTGAGGGAGAGCGTGTCTATGATGGTTCGATCTTTAAACTAGAGGAGCACACATCAAGATTATTTTATTCAGCTAAAAGAATGGGATTCGAAATTCCTTATACTGAAGCGGAAATTAATTCAGCTAGTAAAAAGATAATCGCAACCCAAAAAGTTGAAAATGGATATGTTAGACCAGTTGCCTGGCGAGGAAGTGAGATGATGGCTATATCTGCTCAACAAACAAAAATTCACGTAGCGATAGCAACTTGGGAGTGGGGATCTTATTTTGATCCAAAACTAAAAGTAGAGGGTATAAAACTAAATATATCTAAGTGGCGAAGACCTGCACCAAATACTATTCCCTGGGATACAAAAGCTTCAGGACTTTATATGATCTGTACTCTTTCAAAGCATGAAGCAGAAAAACAGGGGTATACAGATTCATTGATGTTAGATTATCAGGGAAATGTTGCCGAGGCGACAGGTGCAAATGTTTTTTTTAAAGATAAAAATGGAGAGCTGCATACACCAATACCTGACTCATTTCTAGATGGTATTACAAGAAGAACTGTAATTGAGATTGCAAAATCTAAAAATATAAAAGTTCATGAAAGAAAAATAAATCCAAACGAGCTTTCAAATTTTGTTGGATGTTTCTTAACTGGTACAGCTGCAGAAGTAACTCCAGTATCTTGCATTGCTCAAAATCAGTACAAAGTTTGTGATATGATAATCAATCTTAATGAAAGCTATCAAAATTTAGTAAAAAAGAAAAAAGCAGCTTAATCTTTATTGTCCTCTGAAATAGCGTGATCAATTCCTTTTCGCATATATTCGTATCCAGTAAATAGTGTTAAAGCTGCAGAGAGCCATAGCAAAACAATTCCTATTGTTTGAGCGTTATAATCCTGAAAATTTATGATTTTATTTCCAGTATCTCCTGACAGTAAAAGAGCAATCGAAACCATTTGTAAGACAGTTTTCAATTTAGCTAGATTTGAAACAGGAAGTTTAATTTTACCTTTAGCTAAAAATTCTCTTAGACCAGATACTAATATTTCACGCGTAAGAATAATTATAGCAGCAATAACTTCATAATTTCGAATAGTACCGTCCATTACTAAAAGAATAAGAGCTGCAGCAACAATTATTTTATCTGCAATTGGATCTAGTAACTCACCTAGCTTAGATTCTTCTCCGAGTAATCTAGCTAACATACCGTCTAAAAAATCGGTAAATGATGCGACTAAAAAAAGAATTAATGCAGTAAAGTCTCCATAAAAACCTGGGAGGTAAAATGCTAAAACAAAAAATGGAACAATCAAAATTCTTCCAATGGTTAATATATTTGGTATTTTTTTAAGCATTTTTATTTTTATTCATGAAAAAAGTTATATATCTTTTTAGCAACTTTTTCTTCTACACCATCAACAGATTTAATTTCATCAAGACTTGCAGATTCAACTGCTCGAGCAGATCCAAAATGATTTAATAAAGCCCTTTTTCTTATAGATCCTATACCATCAATTTGATCTAGTAAGGATTTACTAATTCCTCTTTTTCTTTTAGCCCTATGAGCACTTATCGCAAAACGATGAGACTCATCTCTAATCCTTTGAAGAAAGAAAAGGGTAGGGTCATTTTTATTAAACTTATATTCTTTTCCATTGTGAAAAAAAGTTTCATTTCCACTATTTCTAAATTTCCCCTTTGCTATTGCAATTATTGGGATTTCATGAAGACCTAATTCATTTAAACTCTCTCTCGCAACTGAATATTGGCCTTTTCCACCATCAACTATAACTAAGTCAGGAAATGAGAGATAATTATCTTTTTCCTGAATTGCTCTTTTAAATCTTCTGTTCAATACCTCTCGCATCATTCCGTAATCGTCTTGTTCATTTTTTTTCATTTTGATATTAAATTTTCGGTATCTTTTTTTAACAAAACCCTCTTCACCGAATGCTATCAAAGCCCCAACACTATTTGTTCCTTGAATATGACTATTATCATAAACCTCTATTAAATTTATATTAGTCTCAAGATTAAATTTACTTGCGACTGAATCAAATAATTCCCTATTATTCTGACTTTCATAAAGTTTTCGATTTAAACTTTCTTTTGCATTTTTAATTGCTTGATTAATGACTTTTAATTTTGAGCCTTTTTTTGCAACAGATAAATTGATTTGTTTACCCTCTTTTCTCGAAAGTGTTTTTTCTATTAAATTTTTTTCTTTTATTTCTTCAGAAATTATTATCGATGAAGGCACGCTTTTATTTTCATAAAATTGCGAAATGAAGGAATTAAGTATATTGCTAAGACTTTCATCTGGATCATGTTTTGGAAAAAATGCTTGATTACCCCAATTTTGTTTTGAACGATAAAAAAAAACTTGAATACAAGTTTTTCCTGATTCTTTGTAACCTGCGATTACGTCTGCTTCAATTAAATTTGCCTCATTAATTCTTTGAGAAGATTGAATAATATTTAAAGACTTAATTCTATCTCTTAAAATCACAGCTTTCTCAAAATCTAAATCTTCACTAGCTTTTTCCATCTGATCCGAGAGACTTTTTTGAATTTTTCTCGATTTCCCGGAAACGAATTCTATCGCGTCTTCAACAGTTTTCTTATATTCTTCTTTTTCAATGTAGCCAACGCAAGGTCCAGAACATCTTTTAATTTGGTACAGAATACATGGTCGTTCACGATTTTTGAAAACAGTATCATCACATACCCTTAAATGAAAAATCTTTTGTATCATTTTTATAGTCCAATTTGCTGAACCTGCAGATGCAAAAGGACCAAAGTAAAAACCTTCTTTAGTTTTTTTTCCTCTATGCCTCTTTATTTGAGGCCACATGTCCTTATTACCAATAAAGATAAAAGGAAAAGATTTATCATCTCTTAAAAGAATATTAAATTTTGGTTTGTGCTTCTTGATTAAATTGGCCTCTAGTAATAAAGCCTCACTCTCATTAGATGTAGTTGTAATCTCAAGATTTTTTGTTTGAGACAACATTCTCTCAGTTCTAATAATATGATTTTTTTCCGCTATATAACTTTTAAGTCTGTTGGGCAAATTTTTTGCTTTACCAACATAAAGAATTTCTCCTTTGTGATTTAACATACGATAAACACCAGGTAATTTAGGTATTAAAGGTAGCTCTTTTTTTATTACTTCTTTTCCGATTTCAGAACTTATCATGACTTCTTTTTTTGGTAATTTGGATACCAACAGATGAGCATTGTTTTAAAATTTCTAGTTTTTCAATTTTAAGCATTATTTTAGCAATCCTTTTGTCTTTGAATAACTCATCAAACACAGCCTCTGCTAAAGTTTCTAAAAAATTATAATGTTTTTTTTTAACTAGTTTTGTTACTAATTTTACAATTGTACTGTAATTAACAATAGATTTAATATCCTTATCATGTGTAGGTTTTTTATCTTGATAGTCAATTTCTAGACTAAATTTAACTTTCTGAGCTTTTTCTTTTTCAAAATCATAGTAACCAAGTTTTAAATCTAAAATTAAATCATTAATAAGAATTTTTTTTTCATAATTAAAAAGGCTTTTATTTTTATCTATTTTGACAATTTTAAGGTTATTTTTCTTCACTCTTTACCTCTCATTATATCTGGAGACTGCCAGTTTAAACTTTGACCACTATCAATAGCCAAAATTTGTCCTGTAATAGAGCTGTTTTTTATAAAAAAGTCAACTGCATCACATATCTCTTTTACATCAACTTGTTTTTTTAGTGGTGTTGCTAAATATTGATTTTTAAAGTGTTTTACAGACTGTCTCTTATTTTTGATTGTTGGTCCCGGAGCTATGCCGTTTACTCTTATATTGGGTGCTAAACTCATAGCGCTAGTTTTGGTTAAAGTATATAAGCTAGTTTTACTTATTGTATATGAAAAAAAGAAAGGAGTTAGTTTAAAAACTCTTTGATCAATTATGTTAATAATATTATTATTTTTTCCTCTTATATTCTTTGAGAATTCTTTTGATAAAAGAGCAGGAGCTTTAAGATTTATTGAAATGTGATTTCCCCAGCTTTTTGAAGTAAAGTTTTCTAATTTATCATTTTCGAATAAGGATGCATTATTAATTAAACAATCAAAATATTTTAATTTTGATTTAGCAAATTTTATAATTTTTATAACATCCTTTTCTTTATTTAGATCTCCTTTTACCAAATAAATTTTTGAACCAAAATTTTGAAGTTTTTTTTTTAAATTTTCAGCTTTTGTTTTTGATTTATTGTAATGAATTATAATTTGTTTATTTGGTCCTGATAATTTCTCAGCGATTGCAGCACCTATTCTAGTTGCGCCACCAGTTATTATTATCCTCTGTGCTTCCATTTCTTATCTTTTTTTTTGGTAACTTTAGTTCCTGGCATTCCCATTGTCGATCTACCTTTCGGATAAAGTTTATTTTTTACATCATATTGTCTTATTTTTGGATTTAGTGTGATCTCTAACTCTGTGCTTTCCAATTTTCTAATCTCATCTCTAATTTTAGCCGCCTCCTCAAATTCTAGATTTGATGCTGCTTCCTTCATTTTTTTATCTAATGCTTTCAAGTGTTTTTTTAGATTTCCCCCAACATTTGAACCCTCACTAATTTTGACATAATCTTTTTCGTAAACACTTTCTAAAATATCGTTTATTTCTTTTTTTACAGTCTTTGCATCAATTTTATGTTTTTTGTTATAATCTAATTGAATTTTTCTTCTTCTTTCAGTTTCCTTAATTGCTTTTTTATACTTTTAGTTTCTTTATCTGCATAAAGAATTACTTTGCCATCAACATTTCTTGCAGCTCTACCAATAGTTTGAATTAATGAAGTTTCTGATCTTAGAAAACCTTCTTTATCTGCATCCAAGATTCCGACTAAAGCACATTCAGGAATATCTAAACCCTCTCTTAACAAGTTAATTCCTACAAGAACATCGAATACGCCCATTCTTAGATCTCTCATAATTTCTATTCTTTCAAGTGTATCAATATCTGAATGAAGATATCTTACTTTTACTCCGTTTTCGTGAAGATACTCCGTTAAATCTTCAGCCATTTTTTTTGTAAGAGTTGTTACTAAAACTCTGTGATTATTTTCAATTACTTTTTTACACTCATGCATTAAATCATCAACTTGGTTTTTAGCAGGCCTTATTTCTACGGGGGGATCAATTAAACCTGTTGGTCTGATGACTTGGTCAATAAATCTACCTTTCGTTTGCTCTAATTCCCAAGGCCCTGGTGTAGTAGAAACAAATACTGTTTGAGTTCTCATTAAGTCCCATTCCTCAAATTTAAGAGGTCTATTATCCATACACGATGGAAGTCTGAAACCATACTCTGCCAATGTACTTTTTCTTGACCTATCTCCTTTGTACATTCCATTAAGTTGAGGAACAGTCACATGACACTCATCAACAAAAATTAAAGTGTTGTCAGGAAAGTACTCAAATAGTGTAGGTGGTGGCTCGCCAGGTTTTCTGCCAGATAAAAATCTTGAATAATTTTCAATTCCTGCGCACGAACCAGTCGCTTCTATCATTTCTAGATCAAATTTAGTTCTTTCCTCCAACCTTTGAGCCTCAAGTAATTTATTTTCGGCCTTATGTTTTTTAAGAGTTATCTCTAATTCCTTTTTAATGTTTATTACCGCTTGTTCTATTGTAGGTTTTGGTGTGATGTAATGACTATTAGCATAAACTTTTACCAAACTAAGATCTCTTACTTTATCTCCAGTCAGAGGATCAAACTCTTCTATTTGTTCAAGTTTTTCTCCAAATAAACTAAGTCGCCAGGCTCTATCCTCTAAATGAGATGGAAAAATTTCCAAATATTCTCCTCGTGCTCTAAAAGTTCCTCTGTAAAAATTTTGATCATTACGTTTGTATTGTAAGGCGACTAAAGACTTTATTATTTGCTCTCTGTTGTAATCATAATTCTTTTGAAGGGTTAAAGTCATCTTACTGTATGCTTCAACTGATCCCAATCCATAAATACAAGATACACTGGCAACGATAAGCACATCATCTCTTTCAAGAAGAGATCTTGTAGCTGAGTGTCTCATTCTATCTATCTGCTCATTAATAGATGCCTCTTTTTCAATATAAGTATCTGATCTTGGAACATATGCCTCTGGAGTATAATAATCGTAATAGGATACAAAATACTCAACGGCATTATCAGGAAAAAAAGTTTTCATCTCACCATAAAGTTGCGCAGCTAAAGTTTTGTTTGGAGCTAAAATTAAGGCTGGTCTATTTGTAGCCTCTATTACTTTTGCCATTGTGAAAGTTTTACCAGATCCAGTTACTCCAAGTAAAACCTGATTAAATTCATCTTTATTAGCTCCTTTCACCAATCTTTTATAGCCTCTGGCTGATCTCCTGCTGGTTTAAAGTCTGATTTAATTTTAAATTTTTTACCACCTTCAAGTTTTCCACTAATTTTTGGATTTTTACTCTGGATATCTGTAATTAAATCTTGATATGTATTTTCCATATATTAAAGAAAGTAGTAGAATTAATTTATATTTCAATGAGCATAATATCAGACAGTCTAAAAAGAATTAAGCCATCTCCAACGATTGCAGTCACTCAAAAAGCTAGAGAACTAAGAGCTGCAGGAAAAGACGTTATTGGTTTAGGAGCTGGAGAGCCAGACTTCGATACTCCAGATAATATTAAAAGGGCTGCAATAAAAGCAATAAAAAAAGGAGACACAAAGTACACCGCTGTAGATGGAACTCCAGCTTTAAAAAAAGCAATAGTCGCAAAGTTTAAAAGAGAAAATAAATTAACATACTCAGTTGATCAAATAACTGTTGGGACAGGAGGAAAGCAGGTTCTCTATAATGCCTTTATGGCCACTTTAAATAAAGGAGATGAGGTAATTATTCCAGCACCCTTTTGGGTCTCATATCCCGACATGGTTTTGTTAGCAGGTGGAAAACCTAAGATAGTAAAGTGTACAGAACAAGAAGGCTTTAAGCTTACAGCAAAAAAATTAAAAAAAGCAATTTCAAAAAAAACAAAATGGGTAATTATTAATTCACCCTCAAACCCAACAGGGGCAGGTTATTCAAAAAAAGAAATACAAGATTTAGCAAAGGTTCTAATAAAGAATAAAAAAATCTTTATTCTAAGTGATGATATTTATGAACACGTTCGATATGATAACTTTAATTTCTACACAATAGCGCAAATTTCAAAACTTAAAGATAGAACTTTAACCATGAATGGTGTTAGTAAATCATATGCAATGACAGGTTGGAGAATAGGTTATGCTGCAGGTCCTAAAGATATAATAAAAGCTATTGGTAAAATTCAGTCACAATCTACTTCAAATCCTTCTTCAATAAGTCAAGCGGCAGCAGTAGAAGCATTAAATGGAAAACAAGGTTTTATCAAAACTAGATCTAATGCATTTAAAGCTAGACGAAATTTTGTTGTTAAAAGTTTAAATAGTATTAGGGGAATTAATTGTTTAACACCCAATGGTGCATTTTATGTGTTTCCAAGTTGTAAAGGTTTATTAAATAAAAAAACAAAATTAAAAACTGATACCAATTTTGTTCAAAAATTACTTGAAAAAGAAAATGTTGCAGTAGTGCAGGGATCTGCTTTTGGATTAGAGGGTTATTTTAGAATTTCTTATGCAACATCAATGCAGAGTCTAAAGAAGGCAATGAAAAGAATTAAATCTTTTTGTGAAACTTTAAATAAATAATTTTATTTTTGATCTAGAATCTTTTTAGCTGGTATGGTCTTTTTAATCCAGGATTTTGGAATAGAATTAAATCCTTTTAAAGCAGAAAAATATGCTCCAATAAAGTTTGCTCTAGAGCAATTACATCCACCAGCTTTAATTGTTTTTAAAATAGCTCCCTTGTAATTTGTTGAACTTAATATTGCATGTATTGAGCTATTAAAAGTCCCTGGGTAACTGCAAGCCATACCAAGTTTTTTGACAACAGATGGGTGAGCATTCGATTTTAATTTTTTAATTTTGATTATGTCATTAATAATGATTTTATATTTGGGATCTTTTCCAAATTTTTTGACAAATTCATTTATTGGATTTTGTGCTCCTTTGAGAGCTAAGTTTATTATATGAAATTTCGCTAAGGCATACTTATGACTTATTTTTGAAATGGTTACGGTTGAGATTATTTTTTCTAAACTTTTAAAATCAAAACCATAAAGAAAATAAGGAAGGCTTGCACAAAAACCATCAGACTCATTAACTTTAATCCCCCTGTTTTTTTTTTCCTTAATTTAATATTTCTAATTGTTTCAATTACATTTTGATGTATCCATGGTCCTTTAATAATGCCCCGCCAGTCTTTTACTTTTTTATATTTTGATCTAAGACCTAAGTTTTTCCAATAAATGCTACCAGGACCAAAATTTTTTTTAATGTTTTTCTTAAACCGCTCATTAATATTATCATGTCCTTCTAGTAATGTTTTAAACATAACTTGACCGATTTCATTGTATCCAGAAACTTTACCTGTTTTGATATTGTAAAAAGGACTTTTGTTTTTTTTTAAGAAAGAAAAATCTTTTTTTCCTTTAATATAAGATTTTAGTTTTTTTTGATTATAAACCCAATGCAAAGGTCTCGCAGCAGCATCAGCCACAGTAGCACCTAAAAATACGTGTAGATTATTTCTCACGCTAGTGTGATAAAAATTTTTCTGCCTCTAAGGCTGCCATACAGCCCATTCCTGCTGCAGTTACCGCTTGTCTAAATGTTTTATCTTTAACATCGCCAGCTGCATAAACACCAGGAATATTTGTTTCTGTTGAGTCTGGTTTAGTAATTAAATAACCCTCTTTGTCCATTTGTAATTGATCTTTAAAAAGTTGTGTAGCTGGATCATGGCCTATAGCAATAAATACCCCATCTAATTTTATCTCATCAATTTTGTTTGTTTTAACATTCTTTATTTTAATTCCCTTAACATTTTTAGGATCTTTATCTCCAACAACATCTTCTACGACAGAGTCCCAAATAATCTCAATTTTTTTATTTTCCATTAGTTTTTTCTGGAGCATTTTTTCTGCTCTTAAACTATCTCTTCTATGAATTAATTTTACTTTGGATGCAAATTTTGTCAGAAACATTGCTTCTTCTACAGCTGCATTACCACCACCTACGACAGCAACTTCTTTATCTTTGAAAAAAAAACCATCACAAGTAGCACACGCCGAAACACCAAACCCTCTGAAATCTTGCTCTGATTTTAAATTTAACCATCTTGCTTGGGCGCCAGTTGAAATAATAATGCTATCAGCAGTGTATTTCTGGCCAGTATCACCGATGGCTTCAAAGGGAGAAGTTTTTAAATTTACTGAACTAATGTGATCTTCTATCATTTCAGTTCCAACAGCTTTAGCTTGCTCTTTCATTTGATCCATTAGCCAAGGTCCTTGAATAACATCAGCAAACCCTGGATAATTTTCGACGTCAGTAGTTGTAGTTAACTGTCCACCTGGCTCTGATCCATACACTAAAATTGGATTGAGCATTGCTCTTGCAGCATAAACAGCGGCCGTGTATCCAGCTGGACCAGATCCAATTATTAACACTTTTGTGTGTTTAGTTGGATTTTGACTCATATGAAAGCTATATAGTGATAAATGACTAAATTAAAAGGTTTATTATTGACCGAAGGTATGCACGGTATGATTAGTCAAGTTGAAGGACTAGCAAAAGCTTTAGATCTTGATTTTATACACGAAAAAATTGAACTTAATAATTTTTGGAAGCTTATACCCCCAAAAATAACTCCAATTCAAAATTTTGTATTTAAGAACGATATTATGAAAGATTTTAACATTGTTATATCTTGTGGAAGAAAAAGTGTAATTCCATCAATCTTTTTAAAAAAGAAATTTAAAGATAAAATTATCAATGTTCATATCCAAGATCCGAAAGTTTCATTATCCAACTTTGACTTTGTTGTAGCACCCGAGCATGATGGATTAAAGGGTAAAAACGTAATAGCTAGTATAGGAGCTATTCACTATCTTAGAGACAATGAATTAGATGAAAATATGTCATATTTAAAACCCAGATTGAATAAAGAAAAAATAGTCACACTTATTTTTGGAGGACCTAATCAATATTATGATTATAAAACTATAGAAGTAGAAAAAATCTTTAATAAAATAAAAAAGAATTTTATTGATAGTGGTTATCAATTAATTTTTATTCCTTCTATGCGAACTCCAAAAAGTGTTATCGATAGTGCAATAAATTACTTTGATAAAAATCAGGTCATAATTACCGATATTGATAAAAAAGCCTACTTATCTTCTTTAAAACTTGCAAATCATATAGTTGTTACGTGCGACTCTACCTCCATGATATCTGAAGCAGCAATTACAGGTAAACCAATTTACGTGGCACAAATGCCTCCTGTAAAAAATAATATTAGGTTTCAGAAATTTTTTGAAATGTTCAAAAAACTGAATATCATTAAAGATCTTGATGACAAATTAGAAGATTGGAAGTATGAAAAACTTAATGAAACAGATAGAATATCGGGATATATAAAGAGTAAGATAAAAAACTATGAGATTTCTTAATTCTATTTTAAAAAATTCAAAAAAATATGATTTTCCATTTGATCATTGGGAATATAGTAATGCCCTTAGTGATAGTGCAATTGAAGAAATAATCACAGCAGATATACCAGATGTTAGTAAGCATAATTTGAATTATGACGGAACAAGAGCTATTGATGGTGGAGCTGCTGAGTTTAGAGAGGGAATAGCATCAGGTGGTAAAGCAATAAAATTTAGATGTTTTGTCACCAAAGAAAATTCATCACAATTTCCAAATTTAGTAAAATTTATAAATGAATTACAATCTAAAGATACATATGAGACAATTTCAAAAATGGTCAACAAAGATCTTTCCAATTCTTATGTAAGAGTGGAAGTAATATGTGATCGAGAGGGTTTTTGGTTAAAACCACACTGTGATATTAAAGAAAAACTAATGTCGGGATTAATTTTTGTGAACAAAGAGAATGAATCTGATGATTTGGGTACTGATTTTTATAATGAGAAATTAGAAAAAGTTAAGACAGTGCCCTATAAACATAACTACGGTTATTTATTTTCAAGTGGCCCAAATACTTGGCATGGGATGGAAAAGAAGAAAATTGTTAAAGAAAGAAGATGTATTCAAGTTAATTATGTGACGTTCCCAACCGATTGGAAAGTTGAATAATATATAATTTTTAAAAATTTAATAACTTAAAACAGGGTAGAATAAGTTCCTAAAATTAGTAACGCTGTGAACGTAAAACATATACCATAAACAGTTTTTACTTGATCAGTGTTTTCATTAGGATTATCTTTATTATATAGTCTCCAGTAACCTTCATTATAATTTTTAGTAGAAAAATTATCTAAACTTTTTTCAATATAATCATTAATCTCAGAGTTTCTAACTACATCGTGAAATTGGTTACTTTTAAGGTTCTCTGTACTCATAATTTTTTAAATAATTGTAAAATAAAATGAAAAAAGAGTCTTAGATAATATTTGTTAAAGTTACCATTTTGGGTCAAAAAATTTAATAGATCTTAAATATATATTGATAGTTGAATTTATTAATTTATTTAATTACAGATGATTTTAAAATATTTAAGTTTTTTGATAGGTTTGATGTGGTCTTACTCTTTAATAAAGACACAATCTATTTTTAGTAAAAAAGCAGGTCTTATTTTCAAACTATTTATCACCAAGGTTTCTTGGTTAACCCTAATTGTCGCAATTTATTTTGGATATAAAAATTTTTCTATAGAGTACATTCTGGCAGGCATTATTTCCTCTATTATTTTAGTTCATCTTGGATTTAAATTTTTAGGTAAATTTTTAAAGTCAAAATTTACCGAGAAACAACTTAATACTACAAAAACATTTTTTGAATATTCATTAATTGTGTGGGTTTTGTATTATGTTTTTTATTAATAATGATCTATTTTGCTCAAACTGAGCTAAGTTAATATTGTTTTTTCTAATAATTATATATAAATATTTGTTATGTTTGAAAAATTAGAAGAACTTGCAAAAAATAATAAAAAAATTTCCGACTTTCATATTAGAAGTGGTTGGCCTTTAGCTTATCGTCAAACTGGTGAAATTCATAAAATTCAAGAGGTTGTAGTTAAAGCCCAGGATCTTCAAGATTTATTATCAACAAACTGTAATGAAATTGAAATGAATAGATTTAAGGATACTCATGAATTAGATTCCTCAGTAACTTTGAGTGGACTAAGATTTAGAGCAAACTTTTACAAAACTATTCATGGTCCTGCTGCAGTATTAAGAAGAGTTGAGAGTGTAATTCCAACGATGGATCAATTTGATTTACCGCCTGTTCTTTATGATATCATTGATATGCACAAAGGTTTGGTCTTGGTGACAGGTCCAACTGGTTCAGGTAAGTCAACAACACTTGCAGCCATAGTTAATGAAATTAACAAGACAAGAACCTCAAATATTATAACGGTTGAGGATCCAGTTGAATTTATTCATAAAGATATAAAGAGTATTGTTTCTCACAGAGAGGTTGGAAAACAAACTCAATCTTTTGCTAGCGCATTAAAAGCCGCATTGAGAGAAGATCCAGATGTTATATTAGTTGGAGAGATGAGAGATCTTGAAACAGTTTCACTTGCTTTAACTGCAGCTGAGACGGGTCACCTTGTTTTTGGAACTTTGCACACAAGTGGTGCCCCAAGTACCATAAACAGAATCATAGACGTATTTCCGCCAGAACAACAAGCGCAGATTAGAGCTCAAATTTCTACATCTTTAAAAATGGTTGTAACCCAAAGACTTCTAAAAACAAAAGACGGACAAGGTCGTTGTGGTGCCTTTGAGGTAATGAAATGTACTGCACCAATTCAAAACTTAATACGAGAATCTAAAATCCATCAAATACCAAGCATCATGCAGACCGCCGTTAAGGAAGGAATGATTACAATGACAAAATCATTGGAGGAACTTGTCAAAGCAGGTAAAATTGATGCATCAGCTGGTAGAGAACAATAAAGGTTTTACAACTTTAGAAGTTATAGTTGTGCTATGTATTGTAGGCGTTCTTGCAGCTATTTCTTATCCACGAATATCAGATTGGAATAAAGCTAGAACAGTGCAATCAGATGTCCTGAAAGCATTTAATGTGTTTGATAAAATAAATTCACAAGTGCAAAGAGGACTATATGCGTTTGTTCAAGTTTACATAATTAATGAGGTTTCAGATGATGCTGGTACTTCTATTACAATTACATCAAGAGGAATAACAGCTGATACATTAGGTGACAAAATTACTTCAGGAGCTTTTAGAAATGCATCTGAAAGATGCTCTGCAGATATAGCTGACTGGGATCATGATGGTACCATATCTGATAGGCCCGAGGTATCTAGTGTAGTTTTAGATAATCTTCAAACAACCTTAGAACCTGACGCTGAGGAAGGAGTATGTTTTTCTAAAGACGGAAGATGGTATAGTACTACTGATGGTTTAGAAGGAGAAAATTCTCTAGAACTATTCGGTACTGGAGGTCTTTGTGATAAGCATTTAAATCCTAGGGACGAAATGGATATACGAAGAGGTCCTCAATGTGATTATCGCATTATTTGGTCAAGATTTGGAAATATAAAACTTGAAAAATGGGCGGAAGTAAAAGGAGATTGGGTTACTCAATAGAATGAAGAATAATAAAGAAAAAGGAATGAGTATATTAGAAGCAATTGTTGCAAGCGTAATAGTTGGTATTGGTTTCATAGGAATTTTTCAAATGGTTGGCTATGCAGTAAACTCTATTGATGTTTCAGGAGAGAGGTCAAAAGCCGGACATTTAGTTGGAATGATTGCAGAAGGAGTGCTCGGTTATAAAGATACTTATGTAGGGGTAAGTGAAAATGATGAACAAGCATTGATTTTTGAGGATGGTAAAGCATTTATGCCATCAGAGTTAGATCGAAAAGCTTGTGCAAAATTTGTACAGTTTTATACAAATTTAGATTTTGAAGAAACTGACGATACTAATGCTTGTGGATCAGACACTAAGCTTAATAATATAAATTCTATCATAAATACGGATAGATGCTCGACAGAAGATAAGTTGCCTCTTTATAAAAAAGATGAGGCATCAATTTGGGGAGGAAAAAGTGCTGCTTCAAACCAAATACTGAAATGGCAGGCAATTTTAAATCAAGATCAATTAATTAAATGTAAAACCGAAAAAGATACAAAGTCGATTAAGATGTTTGATATGTGTCGTTGGGAATCAAATAAATGTACGTATACCAATAATAACATATTTGATGATCGAATGTATGTAGGAAGAATTCAATTCAATTTAAATGATGGAAAAAAAAGAAGATTTTTATATTTCCAAGCAGACTATGAGCCTAAATATCGAGCTAGAGGAGCTGGAGAATGATAAGAACTCATCAAAATGCAGGAGTTAGTTTGATAGAGATGCTTATAGGTATCGTCATATCCGCAATAATAATTGGTGCAATGTACACCACTTATTCAGTAATAAACCAAACTTATTCTAGGGTATCGGATGTTGCTGGTATTAGTAAGTCAGGAAGAGATATAGTTTCCATGATAATGAGAGACGTAAGGATGGCCGGTTTTAAATATTACTATGGTTACAATGCTGAGAATGAAGCAAGACCTGAAGCAGAGAGAATTCCTAGAATTGATTATCTGCAATTTGTGCCAGGTGATACTGCTGCTGAAGAAAAAGAAAGCCATGCACCAGTTGTTATTTATAGAAATAGACTTGGGGATGCAACTAGATTGTCTGATCAAGACCCTGTTGTTCCTGGATATACTTTGATTGATGAAAAAATAAACAATGTTTGTTGTGATCAGATCCATATTGTTTATGGAGACTTTGATGCAAACGCTGATGTTGGTTCCGGAGAACAATTTTATACAAGATATAAGATCTCTTATTTTGCTCATGCTATGCAAAAAGATAATGATAAATTTTATGGAGTTTTTAGATCAAAGAAATATTGGAAACAGGCTATAGATGACCCAGATGGTGAATGGGTCGTCAACAATTGTCCTCCAGATAATGATTGTTATTCTGGTCAGTTAGTTAGAGAATATTTATCCGATATGTCATTTGTTGCTATGGATAAATTTGGTCGAGCAGTGGATGCAGATCCAAAAGATCCTGAAAATATTTATGATATTCGATCGGTTGATATTACTTTAACATTTAGATCAGCTTCAAAATCGGGTTTTTTTAAAAATCTTAGGCAGGGAACAAAAAGACAAATTTTATCACTGGGAAGAGAAGCTACAGAATTTACTGGTGAAGATGCTGCTTTCAAAAGAGATCCAATTTTTTTAACAGTGCATACAAGAAACTTGGGTGGAATAGGAATGACTAATTAATGAGTAATAATAAAGAAAAAGGATTTGCATTAGTTTTATCAATTATACTTTTAATAGTAATGTCTTTGATGGGCGGTTCATTAATAGTTATTTCATCAGGGGATCACCAAAGTAACAATAGTAGCGATCAGTACCAGCAAACTTTTTATGTTGCTGAAGCTGGTCTTTTAGAGGGAGAGAAATGGATCCTGGATAAATATCTTGGACCTTGGATGAATAGCGTGCCCACAGACGATAAAGTTCTTGGAAGTCGTCCTGATGAACCAGGTCCGGCAGCAGTCTGGGATGTTAAAAATGAGATATGGCAGGATACAAAAACTGAGTACACAAGCAAATCAGAAAATGGTTTCTTTAGACATACATTTATACGAGGACCAGCTCAAAATGATACAAAAGTTGCAAGAGATAGCTCACAATGCTTAATGAGTTTTAAAAACATAGATACAGATGGAGATGATAACGTATCAATTATTGGAAAAGGCCAACTTCCAGTTGAAAAAAGTTTTTTGGATATCGTTGGACCACTTCTATGCACAGGAACAAATGCGGAATGTTTAGATCCTGACAGTACAAGTTTTAACACTGATGATGAAGTAGTTAATGAGAGAGGCGACAATCCTAGGGATTTTGAGGAAAAAGAAAAATTTATTCGCGCAGAATTCAATTTCTTAAAAAGATTTGCTTATGAATATTTTATCGTAAATGTGGGGGCAGCTGCATATAGAAATGATGGATCTAGTATTGCAACAGACGTCAGTAACGTTGACTCACAAGGAACAGCATATAAAATATATTCTTGTGGGATTCTTTATGGGCCAGGGAGTAGAGGAGAATTCCACAATGGAGAGGTTGAAATTTTAATACCTTTGGAAAGTATTGTGGTAATGCCGACTTAAAATTATGAGAAAAAATATATTTTTACTAACTTTGTTTTTACTAACTTTTCTAAAATTTAATCCTGTTTATTCTGAAGAATGTGATCTTGAATTTGAAATTGGAGAAAGTTTTTCAAGTGTCACTGAAATGTTAGGTGAGCCTGATATAGATAAGAATATTGAATTAATAGATATGAATCCTAGCGCTGAAAAAACAAATTATTGGTTTGCAACAACGAATTTTAAAAATTGGTGTCCAGATCATCATCCAGAGGAAACTGAAATTAGAATTCACTCTCTAGGTGGAGAAACTGTTATTGGTTATGAGTTAATTCTTAATAACAATATATCTAAGATAAATGATAAAAAATCTTTTCTCTTTTATTATATTCAAGAAAATTATGGAGAAGAAGCCAAAGAAGTTTTTGATCCGAAATGGCTTGGACATATTAGTTGGGAGAAGGATAATAAGAAATATTATTATAGTAAAACTTTAAGATTTGATGTTTTGGTCGAGGAAGAATTAATAATTACAACTAATGAATATAGGCAGTATTGGTAATGTTTAAAATGGACTCAATAAAAAGATTATTTTTCTATCTATTAGCATTAGTTATGATGTTTAATCAAAATGCTTTTTCAAAGTCATTACCACCCGGTTCAGGCACGGGAGACGTTAAAGCAAATATATTAATTCTTCTTGATACATCAGCTAGTATGAACGGAAACCCTTTTGGTGGTGCAGCAATTTATAATCCAAATGATTTAATTTTGCTTGATGATGGTGATGTAATGGTTGGGCAAGCTAGAGGCGCAATTATAAAATTTGATTACGACACAGAGGATTTTGATCCAACATTTGTTGATCCTGATGGTGATGGCAAGGGAGATAGGCTATTCCAAGGATCAAACAGTATGCCCTCGTGTGAATTAGAAACTGGCAGACAAGATAGCAGAGTTAGAACTGTTCGTGAAATGGATAAGTCATCAGATGTAAATGGAGTTTCACCAGCAGGTAAAGAAGTTATTTATTCAATTTCGTATGATTATGAGTCTGTTGTAGCTATAGATGCCGATGGAAATTGCGTAGAGGTTATTAGTAGTACTGAACTTGGGAAAATGTCTACTGGAAGATTTGATAAATTGTATCCACTAGGTTTGGATATTAAAACTATTGATAGCCAAGACCATTTAATTGTAACAGGTCATCAAGAAGTCTGCCTTGATGAAAGAAGGGTAGGAAAGAAAAAAAGAAAGAGATGGGTTTGTTTTAGATATGGTCAAGAAGAATTTGTTTTTTCAAGAAATCTCTCGACTGGTAACCAATTGCTTTGTCCTGTTGATAGATATCATCCAACATTTAGAACCCACTTAAGATCTACAAGTTCAATTTCTATGGATAGTGGAAATAATCTTTACTACGTTGTTAGCGGAGAAATTTATAGAATTTCAATTTCATCTGGAGGCGGTAACTTTTGTCCAGATCTTGGAGCGCCTACGCGTTTTCAAAGAAATGTTAATGGCAATGTTTACAATCTAGTTGCAAAAATGAGTATTGATCCACAAGATGAAAGTATTATCTATGCAACAAGTAACACTAGCCACACACTGCAAAAATTATCAATTAACTCATCGAACATAACTACTACAGCAACTGTTGGGGGGTTCGGTCCAGCAGCGTCCACAGCATCAAATATTCTTTTTAATATACCTATGGGTCTTCATGTGTCGAATGACAGAGTTTGGGTTGGTAATGCGAAAAATTCAATTCAAGAATTTGATATAAGCGGAGGATCCATGACTTGGGTTGATGAACTTGGAACTAAAATAGTAAGTAGAGCTGAAGGAGCCAAAAGAGCAATTAAAGCAGTTGTTAACGACAGCTCATTGACTAGCGGAGCGTATTTTGGTTATGGATATTGGAATGCTGGAACAAGAGCAAACGGAAGAGGAGCTAAGGGAAAATGGTTACCGTTTACAGAATATTCTTGTCACAACATGTGTCCTAAGGCAAAAAAATTTCAAAGGTGTAATGATTTTTGTGATTATTATCGGGGGTGGTCTAACGCTGCCCAACATCCTATAGGTAAATCTGTCCAATGTGATGACAATTCTTGTATACCTGTAGGAATTGGACCAAATACATCTAATCGAATAGTTGAAGCTGTTGATAGAATGAAAACAAGATTTGGAACAGATGGTACTGCTTTTTCTCAACTTGCCTACGAGTATATGTTAGACCCAAACATTGGAATAACTAAAGACGGTCCAGAGTGTCAACTTAACTACGTTATTGTAATAGGTGATGGTATGTGGCAACACCACGACCGGGCTTTGAGACAAATTAGAGATTTAAGAATTGATAGTGCAGCAGCGGGGGTAAACAAGGATCGGTTTGGAAATGCAAAAGGAGTTAAGACAATTTTTATAGCCTATGGTGGAGGAATAAAAGATAGAGGAGACGAGCAATTTCAAGAAGCAGCAAAAGCTGGTAGTTGTGATGATCCTAATTTTGGTACATCTGCTCAAACAGATCCAGAATGTAGACAAAGAATTATTGCAGAAAATCCAAAAGAGTTAGTTACAAAATTAAAAAGTGAGATAGAGAGAATCATTGCTAGTAGGCTCTCATTTTCTGCTCCAGCCATAACTGCTACCGTGCAAGAAGGTGGAGATTTGTTTCAGGGACAATTTTCATTAGCACAAGGACAACAGTGGATAGGACATCTAATGAGAAAGGGCGTTACACCAGACGGTTTTGTTATTCATGAGGACCCTGCAAATAATTGGGATGCAGCTAAAAAATTAGCAGACAGGGATATATCTAGTAGAAAAATTTGGACCCCTCTGCAAGGTGTAAGTTACGTAGATAGTGGATGGAACAACTGGGTTGAAGGAAACAGTTCTGAAATTAATAAATTATTTCAAATTTTAGGAAACACTGTTACCGATTATCATAAAACGGGTTCTACTTGTCCAGGACCAGATGGAAATGATGATGATATAAAAGGTTTGATTAATTTCGTCAGAGGTGCGGATTACTTTCTTTACCGCACAGGTAATGACAGATGTTCTGGAAAAGGAGATAAGAGAGAAAATATTCTTGGGGACATATATCATTCTCAGATTGTTGAGGTTGGACCTCCAGGCGCAAACACAAACTACACAGCCACAAATCAAGAAGCATACTACAGACAAAAAAATGGTTATGCTGGTTTTGCTTCTAGTTTAAGCCAAAGGCAAAGAGTTCTTTATGTAGGAGCTAATGATGGAATGTTGCATGCATTTGATGCTAAAAACGGAGAAGAGCTTTGGGGTTTTGTTCCACCGTTCATTGCTGGAAAGTTACCGGAGATGGTAAATGATAACCTAGATCAAGCAATTGGTAATGGAAAAGGCGGTACGAATGCAATATTTGCAGTTGATGGTTCACCAGTTGTACATGACATGTTTATTAAAGCTGTGAAACCTGATGGGCAGCCAGAGGCAACAAAATCTTGGCGTACTATATTAATGATTCCTTACGGAAGAGGTGGTGCAGGATATTCTATTTTAGATGTGACAGAGCCATTAGAACCAATTCATGTATTCTCTGTTTACAATGATTTTGTTCGAAGTAAAGTTATGATAGCTTTAAGTGATGGTACAATAATTAACAGTGAAGACTCACCAGCTCCAGCATTAGATTATACAGGTGGAAGTTTGAATATTAATGACTCAGAGGAAGCTAAAAATGCTAAATTTAATATTGAACAAGCTAGAAATGCTGACATAGCTACTGATAGCACTGGTAATGATTATACTGAAAGAGACAAGATTAGAGATTGTGTGACCGACAGTAATTTTTACTCGGGTGGTACAGCCGCTTGTTACAAAGGCAGAGTTTGGAGATTTCCATATATTATGCCGCAAGAATTTATTGATGATCCATCAACTTTACCTGTTCAAAAAGTTATAGATGGAACTGTTACATCATTAACCGTAGATACGATTGTACAAGAAGCATCATTAGCAACAATTACATTTAGAGAGGAACTAGTAATTAATCTGAGTGAAGATGATGGTTCTCTAGCATCCGATGATGAGACAACTTTCTTTACTGTTAAAATTCCTAATATAGGAACTGAAAACCCAGTATATGATTATAGTAAGATGGGTGAAACTTGGGCAACGCCAAGAATATTCAGACTTCCAGTTGAAAGAGAAGAGTCTATAGATAGTGATAGATATGTTGCAGTAATGCCCGCTGGATTTGGTAGAGTTGGCGGTGTTGGTTCAGCTGTATATGTAATAGATTTAGAGTCCATGAGTGAGCAAAGTGGAGGCCAATATCCTGGGAAAATAGCTAGCGGAGGGAATGGGTTAATCGATTTAGTTGATATCGATAATTCATTTGAAAGTGCTTATGGAGGTTCATTAAACGATCTTCCTAATTCAGTATTGGGCGACCCAGTTGTAATTACTCCAGATACTTTTAGAGGTGCGAAATGGCGGGGAGCAATGGTTTATGTAAACGATTATGAGGGGAAAATTTCAAAAATTAACTTAACTAATGAACTGACTTCTAAAGGCTCTAATCCGGCGCCAATAGAATTATATGATTATACTACTTTATTTTCTCTAAATACAAACGAGGAGAACGGCAGAGTTAGTTTTTTTGGAATGGATGCTGCTTTTGGAATGGATACTAAAAACTTATATTTGTTTGGAGCCACTGGGGACTTTAATGACATCGCGCGGAGATCAAGAGGAATGGATAACATCTTATATGGAATAAGAGATTTTGATTTTCCAAATTTTAGAATGGTAAATTCTGGAGGCGTCGGGTCTTTAACAGAGGCTATGAATGCAAGAAAGATTGATGCAGAAGACGGATATAGTTTAAGTTCAAATTGTGTAAATACTGCTGACGAAACAAATGATCAGGGGGATTGTCCTGCGATATCTAAGGACGCCTGGGTTTTTAAATTAGATAAGCCATTTGACAAAAGACAAGACGAGTCTTTAGTTACTGATACAGGAGCTCCAAATTTAACACAAAATTTATATCACAAAGCTACTGCATCACCCACTGTGTTTAAGGGCACGGTTTATTATCCTGTTTATCAACCACCAGAGGGCGGAAAGTGTAATGTCGGAAACGCTTATGTCTGTGCCGCTGATGATGAATGTGGAATTAATACCTCAGAAGAAATTGGACGAGCAAGCAGACAGATGGATGCAAATGCAGGCTTTGATGAAAAGACAGGTTGTTATTATTTACAACCCGGTGTTCTTTCGAAGTTAGAAGTGTTTGCAGATAAACTTTTTGCAAACATTACAACAGATAGTGAAGACCAAGAAGATACACTTATATCTTTACTTTCTAATGACGGAGCAATCTCAGTGTTCAGAGGAAATTGGCGAGAAAATTATTAGAATAAAAATATTTTAAATTTATCAAAAAAAGAAATATAAATCACACACCCGATTATAATGTAAGGACCAAATGGAATTTGTGAGGACATTGTTTTTGATTTTTTAATTAGAGATGGTGTTACAATTAGAAGTGCTACAACAGAAGATATAAAAATTATAAAGGGGATACATATCCAGCCGAACCAGAAACCAATTGCAGAGAGTAACTTAGCATCCCCCAGTCCCATACCTTCTTTATTCTTAAATTTTTTATAAGAAAGAATGATTAACCAAATGACTAAGTAACCCATAATTCCTCCAATAAGTGAGTTAAGATAAATAGGAAAGAGATTTGAGTCTAAATTTGGAGCAAATGATTTTGCAAAACCAATTATCATTAATGGAAAAGTAAGGCTGTCAGGGATTATAAAATGATTTAAATCTATAAAAAATATGATTATAAAAAAAATACTTAACAAAGCTAACAACAGAGTTGTTATGGTTAAACCATAAATATGGTAAACTAGTAAAAAACTTAAGACACTGATTAATTCTACTATAAAATATCTTATATCTATTTTAACTTTGCAACTTCTACACTTTCCACCAAGTATAAAGAAAGACAATAGAGGAATGTTATCAAACCATGTGATCCTTGTACTGCATTTTGGACAATAAGATCTCTTAATTGCTATACTTTCATCATTTGGAAGCCTGTGTATACAAACGTTTGCGAAACTCCCCCATATACTTCCAAGGATAAATGCTATAATATAGAACACAGTTTAGAGTTTAATTTGAGAGGAAAATTCTATGAGCCCATTAATGCAGTATTGTACTAACATAATTGCATCAGTTAGGTGCAAATAGAAATTAGGCGCATGAATAATGATTTCCATCAATTTCAAAATTATCAAAAAATTAACGAATATCAATTTATAAATAACATGTTTTTTGGTGTAAAAAAAAAGGAAACGATCAAAATAGATGACACTAGCAGTAAAGATTTAGAGCTGGTAACTAAAATGAATCAAGAGTTTGCAATGTCTCTTGATTTAAAAGAAACACTTAATAACTCATTAGAATTAATTATAAAAAGAATTAATGCACAAGCAGCAAATATTTTTTTAATAGATAAAAAAAATCAATCGTTCCAATGTATTGCTTCCAAACATCAAGCATATCTTGAGGATTTCGAAATCCCAATTACTCAAGGAGTTATGGGAAAAGCTGCAGTCATGAAAAAATGTATTAGAGTTGGTGATGTTAGAAAAGATATTAGAGAAATTGCAGAATTTTATTTTGATTTAGATAATAAAACAAATTTTACAACTTATTCAGTTCTCTGTTCCCCTTTAATTGTATCAGATGAATGTATTGGCGTTATTCATTGCTTAAACAAAAAAACTAATAATAAACTTTTTGAAGAGAATGATAGAAAACTTTTAGAAACTTTGTCTGGTCCGGCTGCATTAGCAATAAACAATGCTAAGATGGCAAAAGATTTAGTCGATAAGAATAGAATGCAAAAAGAAATTGAAATTGTTGGCGAGATACAAAAAACTTTGTTGTCGCAAAACAAAAAAGAAAACTTTCCTATAGCAGGAATAAACATCCCAGCAAAAGTTGTATCAGGAGATTTTTATAATTTTTCTGATCTAGGTGATGGTAAATTTGGTTTTGGTGTTGCAGATGTATCTGGTAAAGGAATTAAATCTTCCCTTTTAATGTCAAAGGCTTCGAGTCTTTATAGATGTTTAAGTAAAACAATTTTTTCTGCTGCTGATTTATTAAACTTACTTAATTCTGAAATTTGTGAAACAGCTGCACGTGGAATGTTTGTAACAATGCTTATAGGTATTTATGACAGTAATAAAAAAGAATTACTACTTGCTAACGCAGGACATGAACCACCACTAATTCATTCTAAAGACGGAAAATTTACAAACTATACTGAAGCAGGTCCACCTTTAGGAATTATGTCGAAGATTAAATACAAAGAGACAAAAATAAAATTTTCTGAAAGTTCGATGTACGTATTCACTGATGGTATAACAGAAATGAAAGATCCTGAAGGTAATATGTTAGAGTCTGATGGATTCAAAAACTATATTACAAAGTATCAACAAACACCTAATCACGAAAGATTAAATAAAATTGTTGAGGATATAATTAAGTCTGGTCGTATTCAAAAAGACGATCTTACTATTGTAGTTGTAGACGGAGCATAATTTTTTTTTATGTTTGCGATAAGTAAGACAATAGTCTTGTTTGCAATAATTATTTCTGCTCTTTTGTTTTGGGCGACGTCAAATGTTTGTAGATATAATTTTACAATTGAAAAAAAAACAAATTAGCTTAATATTATTTCAGAAGATATATTCCAAACGCTTCCAATAGCAAAAGTTTATTACTTTAGAGAATTAAATTGTAATAACGTTGATACCATTTAGAATTTTAACAGAATTATTAATAATTTTAACGCAATTACAGTTTTGATTTATCAAGAGTTAACTACAGATATAAGAGGAGAGCCTAATTAAAATAAAAAAATGTGTTTTAAAGAAATTTTTTTAATAAATCATGTAAGAAATTTAATTATTATCCAATTTTCGCTCAAAAAGAGAAAAAAACTATATTTTTTTTTAAAAAAAGGCTCAATTTGTAATTGAATAGATAGTTTTTTAATAAATTGAATATTAAATTTACAATTTTTGAGTGTAGTATTAATAAAACATTTAACTCTAACACATAAATTTAAAACTCTAACACAAAAAAGTTTAAATTTAGCATGATTTTAATTTTTGTTGATTTTATTGACTTTTTTAAAAAAAATTAAAATATAATACTCTAACACAATTTAAAATTTATTATTTGTGTTAGAGTTTATTAAAAATTTTAATAAAAAAAAAAAGTTAAATAAATATTTTAATTTGTAAAAAATGGCTATTTTACTTACTTTTTTAACATTAAGCCCATTTTGAACATATATTTTATAATTTTGTGTTAGACTAAATAATAATTTTGTGTTAGAGATTCGTTAAATTGTGTTAGAGAAAAAATTATAACTTGTTTATGAACGATCAAGACGACGAAAAAAAAATTATTGATGAAGATAAGTCTCAGTCTGAATCTGAGAATCAATCTAAAGTTGATGAAAATAATCAACCTGAAGGTGTAGATAATCAAAAAAATGATTCTATCCCTGAATCAAATCAAAATAATAACGAAAATAATGATCAAACACAAAATTTAGATACATCTAGTGATAAAAAAGAGGAAAATAAAATTTTAGATAATCAAAATGATGAAAAAAGTTTAGAATTAAGTCAAAACAACGATCAAGAAACCACCCAACAACAAACATCCGAGCCTTCAAGTGAAAAAAAAGATGAAAATAATGGATCCTCGCATGAGGTAATCCATAAGAAAGACGGAAGGTTACATATTTACATCCGACAAGACAAATACAAAGGTGAATTAAAATCAAAAAATTGGGTTGGAAGACTTTATCATGATGGAAAACAAAAAATTTCATCATCAGGAACTCCTAATTTGGAGGAAGCAATACCAATTTTAGAAAAATGGTTTGATGACGTTGTTGCGGGAAAAGAAAAAGAAAAAGAAATTCAAGAGCAACCTGTTAAAACTGAAGAAACATCTGTTCAACCAGAAACTTCAACTCAAATTGTTAATAAAGAACAAACGAGTCAAACAACTACGTTAACCGAACCTAAAATTGACGCTCCTATTTTAAATCAATCACCAGAGGACGAACAAGAAAATAAAAAATCAAAATTTGCTTTTTTAGATAATATAAAAAATATTAAATTTAAAAAGCCAAGCTTCTTAGAAAAAAGTTCAGTTTCAAAACCATCACTCAAAACTAATGAACTTTCGAAAAAAGTTACTAGTTTTTTTAAATCCAAAATCGGAAAGTCAGCAGTTAAAGGGGAGGAAATTGTTGGAGTTGAAATTACAAACAAAGAAATAAGATTAGCTCAAGTATCAACTAATAAATCAAATCAATGGGTATTAGATAAATTTTATGCTCACCCAGTTGACTTACCAGATGATGCAAATGTTTTAGATAATGGAGAAAAATTAGGAGCAGAACTTACAATTGCATTACAAAAATCTAAAATTACAACTTTAAATGCTGCAATTGCTATACCTGTCACAAGTGCAATTATAAGAGTTGTAACAGCACCATTGATGAAAGAAGAGGAATTGCAAAAAGCTATTGAAACTAATTCACTTTGGGAAAATTTAGTTCAGTTAACTGATAACTTAGATGACTATTCAATTTTCCATCAAGTTATTAATAGAAATGAAAAAGCTAATACAATGGATATTTTATTTGTTGCTTCAAAGTTAGCTGATATAAATAATTATACCTCTATAATCAAGCAAAGTAATCTCAACCCAGTTATAATTGATGTAAAATGCTTTGCATTAAAATCTGCTGTCGATCAAATAAATCAAATCTCAAATAAAACAGATGATGTAAATCTTACTGCGGTTTTAGAATTTGGTTTAGATGAGAATTATTTAATGATTTTATATGACAATAACCCAATAATTACTGATATTTTTTTGAGAGGCCAAGATAGAAAGATATTATTAGAGTCAGAGGATGTTGAAGAAAAAGAAGCATTAGTAAGAAGATTTTTAACTCAAGTAAAACAAGCGGTTCAAGATTTTGAAACTAAATATGAGAGAAGAATAAGAAATATAAAAGTAGTCTCAGATTTAAAAAATGTTGAGGATTTTTTGTCAAGTTTTAGAAAGGGACTACTAAATGTTGGTTTTAACTTATTTGATCCAATTGATGGATTGTTAATCCCTCAGCAAAATAAAGAAAAAGTAGATTTAATTAACAGATCATACTTATCATCGGTTGTAGGTCTTGCTTTTAGAAAATTGGATGTATTTGGTTATTATAAATTTGTTACTGCCGTTAAAAATATAAACTTACTTCCTAACAGAAAAGGCATGATTAAAGAAAAAAAGATGAAAGCCTTTTCAAGTTTTGCTTTCAAAGGTATAGCTGCATCAGTAGCAGCGATATATGTAATTCTCTTTGGTTTATCTTTCTGGAACATCCAATCTTACAATAAAAAACTAATTAATTATAATACTGTCCTAGAAACTCATAAAGCTAAAACATCTGAACAAAAGAAAATTAAAAAAGAGTTAGCTATAATTACAAATACTTTAAAATTAAGTAAAAGTTTAAAATCAAATAAACAGAAGAGTTATAGGGTTTTAGCTCAAGTTGCTATGAGTGTTCCTAAAAGAATAAAATTTTCATCAGTTGATTACGATGGCAAAAATAAAGTAATTATAAGAGGGCAGGCTGCTACCGATCAAGACATTTTGAAGTTAATTAACAATTTAGGAACGCAGGAGTTAGTTGTACAAGCATCACTTGGAAAAATGAATTTCAAAGGCAAGGCTGGAGACTCTGCAGATATTAAAAAAGATTTTACAGTTTTTGTGGATGTTAAGGGATAATGTATGGATTTAAAAAATATTAATTTAGATTTAAAGAACATCGATTTAGAAAGTATAAAAGCTAAAATTAAATCGATAGATAAAAAGATTCTAATTAAATTTGGTATTGGATTTTTATCAATTATTATATTCTTAATAATTTATTACGCTGTTTTAAGCCCTATCGTTGAAAAGAAAAAAGCTCAGCTAGATAACATGCAGAAAAAACAAGCTGAAATAATAAAGATGGATCAAGACATCAAATCTAGTAAAGCTAAAATAAAAAAACTTACTCCTCGATATGAACAATATTCTACTTTATTTCACAGCAAAGCCGAGGTTGAGGGTCTTTACGATACACTAAGTCAATTCGCAGGGATTAACAACTTAGTCATTTCAAAGATTGAAAAGGGCAAACCAAAGGCCATAACAAAGGCATCAGCTATTGCTTCTACAGAAAAGAAGAAAAAGAAGAAAAAGAGAAAAAGTAGGAAGAAAGTTGATACTGGTGTTAAAAAAAATATTGCTTATTACAGAATACCTGTAAATTTTCAAATAAAGGGCAATTTTCTTGGATATATTAAGTTTAAGAGACAAGTGGCCATGTCTCAAAAAATGTTAAATTTTGACAAAGAAACAATTAAAGTGATAAAAGGGGATACAACCAGTACGGTAGCTGTAACTGGTGTATTAACAATAGTGGGTTTACCAGATGAATTTTTTTAGGCTCATATTTTTGGTTATAATAGTTATCACTTTCTCACAGAAAGTAATGTCAGATAGTCACGACCAAAACATTGTTGAAAAGGCAAAAGAAATTAATAAACAAGTAAAAGAGAAGCAAGCAGCACAACAAGAGAACATTAAAAAAGAAACAGACCAAATTGTTGTAAAAGAAGAACCGTTACCTTTAAATGATCCATTTGCTGGAGATGCATCAACGTCTAGTGATATAGTTACAGAAGTAACACCTACATCCAGTGCAGTAAAATTAAGATCTTATAAACTTGTTGGTTCATTTTCCGCTCAAGATAATAGTTTCATTACTTTAGTTGATGACAATGGTGAATTTATGACAGTGGAATTATTTGAAGAAGTCTTAAGTGGTGTGAAACTTGTTGACGTTAGTATAAAAAGAGCAGTTTTTGAAAAAGCTGACGATAACCAGTACATAATTATGAATTTTAAAAATCAAATAAAAGAGGCAAATGAATTTTAAAAATATCAAATTTTTTATTTTATTTAGCTTTTTTTCAGCTTTGCTTTTAAGTGGTTGTGCTACTGACGGTAAATTTGGAACAAAAAAATTTAAACATAACACTCCTTTAATAAAAGAAGACATAAAGAAAAAAGGTAAAATAGAAGTTGATAAAACTGCAAAGATGGGGCCAAAACCAGCTGAAGCTGACGTAATTAAACTTGGCAAAAGAAAACAAATTTCTTCACAAAAAGCAAGAAACTATTTGTTAATTGGTGAAGAATATAAATTATTAAAGCAAAATATTTCATTTAATTTTAAAAATCTAGATTATAGAACAGCAATAGAATTGATGGCAAAAGCTGGTGAGATAAATATCCTCATTGGTGATGAAGTTGCCGGCTCAGTCACAGCTCAACTGATTGATATTCCATGGGACAAAGCTTTTAATGCGCTTTTAGATTTAAAAAATTATGCAGCTGATTTTGATGTTCAAAGTAATTTAATAAGAGTTCACTCTCCATCAAATTTAACTCAACAAGAATCTACAAAATCAGCGAGAGCTTCAGCTGTAAGGAAAAAAGTTGAATTAGAGGACTCTGTAGAGCCATTAATTTCAGAAATATTCAGACTTTATTATATAAGCCCTGCTGAGGCCAAAGCTACTTTAGATGAGTTATTTAAAGCAGCAGATGGAGGAATTTCTTTAGTTCAAATTACTGAGGAAAAAACTACAAGATCGATTATTGCAAGAGGAAAAGAAAAAGATTTAGACGTAGTCGATAAAATAATTAAAGAAATTGATGTTAGAACAAGACAAGTCTTAATTGAAGCTTTTATTGTTGAGGCAAATTCAGATTTTGAAAGAGCATTAGGTACTGCTCTTGGTGGATACTATAGAAGGCAGGGTGAGATAATAGGTGGTGTTCAAGCAGGATCATCAGGAGATGCAGATATAGGTGCAGCTACTGCTGTTATAGGTTCTACTACTGACTCAATAACAAATTTTGGAGCAGCCGGTAAGACAAGCGGTATTGGAATATTAAAGAAGACAGGATCTGCAGTTTTAAAGACTGAAATAACTGCACTTGAGTCTCAGGGGATGGGAAAAACAATATCTAATCCGAAAATATTTACTTTAGATAACCAGGTCGCAACTATCACACAAGGTGAGGAAATACCTTACGCTTCTAGTTCAGCAGAAGGTTCAGATACCTCTTTTAAGGAAGCAGCATTAAAAATGACTGTTACACCAAGTATTATTGGAGATGGAAACGTTCTTTTGGATATCCAAGTTAATAATGATACGCCTAATAGATCTAATCCAGGAGATCCTGCAATCAATAAAATGGAAATTAGCACAAAATTATTAATAGCTGATGGCGATATTGTAGTTATAGGTGGTATTAAAAAGAATGCTTTAACTAATAGCAAACAACAAACCCCTGGGGTAGGAGATGTTCCAGTTGTTGGAAATTTATTTAAAGGTAAATCAAACACTGATAACATGGATGAATTATTAGTGTTTATCGCACCAAGGATTTTATAGATGCTTAAAATTAGCAGAGAAAGTGAAATTAATTTGATCAATGTGTTAATTGATAACGATATTATTTCTGGAAAAGATTTAATTAACATTAAAAAGATTAGCACTGAGGGAAATAAATCTCAGATAGATGCAGTATTTGAACTCAAGCTCACTGATGAAAATAAAATTTTAGATGTTTTGGTAAAAGAACAAAGTCTTGAAATTGTAGATCTTTCTAAAATTCAAATAAGCGATGAAATTAAAAGTGTGTTACCCTCAAATTACATAAACGTAAATTTTGTAGCGCCCTTTAAAGTTGAGGGTAAAACTCTTCACATTGCGATTTCAGATAGTTCAAAGCTTGGTCTTATGAGAAATTTGAAAGCAATTACAAAAAAAAATATAGAGTTACACGCTGCAAAAGTTTCTCAAATTTCAGAGTTTATTGAAAAACTTCAATCAGAAAGTGGAGACGTTACAACTGCAACAATTAGACAAGAGAATAAAGAGAAAACAAAAACCTTTGACTCTGATTTAGGTGAGGCGGGTGAAGTTTTAGAAAAAGCTCCCGAGGAAGATATAGAAGCAATCGAAAATGAGTCGGAAGTAATAAAATTTAGTACAGCAGTTGTGGCAGAGGCTATTAAATCAGGTGTCAGTGATATTCATATCGAACCGTACAGATTTAGCTCAAGAGTTAGATACAGATTAGACGGAATGCTCCAAGAGCAGGAACAATATAAAAAATTTCTTCATGATAATTATGGAGCGGTTGTTACAAGATTTAAAATAATGGGTAAATTAGATATTGCTGAAAGAAGATTACCTCAAGATGGAGCAATAAATTTTAAGATAGATGGTAAAGTTGTTGATTTACGATTATCGATTTTACCAACCGCTAATAATGAGAGAATAGTAATGCGGGTTTTAAATAAAGATGCTGGTGACATAACTTTAGAGCAATTAAATTTTGAAGATGTTGATTTACAGAATTTAAGAAAAGCAATTCATGGAACTCAAGGTTTAATACTTGTAACTGGACCAACAGGATCTGGTAAATCAACAACTCTTTATAGTATTTTAAAAGAGGTGAGTAAGCCTCACTTAAATATTCTAACAGCCGAGGATCCTGTTGAATATGAATTAGATGGTGTAGGACAAGTTCAGATAAAAGACGACATTGGATTAAGTTTTGCTGCTGCTTTAAGATCTTTTTTAAGACAAGACCCGGAAATAATACTTGTCGGGGAGATGAGAGATAAAGAAACAGTTGATATCGGACTGAAGGCTGCACTCACTGGTCACTTAGTATTTAGTACTTTGCACACAAATGACGCTCCAAGCACCATAACCAGATTACAAAACATGGGCACTCCTGATTATTTAATAAGTGCTGCTTGCCAACTGGTTTTAGCACAAAGACTAGCAAGAAGGACCTGCAAAGATTGTAGAGTTCCAGATGACGATGTTAATCCAAAAGTTTTGCAAGACCTAGGCTTTACAGCAGAATTGGCTTCAAGAGTAAAAGCTCTCAAAGGGAAAGGTTGTCCTAAATGTAAAGACACTGGTTATAAAGGAAGACAAGGTCTATACGAAATTTTGGTTGTCTCAAAACCAGTTAAAGAGGCAATACTTAGAAAAGCAACAACACCTGAGCTAAGAGAAATTGCAGTTAAAGAGGGCTTTCAAACCATGCAAGATATGGGAAGAAGACTAATTGCTAATGGTGAGCTTAATTTTAGGGAATATGAGCGGGTTTTAACTACCTCATAATTATTATATAGTTTAAAGAGTCATGGAAGCATTTACTTACAAAGGCATTGCAGACGGTAAATACGTTGAAGGCGATATTGAGGCTATCAATCAAGAGGAAGCATCTCATAAGCTTAAAGAGCAAAAAATTATTATTACTAATTTAATAAGATCAAAAAAGAAAAAAGTAGAGACCAAAGCTAAAGCAAAAGGTAAAGGCTTTTCTTTTCGTAAACCAAAAGTCAAAGTGGAAGATGTCTTAATTTTTTCTAAGCAATTTGCAACAATGGTTAAAGCGGGCTTACCAATATTAGAGGTTTTAGCCATGTTGAGAGATCAGTTGGAGGGTCCAGCTATTAAAGAAGTAATCGAAGATATAAGGAAAAGCCTAGAGGGAGGGGTAACACTTTCTAAATGTTTTGAAAAATATCCTCAATATTTTGATAACGTTTATTGTAATTTGATAAAAGCTGGAGAAGCCAGTGGTAAGTTGGATGTATTCTTAATGAAAATTGTAGACGCTCTTGAAAAAAAAGAAAAGATAAAAAAGAAAATAAAATCTGCACTCATGTATCCTGCTATAATGTTTTCTGTAGCAATAACTGTTAGTGCATTTATGTTAATCAAAGTTGTTCCTGTTTTTGCAAAAATGTATGATGGAATGGGTTTAGATTTACCAAAACCAACAGCAGTTATCATGTCAATGAGTGATTTTTTGAGAGGAACTGGAGGAATGGTTTTATTAATAAGTTTAATTTCCTTTTTTGTAGCATTTAAATATTTAACAGCTAAAAATGAAAAGATTAAGTATAGATGGCACAAACAAGTTTTAAAACTACCAGTCTTTGGTGATTTAATATTAAAATCATTGCTTGCAAGAATTTCCTTAATAATGGGAAACTTGAGTGCAGCCGGAGTAAATTTATTGGAAAGTATAGAGATTGCAAAATCAGTTAGCAGCAATGTGGTTGTATCAGAGGCTTTAGAAAATGTTAAAAAAGGAGTTTTTTCCGGAGATACTTTGACAAAATTATTTTTAAAAGAACCACTCTTCCCCCCAACTTTTAGTCAATTAATTTCTGTGGGTGAGCAAACGGGGCAGTTAGATGAAATGTTTGGCTCTGTTGCAATGTATTATGAAGAAGAATTCGATGGAGCTGTCGATAATATGTCAAGTTTGATTGAACCGATAATGATTGTTTTTATGGGAGTTATGATCGGTGGATTAATGATTGCGATGTATTCACCAATCTTTAACGTTGGAGCGTTAATAGGTTAAATTTTTTTAGTAAGTACCAAATGGTTTACCCATTCTTTTTGGTCTTTTTTAAAAACTGCTGCATCCATAATTTGCTTTATAAAAAAAGTCCCAAGACCACCTGGTTTAATATCATCTAATTTTCTATGTTGAATATTTTCTGGTATTACTGCTTTGCCTTTATCAAAAAAACCTATCTCTAAATCATTTTCTTTAAGTGAGATTTTAATTTCCATTCTATCTGATGTTTCCGCAATATCTTTATAGGCATGCTTAACGATATTTTGTGCTGCCTCAGCAATTGCTAATACAAGTTCATCTTTTTGATCTTGTGGTAAATTAATTTTTTCAAATACTTCTCTAGAGAAAGTTCTTACTTCTTTTAAACTAGCCGTACTTACAAGAAAATCTTTAGACTCTTCTATATTCATTATTCCAAGTTTAAAATCTGTTCAAGTTTTGCCATCATTATCACTTTTAAAACAGATTTACTTACCTCTTTGACAATAACCTTTGTATTATGCTCCAAAGCTTTTTGATGACTTTCAATTAAAACAGAAATTCCTGAAGAATCCATGTAGGAAACATCTTTCAAGTTTAAATGAACTTCTTTTCCTGACTCTACTATAGGTAAAATCACCTCTTTGGCTTTTTCGGTAACGTCCATATCTATCTCTCCATTTAAAAAGACAGTGCTGACATTTCCTTCTTCTGTTACTTTATAGGTCATAATTATATAAAGACTGATAACATAAATAGAACTTAAAATGTATATTTTTTACCCATTATGGACAAAAAACATTTATTTTTGTTAGATAATATAATGTTTATAAAGTATTTACATATCATAAATTATTAATAAGAATTAAGTATTAATTAAAAAGAGGAACTAAAATGAAAAATAATAAAGGTTTTACACTAATTGAATTATTGGTTGTTGTTGCAATCATAGGTATTTTAGCTGCCGTAGGTGTTGTTGCATACAACGGATACACTGGTGCTGCTAAAAAAAATGCAGCTAAAACAATTCATGCAAATTTAATTAAGTATGTTGCAGCTGAATATTCTAAATGCACTATAGATAATTCAGATACTATCATGAAAAAAGGTGGTACAGGTGGAATAGAATGTTCAACCGAAGATGCTGGAACAGGTGCAATAACTTTCGTTACTGCAGGTGAGATAGTTACTCATTTGGTAGGAGATGATACTCCTTTAGAAGATAAAAATCCGTACTCAACTGCTAGTGCTGCTGTAAGATCAAGTACAACTGCAGGCGCAGGTTTTGTTAGTATTGATGCAACTAGTGATAACTTAATAACTGTCCTTACTTGTTTCACAGACGGTAAAACAGGAAATGAATGTACAGCGACCGACAATCAATTGACTAACACAATATCGATTGATTAATTTTTTTTGAATTGAGTTTAAAATGTCTACTAGGAGTTCTGCATTTACTTTAATAGAACTTCTAGTAGTCATTGCTATAATAGGTATCTTATCTGCCGTTGGAACTGTCGCTTATAACGGTTACATCGGCGGTACGAAAAAAAAAGCTGCAGAAAATGTCTTAATGCAGATAGGTTTAGCTCAAACAGATCATTATGCTAGTTGTGGAACTTATTATTCTTCCACGGATGGTTACTGTGTACCACCAACTGCAGAAGATGAATGTACACCATCTAAAGCTACAACCGAGACTATAGGAACTGATTTATTTGGAAAACCAAATTACATAAAGCTACAGAATGGTTTTCTTTTTTGTTCTTTTTCCCCAGGTACAACTTCTTATACAGTGAGAGCTGTAGGCCTTGGTGATTGCCAGTTAGATATTGATGAAAGTGGTAGTATTGATGATTCTTCGTGTTAATAGCTACAATTATGAAATTGTAAATTAACCCAAAATGGATATATGAAAGCTTTAATTATACATAAGGTTTATATTTAAAGTATTTGATATGAAAAAATTAATTTTAATTTTAATAGTTTTCCCTGTCTTAACTAATTGTACTCAATATTCTGCTATGATGAATCCGAGCATTACATTAGCAACTGGTGGAACTATTTCCCAAGCCTCCACATCTTTAGCAAGTTCACTGGCTGTGAACGAGGCAAAGAAAAGTTTACAAGCAGAAGTTCCAGAGGAAAAATTTTGTCAGACTTTTCATTCATCTGAATTAAATGAAATTTTTTTTGAGACTATCGATCAATCAGATTGCATTTACGACCCCATGAGTATTTATAGATAATACATATCAATGATGCCCCAAGAAGTAATTGATGTACTAACAAGTAACATTGATACTTTATGGGTGATAGATTGTGCAATTCTAGTTTTCATAATGCAAGCGGGTTTCATGTGCATGGAAACTGGTTTATCACGGCATAAAAATAGCATTAATGTTGCCCTTAAAAATGCTGCAGACTTTGGAGTATCTGTAGTTATTTTCTGGATATTTGGTTTTGGTATCATGTTCGGTACTTCTTATTACGGTTTTTTTGGCACTGATTTATTTTTTTTCAAAACTAACAAAGCGGAATACATGACTTACTTTGTATTCCAAGCAATGTTTGTTGCAACTGCTGCAACAATTATTTCAGGTGCAGTTGCTGAAAGAATGAAATTTAATGGTTATTTAATTATGACAGTTTTAGCTACTGGAATAATTTATCCTATAGTTGGTCATTGGGCGTGGTCCTCAAGTTATCTCTCAAAATATGATACGGTCGATCAGTTATTAGTTGTTACTGGTTCAGTAAGAACTACAGGTTGGTTGTCTGATCTAGGTTTTGTTGATTTTGCAGGAAGTACAATTGTACATTCTGTAGGTGGATGGATTGCTTTAGCAGCAGTAATTATTTTGGGGCCAAGGATTGGCAAATACTCCAATGCTAATAAAGGAAAATTTACTGGATCTAGTTTTCCACTTGCTGTTTTAGGTACACTCATTTTGTGGTTTGGTTGGTTTGGTTTTAATGGCGGAAGTAACGGTGCAATGGATGAAGTAGTGCCTTTAATTTTAATCAATACATTTTTAGCTGCTGCTTTTGGTTTATTAACTGGATTAGGTATTTCATATTTTAAACACAAGAAACCCGATCCTTTTTATATTATTTTAGGTCCGTTAGCAGGTTTAGTTGCAATTACTGCAGGATGTAATTCAATGACATCTGTCACCGCAATTTTTGTTGGCATCATTGGTTCGATCATTGCAATTTTTGTAAATGAACTTTTAAACAAATTTGAAATTGACGATGTTGTTGGTGCTGTTCCAGTTCATTTGGCTGCTGGTATTTGGGGAACTTTAGCTGTCGGGTTTTTTAGCGATTTAAATATTTTAGATACTGGTCTTGATAGATTTTCACAAATTAAAATTCAATTAATAGGAATTTTAGCAATTGGATCATTTACATTTATTTCATCATTTATAATTTTGAGTTTTGTAAACAAATTTTATCCATTAAGAGTAAGTACCGTTCAAGAGGAATTAGGATTAAATATTGCAGAGCATAATGCAGTTTCAATTGAGCATGATTTAATTTCAATTTTAAATAAACAATCAGAATCTGGAGATCTTAAAGTTAGGGGGCCTCAAGATCCGTTCACCGCTGGTGGTGTGATTGGTCTTTATTATAATAAGTTAATGAGTAAGCTTGAAACAACAGAAGAGGAAAAAAATAAGTGGCGTGAAAGAATTTCTAAAGAGGTTAAGTTAGCAGTAAAAGTTCAAGAAAACTTCCTACCAAAAAGAAATTTAAAAAATTATCCTGTGCACGGCATCAACCTTTCAGCTAGAGAGGTTTCAGGTGATTTCTTTAGCTTTTATCCTCACAATGAAAGCATTTATTTTATAATTGCTGATGTTGCCGGCAAAGGTATCCACGCTGGAATGGTTATGGCAAAAGCATCTACTTTATTCGAAGTTTTATCCCAATCAAAAGTAGATCCAGATGAAATGGTTTTACATATGAATAATGATTTAAATAATACTAAAACTGGCGGAATGTTTGTAACTTCAATAATTGGTGAATACAATTTAATTACTGATGAAATTAGATGGGTAAACGCAGGTCATCAGCCTGCAATTGTTAGAAATGATAATGGAAAATACGAACAGTTTCAAAGTTCAGCGCCTCCCTTAGGTGTTATCAAACAGAAAGACAAAAATATTTATAATATTAATAAGATGAAA
>CACPOR010000010.1:0-29760 GCA_902635745.1 uncultured Pelagibacteraceae bacterium
TAGAATTACTTACTAAAAATAATGTTTATTCTAAAGAAATGGAACATGATGCATGTGGAGTAGGATTAATTGCATCGACAGAGGGAAAAAAATCAAGAGAAGTTGTAGAATATGGAATTGAAGCTTTAAAAGCTGTTTGGCATCGAGGGGCTGTTGATGCTGATGGAAAAACGGGTGATGGTGCAGGAATACATTTAGAAATACCCAAAGATTTTTTTGTTGAAAAAATAGAAGTTACAGGCCACACACACGATGGTTCTGATATTTGTGTTGGGATGATTTTTTTACCTAGAAATGATTATGCTGCACAGGAAAGCTGTAAAACGATTGTAGAAAGTGAGTTAACCAAAAATGATTTTAGTATTTATGGTTGGAGGCAGGTGCCTGTTAATCCAAAAGTTTTAGGAGAAAAGGCTCTTCAAACAATGCCAGAGATAATTCAAGTACTTTTCAAAGCAAATAATAAAAATCTACTTGATAAAGATCTTGAGAGAAAAATTTATGAAACAAGAAAAAAAATTGAGAATAAAGCGTTCAATTTATCATTAAATAATTTTTATATTTGTTCAATAAGCGCTAAATCAATTATCTATAAAGGCATGTTTTTAGCTGAAGCTATTTCGGATTTTTTCTTGGATTTAAGGGATGTAAGATTTATTTCAAGATTTGCAATTTTTCATCAGAGATTTTCAACCAACACCGCTCCGAGCTGGAGTTTGGCTCAACCGTTTAGAGCAGTCGCCCATAATGGTGAAATTAATACTTATAAAGGAAACAAAAACTGGATGAGAGTTCACGAACAAGAGATGAGAAGTCCTTTTTTTGAAAATATTGAAAATTTAAAGCCAGTTATTCAAAAAGGTGTTTCAGACTCTGCGGCCCTAGATAATGTTTTTGAGTTATTAAATAAATCAGGTCAACCCGCTCCTTTAGCAAAATTAATGATGATCCCTGATGCTTGGTCAAAAAGAAATAAAACTCTACCAAAAAACCATCAACAACTGTTTAATTTTTTAAATAGCACTATGGAACCTTGGGATGGTCCTGCAGCAATTGCTGCAACAGATAATGAGTGGGTTATTGCAGCAAATGACCGTAATGGTTTAAGACCCTTAAGATACGCAATAACAAAAGATAAGTTTCTCTTTGCTGGATCTGAAACTGGAATGATTGAGTTAAATGAAAAAAGAATTTTATCAAAAGGTAGATTGGGCCCTGGTGAGATAATTGGGGTTAGAATTGAAAAAGGTAAATTATTTACGAATAACCAAATTAAAGACTATTTAGCGAAAGAATATAAACATTTTAATTCTCAGATAATAGATTTAGATGAAAAATTATTCATTTCTAATGAGAAACATAATTTTGATGGCGAGGATCTAAGGAGACGACAACACACTTTTGGAATAAGCTTAGAAGACTTAGAGTTAATTTTACATCCAATGGCAGAAGATGCTAAAGAGGCAACGGGTTCTATGGGTGATGATACACCTTTAGCAGTTTTATCAGACAAATACAGACCACTTTATCATTTTTTTAGACAAAACTTTAGCCAAGTGACTAATCCACCGATTGACTCTCTAAGAGAAAATAAAGTTATGAGTTTGAAAACTAGATTTGGTAATCTTGGGAATATTTTAGATTTTGATACCTTAACAAAAGAAAATATTTATGTTTTGAATAGCCCGGTATTATCGAATTCACAATTTAATAAATTTATTAATTTTTTTGGCAAAAACTCAGTTTCTATAGATTGTACTTTTTCGAATGAGCAAAATTTATTTGACTCTATTAAAAGGATTCAAAAAGATTCAGAAATTGCTGTTAGACAGGGTGTGACACAATTAGTTTTAAGTGACAAAGATATTTCAGATAAGAGAATGCCTATGCCAATGTTGTTATGCGTTGGAGCGATTAATACTTTTTTAATTGATAAAAAATTGAGAGGATATGTTTCAATCAATGTTCAATCTGGTGAGGCGCTAGATACCCACTCTTTTGCAACATTGATAGGAGTTGGAGCAACTACAGTTAATCCATATATAGCTTTTGATAGTTTATACCAAAGACATGAGAAAAAGTTATTTGGTCAGTATAGTTTTGATGAATGTGTCGAAAGGTATATCAAATCAGTGAATGCAGGATTGTTAAAAATCATGTCAAAAATGGGTATTTCTGTTTTAAGTTCTTATAGGGGTGGATGTAATTTTGAAACTGTTGGTCTAAGCAGATCAATAGTTGATGATTATTTTCCCGGAGTTACCTCAAAGATTTCTGGTATTGGATTGTCAGGAATCGAAAAAAAAATACGTGCAATACATAAAGAAGCATTTGAGAGTACTGATACGGTTTTGCCTATTGGTGGTATTTATAGATACAGAAAGAATGGAGAAACACACCAATATCAAGGTAGATTAATCCATTTATTACAGAGTGCAGTGGGGTCAAATTCTTATTCAGCATATAAAAAATATGCTGAGGGAATATATAACTTGCCACCAATTAATTTAAGGGATTTGATTGATTTTAGAAAAAAAAAATTAGGTCCATCTATTCAAATTTCTGAGGTTGAACCGATAGAAAAAATATTAAAGAGATTTGGTAGTGGAAGTATGTCTCATGGAGCATTATCTAAGGAGGCACATGAAACTTTGGCTATTGGGATGAATAGGATTAATGGTGCATCCTGTAGCGGAGAAGGTGGTGAAGATGCCAATAGATTCAAAATCATGGACTCTGGTGATAGTGCGAATTCGAGGGTAAAGCAAATCGCATCTGCTAGATTTGGCGTAACAGTTAATTACTTGAACAATTGTAATGAAATTGAGATCAAAATTGCTCAAGGTGCAAAACCAGGTGAAGGTGGCCAATTACCAGGATTTAAAGTAACAGATGAAATTGCTAAGCTAAGGCATTCAACACCAGGCGTTACATTAATTTCTCCACCTCCACATCATGATATTTATTCAATTGAGGACTTAGCTCAGCTTATTTATGATTTAAAACAAATCAACCCTAGGGCAAGAATTGGAGTCAAATTAGTTGCGTCATCTGGTGTAGGTACTATTGCAGCTGGTGTGGCAAAAGCAAAAGCTGATATAATTTTAATTTCAGGACATAATGGAGGAACTGGAGCTACACCGCAAACAAGTGTAAAGTATGTAGGTATTCCTTGGGAGATGGGACTTACAGAGGCAAATCAAGTTTTAACATTAAACAATCTAAGACACAAAGTTACTTTAAGAACTGATGGAGGTATTAAAACTGGGAGAGATGTGGTTATTGCAGCCATGATGGGTGCTGAGGAATATGGTGTAGCAACTACAGCTTTAGTAGCAATGGGTTGCATTATGGTAAGGCAATGTCATTCCAATACTTGTCCTGTAGGAGTATGTACACAAGATGAAAAACTAAGAGAAAAATTTACGGGAACTCCTGATAAAGTTGTAAATTTATTTACGTTTATCGCTACAGAAGTAAGAGAAATTTTAGCTTCTCTTGGTTTTAAATCTTTAAATGAAGTTATCGGTCGAACAGATTTATTGATGCAGGTAAGTAAAGCATCACCTAATCTAGATGATTTAGATCTTAATCCACTATTTGTACAAGCAGACCCTGGTAATAATAAGAGGTACTGTGAGATACCAGAAATTAATGAAGTTCCAGATACGCTAGATCAAGAGATTTGGCCTCAAATAGAAAAGGCTTTAGATAACTCTGAGAAAATAAATAATGAGTTTTTAATTAAAAATACCAATAGAGCTGTGGGTACTAGAATTTCACATCACTTGTATAAAAAATATGGCTATGAAAAATTAAAGGAAAATTTTTTAACTCTTGATTTTAAAGGTTCAGCTGGACAATCTTTTGGGGCATTTACAGCAAAAGGAATTAAACTTAATTTAAAAGGTGATGCAAATGATTACGTTGGTAAAGGTTTATCAGGAGCCACCATTTCAATAAAACTTCCTGAAGAAAGTAATTTGATTTCAAACGAGAATACTATTATTGGTAACACAGTTCTTTATGGTGCAACGTCAGGTAAACTCTTTGCAGCCGGTCAAGCTGGGGACAGATTTGCAGTAAGAAATTCTGGTGCAATGACTGTTATCGAAGGTTGTGACTCAAATGGTTGTGAATATATGACAGGTGGAACGGCAGTAATTCTTGGAGATGTTGGAGATAATTTTGCAGCTGGCATGACAGGGGGTATGGCTTTTGTTTATGATAAATCAAAAGAATTTGAAAAAAAAGTAAACCCTGACTCAGTTGTATGGCAAAATGTGGAGACTGAATATTGGTCAAAATTTTTAAAAGAATTAGTACTCGAACATAGTAATGAAACTGGATCTAATTTGTCAAAAAAAATAATCGATGATTTTGAGAACGAGTTAAAGAATTTTGTACAGGTTTGTCCAAAAGAAATGATAGATAAGCTTGAAAATCCAATCTCTAAAAAAACAAAAATACAAAAAGTTAGCTAATTATTAATTTTAACTCTCTTTTCAATATTTTAAGCCACTTAGGTGAAGACAAACTATGATCACCGTTTTTTACAATTACTAATTTCTTTTTTTTCGATTTAAATATTTTCAAAATTTTTTTTGAGTAAATTACAGGAACAGACTCATCTTTACTCCCATGAACCATTGTTACATTTACATTTTGATTTATTTTTTTGTTTAAAACTTTATTATTTTTTCCATCTTTTATTAATTGGTGAGTAATTGGATAAGTGTATTCACCGTATTTAAGAGTATATATACCATTTTTAATGATTTCCGATTTAATTTTTTTTGTAAATTTCTTCCACATTAAGTGTTCTAGAAATTCGGGTGCAGACCCAATTCCTAAAAAACCTACGATTTGTTTCTTAAAATATTTAAATTGATTTAATGAAATCCAAGAACCCATGCTTGACCCAATTAATATTATGTTATTTTTTTTGACAATTTTTCTAATTAGTTGATAAGTTTCATTTGTCCATTTCGTTATATTCCCATCAATAAATTTTCCTGATGATTTTCCATGGCCGGAATATTCTAAAGCTAAAAAACCTAAATTATTTTTCTTTGCAAATCTTAAAAAAGTTTTGGGTTTTTGACCCTCTAGGTCTGATTTAAAACCATGAAGAAAAATAAGATAAGTGTTTTTCTTCTTAAAATTCGTCAAATATCTTATTCTTTTAGTTTTTGTTAGTTTTAAGTATTTAAACTTAGTCATAAAAGTTTATTAGTTATTTCGATTATTATATAATTAATTCTAATGTCATTTAATTTAAAAGTTTTACAAGTTATCCCCAAACTAGGCTACGGGGGAGCTGAAACCGGTTGTTATGATATTGCTCACTATCTTCCAGAAAATAACTGTAAATCTTTCATAGTTACAAGTGGTGGCGAGTTAACAAAATTTATAGATAGGAAAAAAGTAAAATTGATCAGATTACCTGTTCATAGCAAAAATCCTTTTTTAATTTTATTAAACTCAATAATTTTAGTTTTTATTATTTTATTTTACAATATATCTATAGTTCATGCTCGAAGTAGAGCGCCAGCTTGGTCTTGTTTAATTGCAACTAAATTAACGGGAAGAAAATTCGTAACAACTTTCCATGGCACATATAATTTCAACGGAAAAATTAAAAAATTATATAATTCGGTCATGGTTAGGTCAGATCTTATTATAGCTGGATCTAATTTTATTTTTTCCCATATTAAAGAAAATTATTCAAATCTCATTAATATAAAAAAAAAATTACTCGTAATATTTAGAGGCATAAATGTTGATTATTTTGACTCTAGTACATTGTTAGAAAAGGATGAAAAAAAATTATTGAACGAATGGGGTATATTGGAAAATAAAAAGATTATTTTGTTACCTGGTAGATTAACATCTTGGAAAGGTCAAGAATTATTTATTGAAGCGATAAATTTGGTTAACATTGAATTAGGTTACGAAGCATTTTATGCAGTAATCCTAGGTAATGATCAAGGACGAGATGTATATAAAAAAAAGTTGCATTATCTTTGTGAACGATACAAAATTTCTAACCAAATTAAATTTATTGACTCTTGTAAAAATATGGCATTAGCATATAAGGTTTCAGATATAATTGTTTCAGCATCAATTGAACCGGAGTCATTTGGACGAGTTGCAGTAGAAGCACAATCAATGGAAAAGCCGATAATTGCTAGTAATATTGGTGGATCAAATGAAACTGTGGTTAATGAAAAAACAGGATTATTGTTTGAGTCTGGAGATCCAAACTCTTTAAGTAAAAAAATAATCCAAGCTTTGACCATGGACGAAAGCTTATTGAAAACTATGGGTATTGAGGGTAGAAAAAACATTGTAAAAAAATTTAATGTTGAAAAAATGTGTTTTTCTACTTATTCAGAGTATAAAAGATTGTTAGACTAAATGCCTATAATTTCACTACCTGACGGAAAAAATTTAAATTTTCAAAAAAAAGTTACCGGATTGGAAATTGCAGATAAGATTAGCAAATCTCTGTCAAAACAGGCACTGATTATGAGTGTAGATGGTCAATTAAAAGATTTATATTTTTCTATTGATAAAGATTGCTCAGTTAAAATTTTTACCTCAAAAGATCCTGAGGGGTTAGAAGTTATTCGACATGATACTGCGCATATAATGGCCATGGCTGTTCAAGAATTGTATCCAGGAACCCAAGTTACCATTGGACCAGTGATAGAAAACGGATTTTATTATGATTTTGCAAGAAAAGATCCATTTACTGATGAAGATCTTAAAAAAATTGAGAAAAGAATGTCAGAAATAATAGACAAAGACGTAAAAACAAGAAGAGAGGTTTGGGAAAGAGATAAAGCAATAAGTCATTTTAAAAAAATTGGTGAAAAATATAAGGCAGAAATCATCGAAAGTATTCCCGAAAGTGAGGAGCTTTCAATTTACCATCACGGTGATACTTGGCATGATTTATGCAGAGGTCCTCATTTAGTATCGTCTGGCAAAATTGGTAAAGCATTTAAACTAACAAAAGTTTCGGGAGCCTATTGGCGTGGGGACTCAAAGAATGAAATGCTCCAAAGAATTTATGGAACAGGGTGGGCTAATCAAAAAGACTTGGATGATCACTTGAATAGAATTGAAGAAGCAGAAAAAAGAGATCATAGAAAATTGGGAAAAGAAATGGATTTATTTCATTTTAGAGAGGAAAGTCCAGGCTCGGTTTTTTGGCACGAAAAAGGTTGGACCATATTTCAAAAATTAATCGATTATATGAGAATGAAACAAAATATTGCTGGTTATAAAGAGATAAATACTCCAGAAGTTTTAGACAGAAGTTTATGGGAAAAATCTGGACACTGGGAAAAATTTGGAGCAAATATGTACACCACAACTACTCCAGATGAAAAAATTTTTGCTGTAAAACCTATGAACTGCCCGGGTTGCATTGAAGTTTTTAATCAAGGCCTTAAGAGCTATAAAGATTTACCTTTAAAGATGTCAGAATTTGGAAAAGTTCACCGTTATGAGCCTTCAGGGGCATTGCATGGTTTGTTAAGGGTAAGAGCTTTCACTCAAGACGATGCTCATATATTTTGTACCGAAGATCAAATTACTCAAGAGTGCTTGATAGTAACAAATCTTATTTTAGAAATTTATAAAGATTTAGGTTTTGAAAATGTCATTTTAAAATATTCTGATAGACCTGAATTAAGAGTTGGAGATGATAGTGTATGGGATAAAGCAGAATCTGCTTTATTAGAAGCAGTTAAAGCAACTAAATTAGAATATAGTATAAATAAGGGTGAAGGTGCGTTCTATGGACCTAAAATCGAATTTGTTTTGAGAGATGCTATTGGAAGAGATTGGCAATGTGGAACTTTACAGGTCGACTTTAATTTGCCAGGTAGACTAGGTGCCTCATACGTAGATAGGGATGGAGCAAAAAAAGTGCCGGTTATGATTCATAGAGCTTTGTTTGGCTCCTTAGAGAGATTTATAGGTATATTAATTGAAAATTATGCAGGAAAGTTTCCTTTCTGGATATCTCCGTCACAAACAATGGTGATTCCTATATCTGAGGAATTCAACAACTATGCTATTAAAGTTTGTGAAAAAATTAAAAATTCAGGCATCAGTTCTTCAGTAGATTTAAAAAATAACAATCTAAATTATAAAATTAGAGAACATTCTTTAGCAAAAATACCAATTCTACTGATTTGTGGTAAAAAAGAAGTTGACAGTAAGAGTGTAACCATTAGAAAATTGGATTCTAATAAACAAGAAAATATGAAATTAGACAAATTTTTAAAAACTTTTTCTGCACTAAACAAAGTATCTTAAAATTTAGTGGCAGACATCAAACAAAATTATTTTCAAAAAAGAACTAAAGATCGTGGTCCAAGGTCTAATAATAGAATTTCTTCACCCGAAGTTCAGGTTATTGCAAATGATGGAAATAATTTAGGAATTTTGAATACTAATGAGGCAATTACAATCGCTAAGAGAGAGGGATTAGATCTTATAGAAATATCTCCCAATGCTAATCCACCTGTCTGTAAAATTATGGATATGGGAAAATTTAAATATGATGCTCAAAAAAAAGCAAACCTTGCAAAGAAAAAGCAAAAAATAGTCTCATTGAAAGAAATAAAGATGCGACCTGTTACAGAGACCCATGATTATGAATTCAAAGTAAAGAATGCAAAAAAATTTATTGCCAAAGGTGATAAAGTAAAATTTACAATAAGATTTAAAGGTAGAGAACTTCAACACTCTCACCTTGGGAACGAGCTTATGGCTAAAATTAAAGAAGATATGAAAGATATTGGCAAAATAGAATTACATCCAAAGTTTGATGGTAAGCAAATGATTATGGTAATCCAGCCTTTATAAGCCTTAATATAGGTTGTAAATTTATTTCTTTGTATGTATAACCTCGCTCAATTATGCCAAAATTAAAAACCAAAAGCTCAGCAAAAAAAAGATTTAAGATATCGGCCAGAGGAAAAGTTATCAGGGCTCAGGCTGGCAAAAGGCATGGAATGATTAAAAGAACTAATTCACAAATAAGAAAATTAAGAGGCACTACCACAATGTCAAAACAAGATGGAAAAATTGTTAAGTCGTACATGCCTTATAGTTTAAGAGGTTAAAATGGCTAGAGTAAAAAGAGGTGTTACAAGTAGAGCAAAACATAAAAAAGTTTTAAAAGCTGTTAAAGGTCAGTGGGGTCGAAGAAAAAATACTATTAGAGTAGCAAAACAAGCCATGGAAAAAGCAATGCAATATGCTTACAGAGATAGAAGAAATAAAAAAAGGGATTTTAAATCTTTGTGGATTCAAAGAATTAATGCAGGTGTAAGAGCTGAAGGATTAACTTATTCCAAATTTATTAATGGGCTAAATAAATGTGGAATTAAAATTGATAGAAAAATACTTGCTGAGATAGCTTATGATAGTCCAGAAGCCTTCAAAACTATTGTCCAAAAAGCACAATCTGCACTAAATTAATCTTCACTATTGTTTTATTTCACTGAAGAAATAATCTGTAAAAATGTCAGATCTTAAAAAAATAAAAGATGAACTTCTTTTGAAACTGAAAAGTAAATTAAACTTGTCAGAGGTAAATCAAATGAAATCTGATTTATTTGGTAAGAATGGATTAGTTTCATCACAATTTAAAAAGATAGGGACCATCGCAGAAACTGAGAGAAAAAAATTTGCCTCAGAACTGAATGTTATTAAAGATGAATTACAAGATTTAATTAATTTGAAAATAAAGGAAATTGAAAACGAGGAAATTAGAGAAAAGTTACAAAAAGAAAAAATTGATATTACTCTGCCTGAGAGACCATTTGTGAGAGGCAAAATTCATCCTGTGTCACAAACAATAGATGAAATATCTTCGATTTTTTCTGAAATTGGTTTTAGCGTTGAAGAAGGTCCAGATGTTGAGAGTGAATATAATAATTTTACTGCACTCAATACGCCGGAAAATCATCCAGCTAGAGATATGCATGACACATTTTATCTTGATGAAAAAAAAGAAAGATTGTTACGCACTCATACTTCTCCGGTTCAAATTAGGACAATGTTAAAAGACAAACCACCGTTTAAAATAGTAGCTCCTGGTAGAACATATAGGTCAGATAGTGATCAAACACACGCACCAATGTTTCATCAGGTTGAAGGTCTTCATATAGACAAAGATATTAATATGGGACATTTAAAAGGATGTCTAAATTATTTTATTAAAGAATTTTTTGAATTGGATGAAATTAAAATGAGATTTAGACCAAGTCATTTTCCTTTCACAGAGCCGTCTGCTGAAGTTGACATAGGATACGAGATGAAGGATGGCAAAATAGTAATTGGTGAAGGTGATAAATGGCTTGAGATTTTGGGTTGTGGGATGGTACATCCAAATGTTTTAAAAAATGTCAAAGTGGATCCAACAAAGTTTCAAGGATATGCATTTGGAATGGGTATTGATAGGTTAGCTATGTTAAAGTATGGGATTAACGATTTGAGAGCTTTTTTCGATTGTGACTATAGATGGTTAAATCATTTTGGATTTGATCCTTTAGATGTACCAACAAATTATAGAGGCTTGAGTAGATGAAAATCACATTTGATTGGCTTAAAGATCACTTAGAGACAAATTTAAAAGAAAAAAATCTTTTAGAACAACTTACCAATGTTGGATTAGAGGTGGAAGGAGTACAAAATCTCTCCTCAGATAAAGAGCTTTTTAAAGTAGCTAAAATTATTAAAACAATAAAGCACCCTAATGCAGATCGGCTAAAAGTTTGCGATGTTGATGTTGGAGAAAAAGAATTAAAAAAAGTTGTTTGTGGAGCTGCTAATGCAGTTGAAGGACTAATTACAGTTTATGCACCTCCAGGATCAATTATCCCAAAAACTAAAACAAAACTAGTTGTAGCTAAAATAAGAGGAGTTACCTCTTATGGAATGCTTTGCTCAGAGTATGAATTAAATTTATCTGATGAGAGTGATGGTATAATTGAACTATCATCAGGATACAAAAAAATTATCGGAAAGAGTTATTTTTCAAAATCAAAATCTAACTTGATTGATTTATCTATAACTCCTAATAGACCAGATTGTCTTGGCATAAGGGGGATTGCAAGAGATCTGGCCGCTTCAGGCTTCGGAAAATTGATTGATTTTAAAAAAAAAAAAATTAAATCAAATGATAAACAACCTTTAAAAGTAAAAATAAAAAAAGAAAGAAATCAGGGATGTAGCATATTTGGTAGTTGCCTTATTACTGATGTTAAGAATACTGAAAGTCCTCAATGGCTTAAGGACAAATTGATTTCAATAGGCCAAAAACCAATTTCTGCAATAGTCGATATTACAAATTATGTAATGTTCGATCTTAATCGTCCGTTACATGCTTATGATGCTGATAAAATCGAAAAGGGTATTATTGTTCGAAATTCAAAATCAGGAGAGAAATTTACTGCTTTAGATAATAAGGATTATAAGCTGGAAGATGGAATGTGTGTAATCGGTGACCACAAAGGTGTTTTAGGACTGGGCGGAATTATTGGTGGAACAAGATCAGGAACAGAATTAGATACAAAGAATATATTATTAGAGTCAGCTTATTTTAAACCTGGATCAATAAGGACCACGGCAAAAAAATTGAATCTTGATACTGATGCAAAGTTTAGATTTGAAAGAGGCATTGATCCTTTATCAATTGAGGATGGCTTAAATAAAGCCGCAATATTAATCAAAGAAATTTGTGGTGGTAAAATCAGTAAAATTGATATTCAAAAAATCGAAACTTATAAAACAAAAATAGTTAAATTTGACATAAATTTAGTCGAAAAAATAGCAGGTTTTAAAATTTCTACTAAAAAAATTTTAAAAATTTTAGAAAATCTTGGTTTCAAATTTAAAAAGAAAAAAAATTTTTTTGAATTGACTGTTCCATCATGGAGACCTGATATCACGCAAGAAATAGATATTGTTGAAGAATTAGTCAGAATAAGTGGTTACGATAAAATAAGGATTATAGATCCAATCAAGGAAAGAAAGAAGTCTACTTTAAGTAAATCTCAAAAATTATTTCATTTTTTACAGAGATCAATTGCTTCAAAAGGTTATCTAGAAGCAATCACTTGGTCATTTACAGACTCAAATTACAATAATCATTTCAGAGACACTAAGAAAGAAATTAAGATTTTAAATCCAATAAGTACAGAATTAGATGTTTTGAGAAATTCAATATTCTCAAACTTGATAATATATATGAATAAAAATCTTGATAGAGGTTTTAAGGATTTATCAATTTATGAAATTGGTCCAACTTTTACTGGTTCTAAGCCAGGTGAACAAAATACAGTGGTATGTGGTCTGTCATCAGGGAAAAAATCAAGATTATCTTGGATTGAAAAAGAGAGAAATGTCGATGTCTTTGATGTCAAAAAAAGATGTAGTCCAAACTTTAATTGAGGCAGGGTATAAATCAGAAGAATTTTTTATAGACAACAAAACTCCAAATTATTATCATCCTGGTAAATCTGGTAGATTATTTTTAAAAAAAGACGCAGCCTTAGTAGCAGCTTATTTCGGAGAAATTCATCCCAATATAACCAAAAAAATCGATATGAAAACAGAGTCTTTAGTTGGTTTTGAAATTTTTTTAGACAATTTGAAATTACCAGTAAAAACTTTAAATGATCAAAAAAATAAATTTAATGTTTCAGATTATCAAAAGTCTGAAAGAGATTTTGCATTTATCATAAACAAAGATGTTAATGCGCAAGACCTAATTAATGCTATTGCAAGTGTAGACCAGAATTTAATTAGCAATATTAGAGTTTTTGATGTTTATGAAGGTGATAATATTCCAAAGAATCAAAAATCTATAGCAATAAGTGTTACGATCCAATCTATAGAGAAAACATTAAATGATAATGATTTAGAAAGGATCAACAAATTAATTATTGAAACAGTAGAAAATAAAACTGGTGCAAAGATCCGTTCTTAATAAAAATGACCACAATTGATCATATAAGAAATTTTGCAATAATTGCGCATATAGATCATGGCAAATCTACAATAGCTGACAGAATAATTCACAAATGTGGAGGATTGACAGAAAGAGAGATGAAAGCTCAAGTATTAGATTCAATGGAAATTGAGCGAGAAAGAGGAATAACTATCAAAGCTCAAACGGTGAAACTTAATTACAAATCTAAAAACGGTAAAGAATATATTTTGAATATAATAGATACACCTGGTCATGTGGACTTTAGTTATGAGGTTAGTAGATCTTTATATGCTTGTGAAGGCTCTATACTTATTGTTGATAGTACGCAGGGTGTAGAAGCACAGACATTAGCAAATGTCTATCAAGCTATGGATATAAATCATGAAATTATACCTGTTTTAAATAAGATTGATTTACCAGCATCAGATTTAGATAGAACAAAAAAACAAATAGAGGATGTGATTGGTATTGAAACTGAAAATGCTATTCCTTGTTCTGGCAAAACAGGTGAAGGTATAGATGAGATATTGGAGCAAATAGTCAATCAGCTACCTGGACCAAAGGGTAATTTAAATCAAGATTTAAAGTGTTTGCTGGTAGATAGTTGGTATGACACTTACCTTGGGGTTGTAATTTTAGTAAGAGTAATTAATGGAAAAATAATCAAAAATATGAAAATAAAAATGCTTTCAACCAATCAGGATTACATTGTTGAAAAAGTAGGTTTATTTACGCCTAAACCAAAAGATGTGAGTGAACTTAATTCTGGAGAAATTGGATTTATAACAACCGGAATTAAAGTTTTATCAGACACAAAAGTTGGAGATACAATTTGTGATGCTTCAAAACCAATAGTTGAGGCTTTGCCAGGTTTTAAACCAAGTAAACCGGTAGTTTTTTGTGGCTTATTTCCTGTTGATAGCTCTGAGTATCAAAAATTGAAAGATGGTTTAGCAAAGTTACAACTTAATGATGCTAGCTTTTCTTATGAGGCAGAATCTTCATCGGCCTTAGGTTTAGGTTTTAGATGTGGTTTTCTTGGATTGTTGCATCTTGAAATAATAACAGAAAGGTTAGAGAGAGAATTCGATGTTAACTTATTAACAACCACGCCAGGCGTTGTCTATAAAGTAAAACTTAACAATGGAGAAACTAAAGATTTACAAAATCCCTCAAGTTTACCTGATCCAACATTTATTAATTCGATAGAGGAACCGTGGATTAAAGCTACGATAATCACACCAGATAATTATTTAGGTTCTATAATAAAATTGTGTCAGGATAAAAGAGGAATTCAAACAAATCTTAGCTACTCGGGTAACAGAGCCGTAATTTCTTATGAACTACCATTAAATGAAGTAGTTTTTGATTTTAATGATCGAATTAAATCTATGACAAGTGGATATGCAAGTTTTGATTATGAAATACTTGAGCACAGAGAGGGTGATCTAGTGAAACTTGGCATTTTGGTCAACAGCGAACCAGTCGATGCTTTAGCAATGATGATTCACAAAGATTTTGCTCAAAAAACAGGTAGGGAAGTATGTGAAAAATTAAAGGATCTAATTCCTAGACATAATTTTATGATACCTGTTCAAGCCGCGATAGGAGGAAAAATTATAGCTAGAGAAACTATAAAAGGTTTTAAAAAAGATGTACTCACCAAAATCCATGGTGGTGGAGCTACGGATAGAAAAAGAAAGCTTTTGGAAAAACAAAAAAAAGGTAAGGCAAGATCAAAACAGTTTGGTAGAGTTGAGATTCCACAAGAAGCATTTATTGGTGTTCTTAAAATTAACAAGGAAAAATAAATTTGTGACCTATTTAGTTTTTATTTTAATAGCATTGAATATTTTAGTATTAATTGCATATAATAAAAAAAAAATAAAAAAATACTTCTATAAAACAAAAATCCTAGAAAAAGACATTACAGATTTACATACAATTTTTAATTTAAAAAAAATTAGTAATGATTTAAATGGGCCTAATAAAAACTCAATTGTTAAAAACTTTTGTATAACTTCTGAAAATCAAATAATTGGTATGACCTCAAACTATGAGTCATGGATAATTTCTGTATTGAGTACAATCAGTAAAAATATTTTAGAATTTGGAACTTGTAGTGGAAAAACTACTTATTTAATGGCATTAAATTCTGACAAAGATTCTAAAATTTATACTGTAACTTTGAATCCCTCTGATACTGAAAATATTTATAAAAAAAAAGGTGATAGTAAAATTGCGCAAAAAAATATAATTAATGAGACTATTTATGATAAATTCCTATTTTCAGGTGAACCCGAAGAGAAAAAAATTAAAGTATTTTTTATGAACTCTCTAACATTTGATGAGAGTAATTTTTTAGATAAAATGGATCTAATATTTATTGATGGTGGACATACTTTTTCAGTAATCAAAAATGATAGTGAAAAAGCTTTCAAAATGATAAGATCAAAGGGTGTTGTACTTTGGCATGATTACAATCCAGGTAAAAATTCATCTAAAGATGTCGTTAGATATCTTAATTCTATTTCTAAAGATAAACAAATTTTTAAGATAAAGAATACCTCTTTATGTTTTTATCAAAAAAATTGAATTTTTATAATTGAGGTTTAAAAATTATCTTAATCAAACTTCATTTTTTGTATAAAGTTATTTAAATCCTCAGGTGTTCCTAACCCCCACATTTTATCTACTTTATGAATTTTTATTTTTTTATTTTTCATTAAAAATTCATTATAAACTGGACAGACATAAAATTCATTATTCACTCTAATATTTTTTTTAATCATTTCTTCAGCAGATTTGACGTAATCAGAACCATGTTTCCAATAATAAACCCCAACAGTTGCATTCTTTGAAATAACTTTTTTTTCTGCAACTTCTGTTACAAATCCTTCTTTATCACACTTTGCATAAGACCATTTTGGATGGATTGCCTCAAAAGTTAAAATTGCACCATCCAAATTTTTTGAGTTAAAATCGTAAAATGCTTTTGAACTATTCCAATTAATATATTGATCAGAGTTTGCAATTATTAGTGGATCATCATTATTGATAAACTCCTTAGCTAATAATGTTGTGCAAGCTGCTCCCTCTGTTAAATGATCTAATTCAATAATTTTGCAATTTGGTTGTAAAATTTTTAAAACACTTTTAATGTTGTATTTTTCCTGATGTTCTTTCTGAATAATAAAAATGTAATTAGCTTTTAAATTTAAACTTTCGATTACCCATTGTATCATTGGTTTATTGTCAATCTCAATTAAAGGTTTTGGGAATATATAGCCAGCATCAAAAAATCTTTTGCCTGCTCCTGCCATAGGAATTAAGACATTCATCTTATTATCTTCCCATGATACATTTTTTTTATTAACCATTTTTTTTGAATTCAAGTTAAGTTTAATTTTCTTTAAGTCTAAATCTTCAATTCTTTTAATGGGTAGAAGTTTAGCTCCAGAGGAAATTGCAGCTTCTCTTCCATAATGAGAGTCTTCTATTATTAGTGCTTCCGATGGATATATCCCAAACCTAATAAAAATTCTTAGATATATTTCTGGATTCGGTTTTGGTTCATTAATGTCCTCGTTTGATAATTTAAAGTCTACGTACTTTTCAATTCCAAGTTTATTCAAACAAATATTTAAAGTAGAATTTACAGCATTTGTAGCCACGACAATTTTATATTTATTGTGTAAATTCTCCATAATTTTTATTATCTTATTATTTTTTTTAATTTTTCTTTTAAGTATTTCTGAAGTTATTTTCTGTTTAAATTTCTGTATTTTTGAAAAAAATTTTTTAGGAATTTTTTTATTTTTTTTAAGAAGTTTTAATTTTTCAATTGTAGGCAAACCATCAAAAATTTTTACATGATCATCAATAGAAATTTCCTCAAAATTATATTTTTTTAATGCTGAATTTAGTGCTTCAAAATGTATTAATTTTGTATCAACCAACACTCCATCCAGATCAAATATTATAACTTTTATCATTATTTATTTGTATTTTTCTATAAAATCTGAGCAAATTCCCAAACAATCTATTTTTTTATAATTAACTCTTTCTGGTAAAACACAAATACTTTTAGGTAATATTTTTTTTCCAGGATATGTCCAAATATACCCTTTACTAGTAATAGTATAATCATCCTCTTGATGCCAAAAATAATGTGCTTTAATTTGATCTAAAGCCATCAAAGCTTCATTTGTTTTTGCGTGACACCATATTTTACTATTTAAGAGAAATTTTTTATCAATTTCAAATTGATTAAAATCGTGACCTAGAAAAAATTTGCCATTCTCAAATCTTACATCTACTTCAACATCAAATCCATTTTTCAATGCTTCATTAATATAATCAGGACTATTTTCCCTGTCCTTTTCAATACTATTAATATTTCCTCGATGTGAAATTAAATACATATATACTTAATATAATCAATTTTGTTTTTAATAACTATTAGATTATAAATTTATTATTATATGGAGAGGTGGCCGAGTGGTTGAAGGCGCACGCTTGGAAAGCGTGTATAGAGGAAACTCTATCATGGGTTCGAATCCCATTCTCTCCGCCATTAAAAAGATCAATATTTTCAGGCTTAATTCAGTCATTTTAATTCAAGCAAAATATTATAAGTGAACAAATTTATTAAAAAAATGTTATAATATTATTTTCCGAAATATAAAAAATGACAAATAAAAATAATTATCAAGCAGACTCTATTAAAGTTCTCAAAGGTTTAGAGGCGGTTAGAAAAAGGCCTGGGATGTATATTGGTGATACCGATGATGGCACTGGCTTACACCATATGGTTTATGAAGTTGTTGATAATTCAATTGATGAAGCATTAGCAGGTTTTTGTAAAAATATTTATGTTAAAATTAACTCTAATGGAACAGTTACAGTTAAGGATGATGGTAGGGGTATACCCGTTGATATTCATAAAGGAGAAAAAAAATCTGCTGCAGAGGTTATTATGACACAATTGCATGCAGGTGGCAAATTTGATCATGATTCATATAAAGTTTCTGGTGGATTACATGGGGTAGGTGTTTCAGTTGTTAATGCACTTTCAGAAAATCTTAAGCTTGAAATTTATAGAGACGGCAAAAAACACTTTATTGAATTTGAAAATGGTGAATCTAAAGCCCCATTAAAAATTAATGGCAAATCAAAAGAAACTGGAACAATTATAACTTTTAAACCTTCCAAAGAAATTTTCTCGTCTGTCAGTTTTAGTGAAAAAATCCTAACCAAACGTATGAGGGAATTAGCGTTTCTTAATAAAGGAATTAAGATAACATTTATTGATGGAACTTCAAATAAAGAAAAACTTTCTGAGTTCAAGTTTGATGGAGGCATTCTAGAATTCGTAGAGTTTTTAGACCAGAAGAGAGAAAAATTAAAAAATAAAAATGGAAATGATTTATTTAGAAAACCCATTTTTATTGAGGGCAAAAAAAGTGACGTCGAAATTGAATGTTCATTAAAATGGAACTCTTCTTATACAGAAGAAGTTTTTCCTTATACAAACAATATTTTTCAAAAGGATGGTGGTACTCATTTATTAGGTTTTAGAAGTGCTTTAACAAGAGTAATAAACAAATATGCTAATGAGCATAATCTTCTTAAGAAAAATAAATTAACAATATCTGGTGATGACATTAAAGAGGGCTTAACTTGTGTGTTATCTATTAAAATTCCGGATCCTAAATTTTCCTCACAAACCAAAGATAAACTTGTTTCTTCTGAAGTTAGAATGATTGTAGAAACAATCATTAATGAAAAATTATCTATTTGGTTTGATCAAAATCCGTCTATTGCAAAGGTTGTCTTGGCAAAGATTATCCAAGCGGCATTAGCTCGAGATGTTGCAAGAAAAGCAAGAGAAAATGTTAGAAGAAAAGGTGCACTTGAATTAAGTGGGTTACCTGGAAAATTAGCTGATTGCCAAATTGGAAAACAAGAGGGAACTGAATTATTTATCGTTGAGGGGGACTCTGCTGGTGGCTCCGCCAAACAGGGGAGAGATAGATCAAATCAGGCAGTCTTACCTTTGAGGGGTAAAATTTTGAATACATATGTTGAAGATCTTAAAATTGGAAAAAATGGAAATGGATCCGATAAAAGAACTAAGGCTTTATCTAAAATGATTTCATCAAATGAAATTGTAACTTTAATAAATGCACTTGGCCTTGATCCTAAAGCACAGGAAATAGATTTAAAAGATTTAAGGTATGGTAAAATTATAATTATGACAGATGCTGATGTAGATGGATCACATATCAGAGCCTTACTTCTCACTTTTTTTAATAATAGCCCATTTAATAAACTAATTGAAAATGGAAATATTTATTTAGCTCAACCGCCATTATTCAAAATAAACAAAGGTTTAAAAGGTATCTACATTAAAGATGAAAAAGAATTGGAGAGTTATATTGTCAAAAACAGTAAAGATTTAAAAAAAAATTCAAAAGATTATCTTAAAAAATTAGAATTTGAAAAATCAAAAATGAACATTCAAAGATTTAAAGGATTAGGTGAAATGAATCCCGAGGAACTTTGGAATACTACTTTGAATCCACAGACAAGAAACTTGTTGCAAGTCCAATATTCTAAAAATTTAAAAAAAGATCAAGACTTGATTCATACATTAATGGGAAGTGATGTTGCTTTGAGAAAAGATTTTATTGTGTCAAACGCAATTAATGTTCGAAATCTAGATATATAGAAATGAAGTTCTTTGAGGACTCAAAGTATTATTCTCTTAAAAAATCTACATATATAAATCTAAGATGGATCGGAATCATTGGTCAATTAATCCCTGTTTACTTAGTTCATTTTTATTTTGGTTTTAAATTTGATTTTTTTCTTGCTAATTTAGCAATTTTTTTTGGGGTATTAAGTAATTTATATTTAATCTTTATTTATAAAAAAACTCAACTATCAGATAGACTAGCTTTACTATTTTTACTTTTTGATATTATCCAATTAACTGTTTTAATTTATTTAACCGGAGGTGCAAAAAATCCTTTTATAATCTTTATAATTATACCAAGTATTTTTGCTTCAACTAATCTTGGATTAAAAACTAACTTACTCATAGTTTTGATAACCTGTGTTATGATCATTTTTCTTACATTTTATGCAAGTGAGTTACCATATCCATTAGCTAGCCACTTTCACATGAGTGACTATATTTATTATTCAATACCTATTTCTTTGATTATAGCATTAATATTTCTAAATTATTTTGCAATAATCTTTGGAAGAGAATCAAGATTAAGAAAAGAAGCCTTAAATAAAATGGAAGAAATTATGGCAAAAGAACATGAAATGTTATCTTTAGGAGGTCAAGCAGCAGCAGCAGCCCATTCTCTTGGAACGCCTTTATCGACAATTAAAATAATTTCACAAGAATTAACAAAACAATTAAAAGATCAAAAAGATGTAATCCAGGATATTGAATTACTCTCAAGTCAGGTCGAGAGATGTAATCAAATTTTAAAAAAGCTATCATTAAATCCTGATGTAGAAGATAATTTTATTGATGAGGATTCGACTATGAGAGATTATCTTAAAGAGATAATATCTTCTTTTAAAGAAACTAGTAAAAATCAGTTTAATTTTAATTTCGAGCAAGACGCGTACTCAAAAAAAATAACCAAATCAATTGAAATAGTTTATGGTCTTAGAAATTTCATAGGTAACGCAAATAAATTTTGCAAAAGTAAGATTTATATAAACTTAAAATCAAACACCGAAAATACTATTGTGACCATTGAGGATGATGGCAAGGGATACCCAAATGACATTCTCTCAAAAATAGGAGAGCCTTATTTAAAATCATCTAATAAAAATAGCGGATTAGGTTTAGGATTATTTATAGGAAAGACTTTATTAGAAAAAAATTTTGCTACTGTTAATTGTTGGAATTCTCAAACAAGAAGTGGAGCTGAAGTGACAATAAAGTGGAGAAATAAAGATTTGTTCAATCTTTAATGTAAATTTTTTTTACTTTTAAAAAGTTCACTCAATTGAGAAATCATGACATCTCCCAATTCATTGACATCTGTAATCTTTATAGCTCGATTATAGTATCTTGATACATCATGACCTATTCCAATCGCTAAAATTTCAGCTTCAGTTTTTTCTTCGATAAATTTCACAATTTTTTTTAAATGTTTTTCAAGAAAATCTCCTGAATTGACTGACAGAGTCGAGTCATCAACTGGCGCACCATCGGAAATTACCATTAATATTTTTCTTTCTTCTTTTCTTTTTTTTAACCGATTAAATGCCCAAGAAATCGCTTCTCCATCTATATTTTCTTTTAATAATCCTTCTTTTAACATTAAACCAAGATTATTTTTACATTGTCGCCAATGCGTGTCAGCCCCTTTATAAATTATGTGTCTTAAATCATTTAATCTACCAGGTGTCTTCGGTTTACCCGCTTTATTCCAAAACTCTCTACTTTTTCCACCTTTCCAATTTTTAGTTGTGAAACCTAATATTTCAACTTTAACAGAACATCTTTCTAAGGTTCTTGATAAAATATCAGCGCAAATCGCAGCGATTGTAATCGGACGTCCTCTCATAGACCCTGAGTTATCTATTAAAAGAGTAACAACAGTGTCTTTAAAATCTAAATCTTTTTCTTTTTTAAAAGATAATGAATTATAAGGGTCCATTATTATTCTTGGCAATTTTGAACTATCTAATAACCCTTCCTCTAAATCAAACTCCCAGGCTCTATTTTGTTTTGCCAACAGCTGTCGCTGAAGTTTGTTCGCAAGTTTAGTGATAACGTCCTGGAAACTTATTAACTGCTGATCTAAAGTTTTTCTTAATTTTGAAGCTTCATCGGAATTTTCTAAATTTTCTGCCTTTGTAATTTCATCAAACTGGGTCGTAAAAATTTTATATTCTGTATTTAAATCATTAATTGTTTTTTTTTGAATAATTTGTTCGTTATTTTGTTGATCAGACTCACTATCAATTAGTTGCTCATCAAGTTTGTATTCGTCTATTTCATATTCAGAGTCTAAACTAGCTTTGGTTTGTTCATTTTTATTTTCATCTCTAGAGTCATTAGAATTACTGTCTTGATCATCATTGGATGGATTATTTTGACCATCATCTTGGTTTTCTTCTCTGGTCTCCTCATTGTCCTCATTTTTAAAAATATCCATTTCTTGTAATATTTCTGAAAACTTTGAAGAATATTCATTTTGATATTCTAAATTTTCTTTTAAAAATTCAATGTGTCTGTTCATCACTTTATCGAAGTCTTTCTCCCAAAAATTTAACATATTATTGGTGAGGGTATTTAATTTGATGTTCAGAAATTTCTTTAACATATACAATTCAAAAGCCTCTACTACTGGGACATCTTCTTTCGAATTTAATTGGTCTTTTCTTTTTAACTGGATTATTTGGTCATAATTTTTTTTAAGATTTTTTTCTATCCCTTTCAACATTTTTGAGCCCAGGCATTCATACCTTATTTTTTCTGCAATAGAATAAAGAGACTTATATGAGGAATTTAAAGGTAAATTCTTTTTGTAAACCACATCATTTGAGAACCTTTTTTTTAAAGCGGAAGAGTCAGACTCTGCTCTAGCTTTAATGAAATCTCCTTTAGAGTTAAGATTTTCAATATTTACAAAATTCAAATCTTTTTTATTTTTTTCATCAATGTTTTTAAGGCCAATATCATCAGAAATCACTCTTGCTGTTGAAGTTAAAGCATGCTTAAGTTTTTCTCTTAAGTTTTCAGCCTTACTATTTTTCATTTAAATTTGAATATTTGCTAGTGACTCTGGTAGCTCTTCTCCGAAACATCTTTGATAGTATTCAGCAATTGTATTTTTTTCAATTTCATCGCATTTATTTAGAAAAGTGACTCTAAATGCGTATCCTACATCTTTAAATATTTCTGCATTTTCAGCCCAATGCAGTACTGTTCTTGGACTCATTACAGTGCTTATATCCCCAGCAATAAATCCTTTTCGAGTTAAGGATGCAACTTTTATCATATTTGAAACTTTCTCTTTTCCTTTAGAATTATTTAAAGATTTATTTTTAGCTAATATAATATCCATTTCTTTATCTAAACTTAAGTAGTTAAGAGTTGTTACAATATTCCATCTATCCATTTGACCTTGATTTATTTGTTGTGTACCATGATAAAGTCCACTTGTATCACCAAGTCCCACAGTATTAGAAGTTGCAAACAATCTAAAATATTTATTTTGTTTTAAAACTTTATTTTTATCAAGAAGTGTAAAATTCCCTTCTGACTCAAGCACTCTCTGAATGACAAACATTACATCTGGTCTACCAGCATCATACTCATCAAAAACTAAAGCCACAGGATTTTGTATAGACCAAGGAAGGATTCCCTCTTTAAATTCTGTAACTTGTTTACCGTCTTTTAAAATAATTGCGTCTTTTCCAATCAAATCAATTCTACTTATATGACTATCAAGGTTTACTCTTATACAAGGCCAATTCAACCTTGCAGCAATTTGTTCAATATGAGTAGACTTGCCAGTACCATGATAACCCTGGACTAAGACTCTCTTGTTGAAAGCAAATCCAGAAATTATTGCTAATGTTGTATCTCTGTCGAATTTGTAGTTTTTATCTATTTCAGGCACGTACTCGTTTTTTTCTGAAAAAGCCACAACTTCCATTTCAGAGTCTATACCAAAAGTTTGTTTTATTGAAACTTTTATATCTGGTTGAGTATTAATGTTAGGTGTCAATTTTTTCTCTATAAGTGTTTTTTAATTGAGTGTAGGCAAGGGTTATAAGTTTAAGTTTTTCTTCATATTTTTTATTTCCTGAATTCATATCAGGGTGAAATTTTTTGACAAGTGTTTTGAATTTTTTCTGTATTTTCATCCACTTCATACCAGCTGACAATCCAAGTATTTCAAAAGCTTTTATATCTTTGTGGTCAAATTTAAATTGACGCATATAATTGAAATCACTTTTAATTTTCTTGTTATCAAATTCATCTTTTAAGGTGTTGTTCCATAGTACCTTAAAAAAATTATCTGAGGAGCTAAAGCTCTGAGTAGGTTTATGCCAAGTCATATCTGATTTTAAAAAATTTATTATTTGATCGTCATTCATGCCAGAAAAATAATTCCAATTTTTATTAAATTCTTTAACATGCTTTAAACACAACATTCTGTATTTTTTACTATTGTCTCTTTCAACCGGTGCTTTATATTCACCAATCTCTGTGCAATTATTCCAATCACAAATATTTTTCATGATATAATAGATACATAATGAATATAAATGACTTAATTGCAATCGTAAAAAAAAAAATTGAAAAAGAAATTATTGTCCAACATATAAATATAGAAGATAAATCTTTTCTACACACGGGGCATAAAGGTAATGACGAAAAAAAGTTTCATTTAAAAATTTCAATAAGTTCGAAAGATCTATTAAAAATGGGCAGAATTCAAAGTAATAAAAAAATTTATAAAATTTTAGATAAGGAACTCAAAAACAATATTCATTCAATTCAAATTTTAATTACGTAATTGTTTATCTAAAAATATTTTTAATTTTTCTTTACTAAACTTTTTATTAATTAATGGAGTTCCAATCTTTTTTAATAATATTAGATTTATTTTATTTGTACTATTTTTTTTGTCATTGATCATAAATGAGATAATTTTGTTCACGTCTTTTAAAAAAAAATATTTTTTAATATTATTTGGTAAATTGGATTTTTTTATATGGTCTAAAATAATTTTAAATTCATTTGGCGGTAAAAAATTGTTTGATTTACTGAAGTTTAGTGCTGTGGTCATTCCTAAAATAACGGCTTCCCCATGATTAAGTTTTTTGGAAAAATTTAAGCTTGCTTCATAAGCATGAGCAAAAGTATGACCAAAATTTAAAATTTTCCTTAAATTTCTTTCTTTTTCATCTTTCTCGACTACTTTTTTTTTAATTTTACAACTCTCATAAATAGTTTTTTCAATATACGGGGATTTAAATTTTAAAATTTTTTCAAAATTTTTATTTAAGAATTGAAAAAAATTTTTATTGGAAATTAAAGAATGTTTTAAAATTTCTCCATATCCGCATATAATTTCTCTTTTAGGTAGAGTTTTTAGAAAATCCGTATCACTTATTACCAACTTAGGTTGGTAAAAACTCCCAATAAGATTTTTACCTTGTTTAGTATTTACTCCAGTTTTACCACCTATAGAGGAGTCTACCTGAGCTAAAAGAGTAGTAGGTATATTAATAAATTTTAATCCTCTTTTAAAAAGGCTTGCAGCGTATCCAGCAATGTCACCAGTTATACCCCCACCAATACTTATCAAAATATCCTCTCTTGAAAAATTTTTGTTTAACAAAATTTCTAAAATTTTATTTGTAGTTTTTTGATTTTTATTCCTTTCATTTGCATTTAAGTGAAGTATAAATACTCTTTTACCTTTTAATTTTTTTCTTATTATATGGACCCTTTTTTTTGGAACGTTTTTGTCTAAAACTAGCAAACATTTTTTAAATTTAATTTTTTCATTTTTAATTATTTTTTTTAAATTTGAGACTAATCCTGTACCAATAAATATTGGATATTTTTCTTGATTTGCTCTAACTATTAATTTTTTTGTTTTCATAAATATTTATAATTTCATTTACTATCTCATTTTTTGATAATTTTTCACAATTAATTTTATATTTTGATTTTGAATAAACTAATGATCTTTTTTTTATTAAATTAACTAACTCATTAGTAGAAGACTTTAAAGCTATAGGTCTTTTTGTATTTTTTTTAATTCTTTTTATAAGAGTTTCAGAATTCCAATTTAACCAAAAGGACAAGTGATTTTTCAAAATTTCTTCTCTAATCTTTTTATTGATAAATGCACCGCCCCCCAAAGATATAACAATCCTTTTTTTTTTTAAAATTTTAAGAGTGGTTTTTTCCTCAAAATCTCTAAAAAATTCTTCTCTTTTTTTTTCAAAAATATCAGAAATACTCATTTCTAATTCTTTTTCTATTATTTGATCTATATCATAAAACTGTAAATTCAGTTTTTTAGAAACCAGTAATCCAATACTGGTTTTACCAGATCCCATCATGCCTAAAAAAACAATATTTTCTTTTGATTCCATAAGTTTCTTTATTGAAAAAACACAAATATGTCTTAATTTGAAAATACTTAAAGTTATATGCAAATTTATAAAAAAACAAGTTCGCGACAAAGTTTAATTAGGGTAGTAATAAAATTAACTTTAATTTTACTATTTATTCTTGGTATTGTTTTCTTTTTAAATACAATTGAATTTCCAGCTCCAGAAAAAGACATACAAAAAATAATCCCGAATGAAAAATTCAAAATTGTTAAGTAAAAAACTTTTACTTATTACTTTCATATTATTCACATCTTTCAAAGTATATTCTTCTGATAAACCAGTGGACATTTGGAAGGAGAATCAGAAAAAAAATGATCAAAGTTTAGAATCTAATTCGCCAATTGATGAGAATAATAATTTATCAAGTGAGATTAGTATTTACAACAAAAAGTCAAATGATGAAGATTTGGACATTGTTCAAGATATATCTTTAAATTCAAAAAATATAAAGATTACTGGATTATACGATCCACAAGATTATGACTTAAATATTGATATGTGGATTAATTCAGATGGTGATCAATTGAAGGATCTATTTAACAGAATAGCAAAACTAAATCTTTCTGAGGATGCCTCAGAATTGATGAACATATCAATTTTGACTAATGCTTACCATCCTAAAAAAAATATTACTGAGAAGGAATTTTTAAAATTAAAATCAGACTGGCTAATAAAGAATTCAAATTTTGATTTGATTAAAGAGTATTTGAGTAGAAACAGAATTCTTAATGATGAACCTAAACTATCTAGACACTTTATCGATTATCATATATCTGAGTCAAAATTGAAAAAAGCTTGTGATATATTTTCAAAAAATTCAGAGCCTATTACAGATGAATATCTCTCAAAATTCAACATATACTGCTTGATAAATGCAGGCAAGACCGAGGAAGCTTTATTAATTTTAGACTTAAAAAAAGAGTTAGGTTTCAAAGATAGATATTTTGAAAAAAAAATTGATTATCTACTTGGTTATTCTTCAAAAATTGATGACTTAATTTCGGAAAAATCAATATTTGATTTTCATCTTGCTCATAAGACAAATCCTAATTTTGAGTTTCAGCCAAACGAAAAAACATCCAAAATTATTTGGAAATATCTATCATCAGCAAATTTGTTATCATCCTTAAAAGAAGTTGATATTACAGAAATAGATAAAATCTCTAATATTGAGAAAGCCGTTCATAATAAGAATTATTCTGAAAATGAGCTATTTAAAATTTATATGAGATTTCAATTTAACATTAATCAACTTTTAAATGCAAAGGAGTCTTACAAATCTCTATCTAATATTGAGGCAAGAGCTTTACTTTATCAGAAAATTTTACTTGAATCTGAAATGATTGAAAAATTGAAATTGTTAAAAATTTTAAAGGAATTATTCAAAAAAGATAATTTAAATTATGCTTTTGATAGTGAGTTAAAAAAATTTTTAGAGGAGATGAATCCTACAGAAGTACCTGATAATTTAACCAGTTTTTATTATACGAATATAAAGTTGGATAAAGATTCATCAAGGGAAATAAGATATAATAATGATGTTCTGCATCAATCAAAATTGATCAACTATTTTAATGGAGATTATGCAAAATCGAAGATTGAAAAAGATGTCAATAATTTTTTAAAAAAAATTAAAAAAAATAAAAAATACTCATTTTCCAAAAAAGATGTAGTATTTTTAGAGTCTCTAAAAGCAGATGGTATAAAGATTTCCGAAAAATATGATGATTTATACTCGATAAATGAAGATGAAATGCCAACAGACATTCAAATAATGGTTAATAATAATGAGTCTGGTTCAGCGTTATTAAGAATTGTAGAGGTTATTGGTCAGGATAAACTTGAGAGGATAGATGAAGACACAATTTATTTTATTATAAGTGCATTAAACCAATTAAACATAGATTCTATAAGAAATAAAATTTTACTCAAAGTTCTTCCTTTAAAAGTATAAAAATTAGTTTATTTATTTATCTCATGACCATTAAAGAAATTATTACCGTACCAGATGAAATTTTAAAAAAAGTTTCCGATCCAATTGAAAAAGTTGGAATTAATGAAAAAAAATTAATAAATGATTTATTGGAAACAATGTACAACTCTAACGGAATTGGTCTTGCAGCGGTTCAAGTGGGAATACTTAAAAGAGTTTTAGTTGTTGACGTTTCAAGTAAGAATGAAAAAAAGCAACCAATGGCTCTAATCAATCCAATGATTAAAAATTTCAGTGATGAAATGTCAGTTTACGAAGAGGGATGTCTTTCAATACCTGAAACATTTATTGAAATTGAAAGACCGAAAATATGTGAAGTTGAATATATTGATGAAAAAGGTTCAAAAAAAAATTTAAAATGTGATGGACTTTTATCAACATGTGTTCAGCATGAAATTAATCATTTAGATGGGAAGTTAATTATTGATCATTTATCCAAACTAAAAAAAGATTTTATTATTAAAAAAATTTCAAAAATTAAAAAAAATCCAGACAGAATAGTAGTTTAAAGATGGCAAATAAGATTATCTTTATGGGTACACCAATATTTTGTGTTCCTATTTTAAAATCTCTATATCAAAATGGTTATAATATTTCTGTGGTTTTTACTCAACCACCACAAAAATCTCATAGAGGACAAAAAATTAATAAAAGTCCAATTCAGGTTATTTCTGAAACGTTAAATATTAATTATAGAACACCAAAGACACTTAACGATAATCAAGAGGAGTACGAATTTTTAAAAAAATTGAATGCTGATCTTGCAATTGTGTGCGCGTATGGACAAATTATTCCGGAAAATTTTTTAAACTTAACTAAAAAAGGTTTTGTAAATGTTCACGCCTCAATTCTTCCTAGTTGGCGAGGAGCAGCACCAATTCAGAGATCAATTATGAATTTAGATCCTGAAACAGGTATAAGTATTATGAAGATAAAAAAAGAATTGGATAGTGGACCAGTTAGTAATATTTATAAAATTAAAATAGATCAAAACCAAAATGCTCAAGAAATTTCAGAAAAACTATCCGCTTTAGCTGCAGAAAAAATTTTAGATAATGTGGATGATATACTTGAAGATAAAGCGAAGTTTATTGATCAAGATCATTCAAAAGCAACTTATGCAAAAAAAATTAATAAGGAGGAATCTCAGATTAATTGGGATGAGGACGCTTCTAAAATTATAGGAAAAATTAATGGATTATTTCCTTCCCCAGGGGCTTCTTTTAGATTTAATGGTGAAAGATATAAAATTTTGAAAGCCGAAATTGGTAATGGCATGGGTCAAGTTGGAGAAATAATTTCAAATCAGTTGGAAGTAGCATGTAATAAAAACCAATCTATTAAGATTCTCGAAATTCAAAGACAAGGAAAAAGACCACAAAAAATAAGCGAATTCATGTTGGGCTCTCAAATTAAAAAGGGCTCAAAGTTATCAAATGTTTAGGTATCAAATATTAATTGAATATGTGGGCACCAATTTTAGGGGGTGGCAAATTCAAAAAAAAGGAAAAACTGTCCAGGGGTTATTACAAGAGAAAATTTCAAAACTTTTAAAAGAAAA
>CACPOR010000011.1:0-26657 GCA_902635745.1 uncultured Pelagibacteraceae bacterium
ATGAATACTGTAAATTCATCTATATATGGATTAACAGATTTCAATTTTAATAATTTACATTTTTTAACAAAATACTGTTTTATCTTATTTATGATTATCGGTAGAATTGAATTATTAACAATTTTACTAATTTTAAAAAAATTTTTATTTAAAAATTAATATATAATTGATATGTATCGGTTATATTTTTGCGCCCTTAGCTCAGCTGGATAGAGCATCGGTTTTCTAAACCGAGGGTCGTAGGTTCGAATCCTTCAGGGCGCGCCAATATTCACATTTTTTAATATTTTTTCCTAATAATTTGCTTGACTTAATTTTTTTAAAATAACTTTTCCCTAAAACTTTTTCTTGAAGAGCGTTTTTTTACATGTTTAAATTAAAGATATTCAAAACGTTGTTTTGAATTATTTGTTAACAAATAAATAATAACAGAAGGAAGAATAATGTTTAAATACTTAAAACAATTAACTTCTTTAGTTGCTATGGTAGCTGTGTTGTTTACTTTTACAACAGAGTCTATGGCTGCTAAAAAATCTAAAACACTTAAAAACACTCAAAAAAAGGGTTTTGTAAGATGTGGAGTATCTCAAGGTCTTCCAGGATTTTCTAACGCTGATGCTGCAGGAAATTGGACTGGTGTTGACGTTGACGTATGTAGAGCAGTAGCTGCTGCAGTATTAGGTGATGCAAACAAAGTTAAGTTTACACCACTAAGTGCTAAAGAAAGATTCACAGCTCTTACATCTGGTGAGATTGATATCTTATCAAGAAACACAACTTGGACTCTTTCTAGAGATGCTGATATCGGACTTACTTTCGTAGGTGTAAACTTTTACGATGGTCAAGGTTTCATGGTAAGAAAAAGTTCAGGTATTACTTCAACAGGCCAATTCAAGGATGGTATCTCAGCTTGTACAAATATTGGTACAACAACTGAGTTAAATATGAGAGATTTCTTTAATTCAAAAGGAATCAAGTATGAGCCAGTAGCATTTGAAAAAGCTGATGAAGTCGTAGCTGCTTACGATGCAGGTAGATGTGATACTTACACTACTGATAAATCTGGTTTAGCTGCTCAAAGAACAAAAATGAAGAACCCTGATGAACATATTGTTTTACCAGAAACTATTTCTAAAGAACCTTTAGGACCAGTTGTAAGACAAGGTGATTCAGTTTGGGAAGATATCGTAAGATGGTCTTTGAACACAATGATCGAAGCTGAAGAGTATGGAATTACTTCAGCAAATGCAGACATGATGAAAACTTCTGACAATCCAGCAATCAAAAGATTAGTTGGAGCTGAAGGTGAATTAGGTGCTGCTTTTGGTCTAGACAATGACTGGAGCTTAAGAATTATCAAGCAAGTTGGTAATTATGGTGAAAGCTATAAGAGAAATATTGCTGACACTGGAATTTTACCAGACAGAGGTCCAAACCAATTATGGACAAAGGGCGGAATACTTTACGTTCCACCTGCAAGATAATTTTAGTTTAAAATACTTAAAAAGGGCTAGATTTTTCTAGCCCTTTTTTTATAAATTCATATATTATCACATTTGTGAGTCTGAAACTTAAAGACATTGTCCCTCAATTAATCACAGTTATAGCTGTGGTCTTGATTTTTGGTTTTTTTACTTACAACGCTCAAATCAATATGGAAAATAGAGGTATTGATTTTGGTTATGGTTTTTTATCGCAAGAGTCCTCTTTTGATGTTCAATTTTCTTTAATTGAATACGACGGATCTCACTCTTATTTCAGAGCTTATTTAGTTGGGTTATTAAACACAATACTTGTTTCAGTTATAGGGATAATTATAGCTACAATTCTTGGAGTAATAGTTGGTGTTGCGAGATTATCACCCAACTATTTAATAAATAAATTTGCAGCATTTTATGTAGAATTTTTTAGAAATATTCCTTTGTTGCTTCAAATCTTTTTTTGGTATTTTGCCGCTCTCAGAGCTTTACCACTTCCACAAGATGCAGAAGCAATATTCGGAGTTTTTTTCCTAACTATAAAAGGATTATATGTTCCCGCTTTTATCTGGCAAAATTTTAGTATTTTCTTTTATTCGCTTGTTGCAGCAGTAATAGCTATTATTGTAATACGAATTCATGCAAAAAAAGTTCAAGAAAATCAAGGTAAACAAATCCCAGTTTTTTTTATTTCATTAGGATTGATCTTTATTCTTCCTCTACTAAGTTTTTTGATAGGTGGAGTAAAACTTTCATTTGAAGTTCCTGTTCTAAAACAATTAGCAACAACATCTTTTATATATGAAGGAGGAGTAAGTTTACCTCCAGAACTTATTGCTTTAACATTATCCTTGTCTTTATATACAGCGACATTTATTGCAGAATGTGTCAGAGCTGGAATTCAAGGAGTTGGAAAAGGTCAAAAAGAGGCGGCAGCATCAATAGGTTTAACACCCAATCAAGTGCTAAAATTAGTGATTATGCCACAAGCTTTAAGAATAATCATTCCACCAACAACCAATCAATACCTTAATTTAACAAAAAATTCTTCTCTTGCAGCGGCAATAGCTTATCCAGATCTGGTCTTAGTTTTTGCAGGAACTGCATTAATGCAAACAGGTAAAGCAATTGAGATAGTCTCTATAACAATGTTTACTTACTTAACTCTTAGCATCTCGATTTCAATTTTAATGAATTGGTACAATAAAAGAATAGCAATACAGGAAAAATAATGTCTAAAATAAATTTCTTAAAACCTGATAGAGCAAATTTAAATACTTTTTTGTACTTAGGTTCTTTTTTATTTTTGATAAGCTTCTTGGACGTTTTTTTTAATTCTTTTTTTAATTTAAATTTAACAGGTTTTTTACCTAATTTTTTAAGCTTCGTATTACCTTTAATATTAGGTTTTATAGGTCTATATTTTATTAGAATTGAATATAGCGGTATTAAAAGATTAGATTTATTAAATAAACATATAAACACCAATAATTTTAACGCTGTACTCTCGTTATTAATAATATTTGTAATTATAAAATCTATTCCCCCGATACTTAGTTGGTTTGTCGTAGATGCTAGTTTCGCAGGTGACTCAAAAGATGTTTGCACAGGAACTGGTGCTTGTTGGACTTATATAAAAGTCTGGATGAGAAGATTTATGTATGGAATGTATCCAAATGCAGAACAGTGGAGAATAAATTTATCATTTATTTCTTTAGTATTACTCGGTTCCGTTGGTTATTTTGCTACCGATAAACTTAAGAAATATTTAACACTTTATTATGTAGTGATTTATCCTTTGATTGCTTTCCTATTTATCTTTTTCTTTATTTCAGGTGGTCCTGTCTTTTTTGATTTTTCATATGGAATAATAGCTGCAATATTATCAATTATTATTGGTTTTTTTATTCCAGGAAGATTTAAGTTTTATTATTTTTTAATAGTTCCTTTAGCACTTTATATTATTTTAAAGTATTTTCTTTTTTTTGAGGAATATATCGAATTAGGCAAATTGGATGGTCTAAATTGGGTTGAAACGGGTGCATGGGGAGGTTTATCGCTAACATTTATTATTTCGTTTTTCTGTTTAATTTTTTGTTTTCCGATTGGTATGGCTTTCGCTCTTGGTAGAAGATCAGGTTTTCCATTGATTAGATATATTTCGGTTGGTTTTATAGAATTTTGGAGAGGCGTTCCGTTAATTACAGTTTTATTTATGTCAGCTGTTATGTTTCCAATGTTTTTACCTGAAGACTTTTTTATAGATAAATTGGTAAGAGCAATTATTGCTATTTCTTTGTTTGAGGCAGCATATGTTGCTGAAGTTATTCGAGGTGGATTGCAGGCTCTACCAAGAGGACAATACGAGGCAGCTAAATCCTTAGGTATGGGTTACTGGAAAATGCATATTTTTGTAATTTTACCTCAGGCTTTGAAGTTAGTTATACCTGGAATAGCTAATACATTCTTAGCATTAGTTAAAGATACTCCATTAATATTTGTAGTTGGTCTTTTAGAAATTGTTGGAATGCTGAATTTAGCTAAAACAAATCCAGAATGGTTAGGATTTGCTATGGAAGGATATGTGTTTGCAGCGATAATTTTCTGGATTATTTGTTATGCAATGAGTAAATATAGTTATAATCTCGAACAAAAATATAAAACTGATAGATAAAATTTATGTCTGAAAATATTATACAAATAAACAATATGAATAAGTGGTTTGGAGATTTCCAAGTATTAAAATCAATAAATTTGGAAGTAAAGCCAAAACAGAAAATTGTAGTTTGTGGCCCTTCAGGCTCTGGTAAATCAACTTTGATTAGATGTATTAATCGACTAGAAGAACATCAAGAGGGTAACATAATAGTTGATGGAACAGAGTTAACAGAGGATACAAAAAACATCGAACAAATAAGAGCAGAAGTTGGAATGGTTTTTCAACAATTCAATCTATTTCCACATTTATCAATTTTAGATAATTGCACACTTGCACCAATTTGGGTAAAGAAAATGCCAAAAAAAGAGGCTGAAGAATTAGCTTTAAAACATCTAGAAAGAGTTCAAATTTTAGATCAGGCACAAAAATATCCTGGGCAATTGTCCGGTGGTCAACAACAAAGGGCTGCCATTGCAAGAGCTCTTTGTATGGAGCCAAAAATAATGCTTTTTGATGAACCAACTTCAGCTTTAGATCCTGAAATGATTAAAGAAGTATTAGATGTTATGGTTAATTTAGCAAAACAAGGTATGACAATGATAGTTGTTACGCACGAAATGGGTTTTGCAAAAGAAGTGGCTGACCAAATGATATTTATGGACGAAGGTATGATAGTCGAAAAAGCAGATACCAAAGAGTTTTTTGCAAATCCAAAGAGTGATAGAACAAAACTTTTCTTAAGCCAGATACTATAGAACGTTACTTTTGCAAGAAATATTTCTCTATTTCAGGCCGAAGTAATGCTTGACAGATATTTAAAATCCACTGTTTTTCAGCTAAATAAAAAAAAAATATTGGTTGCAGTAGGTTCTAAAAACTAGTTGAATTATGTTTTATAAAAATATTAAGAGGGGTCTTAATGGAAGATAATTTTAATAAACATTTGGGCAATAAGCTTAAATTAAGAAGATTGGCTCTAGGTTTAACTCAAACAAAAGTCGCAAAAGCAATTAACGTCACATTTCAACAAATTCAAAAATACGAAAAAGGGACAAATGGTGTAAGTTCGATAAGATTATTACAACTTTCTAACTATTTAAAAGTACCAATTAATTACTTTTTTGAAGATTTTTCAGAATATTTATTAAATTTAGAAAAATCTCAACAGGGACATATGAATGTTAATTATAATTTTTTAGTTAAACTTTATTCAGAGTTAAATGCAGATCAAAAATTAAAGTTTAATAAATCTTTACAAGTTTCAAACAATATTTCTAAGGTAGTGTAATTTTTGGCTCCTCGGGCAGGACTCGAACCTGCGACCAATTGATTAACAGTCAACTGCTCTACCAACTGAGCTACCGAGGAATATAAATTGTCAACTTACTTTCTTTTTTAACTAAAACAAGATTTTTTTTGGAGGCAACGCCCGGAATCGAACCGGGATACAAGGATTTGCAATCCTCTGCGTAACCATTCCGCCACGTTGCCGTATGTTTTAGAAGATAGCTACAAGGAGTTTTATATTAAATATTTGCAATTAGTCTATCAAATAACGTTCCAATTTGATTATTGTTAATTTAGATTATTAAATTATAAACTATTTACACCCATGATAAGCGATAAATATATACATTCAAAAGTTGAAGATCGGATTTATGCTTATTGGGAAAAAAATAAATTATTTAAACCTAAAAAAAATTCCAAGAAGTATTCAATTGTAATTCCACCACCTAATGTAACTGGAAGTTTGCATATGGGGCATGCTTTGAATAATTCAATTCAAGACTTTTTAGTAAGATATTATCGTATGAATAATTATGAAACTTTATGGCAACCAGGAACAGATCATGCAGGTATAGCCACTCAAGCGCTTGTTGAAAAAAAATTAGAAAAAGAAAGTCTTACTAAAGCCACTCTTGGAAGAGAAAAATTTATTGAAAAAGTATGGGAATGGAAAAATGAGTATGGTGATATAATAATCAACCAATTAAAGAAACTAGGTTGTTCATGTGATTGGTCAAGAAATGCTTTCACGATGGATAAAAATCTATCTAAATCTGTTTTAAAAGTTTTTGTGGAATTACATAAAAAAAAATTAATTTATAAAGCAGAAAAACTAGTGAATTGGGACACTGTATTAAAAACTGCTATTTCAGATTTAGAAGTTGATCAAAGAGAGATGAATTCAAAGATTTATTACATTAGATATCCTATAGAAAATTCCTCTGAATTTATAACTATTGCAACAACAAGACCAGAAACTATGCTAGGAGATACTGCGATAGCGGTTAATCCAAAAGATAAAAGATACAAAAAGTTCGTTGGTAAAATAGTTACAATACCAATTGTAGGTAGAAAAATAAAAATTATTAAGGATAATTATGCAGATCCCGATCAAGGAACTGGAGCTTTAAAGATAACACCAGCTCACGACTTTAATGACTATGACGTAGGTCAAAGAAATAAACTTGATATAATAAATATTTTTACTGAAGAAGGTAAAATTAATGATAATGCTCCATCAGATTATATCGGTTTAGATAGATTTGATGCTCGAAAAAAATTACTTAACGAGCTTAAAGAAAAAGATTTTTTTGTAAAAGAAGAAGATATAAAAAATAAAGTTCCATATGGGGATAGATCAAATTCTATAATAGAACCATTCCTAACAGAACAGTGGTTTGTTGATGCAAAAAAATTAGCTATCAAAGCAAAAAAAATTGTTAAAGCAAAAAAGACAAATTTCTTTCCTAGTAATTGGTCTAAAACTTATTTTCAATGGATGAACAATATAGAGCCATGGTGTATTTCTCGACAGCTTTGGTGGGGACATCAAATACCGGCATGGTATGGACCCGACAAAAAAATTTTTGTAGCTATAAATGAGAAAGAAGCAAATAAGTTAGCAAAAAAACATTATAAAAAAGATGTTGAATTAATCAGAGATCCTGATGTTTTAGATACATGGTTTTCTTCAGGTTTATGGCCTTTTGCCACTTTAGGATGGCCAGATGAAAAAGAGTTTGTTAAAAAATTTTATCCAACCACTGTTTTAGTCACTGGTTTTGACATTATTTTTTTCTGGGTAGCTAGAATGATTATGTTCGGCATGGAATTTTTAAACAAAGAGCCTTTTAAAGATATTTATGTGCACGCTTTAGTCAGAGATGAAAAGGGACAAAAAATGTCTAAATCAAAAGGCAATGTTATTGATCCTTTAGATATAATTGAAAAATATAGTGCAGATGCTTTAAGATTTACTTTATTATCTATGGCTTCCCCAGGAACTGATGTAAAACTTTCAGAAGATAGAGTTAAAGGGTACAGAAATTTTTTAAATAAATTATGGAATGCAAATAATTTTTTAATCACAAATAAATGTGATTTCAATAAAACCGATAAAACTCCAAAAACAACACTAAATATTAATAAATGGATATATTCTGAATTAATAGAAGTTAAAAATAAAATTCAAAAAAATATTGAGGACTATCGATTTGATGAGGCAGCAAAAAATGCATATCAATTTGCATGGCATTCATATTGTGATTGGTATATTGAGCTTTCTAAAACAATTCTTTATTCAGAGGACAAAAAAGCTCAAAAAGAGGTAAAAGAGGTATCCGCCTATGTGTTTAAACAAATATTAGTAATGCTACATCCTTTCATACCATTCGTTACTGAAGAAATATGGCTCAAAAATAAATTCGATAAATCAAATAAGAATTTTCTGATGTATAAGAATTGGCCATCTGCAAAAATTAAAAAAGATCAGTCTCAAAAAGATGTTGAAAAAATCATAGATATTATTTCTGAATTAAGGTCTTTTAAAAATGAGCTTAATGTTAGTCCTGGATCTTTTGTAGATATATCAATAAACAAAATAGCAAAAAAAAATAAGTCATTAATGAATAATAATGAGACAATTTTGAAAAAACTTGGGCGTATAAACAATTTTTTTGATAAAGATCAAAATAAACCATCTGCAACAATGGTTATTTCAGGTGATATTTTTAAGATTTATTTTGATGAAAATGTTGACTTAAATTTAATTAAAGAAAATTTATTAAAACGACAAAGAAAACATCAAGATGATTTAGACAAGATATCGCAACGATTATCGAATAAAAGTTTTGTTGATAGAGCACCAAAAAATATTGTTGAACAAGAAAAAACTAACTATAGTAACTTGAAAGATGATATTAAAAAGATATCTTTAACAATTGAAAGTTTATAATGCGGAAATTTAATAAGAAAAAACTACCAAGTAGACATACATCTCTTGGTCCTGATAGAGCCCCTCACAGATCATTCTATTATGCTATGGGTGAAACTGAAAAAGATGTTTCAAAACCATTTATTGGTGTTGTCTCAACTTGGAATGAAGCTGCACCTTGTAACATAGCTCTAATGAGACAAGCTCAATCAGTTAAAAAGGGTGTAAGAGCCTCTGGTGGTACACCTAGAGAATTTTGTACAATTACAGTCACTGATGGTATTGCAATGGGTCACGAGGGAATGAAATCTTCATTAATTTCAAGAGAAGTGATAGCAGATAGCGCTGAATTAACGGTTAGAGGTCATTGTTACGATGCATTAGTAGGTATCGCAGGTTGTGATAAATCTTTGCCAGGTTTAATGATGTCGATGGTTAGACTGAATGTACCAAGTGTATTTATTTATGGTGGTTCAATACTACCAGGAAAATATAAAGGTAAAGATGTAACTGTAGTTGATGTTTTTGAAGCTGTTGGAAAACATTCCTCAGGACAAATGTCAGCAAAAGAATTAAGGAAGTTAGAATTAGTTGCTTGTCCTACAGCTGGAGCTTGCGGAGGTCAATTTACTGCTAATACGATGGCGTGTGTGTCTGAGGCTATTGGTTTAGCATTACCTTATTCTGCTGGAACACCTGCACCATACGAAGAAAGAGACAAGTATGCAAAAGCGAGTGGCCGAATGGTTATGGAATTATTAGCTAAAAAAATTAAACCAAGAGATATTGTAACAAGAAAAGCATTAGAAAATGCTGCAACAATTGTAGCTGCAACTGGAGGTTCAACTAATGCTGCATTACATTTGCCAGCTATTGCAAATGAAGCAGGAATAAAATTTGATTTAATGGATGTTGCAAAAATATTTAAAAGAACGCCTTATCTTGCAGACTTAAAACCAGGTGGAAAATATGTTGCAAAGGATATGTGGTTAGCAGGTGGTGTGCCGATGCTTTTAAAAACTTTATACGATGGTGGTTATATTCATGGTGATTGTATGACAGTTACAGGTAAAACAATGAAAGAAAATTTAAAGGGAATTAAGTTTAATCCAAAACAAAAAGTATTAAGAGCTTACAACAAACCCTTATCACCAGATGGTGGTGTAGTAGGTTTGAAAGGTAATTTAGCTCCAGAAGGTGGAATTGTTAAAATTGCAGGACTAAAAAAATTACAATTTACTGGAAGAGCAAGATGTTTTGATAATGAAGAAAGTGCAATGAAAGCAGTACAAAGTAGAAAATATAAAGATGGTGATGTAATTATAATTAGATACGAAGGTCCAGTAGGGGGACCAGGTATGAGAGAAATGCTTTCAACAACTGGTGCAATTTATGGTCAAGGAAAAGGAGAAAAAGTTGCATTAATAACTGATGGAAGATTTTCAGGAGCAACTAGAGGTTTTTGTGTTGGCCACGTTGGACCAGAGGCTGCTTTAGGTGGACCGATTGCTCTTTTACGTAATGGCGATGTTATTGATATTGATGCTAAAAAGGGAACGATTAATGTTCGACTAACTAAATCTCAATTAGCTTCAAGAAGAAAAAAATGGAAGGCTAGAAAATCTGATTTTGGTTCAGGAACTCTTTGGAAATATGCTCAAACAGTTGGACCAGCAAGTTTAGGAGCACCAACACATCCAGGTAAGAAAAAAGAAGTTAAGGAATATTCGAAAATTTGATGAAAATTCGCCCTGTTATTTTATGTGGTGGCGCTGGAACAAGACTTTGGCCTAAAGCTAAAAAACATCAAGCAAAACAATTTATCGATTTTGGTAATTGGACTTTATTGGGTAAAACTTTAGAGAGAGTTAAAGCATCTATATTTGATGCTCCAATTATAAGTACTAATGCAAAATATTTAAGACAAGTAAAACAACACCTTAAAAAACACAAAATAAGAAAATTTAAGATAGTTTTAGAACCAGCTAAAAGAAACACAGCACCAGCTATTTTAAGTACGGCATTAATTAAAGATATTCCAAATGAACAACCTTTAATGTTTTTGGCCGCTGATCATTTGATAGAAAAAGTTGGTCTATTCAATAAAGCTATCAAAAAAAATCAAAAGAAACTCACTCATAATAATATCTTTATTTTTGGTATTAAACCCACAATGCCATCTAGTGAATTTGGATATTTTTTAACTAAAAATAATAAAGTGTCTAGATTTGTAGAAAAACCTAAAGAGGCTAAAGCTAAACAAATAATTAGTAAAAAAGGTTATTGGAATTCTGGAATGTTTTATATGAGAAAAGACTCAATAATAAATAATTTTAAGAAATACCAACCAAATATTTATCGAAATTGTAATAAAGCAGTATTAAAAGCAAAATATAAAAGTAATGTATATTATTTAAACAAACAATCTTTCACAAAAGCAAAAGCCAAGTCTTTTGACTATGCAATATTAGAAAAAACCAAAGATATAAATGCTATCAAATTAGATATTCCTTGGTCTGATTTAGGATCTTGGAAAGAAATCTGTAAGATGTACGGACGAAATAAAAGACATTATTTTAAAAAGAAGAATGTATTTCATAGACCTTGGGGTAGTTATGTAAATCTATTTAATGGTAAGGAATTCTTAATTAAAGAATTATATGTAAAACCAAAAGGTATATTAAGTCTTCAAAAACATCATCATAGAGCTGAACATTGGGTAGTTACTCATGGTAAACCTAAAATTACTTTGAATAAGAAATATTTTACAATGAAACCTGATGAAACTATTTTTATTCCACTAGGTGCAATCCATAGAATAGAAAATCCCTATAAAAAACCAGTTAAAATAATTGAAGCTCAAGTAGGCTCGATTTTAAAAGAAACAGATATAGTGAGATATCAAGATATTTATGGCAGAGTAAAATAATTATTTTACAAGAAAATTCACTTTTTTATTTGATAGATTTAAATGAATTTTTTTATATGAACCAAAATTATCTCCATCAATTTGAACAGGTATCAAATCATTTCCATCAATAGTAATGTTTTGTGAATAAGTAGTAATAACATTTTTATTTTTACTTAAATCACCATTAAAAATTATTAAAAATATAGAATATAATAAATTGATCCTAGTTAAATCCTTAAATATATATGTGACTATTTTATTTTCAAAAATATTTGTTTTATTTATTTTATGATGTCCAGCGTAATATTTGGTATTTGAGGATAATATCCAGTCTGCTTGATAAAATTGTCCATCAAAAGTAACATTTAATTTTTTATTATTCATAAATAAGAAATATTGAAAACCTTTGATACCAAATATAATTTTACCTAGAATCTTTTTAATTTTTGAATTAATTGAATGAACAATTTTTGCATCCCATCCTATACCAGCCATTAAAAAGAAATAATTCTCGTTAATTTTTACAAGATTAGAGGATTTATAATTATTAGAAATCAATACATTGACTATATCATCAATCTTTTTATTCATTGATAATTCAGCTTGCAATAAATTTGCAGTCCCAGCAGGTATATAGCCTATAGCAAAATCGTCTTTAAAATTAAAATCATTCTTTATTAATTCATTAATTGCAAAAGAAACAGATCCATCTCCACCAGCAACTATTAATCGATCATAATTTTTTTGATTAAAGTTTTTAAAAATTTTCTTAGCTTGATTTATTGTTTTGGTCTCAAAGTATTCTACTGAATTATTTTCTTTTAACTTAGATAAAACCCTATTTATGAATTTTGATTTTCTTCCAGAGGAAGAGTTTTGATTGTAAATTAAACAATAGAACATAATTAATCCTTAAAAAATTTTTAACAAATTTGTAACATTTAAATGAGATAAGAAATACATGATTCGTGTTACAGTTGTATTAAAATGTAGGCCTTTAAATGCCTAACATACTTAAATACAAAAGCATTTTTATTTCTGATGTGCATTTGGGTACCAAGGGTTGTCAGGCGAAAAAACTTTTAGAGTTTTTTAAAAACTCAAGATCTGAAAATCTTTATCTTGTAGGAGACATTATAGATGTCTGGGAAATGCAAAAAAGTTTTTTTTGGCCTCAAGAACATAATGATGTAATCCAAAAAATTTTAAGAAAAGCAAGACATGGCACTAAAGTTTTCTATATTATGGGCAACCATGATGAAATGTTAAGAAAATTTATTCCAATGAATTTTGGTGACATCCATATGGTTAATAGAGTTATTCATGAGACAAATGCTGGAAAAAAATATGTTGTTGTTCATGGTGATGCTTGGGATGGTGTTATGAAACATGCTAAATGGTTATCTAAACTTGGATCAATAGCTTACAATTTATTGTTACAAATAAATGTAATAATTAATTTCTTTAGAAGGTTGAGAGGAAAAGAATATTGGTCTCTTGCAAAATATTTAAAATATAAGGTTAAGAACGCCGTCAAATATATTGGTGAATATGAAAAAACACTCTCAGATTATGCAAAAAGAAAAAAATTTGATGGAATAATTTGTGGCCATATCCATCATGCTGAGGATAGAGATTTTAATGGGGTCAATTATTTAAATTGTGGAGACTGGGTAGAATCTTGCACTGCATTAGCCGAAAATTACGATGGTAGCTTTGAAATATTATATTGGGATAAAATAAGAGAACAATATTTAGACACTCAAGAAATAATTAAACCTATTAAAAATGAAGACTTAAAAAAAGCTTCGTAATTAATGAAAATTTTAATCGCAACAGATGCATATTTTCCACAAGTAAATGGTGTTGTAAGAACCTTGCATGAAACAGGTAAAATTTTAAAAGAACAAGGTCACAGAATAGAATATATCACACCAGAATTATTTTTAACTTTTCCGATGCCAAAATATAATGAAATTAGAATATCTATTAATGTTTGGCCAAGAGTTGGTAGCTTAATAAAGAAAATAAAACCTGATGCAATTCATATAGCTACTGAAGGTCCTATAGGGACTATGGCAAGAAGATATTGTTTGAAGAATAAACTAAAGTTTACCACAAGTTTTCATACAAGATTTGATAAATATCTTAAGCTTTACTTTCCTATTATACCTGCAAAATGGGCTGAAAAATTCTTAGCAAACTTTCATAACAAGGCTGAGAGAATCTTAGTAACAACAGAATCTATGAGAAAAGAATTAATCGATATAGGTATAGATAATAATAAAATGATTACTTGGACAAGAGGAGGCAATCATGGAGCTTTTAAGAGTCCGAAAAAAATTGATTTACCACATAAAAGACCGATTTGGATTTATGTTGGAAGAGTTGCAGTTGAAAAAAACATAAGAGCTTTTTTAGAATGTGATTTAGAGGGTACAAAAATAATAATAGGAAAGGGACCTGATTTAAAAAAATTAAAAAAAGAATTTCCTAAAGATATTTTTTTAGGAGAAAAAACAAACGGTGAATTAGCGTCTCATTTTGCATCTTCCGATGTTTTTGTATTTCCAAGTAAAACAGATACATTTGGAATTGTAGTTTGTGAGTCTTTAAATTGCGGAACACCTGTAGCTGCTTATCCTGTTCCAGGTCCTAAAGATATATTTGAGGGTTCCAAAATAAATTGTTTAGATAATGATCTTAAAGTTTCAGCTCATAAAGCTTTGAAAGTTAATAGAAATGATTGTCTTGAATTTGCAAAAAAATTCACTTGGGAAGAAACAGCAAAAATATTTTTTAACAATATTTCACCAAATCATTAGTTAATTTTTCCTTAATTTATTTGCATTAAAAAGTGTAATGATGCAAAATTAAGCCGTCTAAATTTATGGAATATTTCATCATTCTACTTATAGTTGTTATAATTTATCTCCTCTATTTACTCAATCAAAAAAAAAACAAATCAATAAATACTGCTACAATAATTAATAAAAGAGAGGAAAAAACCAAAAGAGTAATTATTGATGAACTTGAGGATCAGTTTTTTGCATTAAATAAATTTAACATAATTAAATATGCTAATCCAAGTGCATTAAAAAGATTTGGAAGTAATTTAATTGATAAAAACATATCCTCTGTAATTCGAAAACCAGAATTAATAGATAATATTGAAAAAGCTATCTTAGAAAATAAAACCAAAAATATTGATGTTGAAATAGACCTGCCATCATATCAGTTTTATAAAATTTATATTATTCCTGGTCCAACTCATTTATTTACTGAACCAGATTCTGTTGTGTTATTTTTAAAAGATTTTACTGAAATTACAAAAGCACAAAAATTTAAAACTGATTTTGTAGCAAATGTAAGCCATGAATTAAGAACACCTTTAATGGCAATCAAAGGATCACTAGAAACAATTGAGGGCCCAGCGTCTGATGATGAAAAGGCTAAAAAAAAATTTATGAAAATAATGACTGATCAATCAAATAGAATGGAAAATTTAATTAATGATCTTTTAATACTCACAAGAATTGAATTAGAAGAACACATAAGGCCAAACTCTTTAGTTGATATAAATGATCTTTTCAAAACAATCATCAGTAATTTTGAGATTGTTTTAAAAAGAAAGAAATTAAATATTAATTTATCTCTCGCCAATCCAACAGTTGTTATTGGAGATGAAAAAAAATTACAAACTGTTTTTTCTAATCTTTTAGATAATGCAATTAAGTATTCAAAGGAAAATAAGTCTATTTTTATATCAAGCAAAATTAGCGATGGTAAATTGTTAGAAAAAAATTTTATGATCAGTATTAAAGACGAAGGTGTTGGCATTCCTCAAAGATATATTTCTAGAATTACAGAAAGATTTTTTAGGGTAGATCTTGAACAAAGTAACAAGGTTGGTGGAACCGGTTTAGGATTAGCTATTGTTAAACATATAGTTACTCAACATCGTGGACACTATGAGATTCTAAGTGAGGAAAACCAAGGAACTGAAATTCAAATTTATTTACCAGCGAAAACTTAAATTTAAAAAATATTATATTGTAATAGTTTTAGAAGGTTTTTTTAACAATTCTTTTCTTGATTAATGTTAATCTTTTAATTAATTTTTTATATGGTTAAAATATTTAAAAATATTTTGATTTTTGCTTTTTTATTAAGCTCTATAACAACAAGTGTTTTTTCTAAAGATATCACAACATTATTAAGAAATCAGCAACTTACAGTTTTTGATATTGGAATTTTTAGATTAGAGGCAGATTTGAAAACTTCATATCCTTCTATTAAAGATCATTTAGAAGTTACTGAAGCTGAATTTTATACAGACGTAGTTACCTCGTATTCTAAAAATTCAATTGATTTAATTGTTTCTGTTCCTATGAATAGAAATCTCAAGAAGGAAAATTATTTTTCAGATTCTTTTAGATGTAGGAATATTTTTAATTCTGTAAGAGATTTTTTATTGAGGAATGAAAATTTGAGTAATTATAGATATACTATGGCTACAAGCTATTTAACTTCTATATTTTCAACCCCAAGTTCATGGCCAAGCTGGAGATATGATGAAGAAATTAGAGAGGAATTAGTAAACTTAGTAAAACTAGAAATAACTTTACGTCCAACCAAAGAACTAGCTCTTAATGAACAGGTAAACCCTGTTTCATGTATTGGTGGCTTAGAAACTGATATTGATCAAATAATTATATCAAAAAAATACAACTAAAAAGTTACCTTTTTAACAAAAGTGTAACAATTCTGTAATATTAAAGATTCAATAAATTTATACGAGTCAATCATCTTTTAATTAATTAATAACGAAAGGATTAAAGATAATGAAAAAACTAACTATAGTAATTGCTTCTTTAGTTGCACTTTCAATTGCAACTGTTGCTCAAGCAAGAGATCAAATTAAGATAGTTGGTTCTTCTACAGTATTCCCTTATGCAACAGTTGTTGCTGAAAGATTTGGCAGTTCAGGATTTAAAACTCCTGTAATCGAGTCTACTGGTACTGGTGGTGGAGCTAAACTATTCTGTGCTGGTGTAGGTGAACAACATCCAGATATTACAAATGCATCAAGAGCTATGAAAGATAAAGAAAAAGCTCTATGTAAGAAAAATGGTGTTAATGATATCGTTGAGATCGTAATTGGTAACGATGGTATTACATTAGCTTACAGCAAAGATGCAAAACCAGTAAACTTTACTAAAGAACAATTATATTTAGCACTTGCTGCTCATACAGTTGTTGATGGTAAATTAGTTCCAAATATTTATAAAACTTGGGACCAAATTGACCCTAGCTTACCAAAACAAAAAATTTCAGTGATGATCCCACCAGGAACATCAGGAACTAGAGATGCTTGGAATTCTTTAGTAATGAAAAAAGGTATGACTAAAGAAGCTAAAGCTCTTTATAAAGCTGGTTTTGAAGCTGGAAATAAAAAATACAAAAAACCTCAAAAACTTTACAGAGAAGATGGTGCTGCTATTGAAGTTGGAGAAAACGATAGTTTAATCATCCAAAAGTTAACTCAAGATAAAGAAATGTTTGGTTTCTTTGGTTTCAGTTATTTCTTAGCTGCAAAAGATAAATTGCAAGCAGCAAGTATTGATGGTGGACAACCGTCATTAAAGTCTATTCAAGACTACAGTTATGCTGTTGCTAGACCTTTATTCTTCTACGTGAAAAAAGCACACGTTGGAGTAATTCCAGGCTTACATGAGTTTGTGAAAGAATTCACAACTAAGAAAGCTATTGGAAAAGGGGGTTACTTAGCAGACATTGGTTTAGTGCCATTAGACTCTAAGTTGTATAAAACAACTAGAACTAATGCTACGAAGCTAGTTGCTATGGGTAATTAATTATTCCTCAGTTAACAAATGATTAAAAAGGGGGTCTTTTTAGACCCCTTTTTTTTTAAAAAAAGAGTAAAGTCCTCACTTAAGGAGATTCTGTGAACTTAATATTATTTACATTTATTGTTCTTTTAGGTTTCACAAGCTATTATTTTGGACGCAAAAAAGCATATACAATTCAATCTACAAAAAAAAGATTAACCGCATTACCACAATTTTATGGTTATTATCTTGCAATCTGGTGTGCAATACCAGCCTTTATAATTTTTTCATTATGGGCAATTTTTGAGCCCACAATTGTAAAACTATTAATCTTAAGTGATTATTCAAATCAAGGTTATCTTGATGATGAATTAAATTTATTATACGAAAAATCAAAAGCATTGTCTCGAGGGCAATTCACTGGAGAAATTACACCTTTTATTGAAGCTTCAGCTGAAAAATATTTAAGTCTTCGATCAATAGCTCAAAGTTCAAAAGTTGTTATAGTATTATCTGCAATTATTGCCTCTGTTGCTTATGCGTATAAAAGAATTTCATCTAATTCTAGAACAAGAGAACCAGTTGAAAAATTTTTGAACGCAGTTTTATTTACAGCTTCTTTAGCTGCAATATTAACTACTGTTGGAATAGTTTTCTCACTTATATTTCAAACTATAGATTTTTTTAAAGTAATTCCATTATTTGATTTTGTCTTTGGAACTCACTGGTATCCAGCAAAAGCTTTTGTTAGAGATTCTTCTGAGGCTTTAGATCCGACAATGTATTCAGATACTTTTGGAGCAGTCCCTATTTTTGCAGGTACTTTTTTTATTGCATTTATTGCTATGTGCGTTGCTATCCCAATTGGATTAATGAGTGGAATTTATTTAGCTGAATATGCATCAACTAAAGTTAGACAATATGCAAAACCATTAATTGAAATTTTAGCTGGTATACCAACAGTTGTTTATGGTTTTTTTGCTGCCCTAACTGTTGGACCATTTTTGAAAGAATTAGGAACTTCAATGGGTCTTGAAGTTTCAGCTGAAAGTGCTTTAGCAGCAGGAGGGGTAATGGGTATTATGATTATACCATTTATTTCAAGTTTAAGTGACGATGTAATTACAAGTGTGCCTCAAAGTTTAAGAGATGGAAGTTACGCTATGGGAGCAACTAAATCAGAAACAATTAAAAGAGTTATTTTTCCCGCGGCATTGCCGGGGATAGTTGGATCTATTTTACTTGGTGTTTCAAGAGCTATTGGAGAAACAATGATAGTTGTTATGGCCTCTGGTTTAGCTGCTAATTTAACTTTAAATCCTTTAGAGTCTACTTCAACGATTACAGCTCAAATTGTAGTTATTCTAATTGGTGACCAAGCTTTTGGCGACCCAAAAACGCAAGCTGCTTTTGCTTTAGGTATGTCATTATTTTTAGTAACACTTTGTTTAAATATTGTGGCCTTGAGAGTAGTTAAAAAATATAGAGAAAAATATGAATAAAAATAAAGAACAATTATTAAATAAAAGATATAAAGCTGAACAGCGATTTCGCTTATACGGTCTGAGTGCAATTTTTATGGCACTTTTATTTTTAACAATCTTTATTTTTAAAATTTTTTCAACTGGCTATTCAGCTTTTCAAAAAACATGGCTTATTGTTCCAGTAACTTTCGATGCTGAATTAATGATGTTAGACCAAAATCCTTCTAAAGAAGATTTACAGGACGCTGATTATTACGATATAGCATTAAAATCAATGGCTGATTTAGATCCAAACGCCAATGAAGATCAAGAAAATGAATTGAAGAGAATGGTGTCTTATTTTTTTGAAAAAGAAATTAAAAATGAACTTTTAAATGACCCTAATTTAATAGGAAAAACAAAGGAAGTTTATCTAACTGCTTCAGATGATTTAGACCAAGTCTTTAAAGGAAATTATCCAAGAGATTTACCTGAAGACCAAAGAAGAGTAAGCGATTATCAATTAAAAATTTTTGATCAACTTGTTGCAAATGGTAAGGTTGAAAGTAAATTTAATATAAGTTTTTTTACAAATGCTGACTCAAGAGAAGCTGAGCTAGCTGGAATAGCAAGTTCATTTATGGGCTCAATTTTTTCTATACTTGTTTGTTTAATGATAGCTTTTCCTGTTGCGGTTCTAGCTGCAATCTATCTTGAAGAATTTGCCCCTAAAAATAGATTTACTGATTTTATTGAAGTTAATATAAACAACTTAGCAGCGGTTCCATCTATAGTTTTTGGTCTATTAGGGTTAGGAGTTTTATTGGCTATATTTCATTTACCAAGGTCTACCCCATTAGTTGGAGGTATCACTTTGTCCTTAATGACTTTACCAACAATAATTATAGCTGCTAGAGCATCTTTAAAAGCAGTTCCACCAAGTATAAGAGAGGCAGCACTTGCTATGGGAGCAAGTCGAATGCAAACCACAATACATCATACAGTTCCTCTATCTATGCCTGGCACGTTATCAGGAACAATAATTGGTTTAGCTCAAGCTTTAGGAGAAACTGCACCCTTAATTTTAATTGGAATGGTTGCTTTTGTTAACACGATACCTGGATCACCCATGGATCCTGCTGCAAGCTTACCAGTTCAAATTTATATTTGGGCTGAAAGTGCTGAAAGGGGATTTGTAGAAAAAGTTTCGGCATGTATAATGGTCTTACTTGGCTTTTTAATAATAATGAATTTATTTGCCCAAATAATAAGACATAAGTTTGAGAAAAAATGGAGTTAAAATGATAAAGATTAAAGCAAAAGATGTTGATGTTTTTTATGGAAAAAAACAAGCGCTCTTTAATATAAGTTTAGATATTGAGGAAAATCAAGTAACGGCATTAATTGGTCCATCTGGTTGTGGTAAATCAACTTTCCTAAGATGTCTTAATAGAATGAATGATGTAATTGATATCTGTAGTGTTAAAGGAGAAATTTTAATTAATGATTTTAATATCAATGATAAAAGTTGTGATGTCGTAAGACTAAGAGAAAAAATTGGTATGGTTTTTCAAAAACCCAATCCTTTCCCAAAAACTTTATATGAAAATGTATCTTACGGTCCAACAATTCATGGTATGGCTCAATCAAAACAAGAAATGGATGAAATTGTTGAAACTAGTTTGAAAAAGGCTGCTCTATGGGAAGAGGTAAAAGATAGGTTGCATGAACCTGGAACTGGATTATCTGGAGGACAACAGCAAAGACTTTGTATTGCTAGAGCGATTTCTGTAAGACCTGAAGTTATATTAATGGATGAACCTTGTTCAGCATTAGATCCAATAGCAACAGCACAAATTGAAGAATTGATTGATGAGTTAAAAAAAGAGCACACAATAATAATTGTAACTCATTCTATGGCTCAAGCAGCACGTGTTTCTCAAAATACAGGTTTTTTTCATTTAGGTCAATTGATTGAACATGGATCTACTGATAAAATATTTAAGAATCCTGATAATAAAAAAACGCAAGATTATATAACAGGGAGGTTTGGATAATGTCTGAAGCACCACATACAGTCAAATCTTACGAAGAAGAACTAAAAAATCTTAATGCTAATATAATTAAAATGGGAAGTGCATGTGAAGATTCTTTAGGTAAAGCAATTCAAGCCATTACAACAAGAGATAATAATATTGCAGAAGCTGTTATTCAAGAAGATGAAAAAATAGATAAATATGAGACTTTAATTGAACAGCAAGTTGTGAATTTAATTGCTTTAAGACAACCTATGGCAATTGATTTAAGAGAGACAGTAACGGCTTTGAAAATGTCTTCAGATTTAGAAAGAATAGGTGATTTAGCAAAAAATATATCCAAGAGAACACTTTTGCTTAACGAAAATCTTCCAAAGAACTTGGTAGACTCATTGAATAGAGTATCTACCAATGTTCAAAAACAATTAAAATCAACATTAGATGCTTATCTAGAAAGATCTGCGCCAATGGCAGTAAATGTTTGGGAAGGTGATGAGCAAATAGATGATCTAACAAATCTTTGTATGCAAGAAGTTATAAAATATCTTAAAGAAAATGAAAAAAATTTAGAAGATGGAACCCATTTATTGTTTGTAACTAAAAACATAGAGCGTATTGGTGATCATACTACAAATGTTGCAGAACAAGTTTATTATTTAGTTAAAGGCGAATATTTAGAAGGTGATAGACCCAAGGGAACAGAGCCAATTGTAACCGGAGAAAAATGATTTATGTCAGCTCATGTTTTCATAGCTGAAGATGAAGCATCAATTGTTAGTTTGTTAAAGTACAATCTTGAAAAAGAAGGTTATAAAGTCAGTCATTCAGAAAATGGAGAAGATGCTCTTAAACAAATAAAATTAAAACAGCCAGATTTAATATTAATGGATTGGATGTTACCAGAATTATCTGGTGTTGAAATTTGTAAAAACTTAAAAAAAGATAATAAGTTTAATGATATTCCTGTCATTATGTTAACTGCAAAAGGGGAGGAAGAAGACAAATTAAAAGCATTTGATACAGGTGCAGATGATTATGTAACTAAACCTTTTAGTCAAAAAGAATTGAATGCTAGAATTAAATCTTTATTGAGAAGATCTAAACCTCAATCATCATCAGACATTGTAGAATTTACTGATTTAAAAATAGATCGGATTACAAAAAGAGTTTATAGAAAAGATAAAGAAATTACTTTGGGTCCAACTGAATTTAAACTCTTAGATTTTTTTATCAAAAATCCAAAAAGAGTTTATTCAAGAGAACAACTCTTAAACAATGTTTGGGGAGAAAATATATATGTTGAGTCTAGAACAGTTGATGTTCATATTAGAAGATTAAGACAAGCAATTAACATACAAAATACAAAACCTTTAATTAGAACAGTAAGATCAGCTGGTTATTCTTTAGAATCTTGAAGATCTTTGGGTCTTATAAATTTTTTTAATACTCCCTTTTTCTCAACTTCATTCCAGGATTTAATATCAAACTCAATTTTTGCAAATGCTGCTGTTGGGAATTTATAATTCATTAGTTTAAAATTATTCGTATTATGATTTTTTGTAAGATTTCGTACTAAATTTTTCACTGATGGTTCATGGTTTATAATCAAAATTGATTTATATTCACTGGATATTTCTTTAATTTTTTTTACAATTGCATTCTCATCAACTAAATATAAATCTTTTGAAAAATTAACTTTTTTTGGCTTATTAATTTTCTTGGATAAAATTTGAAAAGTTTTTTTTGTTCTTTTTGATGATGAAATTAATGCATAATCAAATTCAAATTTTTTTTTAACAAAAAATTCACAAATCATTTTTGCATTTTTCTTGCCTCTTTTAGTAAGTGGTCTATCAAAATCATTAATACTTAAATCATCCCAACTAGATTTTGCGTGTCTCATGACGTATAATTGATACATAAAATCTAAATATATGACTGCTTTAAAAAAACAACATAAAGAAGAGTTGAAATCTAAATATATAAATAGAGAGCTTTCTTGGTTAAAATTCAACGATAGAGTACTTTTAGAGGCGCAAAATATCGAAAATCCTCTTTATGAAAGAGTAAAGTTTTTATCAATTGCTGGGTCTAATCTAGATGAATTTTTTATGGTCCGTGTGGCTGGGTTATATAGTCAAATAAAACAAGAAGTTGACTCACTAAGCTCTGATGGTTTGACACCTGAAGAGCAAATGGATGAGGTAGTGCTTGAAACTAAGAATCTATTAAAAAAACAGAACAAAATTTTTATTCAACTGATTATGGAATTAAAAAAAAATAATATCAATTTAGTTAAACCAGTTAATTTAAATACTAAGGATAAAAAAAAACTTTTAGAAATATTTAAAGAAGAGATTTACCCTTTATTAACACCATCAGCAATTGATCCTGCACATCCATTTCCATTTATAATCAATCAAGGAAGAGCAATTGTAATGAAGTTAAGAAAAAAAAATAAAAAAAGGATTTTAAACTCAATAATAGTAATACCAAAAGCATTATCTAGATTTATTGAAATTGAGTCTTCAAAAAATCATAAGAAATTTGTGATTCTAGATGATGTAATAAGTTTTTTTGCTAATGAAATTTTTCCAGATCATGATTTAGAAAAGAAAATGATTTTTAGAGTAATAAGAGACAGCGATGTAGAGATTCAAGAGGAAGCAGAAGATTTGGTTAGATCTTTTGAATTGGCTTTAAAAAGACGTAGAACGGGTGATATTGTTCGTTTAGAGGTTCTTGAAAATAGTGATAACGAATTGATAAGATTTATAATTAATAAATTAGATATAAATCCTGACTATATTTATGATGTTGCTGGCCTTGTTGGAATTCAAGATATAGATCAAATATGTAAAGTAAAAAATCCAAAATTAAGATTTAAACATTTTACACCTAGAGAAGTTGAAAGATTAAAAGAATATAATGATAATTTTTTTGAAACTATTAAAAAGAAAGATTTAGTTGTTCATCATCCTTTTGAAACATTTGACTCAGTAATTGAATTTTTAAACCAAGCAGCAAATGATAAAAAAGTTATAGCTATAAAACAAACTCTATATAGAACAACTCTAGACTCACCTATTGTTAAAGCTTTAATAACAGCTGCAGAAAACGGAAAAACAGTTACCGCTTTAATTGAAATTAAAGCTAGATTTGATGAGGAAGCTAATATTCAACTATCAAGAAGTTTAGAAAAAGTAGGTGTTCAAATTGTTTATGGTTTTGCTAAATATAAAACTCATGCAAAATCATCATTAGTTTTAAGAAGAGAACAGGGTAAAATACAAACTTATTTTCATTTAGGAACTGGCAATTATCATCCAGTAAATGCTAAAATTTATACTGATTTGTCTTTATTTAGTTGTGATAAGAAAATGGCATCAGATGTTGAAAAGTTTTTTAATTATGTAACAGGATACGCAAAACCAAAAAATTTAAATAAAATTTCTATTTCGCCAGTAAATATGAGGCAAACCTTAAATGAAAATATTGATGCTGAAATTAAAAATTCTAAAAATGGAAAATTTGCAGCTATTTGGGCAAAAATGAACTCTTTAGTAGATCCAGAAATTATTGATAAATTTTATGAAGCTTCGAATGCTGGTGTAAAAATTCATTTATTTGTAAGGGGTGTTTGTTGTTTAAGACCAGGAGTAAAAGATAGATCAGAAAACATATTTGTAAAAAGTATCATAGGAAGATTTTTAGAGCATTCTAGAATTTACTGCTTTAGTAATGGTACAAAAAAAATGCCTAATAGAAATGCAAAAGTATATATTTCGTCAGCTGATTTAATGCCGAGAAATTTAAATCGAAGGGTAGAACTTCTAGTCCCAATTGAAAATGAGACTGTTCATGAACAGATTTTAGATCAAATAATGTTGGCAAATTATCTTGATACTAATCAGAGCTGGGAACTTGAAGCTGATGGTAATTATAAAAAAATTAAATATAGTAAGAGCGATTCCTTTTCAGCTCATGAATATTTTATGAATAATCCGAGCTTATCTGGAAGAGGTAAAGCTAAACTAAGAATGCAGCCTAAACAACTGCACTTAAGATTGATTAAAAGTGGAAGTAATTAAAAGTAAAAATAGTTTAAAATTAAATCAGGCTAAATTAGCTATAATAGACATTGGATCAAACTCTATAAGAATGCTAATTTATGAAGATTTCAGTTCTTCTCGTGTGCCTTTTTTTAATGAAAAAGCAGTTTGTGAACTTGGAAAAAATTTAGATAAATCGAAAAAACTTCACAGATCTGGTACTGAATATGCTTTAAAAGTTTTAAAAAGATTTTCTGAAATTTTAAATGTTTCAAAAATCACAAATCTAAAGATTATTGCAACAGCAGTTATAAGAGAAGCAACTGATACAAAACCTTTTATTGATGAAGTTGAAAAACTTTTTAAAACTAAGATTAATATATTATCTGGCGAAGAAGAAGCTAAATGCACAGCTGAGGGAGTAAAAATAGGTTTTGAAAATGTTGATGGATTAGTTGCTGACCTTGGCGGTGGTAGTTTGGAGTTAGCCCGAGTTGAAAACAATATAGTAACCAATAAAACCTCATTACCTGTTGGTGTTTTAAGATTAATGAATAATCCTATAGTTAAAAAAAGAAATTTAGCAAAATATATTAAAAAATTATTAAGAGATGAAAAATGGCTCTCAAAAAAGAAATTTAATAATTTATATTTAGTTGGAGGTACTTGGCGTGCATTATTTAAATTACATCTTTTTCAAAATAATCATCCAGTACACATAATTCATCAATATAGTATTGATAATAATGTTTTATCTAAGTTTGTTGAAAAAATTTCTTCTTTTAATAAATCCAAACTTAAAACAGTTGAGTATATTTCAAAATCTAGAACACCATATTTACCTTATAGCTGTATTATACTTGATGAAATTATGAAAGTTTCAAATCCAAAAAAAATTATTTGTTCTATCAGTGGTTTGCGTGAAGGATCTTTATCAATTGACCATTTTAAAGATGTAAAAGAATCTGAAATTTTTTACAAAGCAATTGAGAAGGTTGCGCAAAAAAGAGGTGATTTAGGGTCAAATTATAAAAAATATTATAATTTTATTCATCCAGTTTTTGAAGGTAATGAGCACTTTAATAAGAAATTATTATATCTGGCATGTGTATTAAGTCATATGGATTGGGGATTGGGAGCATTTCAAAAAGCTGAATTGGTATTTCAAGAAACGATAAATACTCCTTTACTTAGATTGACTCATAAAGAAAGAATACAATTAGCTTTGTCATGCTATTGGCGGTACTGTAGTATCAAGTATAATCCAAAGATCGAGTATTTAACTTTTTTGAATAATAATGAAATTTTTTCAAGCAAACAAGTTGGTGCAGCATTGAGATTTTCACAATCATTGACCTCGATATCTACGATATTTCTTGAAGAGTTTAAATTGTATAAAAGAGGTAATGCTGTATTTTTAAAAATTCCATCACAACATCAAGAAATAATCTCAAAACAAGTTACCAAAAGATTTAAAGCTCTTGCTAGAGAATTATTTTTAGAGCCAAGAGTAATTTATTCAAATAATTCAAAATAAACTTAAATTAATTAAACTTTAATAATAAGTAAATATTTCTGTAACTTAATCTTTTTAAGATAATTTACAAAATTTAAATATTCATTATTTTTTCCCCTGTTTAAATTTTGTTAATTAGCTTCTTTCTTCCTTCTCATTTAAGAGAAGGAAGAAAGACAATTTGGAATTAATTATTTATAGAAGCAGGAGACTGCTCTGCATTCTTCTTAGCAAGTTTTTTTGCTTTTTTTTCAGCAACCTTTTTTTCTAGACCAGCAATTTTAATATTAAGGCTTGATAATTTTTTTTCTTTAGCTGTAATTTTATTTTTAAGTTTATCAATTGATTTTAATATTTTTGTTTTTTTCTTTTCATTCTTTTTTAGTTTTTTTCTCATTACTGCCTCCGAATTATTTGATACTTAATTAAATCATATAATCCTAAAATAAAAAGGATATTTTGTTACAACCT
>CACPOR010000012.1:0-19085 GCA_902635745.1 uncultured Pelagibacteraceae bacterium
TTTTAATTAAGTCTTCTGTGTAATAACCAGTAATTTTAGTAGTTAGTCTTCCAGGTTCAGTATAAAAAGTTATTATTTTACTCAATTTTGATCTTGATCTATATCCTGTTTCTTCTCTTAATTCCTTATATGCTGATTGCAGAGTTGTTTCCTTTTTTTCCACTATGCCAGAAGGAAACTCGTAATTAATTTTATTAATTGGAACTCTTTTTTGGGAAACTACTACATATTTGTCTTTAATCTTAGGTATTACTAATGAAAGATTAGAAGTTTTAAGATAATGATAAAACTCTTTTTTTTTAAATTTTTTGTTAATTAAACTAATTCGATTGGTAAGTTTTATATTTTTCAATTTTTTTCTAAAAATAACTTTTTAACAATAAGTACAGCAATTAACATTCCAATAAGCTCAGCTAAAATATAATAAGGAGTATTTAAATAACTAATACCAGTAAAAGACTCTGTAAATGTTCTAGCAATAGCAACAGCTGGATTTGCAAAAGAAGTTGAAGAAGTAAACCAATAACCAGCAGTAATATAAAGACCAACACTAGCAGCAACTGCAATTTTGCCCGACTTCATAGACCCAAAAATTATAATTATAAGCCCTAATGTTGCTATTACCTCAGATGTGAGTATGTAAATTCCATCTCTTGATTTAGTAGACAATTCATAAACTTCATGTTCAAAAAAGAAATTAGCTAAACCAACACCAATTAAGCAACCAACCAATTGAGCAATGATATAGTAGGGTAATAGTTTCTTTTTTAATTTACCCGTTATTGCCATTGCGATACTTACAAATGGATTAAAGTGGGCTCCTGATACATCAGCAAAAACTGTAATAAGCACAAATAAACCTGCTCCTGTTGCTATAGTATTAGCAATTAACATCACAGCAACATCATTAGTTAAGTTTTCAGCCATTAAACCTGAACCAACAATAATCATTACTAAAAAACAACTTCCTAATAGTTCAGCAAGAAAATAGCGGCTTTTATTTTTCATAAAATAGTTCCTTTATTCTTTTATGAATATTATTGTAAACTTTTTCTATTATTTCATCTTTTTTATTTAAGTCGTTTGTTTCATTAAGTAATTTAACAGGATCCTCTATATCCCAATGAATTATCTGATCTTTATTTGGCCAAATAGGACAGACTTCGTTATTGGCATTATTACAAACTGTAATCACATAATCCATTTTAATTTGATCATTAATAAACTCATTAAAATTTTTAGATCTATAATTTGAAAGATCATAATGTTTTGATAATAAATAATTCTTCACATCTTCATTAATTTTTCCTGTTGGATTACTCCCAGCACTAAAACCTTTATACAAATCGTCATACTCGTTATTTATTATACTTTCAGCAATAATACTTCTTGCTGAATTACCTGTGCATACGAACAATATATTCTTCATTTAAAAAATAACTTTATAAATACCAATTACAAACAATGGAATTTGTAATCCAAAGTTTGTTAAGATTGCTTTATCTTTGCTAATAAATCCAGCAATGGTCCATCCAACAACTCCCAATCCATGAAAATATATATTTAATGGATATATATTTAAATTTGTAAGAAGTATTCCCACTAAAACTAGAAACGTACTGATCCACTTTAGATATTTTTTTATAAACATAAAATTTCCTTTCGTTATTATTATTTCAGTTATGTTAAGAATTTATTAAAATAAAGGATTATCTACACTTTTTACATAATCCAAAAAACTCAAGATTGTATTTACTGTATTTCATACCATCTTTGTCTTTGAAATTAGCTAAGTATTTAGAGAGACTTGCACTGCTGATTTCTGTTATCTTCTCACAAATCTCACAGATTGAAAATGCAGTAGCTTTTGATACCTGGCAGCTTGAATTATGACATGCAATAAAGGCATTTCGACTTTCAATTTTATGAATTTTTCCTATTTCAACTAGCTTATCTAATGCTCTATAAACTTGTAATGGAGCTTTAATGCCTTTTTTTTGAACACTAAAAAGGATTGAATAAGCTTTCATTGGTTCAGGAGATTTATCAATTAAATCAAAAATAATTTGCTGATTTTTTGTGAGAGTATGTTCTTTATGCATTGTTTTCATTTTACTGATTCCTCATTAATTTTTCAATTTAATAGATTGTTTTATTTTAAATAATGAAAGTATGAATAATAATAAGGCTGCTGTTATAATTGATGGACCTGAAGAAGTATTAAACTCTAAAGATGTGAACAATCCTATAATTACAGATAACAATCCTCCTATAATTGAATAGATAACCATACTTTGTGGACTTGATGATAAATTTCTGGCCATTGCAGCAGGGATAATTAACATCCCAGTGATTAACAACAATCCAACCATTTTAATTGAAATAGCAATGATTGCTGCCATTAAAATTGTAAATATAGCTTTAGCTCTATCCGGATTTAATCCTTCTGCCTCCGCTAGTTCATAATTTACTGTTGAAGCGAATAAAGGTTTCCAAATAAATTTCAGAGTTAATAAGATAAATGCTCCTCCAATCCATATGATCAACAAATCATTAACTGAAACTGCTAAAATATCTCCAAATAGCAATCCCATAATATCAAATCTAATGAATGTTAAAAAACCAATCACAACAAGTCCAACTGCTAGAGATGAATGAGCTAGAAGACCCAATAAAGCATCACCTGGTAAGTTAGTTTTTTTTTGAAGTTGAATTAAAATTAAAGCTATTATGGAAGAAATAACAAATACTGAAATAGCAATATTAAATTCCATAGTAAAAGCTAATGTCACTCCCAATAGAGCAGAGTGAGCCAAGGTGTCACCAAAATAAGATAATCTTCTCCATATAACAAAGCAACCAAGAGGTCCTGTTACAAAAGCAACCCCAATTCCAGCTACCAAAGCTCTTATAAAAAAATCATCAAACATCTAATTTTTTTTAATTTCACCTTCATCTGTATGAATATGGTCGTGCTTATGCTCATATCTAGATAATATTTGAGAAGCTTGTTCTCCAAATAAGGCTTTATACTCATTGTTTTTTGCAACATCCATTGGAGATCCTGAACAACAAACATGGCCGTTTAAACAAACAACATGGTCTGTTGCACTCATGACTGTATGTAAGTCGTGTGAAATTAATAAGATCCCACAACTTAATTCATCAGAAATTTTTTTAATTAATTCGTATAAAGCTATTTCACCAGTAAAATCTACTCCTTGTACTGGTTCATCAAGTACTAATAGATCAGGTTTTTTTGATATGGCTCTAGCAAGTAGTACTCTTTGAAATTCACCACCTGATAGATCTCCTAAATTTTTATCTTTAAGATGAATTACTCCAGTTAAAGATAGAGCTTCATCTATTGTATCTTTATTAAGACTTTCTGTTAACATCATGAAATCATTGACTCTTAGTGGTAACGTCCAATCAATTGAAATTTTCTGTGGGACATATCCAACTTTATTGGTATATTTTTCAACTGAGCCATCAATCTTTTTGTAAATACCTAAAGCAATTTTAGCTGTTGTGCTTTTTCCTGATCCATTTGGACCTATGAGAGTAACTATTTTTCCTTTTTCAACTTGTAGTGAAACACCTTTGACTAGCCATTTGTTATTCAACTGTAAACCAGCATCGTTTAATTTTACCAATATGTTTTGATCAGTGCTCATTTTTTTTCTTGACTAATTAGTGTTATATTATTACATGGTGTTATATTATAACAATTTAAATATACAACATATGAAAAACTTAAAAAAATTACCATTAATCCTATCACTATTATCATTCTTAACAATATTTGCACCAGCTAACGCTGAGATTAAAGTAGTTGCAGCAATAAAACCAATCCATTCGCTTGCAAGTTATCTAATGGATGGTGTTGGTAAACCAGATTTAATTGTTGATGGTTATGCTTCCCCACATGGATTTGCACTTAAGCCATCACATGCAAAAATGATTCAAAATGCAGATATTATATTTTGGGTAGGAGAGGACATAGAAAATTTCTTGGAAAAACCATTAAAAACAATTGCAAAAGATGCTGAAAAAATTGAATTAATGGAAATAAAAGGTTTAACTAAACTTAAATTTAGAGAAAGAAATATTTTTGATGAACATGGTCACAAAGATAAAGATGATGATCATGGCCATAAAGAAGATGAACATGGTCACAAAGATAAAGATGATGATCATGGCCATAAAGAAGATGAACATGGTCACAAAGATAAAGATGATGATCATGGCCATAAAGAAGATGAACATGGTCACAAAGATAAAGATGATGATCATGGCCATAAAGAAGATGAACATGGTCACAAAGATAAAGATGATGATCATGGCCATAAAGAAGATGAACATGGTCACAAAGATAAAGATGATGATCATGGCCATAAAGAAGATGAACATGGTCACAAAGATAAAGATGATGATCATGGTCATGATGAACACGCTCATGGCGAATTCGATCCACATATTTGGCTGGACCCTATGAACGCAAAAATAATTTTAAGTGAGATGGCTGAACATCTGATAGAAAAAGATCAGAAAAATGCCTCTACATATAAAGCAAATTTAAAGAAAGCACATAATGATTTAGATAAATTAACAAAAAAAGTTAAGTCTGAATTAAACAAAGATTTTAAATCAGTAGTCTTTCATGATGCTTATCAATACTTTGAAAAAAGATTTGGTATAAATATTCTTGGAGCATTTACAGTAAATACAGACGTTATGCCTGGTGCTGAACAATTAGCTGAAATTAGAGAAGTTATCGAGCATGATAAAGTGAGTTGTATATTTTCTGAACCTCAATTTAATCCTGATATAATTAAAGCTGTAGCAAAAGATACTAATGTTGCAACAGGTGTAATCGATCCATTAGGAGCTACACTTGATCCAGGAAAAAATTTATATTTTGATTTGATTGGCAACATGTCAAAATCATTTAAAGGTTGTTAAGCTAAAGTTATTTCTATAGGAGTGTGGTCTGATGGCTTTTCACGTCCTCTAGGGTCTTTATTAATATTGATACTTTTAATGTTGTCTATTAGAGAATTTGAGACTAAAAAATGGTCTATTCTCATTCCGTTATTTTTTTGCCAAGCCCCTCTCATGTAGTCCCAAAAAGTATAACCTTCTTTGGTATCATAAAAATGTCTATAGACATCATTAAAACCTAGATTAATCATTTCTCTCAATTTTTTTCTAATTTCTAATCTAAACAAGGCATCATCCTCAAAACTTTTAGGATTATATACATCTTCCGCTGATGGTATTATGTTAAAATCCCCAGCCAAAATAATATTTTGATTTTTTTTACTTAAATTTTTTAATTGCTTAATTAAGTCATTGAGCCATTTTTTTTTATAATCATACTTTTCAGTGTCGACTGGATTACCATTAGGAGTGTAAATATTGATTAATTGGATATTTTTTTTCTTATATTCCATTTCAGCAGAAATTATTCTTGATTGTTTTAGTTTATCTTTAATTAGATCTTTTCTGATATTTTTTAATTTTCCTTTTGAAATAATTGCTACGCCATTATAACTTTTTTGACCAAATACATGGCTTTCATAATCCATTGATGAAAAATCGTCATAAGGAAAATTTAAATCCTCGGTTTTGATTTCCTGCATCATCAAGATATCAGGCTTATATTTTAGGAGATAACTTTTTATATTTTCAATTCTAGCCCTAACTGAATTTACATTCCATGATGAGATTATCATCAAAGTGAAAAGGAGACACCACAACCACAAGATGATTTTGTTTGTGGATTATTAATCTTAAATTGCTCACCAATTAATTCAGAGACATAATCAACTTCAGATCCCTTGAGTAAATCTGCTGAAGTTTTATCAATTAATATGTTTTGATAATTTAAATCATCATCATTTTTTTCTTTGTCAAAAGTGAATTCGTATTGAAAACCTGAGCATCCACCACCCTTGATAGCGATTCTAAAAAAAGAACCTTTATCTTTTTTAGATAAAAGAACATTGATCTGTTTTAGTGCTTTATCGGTAAATTTAATTTCTTTAATCATAATTGATCACTGATATTAGTAATATAATACTAAAAATTATATTTTAAAGGATGAAAAATTACTCAATGCTAGGGTTATTCAAAAGTAAGGGTAGAATATTTTACGAAACACCCTCAAAATATAGATCTCCATTTCAAAGAGATCGAGATCGAATTATACATAGCGCTTCATTTAGAAGATTAAAACATAAGACTCAAGTGTTTGTAAACACAGAGGGTGATCATTATCGAACTCGTATAACTCATTCAATGGAAGTATCTCAAATTGCACGGTCTATAGCACGATATTTTAATTTAAATGAAGATCTAACAGAGACCTTAAGCTTGGCACACGACTTAGGCCACACTCCGTTTGGCCATGCAGGTGAGGAGTCTTTGAATGATTGCATGGCTGATCACGGTGGGTTTGATCATAATTTGCAAACATTGAGAATTGTGATGTTTTTAGAAAATAAATATATGAAATTTAAAGGTTTAAATTTATCAATTGAGACCTTGGAGGGCCTTTTAAAACACAATGGGCCAGTGGTGGACTTAAATTTAGTAAATGATTTAATAGGCACAAAAAAATTTAAGAATTTAATTAATTTTAAAACATATCCACCATTAGAAGCTCAAATTGCAGCTATTTCAGACGATATTGCTTATAATAATCATGACATACAAGATGGACTTAAGGCTAATTTATTTTCAATTGAGGAGTTAGTTGAAATAGATTTTTTTAAAAACATTTATAAAAAATATAAAAGAAAAATAAATAGATATAACTATGATATCGCAGTATATCAGATCATAAGAGATTCAATTGATATAATGATAAAAGATCTAATATCTAATACTTTAAAAAATTTAAAAAAAAATAAGATTAAAGTGTCTAAAGATATAAAAAAAACAAAAGTTTTAACTGTAGATTTTTCTGACAATATAAAGAATTCGGATTATGAGATTAGATTTTTCCTAAAATCAAAAATGTACAATAACAAAAATGTCTTGAAAAAAAATAATAGAGGAAAATACATTATCAAAAAACTTTTTGAAATGATTATAAAAAATCCCAAAAAATTTATTTCAAGAAAAGAGCTTTCTATTGATAAGTTTAGAGCAATTTCTGATTTTATATCTGGGATGACTGATAGATATGCTATTAATTTATATAAAGATTTAAAATGAATATTTTTGATCTATATCTAATTAAGATAAAAGACATTCTTAAAGATTTGTCTAAGCAAAATAAGATTATTTTTCCTCAGAATTTGGAAGGAATTACTGCTGAAATTCCACCAGTCAAGTTCGATAGTGATATTTCAACAAATGTAGCAATGTTCTTAGCAAAGATTAATAAAAAGACACCTAATGATATTGCTGAAATTTTATCTCCAATTTTAAGTGATAATGATGAGCAAATCGAAAGAATATCGATTGCAAAGCCTGGTTTTATCAATATTAAATTTAAACCGATATTTTGGACAAATTTTATAAAAGACGTAATCGAAAATTACAAAAGTTTTGGAGTAAATAAAAAAGAAAAAAAAATAAATTATTTAATAGAATTTGTATCTGCTAATCCGACTGGACCATTACACGTAGGTCATTGTCGAGGTGCTATTTTAGGCGACGTAACGGCAAACTTGTTACAGTACAACAATCATAAAGTTACAAAGGAATACTATGTAAATGATTATGGTAATCAAATAATTAATTTTACAAAATCAGTATATTTTAGAATTAGAGAGATAAAATTTAAGGAGAACTTCCCGTCTAATGATGAAAACTTATATCCAGGCGATTATATAAAAGATTTTGCTCAAAATATTATAAAATCAAATAAAGATCTAAACTTTGAAAATTTTGAGAATATTTCTGAAAATCTAACTATTCTTTCAATTGAAGAGGCATTAAATCTAATTAAAAAAAATCTTAATAGTCTTGGAATTAATCATGATAGTTTTGTCAGTGAAAAAAAGTTGGTTTCTAATAAAGAAGTAGAAAAAGTTGTTCAAACACTTAAAGAGAATAATTTTGTTTATAAAGGAAAGATTAAAGCACCAATCGGAGAGGATAAAAATAATTGGGAGGAGAGAGAGCAGCTTCTTTTTAAATCAACTGATTTTGGCGATGATAAGGATAGAGCATTACAAAAAAGTGATGGCTCGTGGACTTATTTTGCAAGTGACGTAGCTTATCATAAAAATAAATTAGACAGAAATTTTGATTGTTTAATAAATATTTTAGGTGCTGATCATGCCGGTTATATAAAAAGAATTTCATCTTCTGTTGATGCGTTATCTAATTCAAAGATCAAATTAATATGTAAAGTAAGCCAACTAGTAAAACTTATAAAAGATAAAAAACCTTTTAAAATGTCAAAGAGAAAAGGTGACTATATTACTGTGGATGACTTAATAAGTGAAGTTGGCAAAGACGCTACTAGATTTATAATGCTAAATAGAAGTAGTGATGTGGAATTAGATTTTGATTTCGATAATGTTGTAGAGAAGTCAAAAGAAAATCCTCTTTATTATGTACAATATGCTTATGCAAGAATAGCTTCTGTATTTAGACACTTAAATAAAGATTTAAGTTCTGAATTAGATATTGATAGTTATGATTTTAGATATTCAAACGATGAAATCCAGATTTTAAAAAAAATAGCTGAATGGCCAAAATGTATAGATATATCATGTAATAGATTGGAGCCACATAGAGTAGCTGTTTATCTTTATGATTTATCATCACTATTTCATTCTTATTGGAATTTAGGAAAAGATAATCCAGATAAAAGATTTATTAATGAACAAAAAAAAATCGATAATGATAAATTGATTTTTCTTAAAGTTATTTCCAACGTAATTAAATCAGGTATGAATATTATTGGTGTTTCAACACCAGAAAAAATGTAATGATTAAAGAGATCAAGTATTTAGTATTTATTATCTTAATTTCTTTGTTTTTATTTTTTACTATTCGATATTATTTTTCTGATGAAAACAAAAAAAGGTCATATAGATCATTAAGCAATATTGATACGAAAATAAATAATTATGTAAAAAATTTACCTATTTTAAAAAGTGATACTCAAAATATAATTGAATACGTTGAAGAGACCAAATCCAATAAAAAAAAATATAATTTTTGGAAATTGTTAGAAAGCAATGAATAATCGTAGAGCATTTATAGTTGGTCTTAAATCGACTGAAATTAGTTCAAAGGAACAACTTTTTTTAAAAAAATATAAACCATGGGGGATAATTTTATTTACTAGAAACATCAAGAATTTAAACCAAACTAAAAAACTAACTGCAAAAATAAGAAATATTTTTAATGACAAGAAATATCCTATAATGATTGATCAAGAGGGTGGTCGTGTAAGTAGATTAGAAAATATCATTTCTTTTGAGAACCTGACCTCTGATTTTTTTGGAAAAAAATATGTTAAAAATAAAAAAGATTTTGATATCTACTTTAAAATTTTTATAGATAAAACGTCATATTTATTAAAAGAATTGGGAATAAACATCAATTCTGTTCCAGTGTTAGATCTTAGAATTAGTGGTTCAAGTAAAATAATTGGAAACAGATCCTTTTCAAGAGATCCTAATATTGTCTCTAAAATTGGTGATATATGCATTCAAACTTATAAAGAAAATTCAATTGGCACTATTATAAAGCACATACCTGGACATGGTCTTGCCAAGGTTGATAGTCATTTTTCTACTCCATATATTAATAAATCGCTTCAATATCTTTTAAAAAATGATTTTAAAGCTTTTAAAAATAAAAATTCCTTTTTTGCAATGACTGGTCATTTGATTTTTAATCAAATTGATAAGGTCAATACAGTTACTCATTCTAGAAAAATGATAAATATTATTAGAAAAAAAATTGGTTTTAAAAATCTATTAATTTCTGACGATTTATCAATGAAGAGCCTTAAAAAGGGTCTCAAAATAAATACAATTGATACTTTTAAGGCAGGTTGTAATTTAGCGTTACATTGCAATGGTAAATTAAAAGAAATGGAAATTGTTGGTAAAAACTCACCTCTAGTAAGTAAATTTATTATAAAAAAAACATCACAATTTTACAATATTTTAAGATAATATTGCCATATGTCTTTCAATGATTCTGAATTTTTCAACGTTCAAATTGAAAATTATAATGGTCCACTAGATGTTTTACTGGATCTTGCAAAAGCTCAAAAAGTAAATTTAGAAAAAATATCAATAACTAAATTAGCAGATCAATTTAATGATTATATTAAAAATGAAACAAATTTAAATTTAGAGACAGCTTCTGAATATTTGTTAATGGCAACTTGGTTAGCTTACCTAAAATCAAAATTATTGCTACCCAGCTCTCCAGAGGAAGAGTTCAAACTTCAAGAAGTTGCTGAAAAATTAAAATTACAACTTAAAAAATTGGAATTAATTAGATTATTGTCAGATCAAATGCTTAAGCGTAAACGTCTTGGAAAAGAGATCAGAACAAGAGGCATGAAGGCTGGAATAAGACCAATTTATAATAGTGAATATAATATCAGTTTATTTGACCTTTTAAAAACGTACTCCTCTATTTTAATGACTAAAGATTTTCAAAAAATTAACATCCCAAGACTTCCAGTTTTTACAACTGAAGACGGTATAAAAACCATCAGAGATTTTTTTGGTAATCTTTTAGATTGGAAAAAATTAGATGATTTGATACCAAAAAATTTTAAAAATGAAAAAAAATTTAAAAGCACTGGAACGGCTGGAATTTTTGCTGGTTCATTAGAATTAGTCAAAGAAGGAAATTTAAGAATAAAACAAGATGATCTTTTTGAAGAGATTTATATAAAAGAGAATAAATGATTAAAAAGAAGAAAAAAAATAATATAATTGATTTTCCCGCAAAGTTATCAAATGTCGAAAAAGAAATAGAAGCAATAATTTTTGCTGCAGCTGAACCATTAGATATTAGTACTATTGAAAGTAAAATTTCTAAAAAATCAGATGTAGAAAAAATTCTACAAAAATTACAAAATGAATATAAAGATCGAGGAATAAATTTAGTTTGTATATCTAATAAATGGTCTTTTCGAACGTCTGCTAAATTGTCAAATTTGATGATACAAGAAAAAACTGTTGAAAAAAAATTATCTAGAGCTGCAATAGAGACTTTATCAATTATTGTTTACCATCAACCTGTAACCCGAGCAGAAATTGAGGAAATTAGAGGTGTAGCTTTTGGAACAAATACTGTTGAGATATTGATGGAATTAGACTGGGTTAAGCCTGGTGGAAGAAAAGATGTACCTGGAAAACCCATTCAATACGTTACGACCGATAATTTTCTCAGTCATTTTAACCTTCAAAAATTATCTGATTTACCTACTGTTGATGAGTTAGGAGCCGCAGGTTTAATTGATAGCGCTAATATAGATAACGCAATATTTGGTACAGGAAAATTTTACAAGGAAAAACAAGAAGAAAAAAAAGAGGACATTTACTCAAATATTGATGAAATGTTGAGTAGCACTCTTGACAAGGATGAGCAAAAGTAATTTGCTACTTTAAATTTTTAATAAAAAGGTTATAAGTTATTCATGAGTATAGGAATTTGGCAAATAGCTATAGTAGTTATATTAGTTGTTTTACTATTTGGTCGTGGGAAAATATCTAGTTTGATGGGCGATGTAGCCAAGGGTATTAAAAGTTTTAAAAAGGGTATGGCATCTGATGTAACAGATGAGTCAGAACCTAAAAATATTTCTGACGATAATCAGGACAATAATAAATCTAACAACAAAGAATAAACCACATGCCTACAATTGGTTGGTTTGAAATTTTAATTGTAGTAGGTATCGCTATAATTGTCTTGGGTCCAAAAGATTTCCCAGTAATGCTTAAAAAAGTTGGTTCTTGGATTGGTACTGCCAAAAGGTATGTCAATAATATTCAAAATGAGGTCTCCAACATCGATATTGATGAAAATGAAATGAAAGAAAATAAAGAAGATAAGAAAAATGACTAACGATGATAAAGACACAGGTTTTATTAGTCATTTGGCCGAATTAAGAAAAAGGTTAATACATAGTTTCATATTTCTAATTATTTTTTTTATAGGATGCTATTTTTTTGCTGAACATATATATGGTTTTTTAGTTGAACCGTATGCTAAAGCAGTCAAAGACGATGAGACAAATAGAAGATTGATATTTACTGCTCTTCAAGAGACTTTTTTAACTTATCTTAAAGTTTCTTTTTTCACTGCTTTTTTTGTGACTTGTCCATACATTTTAATGCAAATATGGAAATTTATTGCGCCAGGACTTTACAAGCATGAAAAAATTGCGATTCTACCTTATTTAGTTTTAACACCTGTATTATTTTTTTTAGGAGGATTACTTGTCTATTATCTGATAATGCCTTTAGCGATTAAATTTTTTCTTTCATTTGAAAGTTCAGGTATTTCTACCAATTTACCAATCCAATTAGAGGCTAAAGTGAACGAGTATCTATCTTTAGTTATGAAATTAATTTTTGCATTTGGAATAAGTTTTCAGCTTCCAGTTGTTTTAAGTTTGTTAGCAAGAGTGGGATTAGTTGACTCTGATTTTTTAAAAAAAAGAAGAAAATATGTTGTAGTAATTATATTTGCAGCGGCCGCATTATTAACACCACCTGATCCAATAACCCAAATTGGATTAGCGATACCTTTACTAATTTTATATGAATTATCAATTTTTTCAGTAAGGTTTATTGAAAATAAAAATTTAGAAAAATCTGATGCACAATCTTAAAGAGATTAGAAAAGATTTTAATAATTTTAAAAAGTCTTTAGAAAAAAGATCTATTGAAATAGATATTCCAAATTTAGAAAAATTAGATAAAAAAAATAGAGAGTTAATTCAAAAAAAAGAATCTTTAGAGCAAGAAAAAAAAGAAATATCCAAATCTAAGGATAAATCATTGTTTGAAAAATCAAAAAAATTATCTCAAGATATTGATGAGATTACAGAAGAGCAAAAAAAAATTAAAATAGCACTAGATAGTATTTTATCAAATATTCCGAATATTCCACACAAGGATGTTCCGATTGGTAAAGATGAAAATGACAATATTGAAGTCATAAAATCTGGAACAATCCCAAATTTTGATTTTAAAGTTAAAAGTCATTATGAATTAGGTGAAAATCTTGGCATGCTTGATTTTGAATTAGCAACAAAGACTACCGGATCAAGATTTGTTTTTGTGAGAGATAAACTAGCTTTATTGGAAAGAGCATTATCAAATTTTATGTTAAATACTCATGTAACTAAAAATGGTTATAGTGAAATATCACCGCCATTATTAGCTTCAGAAACCACTATGTATGGCACAGGACAATTACCTAAATTCGAAAATGATCAATTTGAAGTTAAAATCGAGGAGGGAAATGAAAGAAAATTTCTTATACCAACAGCTGAGGTCATTTTAACAAATATAGTTAAAGATAAAATTATAAATCAAAAAGATTTACCAATGAGATTTGTTGCTTCAACTCCATGTTTTAGAAAAGAGGCAGGTAGTTATGGTAAGGATACGAAAGGGATGATAAGACAACATCAATTTTATAAGGTTGAACTTGTTAGTATTGTAGAGCAAGAAAATTGTCTAGATGAACTTGAAAGAATGACTAATTGTGCGACTAATATTTTAGATCTACTTGAATTACCTTATCGAAAAGTTATCCTTTGTAGCGGTGATATGGGATTTAGTGCAGAAAAAACTTACGATTTAGAAGTATGGCTACCATCGGAAAATAGATATCGTGAAATATCATCTTGTTCTTCTTGCTCAACGTTTCAAGCGAGCAGAATGAAAGCAAGATATAAAACTCAAAATAAAGATACAAAGTATGTTGGCACATTAAATGGTAGTGGTCTAGCAATAGGTAGAACTTTGATCGCAATTTTAGAAAACTATCAAAAAAAAGATGGCTCTATTATAATCCCAAAAGTGTTGCGTCCTTATATGAATAATTTAGAAAAAATTTCAATTAAATAAAGTTGTTTTAATTCATTAGATAGTATAAATATTCAAATTAAAATTAGGAGTTTTATGGATAGTTCAGGATTTGGTCAGTTTATACCGTTAATATTAATTTTTGTAATATTTTATTTTTTCCTTATTAGACCTCAACAAAAAAAAGTAAAAGAACATAGGACTATGGTCGAAAATTTAAAAAAAGGAGATAAAGTTGTTACATCAGGTGGTATAACTGGGATTATCACAAGGGTTGTAGATAATGACAAAGTTGAGGTTGAAATTGCAGAAAATGTAACTGTTGAAGTCATTAGAGGCACAGGAATTCAAAGCTTAATGAATTCTCAAGAACCAAAGAAATAGTCTAATTTAATAGTGTGTTATATTTTTCTAAATTAAAGATAATTTTCATCCTAATTATATCTTTATTTTTAATTTTTATAGCATCATCGAATTTATTTAAATTTGATAACAATTTTCTTAAAAGGAATATAAATCTTGGTTTAGATCTTCAAGGTGGATCTTATCTTTTATTAGAAATTGATAATAAACCTGTTATTGAACAAAAACTTCAAAATTTGACAATCATTTTACGAGATTATTTTAAAGGAAAAAATATAAAGTTAGTAAATTTTATACTTCAAAATGAAAAAATTCTATTTAAAGTTAATGACAAAGATAAACAAAAAGTCTTAGATATATTTAATGATAAAGAAAGTGAAATAAATCCTTATTACGAAAGATTTAAATCACACCAACTAGAAATAACCGAAGAGAATGATTTTTTAAGTGTATTTTTTTCTAAGCAAGGTTTAGTTAAGCTCAAAACATCTTCACAGGAACAGGCTCTTGAAATAGTAAGAAGGAGAATAGATGAAGTTGGAACAAATGAACCTAATATTCTCAAAAGAGGAAATGACAGAATATTAGTAGAACTTCCTGGCCTTGATGATCCTATGAGAATAAAAACTTTATTAGGAAAAACTGCTAATCTTACATTTAGATTTGTTTCTAATAACAATGAAGATTCATTTGGTAATGAAAAATTAAATTATGAAGATGAAGAAGGGTCAGAATTTGTTAGCAAAAGAATAATACTTAGTGGAGATAATTTACTTGATGCTCAACCAAGGATGGATAGTGAAACAAATGAAACAGTTGTAACATTTAGTTTAGATAGAGTAGGGGCAAAAAGATTTGGTAAAGCAACCTCAAAAGGGATCGGTAGACAATTAGCTATAATTCTTGATGGAAAGATTATTAGTGCTCCAGTTATTCAAGATACAATAGCTGGTGGTTCTGGACAAATTACTGGAGGCTTTACATTTCAGTCAGCAACCGATTTAGCTCTTTTGTTAAGATCAGGGGCATTACCGGCACCGTTAAATATAATTGAAGAAAGAACAGTTGGACCCAGTCTAGGTCAAGATTCGATCGATGCTGGTATAATAGCTTTAGTTATAGGTTTCGTTTTAGTTATAGTTTTTATAATTGTTAAATATAAAATTTTTGGAATAATTACAAATACGGCTTTGATAATTAATTTACTTCTTTTAGTGGGTGTTCTCACATTATTTGAGGCAACCTTAACATTACCAGGTATAGCAGGGATAATTTTAACCGTTGGTATGGCTGTAGATGCAAATGTGTTAATTTTTGAGCGTATAAGAGAAGAACTTAAAAACGAGAAAAATAGATTGATTGCTTTCGATAGTGGTTACTCAAAATCAAAAACTGCAATTCTTGATGCAAATATAACAACTTTATTAGCAGCAATCATATTATTTTTTATGGGCTCAGGTCCTATTAAAGGTTTTTCAATAACTTTAGGTGTCGGGATTTTTACAACTCTATTTTCTGTTTATTTCATCGCAAGGCTTTTGACTGTCTTGTATATTTCAAAAAATAAAAACAAAGAAATCGTTATATAAATGATAGCTTTCAATAAATACTATAACCAATTTAATATATTATCTATATCATTAGTTGCTATTTCTTTATTATTTTTAATATTTAAGGGATTAAATTTTGGAATTGATTTTAAAGGAGGTATTTTAATTGAACTTAGGTCTACAGACTCAAAAGTTAACGTATCATCTTTAAGAGATAGATTTAATCAAATGGATTTAGGAGATGTTTCAGTTAAAAAATTTGGTAATGAAACTGATTATTTAATTAAGTTTGAAAATAAAGATAATAAAAAGAATATTATTGAAGACATTAAAAAAAATTTAAATAAATCATTTGGAAACAATATAGATTTTAGAAGAGTTGAGAATGTTGGCCCTAAAGTAAGTGCTGAATTATTAAAGTCAGGTGTAATTGCTATTTCAGTAGCATTAGCTCTTATGCTAATTTATATTTGGATAAGATTTGAATGGCAATTTAGTCTTGGTGCAATTTGTGCATTATTTCATGATGTAATTGTTACGCTTGGTCTGTTTTCGTTACTAGGTTTGGAAATCAATTTATCAATAATAGCTGCTGTTTTAACAATAGTTGGCTATTCAATGAATGATACAGTAGTTATTTTTGACCGTGTTCGTGAAAATTTAAGAAAATATGCTGATATTAAAATATTTGAATTAACTAATATCTCAATTAATGAAACTTTATCAAGAACCTTAATCACATCAATAACGACACTTTTAGCATTAGTTTCAATTTTTATTTTTGGTGGAGAAATTTTAAAAGGTTTTTCATTGGCGATGATTTTCGGTGTTATTTTTGGAACTTATTCTTCAATTTATATAGCGAACACAATTCTTGTAAGATTAAATGTTTCCCAAAAAACTATTCTAAAAGATGAGGAAAAAAATTAATATAAATTTTGAGCTATGACCATCGTTAGCAACATTGGTATAGACAATAAAGTGTTTGTTCTTGAGAATAACATTGCAATCTTAGCTGATTTAGCCTTTAACTCTGGATCTGCATCAACAATACCCAAAGCTCTTTTTTGATTGGGCCAGATAACAAACCAAACATTAAATGCCATTATTAAACCAAGCCACATACCAATACCTATAGCTGTATGTTTTGGAACACCTGATCCAATACTTAAGGTCATGGCATCATGTAAGTACCCATTAAGTCCTGCTAGGATTAATCCAGAGATTACAGTAAATGCAGCAGCCCATCTAAAGTAAAATAATGCTGCGGGAGCAATAACTTTTCCAATAGCTGGCTTCTGTTCATCGGGTATTTTCCCCATATTTGGAATTTGAACAAAGTTAAAGTACCATAATAAACCAATCCACATAATCCCAACTAAAACATGAGTATATCGAGCTACCCAACTCCAAAAAAGAGCATCAAAACTAAATCCTCCATTTTGATAAAATAAACCAAGAAACAAAATTATAGCTATGGCAATTGATGTATGAACTGTCTTAGATAATGATGATAGTAAATTAATCACAATAAACAATTTATATCAAATTCAACTGAAATTTACTAATATTTTTTCTAGTTCAAAAGAGGCTTTAAAAATTTTCCTGTATAACTACTGTCTACTTTACAAATTTCCTCAGGTTTTCCTTCTGCGATGATTTTACCTCCTTTTACTCCACCCTCTGGACCCATATCAACAATATAATCAGCTGTTTTTATTACATCAAGATTATGTTCGATTACAACGACAGTATTCCCAAGAGCAACAAATGTATGGAGAATTTCTAACAATTTTTTTATATCGTGTTGGTGTAAGCCAGTAGTAGGTTCATCGAGTATATACATTGTACGTCCAGTAGATCTTTTTGATAATTCTTTTGCGAGCTTTATTCTTTGCGCTTCTCCGCCTGAGAGTGTAGTAGCTTGCTGACCAATTTTTATATAACCTAATCCAACTTTTTTTTAGAGTAAGTAATTTGGTCTTTATATTTGTTATATTTTCAAAATATTCACATCCTTCATCAACTGTCATATTTAAAACATCCGCAATACTTTTATCTTTAAATTTTATTTCTAGAGTCTCACGATTATATCTTGTACCTTTACATTCATCACATTGAATATATACATCAGGGAGAAAGTGCATTTCATATGTAATAACTCCGTCACCTTCACAAGCTTCACATCTTCCGCCCTTAACATTAAAAGAAAATCTACCAGGTTTATAACCTCGTGATTTAGATTCAGGTAATGATGTAAACCAGTCTCTTATTGGTCCAAAAGCACCAGTGTATGTTGCTGGATTTGATCTTGGAGTACGACCAATAGGTGATTGATCAATATCAATAACTTTATCTATTAATTCAGTTCCTTTAAAATTTTTAAATGGTTTGGGAATTTTTCTAGATTTATTATTATTTAAAGTTAGGTTCAGGGCATTATAAAGCGTTTGTAAAACTAATGTAGACTTTCCACTTCCAGATACTCCAGTTACACATGTTAAACTTCCTAAGGGTATCTTTAAATTTACGTTATCTAAATTATTTCCTGTAGCACCAGTAATTTCTAAAAATCTTCCATTCTTAGCTAATCTTCTTTTTGGTGGAACTATGATTTTGAGTTTATTTGATAAATATTTTCCAGTAATACTGTCTTTGTTCTGACCTATTTCTTTAAAAGTTCCTTGAGCTACAACTTGGCCACCATTATTACCGGCTTCTGGACCTAGATCAATTATATGATCAGCATTTTCCATTGTCTCTGTATCATGTTCAACAACAATAACAGTATTTCCTAAATCTCTTAATCGTTTTAAAGCATTAATTAATTTTACATTATCTTTTTGATGAAGACCTATAGATGGTTCATCTAAAACGTAGAGAACACCTGTTAAACCCGATCCTATTTGCGAAGCAAGACGTATTCTTTGAGACTCACCTCCTGATAATGTGCCTGACTCTCTTGATAGTGTCAAATAATCAAGACCAACATTTAACAAAAAATCTAACCTCTCATTTATCTCTTTTAAGATATGTTCAGCAATTTTGAATTGTTTTTTATTTAGGTTTGTCTGAAGTTCTTTAAACCATTTTGAAGCTTCCAAAATTGATTTTTCAGTTACTTCACTTATAT
>CACPOR010000013.1:0-16263 GCA_902635745.1 uncultured Pelagibacteraceae bacterium
GCTCCGCCTAGAGCTTTAAAGGATTTTAAGTGAAATCGTTTTGACTCATCTTTATAATATATATTCTTAAGTTGGAGTTTTTTATTTAATTTATTCAATTTTAATAATGGAGTTGGACTATATCCTTTCCATTTAGATATACTTTTGTGAGAATTGACCAATAAATTTGATGGTAAATATTTTAGGACATAGTTTCTACTAAATTGAAAGTTTTTATTTAATAAAAATTTGGAGTATTTCCATTTGAAATTTTTCATTTTAAATTTTTTTTATATTCAAACTATAAATAAACCTATATTAATATTTGTACAAAGAAAAACTATATGAAAAAAATATTAATCATTGGTGGTGGTGCAATGGGTTCTGCTTTTTCAGTTCCGTGTTTGGAAAATAATAATAAAGTTACTATTACAGAACCATATAATAAAATTTTTATTAAAAACTTATCGTCAAAGCAAAAATTTCACCCCTCACTAAAACTTAATCTTCCAAAAAAGTTACAGTATAAAAAATATTCAAAAGATATTTTAAAGGAAAAGTTTGATTTAATTGTTATTGCCTTAAGTCTTGTGGGAATTGATTTTATTGGAAAAGAGTTGAAAGACTTAAAAATAAAAACACCATTACTAGTTCTTACTAAAGGACTAAAATATGACAAAAAAAGAAAAAAACTCTTAACTATTTCAGGGTTACTCAAAAATAATTATAATGTTGCAAATGTATCAGTTTTAAAAGGACCTTGTCTGGCTAAAGAATTAGCAAGAAAGAATAAGACAAGCGTAGTAATAGCAAATAAGAATATCAAAATAGCTAAATGGATTGGAAAACAAATATCTACCAAATACTATCTAACAGAATTTTCTAAAGATGTTGTCGGAGTAGAAATTTGCTCAGCAATTAAGAATATATATGCAATGGTTATAGGTTCAGGTCAAAATTTAAATTCTTCATCAGACTTATTCCAAAAAAGTGTAAATGAGATGAAATTTTTAATAAAATATTTCAAAGGCGATCAAACAACTATATTAGGTCTAGCTGGTATTGGTGATCTTTATGTGAGTGCTGTTGGAGGAAGAAATAGCAAAATGGGAGATTATTTGGGTAAAGGTTTTACATTTATAGCAGCCAAAAAAAAGTTTATGCCAAAAGATACAGTGGAAGGTGAGCAATTAGCTAGAGAAATTGCTCCTTATATCCTAAAAAAAATTAATAAAAAAAATATACCACTTATGGCTCATTTGCTAAAGACGATACTATACAATAAAAAAATTTAACCGATCAAAAAGTTATTTTCTACAAGCAATCCGATGATAATTCCTACTATCAACGCGAAAATTAATTTTTTTTTATCCACTTTCTAGGTCTTTTTACCAAGAGAAGACTTTAAATTTGTAGACGATGGGATTTTTGTCTTCCATTTCTGTTTTATATTTTCCCATAATTTTGCCATTCCCAAAGGTTCATAGATCATGAAAATAATCATCAACCCACCAAATATTACCTGTTCAATTGAGGATATAATTGTAGCATCAATGGCACCATGAAAAACATTATTACCAATGGCATTAAGAAGAACTGGAAAAAGTAGAATAAACGCTGCACCAATAAAAGCACCATTAATTGTACCAAGTCCACCTAAAATACACATGAATAATATCTTAAAAGATAATTTAATATCAAAAGCAACTGGTTCTAAAGATTTTAAATAACAAAATGCAAAAAGTGCACCTGCAACTCCACAATAAAATGCACTGATTGCAAAGGCCTGTACTTTTGTTCTTAATAACGAAACTCCCATTGATTCCGCAGCGATATCCATATCTCTAACTGCCATCCAATTCCTACCCGTGCTACCTCTAGCCATATTCATCGCGAGTAAAGTTAAAACTGTTGTAACGGCAAGACATACAAAATACATAGCTAATGGTGTTGTAAATGGTTTTCCTAAGATAACTATGTCTTGAGCAGTTATAATTCCTGATGAGTCGTAGTTTTTAAACCATCCAAATTTATCTATCATCCATATAATAAAAAACTGTGAGGCTAATGTAGCAACCATTAGATAAATTCCTCTTACTTTTAAACTTGGTAGACCAAACAAAATTCCAAAAGCGGCAGCAATCAAACCCGACACTATTAGTGAACCCACGAAACCTAAATCAGGCACTCTTAAAATAAGGTTAAACATAGCAAAAGCACCTGCAGCCATGAAGCCAGCAGCACCTAAAGCTAATTGTCCTGTATAACCCATAACAATTTGTTGTCCAATTGTAGCTAAAGCTAAGCAAAGCCATGGAATTAATATGGAAGTGTACCAATATTCTGTTGTAATAAATGTAGGTATTATTAATACACTCAGAACCATACAAACAGCTAAGTTAATCAGGTCTTTTTTTGTATAAGTCATAAATATTGGTTTCATAAATTAAACTCTCCTAATAATTTTTTCTCCAAATAAACCTTCCGGTCTATATAATAAAAAGAATATCGCTAAAACGTAAGGAGCCCAACCTTCGATCGCGCCACCAAAAAAAGGACCAATGTATACTTCTAACACTTTCTCTACTGCTCCAATGATTAAGCCACCAATAATTGCTCCCGGGATAGACGAGAAACCTCCTATAATTAAGACTGGTAGAGCTTTTAAAGCTAGATCAACAAGGGCAAATTGAACACCAGCTCTTGCACCCCACATACATCCTGCAACTAATGCCACAACTCCAGCAGCAGACCAAACTAATAACATAATATGTTTTAAAGGAATTCCTATTGAACTTGCGGCGCCCGCATCATCTGCAACAGCTCTCAAACCCAGACCAATTTTTGTATATTTAAATAGAAGGAATAAACCAATAATCATTATAGCTGCAACAAGTCCTGCAGTAATATCAAGAGCACTAATAAATAATTTTAAGTTATCAGCAATCCACGGCACTGGAAAATCTCCTATACCTAAATCTAATCTTCTTACTTCTACTCCCCATGCTGCTTGAGCCAAGCCTTCCAAAACATATCCTAAACCGATTGTAGCCATTAATACGGTATCTTCGCTAGCGTTCATTAAAGGTCTTAAAACAAATCTTTCAGTGCACAAGCCTACCACTACCATCAAAAGGGCAGCCAAAATAAATGCAAGCACGAAAGGTATATTGAAGTCTTGCATAAATCCAACAAAAGCAAGAACTGAGAAGAAAACCATAGCTCCTTGAGAAAAGTTAAACGTCGCTGAAGCTTTAAAAATAAGAACAAATCCTAAAGCTACCAATGAGTACATAGTTCCAGCAAGCAAACCACCAACTAAAACTTCCATAAAAAATAATAATTCTTCAACCATATTTTTATCCTAGTGTTCTACTCCTAAGTAAGCATCTATTACTTTTTGATTTGATCTTACTTCATCAGGTGTACCATCGCCAATAACTTTACCATAATCAAGCACTACAACTCTGTCAGATATATCCATGACTACTCCCATGTCATGCTCAATAAGAACCATAGTTGTGCCAAGTTCATCATTTACTTTTAAAATAAATCTACACATGTCCCTTTTTTCTTCAACATTCATTCCAGCCATAGGCTCATCTAGTAATATTACAGATGAGTCAGTTGCAAGAGCACGACCTAATTCTACTTTCTTTTGTAATCCGTAAGGAAGTTTTCCAACTGGCGTATCTTTAATATCTTCTATTTCTAAAAAACTGATTATTTCTTCAGATCTTTCTCTATTAATCTTTTCTTCTTTTTTAACTTTAGGTAGTTGAAAAGCGACTTCAAGAAAATTGGTTTTCGTGTGAAGCTTTCGGCCTACTAAAATATTATCCAGAACTGACATTCTTTTAAATAGAGCTAAGTTTTGAAATGTTCTAGAAAGGCCCATTTGTGCCATGAGATTGGGAGTAATATTTGGAATTTCTTTTCCCTTAAAAGAAACTGTTCCTTGTTGAGGCTTATAAATTCCATTTATACAATTCAGCATTGAGCTTTTTCCAGCTCCATTAGGTCCAATTATAGCCCTTACCTCGTGCTCAAGTACATCGAATGAGGTATCAGTTATTGCTTTAACACCACCAAAAGAAAGGGAAATATTTTTTACCTCTAATATTGGTTTACCTATTTTAAATTTTCTCTCAATTGTCATCTTTAATTAATTTTTTTCTTTGTTAAACTTTCTTCTTTAAGTACATCTCTAAAATTTTTTCTACCTTTCTTTGAAATACCTAAATATAATTCTTTCACCTGATCATTACTCAGTAAACTTTGGGCTGTGCCATCTAGCATAACTCTGCCTGTTTCAATAATATAGCCATAATCTGAATTTTTCAGTGCAACATTGGTATTCTGCTCAGCTAGTAAAATACTCACACCTTCTTTCTGATTTAGCTCTTTAACGATGTTAAAAATCTCTGCTACTAATTGGGGTGCCAAACCCATTGTAGGTTCATCTAAAAGTAGCATTTTAGGTTTTGCCATCATAGCTCTTGCAACTGCTATCATTTGTTGCTCTCCACCTGATGTAAATGCAGCTTGGCTTTTTCTTCTTTCCTTTAATCTTATGAAATAAGTATATATTTTTTCTAATTCTTGATTGATATCACCTTTTGATAATTTTCTTGAGTATGCCCCAGCAATAATATTTTCTTCTACAGTCAGGTGGCCAAAACATCTTCTGCCCTCTAATACTTGAACCATGCCAAGCCCAACCATTTGTGAAGGATTTTGTTTCTCAATTGAGGTGCCATCATATTCTATTGTACCTTTCGTTACTTTACCTCTTTCTGAGGCTAGCATAGTTGAAACCGCTTTTAATGTTGTACTCTTACCCGCACCATTTGCTCCAAGTAGTGCTACCACTTTTCCCTTTGGCACTTTTAATGAAACATCATGTAAAGCTAAAATAACATTATCATATGTTACTTCGATATTTTTAATATCAAGTATGTTGGTTGAAGTGCTCATTAAATTTTTTTCAATTATATTTATATTAAATTTTATTTAAAGGGGGAGTTAGAATAACTTAATTATCTAAACTCCCCCTTTAGTAGATATTAATTTATTTCTAAATTAATTATCCACATTTTTTCGGTGTAATGTTGTTTTCTTTAGCAAATTTCGCTGCAGATGCCTCTACAAGACCTCTAATAAATGCAGGATCACCTGGAGCTTCCCAACCAGTTACCTGATTGAATTTAGTTCCATCCCACTGCATTACAGCAAATTTACCGGCACCTTCATGGTTTGCGCATGAAATAGCAAATGGAGCTAACATTCCTCCAACTCCAAGTTCAGTAAGTCTAGCTTCAGTCATGTTTAAATTTTCATAACCATCTCTAAACTCAGCACCAGTTACTGCTTTGCCAACTTTGTTATGCATTTTTTGAGCAATTCTTAACGCCTCAATCCACATAACGGCAGCACCTAGTCCTCTATTCCAGTAAACGGAACCAATCCTATTTGGATCAGCTAAGTTACCTTTTCCGGCACCATATACTTTATCTTTAATGTCTTTAACTAATGGATATTCTCCTGGTAAAGCATTTGCAACAGCATAAGTTCCCTTAGCTGCATCACCTGCTGGATACATATCCTCTTCGGCAGCACCGAATGTTACATACATCATTCTATCTCTTGGGAAATTAATTCTAGCAGCGTTAGTCATTGCTGTTGAATTCATTCCAGAACCCGCTCCCCAGAAAGTAACCCAATCAGGTTTTTCTTTTCTAATTTGCAGCCATTGAGATTGTTGCTCTAATCCTGGAGGTGGAATTGAGATTTCAATTAATTTCATTCCCCAATCAGAAGTTATTTTTCTCATTGCTGGAAGTGGTTCTCTTCCGTAAGCAGAGTCGATGTGTAAGTGAACGATTTTTTTACCTTTCATCTTATCTATACCGCCCTCTACTTGAGCCATAAACTTCAGTTTGACTGCTATTTGTGACCAGTAGTGACTTGCAGCATTAAATACCCAAGGCCATACTCTTCCATCAGCACCGTCAGTTCTTCCATAACCATATTGAGCTAAAACAACATTGTCTTTAGCCATACGGTTAATCACAGCGTATGCTCCTGGTGTTCCTAAAGTATCAAACACTACTATTCTTTGACCATCTTTTTCTAAAAGTCTTTGGTAACATTCTACCGTTTTAACAGCGTTATATTCCGTCTCACACTCTTGCCATGTAAGCATTACTCCGTTTACTCCACCCGTCATGTTTACATAATTCATGTAATCAATTTGAGCCCCGTAGTAACCTGTACCCATTGCTGAGTAAGGTCCAACACGACTACTTGCTACTGGAAAATATTGCGTCTCAGCAGCATATACACTTTGAGGTAAAGTAAGTGAAGAAAATAAAGCGATAACTACTGTTAGAGTAGAAGTTAGCCTTTTAATTATTTTTGCTAACATTATTCCTCCCTTATGTTTAGTTATGTTAAACATTCTAATAAGATATAATCTAATCACATAGCTTGGCTTTCTGCAATTAATAATCATTATTAAGAAGTAAAATAAAATCGTCACACATAAAAAACAATTACAACTATAGATTGTTAATAAAATTTTAAATAGGAATTGTTTTCTAAGAAATTTATAAAAGTCAAATAAATATACTTAATTAAATGAAAAAAATTTTAATAGTTGAGGGTAATACAGCTGAGGAAAACGGGAGTTTTAAAGAGGCAGGTATTAAAACTCATACTGAAAGTTTAAGGGAAAGTTTAAAATATATATCGAAAGATTTAATAATAGATGTGGTTAACCCATCATCAGACAAAAATATTGATAGTTTCAATGATAAGTTGCACACCTTTGATGGTTTAATCTGGGGAGGAAGCAGTTTGAATATTTATAACGATACTCCAGAAATAAAAAAACAAATTGAATTTATGAAAAATTGTCAAAATAAAGTTAAAAATATTTTAGGAATTTGTTGGGGCATGCAAGTGGCTGTAACTGCCGCTGGAGGTCAGGTAAAAAAAGCCAATACATCTCATGTAGGTATCGCAAAAGAAATTGAAATAAATGAATACGGTTTAAAGCATCCGTTATACAAAGATAAAGAAAAAAAATTTAATTCTCCTGCTTTTAATTATGACGAAGTTGTGAAAATACCTGAGAACGGTATTTGTCTTGCATCTAATAAAATTAATAAAGTCCAAAGTTTGTATTTTCAAATAAATAAAACTAGAGTTTGGGGCTTGCAATATCATCCTGAAATAACTTATGAAAAAATGATAAGTTTGATTAATTTTAGAAGAAAAAGATTAATTGAATATAGAAAAGTATTTAAAAATGAAAATGATCTTGAAAATCACATATCTTTTATTAAAAAAGAAATTCAGGGCACAGTTAAAGAAAAAAAAATGTTAGAACTTAAAAATTGGCTTAAAGAATTAAATTAAAATAAACCCTCAATTTGGCCTTTTTGATTTAATTTAATAGTATCAGCGGCTGGCTTTCTTGGTAATCCTGGCATCGTCATTATTGACCCACAAATGACTACCACAAATTCTGCTCCTGAAGATAATCTTACTTCTCTTATTGGTATTTCATGATTTGACGGGGCACCTTTGAGTTTGGGGTCTGTTGAAAAACTAAATTGAGTTTTTGCAATACAAACTGGTAAATTTCCATGTCCATTATCCTCGAAAACTTTTAATTGTTCTTTAACTTTGTCATCAGCTGTTATTTTATCAGCTTTATAGATTTGTTTGGCAATTAACTCTATCTTATCCCAGAGTTTAAGATTGTTATTATATAAAAAATTAAATTCATTTTTGTCATTTTTGCAGACTTTAACAACTTTTTTGGCAAGATCTTTGGTCCCATTTCCACCCTTAGCCCAATGCTTACATTCACTGACTTCAACTTTGTTTTTTTTACAAAAATTTATAACAGTTTTAACTTCTTTTTTTGTGTCTAGCGCAAAATGATTTATGGCTACTATCGGTTCTAAACCAAATTTTTTTATGTTTGTAATATGTCTTTCCAAGTTAACCAATCCTCTTTCTAACGCCGATATATCCTCTTTTTTTAAGTCCTCTTTTTCAACTCCTCCATGCATTTTTAATGCTCTTATTGTTGCAACAATTACTACACAGCTTGGTGTTAATCCTGCTTTCCTGCATTTAATATTTAAAAACTTTTCTGCTCCAAGATCTGCACCAAATCCTGCTTCAGTAACCACATAATCGGATAATTTTAAAGCAGTTTTTGTTGCAATCACTGAATTACATCCGTGAGCAATGTTTGCAAAAGGACCACCATGAATGATTGCTGGATTATTTTCTAAAGTTTGAGTTACATTAGGTCTAATTGCTTCCTTAAGTAAAACAGTCATGGGTCCATGAGCATTTATATCTCTAGCATAAAGTGGCTTTCCATTTTTGTTATATGCAAAAGTAATATTACCAATTTTTTTTTCTAAATCTTTTAAATCATTAGAAAGACAAAAAATAGCCATCACTTCTGATGCAACTGTTATGTCGAAACCATCAACTCTTTTGAAATCTTTGGCAACCCCACTAGTATTAATATCAATAAATCTAAGAGCGCGGTCATTCATATCCATTACACGTTTCCATACTATTTTGTTTTCATCTATATTTAATTTGTTACCCCAATAAATATGGTTATCTATCATTGCTGAAAGTAAATTATGTGCTGAAGTAATGGCGTGAAAATCACCTGTAAAATGTAAATTTATTTGCTCCATAGGAACAACTTGGGCGTAACCACCTCCAGCAGCACCACCTTTCATTCCAAATGATGGACCTAAACTAGGTTCCCTAAGACAAACGATAGATTTTTTACCAATTTTATTTAAGCCATCACTTAAACCAACTGAAGTTGTTGTTTTTCCCTCACCTGCTGGTGTTGGCGTTATTGCAGTGACTAAAATTAATTTACCATCCTTTTTTTTCTTCAGTTTATCTAAAAATTCAAAATTAATTTTTGCGATATGTCTACCCATTGGACTAAAAGCACTGCTCTTATCTGGAACTTTAATTTTTGCTAAAATTTTACCTATCGGTTTCATTTTAGCTTTTCTTGCTATTTCTATATCTGATTTTACTTTAGCCATTTATTCAAATAAAATATTTGTTTAATACATGTTTTTAATTCATATAAAATTAAAATATAGTGGTTTCAGTCTCTTGTAGCAATATAAACTCCAACAGATGTTACAATAAAGCCGACAATATCCAAATTAGTTAATTTTTCATTTAAAAAAAACCAGGCCATTAAAGCTGAAGTTGATGGAATTAAAAAAAATATCGAGACAGTTTTGCTTGCTGAATTTTTTTTAATTAAAAGCATTAAGATTGTAAAAGCACCAAAAGAGACAAGCAGTACTTGATGGCTCATTGCAATGATAAAAACCTTGTTAAAATTTATATATGGTTCAGCAAGGAAAATTACTATTAGAACGTGAAACAAACACCCCCCAAACGCTTGGTAAAAATTACTTACTGATAAAGGTAAGTTTTTACTTATCTTTTTCTGCCAAATTGTAGATATTGTAATTGATAATAAAGCTATGATTGTTGCGATAAGTCCTAATAAAGGAATACCAGAACCTATATCTAAACCCAAAACTAAAGAGGCACCCATGAAACCAAGTAAAACCCCAATCCATTGTTGGGTAGTTATTTTCTCATCAAGGATAGGTCCACTTAAGATGTTTGTTAAAACCGGTTGAAGAGTGACTATCAAAGCTGCTATTCCTACTGGCATTCCAATTGAGATTGAATAAAAAACTCCACCTAAATAAAATCCATGAAAAAGCACACCACTTAAAACAGCCTCGGCAATTTTTCTCTTATTTGTAATTAATGATTGATTTAAATAAAAAGAGAAAAAATAGAAACCAAGAGCTACAAAAAAAAACCTAAATGCCAATGCTGCAAAAGGGTCACTATTATCTACAATTGGCTTAGTGGTTATAAATGCTGAGGACCATAGCAGAATAAAAATAAGAGGATATATTCTAATCACTTTTGCTTTGATATGTTAATTATCATTTTTACAGTTTACTAATCAGTAATATTTAATTTAATAAATTCATATTGTTTAGTCTCTTTGCACCATAATTCATAACTTTCACACATTCTCCAAATATGATCGAATGCTCTCTGGGATATTTCAAGTGGTAAATTATTTTTAGTATCATAAAGATCTGGAAACTGGATGAGCTGTTTTACCATTACATCTTTTTGAATTTTCAATAGTCTTATTGTTTCTTCTGGAATTTTTTTATTTGTTTTTAAATCGATGAATTTATTTTTTTCTAACTCTTTCAGCCAATCATCATGGAATTTTCCACTACTAATATTTTTATAAGTCACGTTACCAATAAAAGCATCGATAGCCTCTTTGTTTGAAAAATTTGAGTTCTTTCTTTTGATTTCTGAAATTTCTAAATAGATTACCTCTGCAACAAATAAAACATACGGCTTGTCTTTAGATTGCATTGATTATTTTCGATATTTTTTCATTGCAGCATTTGCTAAAATTAAATTTGGATCTAAAAAAATTTTTGATTTCTTGATTTTATCGAATGATTTAAAGGCAAATATTGCTATGGGCAATTCTGTGCAACCAAGAATAATTTTTTTGCACTTCTTTTTGATCAAGAAGTTTATAGCTGGTTTAATTCTCTTAGCTGCTGCTTTTACGTTTCCCATTTTAACAAGTTTAATTGCTTGGTTTACAGAATTTTTTTGAATTAATTCATTTGGGTGTATCAATTTATAATTCGTATCGAAAAATTTATTGTATACACCTGTCATTATAGTTCCTTCCGTAGCAAGTAAGCCTATAGGTGAGTTTTTTTTACACGTCCTTTTTGTATGAATATAGACTTCTTTTGGCATGTTTATTATTGGTAATTTTATTTTTTTTTTTAAATCATCATACCAATAATGTGCTGTGTTACATGGAATAACAATAAACTTACATTTATCTTTTTTAAGCAATCTGCATCCCTTGAGCAAACTGTCTAAGACTAATCTATATTTTTTTTTATTTTTTGAATTTGAAAATCTATTTGTTAATCTACTTGTCTGAATTCCAATCGACTCAGGTCGACCAGGTATGTTAGATTTATTATAAAGTAAAAATAGAGGATAATCTTGATCAATTTTTCCTCTATTTAACACTGCAAGTTTATTACAGAAATCAAGACCTGCTTGTGTTCCCATTCCACCAAGAATACCAATCATAACTTATAGCTTCTTTTTGATAAAAGTTTATTGGCCATAAAAATGAAATACCTAAGTTATTTGATTGATACAGCCAATAAAATTTTTGAAAATTATGCAGTTTTTAAGTTAACTGCTGAAGGACCTTTAGGACCATCTTCAACATCGAAAGTCAAAGCTTGACCCTCATCTAAACCATTCATGCCAGCATCTCTCACTGCTGAAACGTGAACAAATACATCTTTTTCTTTGTCTTCTCGTTCAATAAAACCATAACCTTTAGTCGGATTGAACCATTTTACTTTACCTTGTAGACTCATATTTTTACTTATTGTTATGTTAATTTATCACTTATAATTAAGTAATTGTGCCTTTCTTTAAAATTTTAAGTCTTTTGTCAACTAAATTGATATACTTACTAGTTTAAATATTAATCATTGCTAATTAGTTTTGTAAAATAAAGAGAATTTACGTCCTCTTTATAATGCGCAAAAGGCACACAAGGCTGAAAGTTACAACTTTTAAATAACTTTCTTGCAGGTTCAAAAAATTCTCCAGAACCTGTTTCAATACTAATTCTAAGAATATTTAGATTTTTTGCTTCATTGATTAAATGTTTTATTATCTTTATTCCGTTTCCTTTATTTCTAAAGTTATCATGAACTCTTATTGACTTAAATTCACCATGGTCTTTATTTAAAAATTTAAGTGCACCACATCCCATTAAGTTATTATTTTCCCATAAACTCCAAAATTTTATAGATGAAACCTTTAGACCAGGGATATCCAGAACATGGGCACTTCCCTCCGGGGATGCAGCTCTTAATTCTTTAAAATGTTTTGTAAGAAGTTCATTTACTTCCGGATGATCAAAATTTCCTTCTATTGACTCTATCATTTTATCAAAGTAGTGATGTGTCCCATCTTCCTTTTAGCTTTAATCTCTTTTTTTAAATAATCAAAAAAAAATTCGTTTTCACCTAAATTATTACTTTTTCTATATTGCTCAATCTGACTTCCTATTAAATTGACCATCTTTGCATTAGATAGTTTTTTTAATGAGACTTTTTTTAGAGAACAAACTGCTCTTACATGATTTTCAAATTGGCTAACATTGTAAGCGTTGATAGTGAGATGACCAGAATTATGTACTCTAGGAGCAATTTCGTTAACAAATAAATTTTCATTTCTATCTATAAAAAATTCTACACAAAGAGTTCCTATAAACTTTAACTCTTCAGCAATATCCATAGCCCAATTTTTTGATTGTTTAAAAATATTTTCACTTATATCAGCAGGTATACTGGAGTATTTAAGTATTTGATCTTCATGAATATTTTCTATGGGTTCATAAATTTCATATTCGTTATTTCCAAATCTTGTAATAATCACTGAAATTTCTTTTTTAAGTTTTACTAATTTTTCTAGTATGTAGCCTTTGGAAAAATCTATATTTAACGCGTCCACTTCTTTAATTTCTTTAATAGGGTATTGGCCTTTACCATCGTAACCCATAGTTGTTGTTTTTAAAATACCTGGAAGCAAATCTTTTAAAGAGTCTAAGTCAGACTTTTTATCAACAGATGCATATTGTGTGGTTCTAAGATTAAGTTTATTTACAAAATCTTTTTCAGCTAACCTGTGTTGTATCAGTCTATTGATAGATGGTTTTGGTAATACAGGCTTTGTCTTATTGATTTCATTGAGAGTTTCAAATGGAATATTTTCAAATTCATATGTAGCGATATCTACCTTTTCAATAAATTCATTAATTTTTTCTTTTTCATCATATTTACCACAAATAAACTCATCACAAAAATTTTTTGCTGGTGCATCTAAATCATCACAATAGATTACTGTTTTTACATTCAACTTTTGTGCAGCATTTGAAAGCATACTTCCGAGTTGACCGCCACCGATAATGCCTAATTTTATTTCTGACATTAATCTTACTTAGGTCTTTTTTTTACAGATTTTGTTTGTGATGCACGCCATTTTTCTAATCTCTTACTTACAGTAGAATTATTATTTGCAATTATAGATGCAGCAAGTAATGCTGCGTTTATCGCTCCATCATTTCCTATAGCTAGTGTTCCTACTGGGATGCCCTTAGGCATTTGAGCAATTGACAAAAGACTATCTAGGCCTTTAAGTTTTTTACTTTCAATTGGAACACCTAAAACAGGAATTGAAGTTAAAGCTGCAATCATTCCAGGTAAATGTGCAGATCCTCCGGCACCAGCGATTATAACACTAATATTATTTTTTTTTGCTTTAATTGAAAATTCATACATTCTTTTGGGTGTTCTATGAGCTGAAATTATTTTAGTTACAAATTTAACACCGAGAATTTTAAGTACTTTTGCAGCTAATTTCATTGTTTTATAGTCCGATTGACTACCCATCACCAATGCAACTTTTTGATTTTTGTTCATTTTCATCGAAAAATTTGAATATAATCTTATTTCAAAATTAAATAAAAATTTCAATAAAATAAATAAAACTAAAAAAAAGTGTTAATATCATTAATAATGATTTCGTAAAATGAGCGATGATAAAGATTTTGATAAATCAAAAGAGTTAGACAATATTTGTGATGAGTGTAAAAAAGAAGATGAGAGTGTTACTCAAAATTTAATTTTAACAGGATTTAAAATTTGCAAATCATGCAGAGTTTCAAAAACAATTTTTCCGATTTAAATACTGTTTACTGGTAAAGCATTCATTCTACTCATTACAAAAGAAATAGATAAGAAGACTATAATTAAAAAAGATAAGAACACAATTCCAAAAGATTTTAAATTTGATTTAAAATTTAAAATTTGTCTTGTTGAGATAATTAGCGCAGCAAAAATCCAAAATTGAGTAATAAAAATTATCGGTATCATTAACTCAGGAGTAACAGCAAAGAATCTCAATAGACCAGGAGCGTGAGCAAATCCAACAAAAGTTAGCACTTTTTTAAAAGAGACTTTTGTTTGTTTATCAGGAAATATCTTCACTCCCAAAACATAAATTAAAATTGCCCAAATAAACCAGGTTAAAATTGCTGTTAGTCCTGACATCCCGATAGCTGTTTTGATGACTGTATTTGCAGCTACAGCACCCGCTACTCCATCTAAGATCATAATTAATCCAGCAAAATAAATTGAGGCTTCACCAAAATTTCTAGTATCTGTATAAAGAGACTTGTCTAGTTTAATAGACTTAAAGATAATATTTAAAAACTCTCCAAACATTTAATTTTTTTTATTTTTTTGCTCTTTGTATGAAACAATCAATGGAAAGACTATTAAAGCAATAATTATGATAATGCAAATTCCAATTAAAAAACCTTTAGACATTTAGATTAAAAGTAATCTAGCTCTTTTAAAGACTATTAACCTGTAACCACCTCTCTTGTATTCGCATTAAAAGACTCTTTGAATGGTATATCAACTATAACTGCGTCTACTGGCTGACCTGGACTATTTGAATATTTCTCTGGAAGATGAACTTTAAATTTGGTTCCAACTTTTCCCTTCGGAAAACCATTAGCATTTAAAGTTCCATCAAAAGGGACGTAGCCCATTGCAATATTAGTCTTCTTTTCAGGATGCCACCAAGGAGAGGTAATAAATCCAACAGGATCACCACCATTAGCATTTGAGATTAACCAAAAATCAGGTGCATAATCATCTATTGGCTTTCCACCCAGTTCTAAACCAACCAATTGTAGTTTGTAAGGTTTCTTTCCTGCTTTTATTTCTGACTTCATTTTTTCTAAAACTTCTTTACCCACATAGTCAGACTTTTTATTCCATTCTCCTTTACCAGATAAAGAAACTTGATAACCGAGATTACACTGAAAAGGATTATGTTGTTGATCCATATCTTGTCCCCAAGAAAGTATACCTGCTTGGATTCTTCTGTGGTGAGCTGGAGCAATAACCATCAAATTATGTTTTTCACCAGCTTTTAGAACAGCGTTCCACATATCATCCGCGTATAGTGTTGCATTTCTTAAATAAATCTCATATCCAGCTTCTCCAGAGAAACCAGATTGTGAAATTACACAACTTCTTCCTCCTATTTTTGCCTCAGCTAATCCGTAAAAAGGCATATTATCCAAATCAAACTGATCACCACAAAGATCTTTCATTAAAGCTTTAGATTTAGGACCTTGTATTTGAACTGGGCAATGGTCAGTTTCTTCAATTTTACAATTAAATCTTCCATCAGCGTTTACACCCTGTAAATACATTCCAATATCTGAGTCAGATAGAGAAAACCAGAACTCATCTTTTGAAATTCTTAAAAGAATCGGATCATTTAAAACTCCACCGTATGCATTACATAAAATTACATATCTTGCTCTCATTGGTGAAATTTTCGTTGCATCTCTGGTTATTACATAGTCTACAAATTTTTCTGCATCTGGACCTTTAACTCTTATTTGTCTTTCGACAGCAACATTCCACATTGTGACATGGTTTACGATTGCATCGTATTCAACCATTGCACCACCATCTTCAGGTTTAACATACCCCCTTGGATGATAAATTCGATTGTATACTGTTGCCCTCCAACATCCTGCTTGCATAGATAAATGCCAATAAGGTGATTTTCTAACTCTTGTAGAAATTAACATTTCAACTTTTGTAGGACCACTTTGCCTTAAGTTATAAGGGACTTCTCTATCAGATTGATCTACTGATGTTACATGTTTTAATTTTGTATAATCAAATTCTTTAGACATAATTGTTCTCCTTCAACCACTTGTTAGTTTCCGTCAAGCCGCCGAATGTATAAATGTGAAAAAAATCAGTATGAGATTTAATTTTCCCAATTAAATCATTTGGGTCTTTAGGTCTTAATAAATCTAATGCCTTGCTAAAATTAGATTTAAGAAAATTTAAGGAATTTTTTGCTCCAACGATATTTGCAAATTTTATTAGGCTCGATATCTTTAGAGGCCCAGTAATCCCTACATGGACTGGTACACTTTGTTTTGATATAAAATCTATAATAGGCTGAGGGTCTAGCAACCATTGTGTTACTATATAATCAGCATAGGGTTTT
>CACPOR010000014.1:0-7863 GCA_902635745.1 uncultured Pelagibacteraceae bacterium
ACCCCTGCTAATTGTTGCAGGTGCAGGATCAGGTAAAACTAAGGTGCTCACAACTAGAATTGCAAATATAATTAGAGAGAAAAAGGCTTTTCCTAATGAAATCCTGGCAGTTACTTTTACAAATAAAGCTGCCAAGGAGATGCAAAATCGAGTAAGTCAAATTTTGGGTTCTTCTGCAGTTGGATTATCTTGGTTAGGCACTTTTCACTCAATCTGTGCAAAATTATTAAGAAAGCATGCTGCTGCAGTCAATCTAAATTCAAATTTTACGATTGTTGATACAGATGACCAGGCCAAATTAATCAAAAATATTTGTAAAGCAGAAAATGTGGATGTAAAAAAATTGTCACCTAAATATATTTTAGCAATCATTGACAAATGGAAAAATAAAGGATTTTACCCTGATGAGGTAAATATTAACAAAAAAGATATTTACGAGAAAACAATTTTACCGATATATAAAATTTATCAACAAAAACTTACTGATCTTAACTCATGCGATTTCGGTGATTTAATTTTGCATTCACTAAAAATTTTAGAAAAAAATGTTGATATTAGAGAGTTATATAAAAAAAATTTTAAATATATTATGGTAGATGAGTACCAAGATACAAATTTTGTTCAAAGCAAATGGCTTAACCTCTTGGTAGGAAATAATCAGAACATTTGTTGTGTTGGTGATGATGACCAGTCAATTTATAGTTGGAGAGGAGCAGAAATAAAAAACTTTTTGGAATTTGATAAAATTTATAAAAATACGAAAGTTATTAGGCTTGAGCAAAATTACAGATCTACACAAAATATTTTATCAGTAGCATCAGATATAATTTCGAATAATGAAAATCGTGTAGGAAAAACACTAGAAACAACTATGGAAGATGGCGACTTGGTAAATTTGAATTGTTTTAAAAGTGGTAAGGATGAAGCCATAGGAATTTCAGATGAAATAGAAAAAATAAAAAAAAATTTTTCGCTTAATAACATTGCTATACTGGTAAGAGCAATTTTTCAAACTAGAGAATTTGAAGAAAGATTTTTAAAGATAGGAATACCCTATAGAATACTTGGTGGAATAAAATTTTATGAAAGAGCTGAAATAAAGGACTGTATTGCCTATCTTCGTTTAATTTTTCAAGAAAAAGATGATCTTGCTTTTGAAAGAATTGTTAATAATCCGAAAAGATCAATTGGTGAAACTACACTTAAAGAGATACACGGTTTTTCAAAAAATAATGCACTCTGTTTAGAAATATCTTCAAAAAAAATGATTGATCAAAATTTAATAAAACCTAAAGCAAAGATTGGTTTAACAATTTTTTTAGATTTAATAGACAAATGGAGAAATGATTTTAAACTTAAAAGTATTAATCATGTCAAATTACTTCAACTAGTTCTTGATGAATCAGGATACTCTGCGATGCTTAAGAATAAAAAAGATTTAGAAAATGAGAATAGACTTGAAAATATTAAAGAACTTTTAAGTGCCATGAAAGAATTTGACAATTTAGAGAGTTTTTTAGAGCATGTTGCACTAGCTACTTCAATTGATCAAAATTGGGATGGTGAAAAAATAAATATGATGACAATGCATGCAGCCAAGGGCTTAGAATTTGATGTTGTTTTTTTACCCGGTTGGGAAGAAGGTCTTTTTCCACATCAAAAATCTATTGAAGAAAAAGGACAAAATGGTTTAGAGGAAGAAAGAAGGTTAGCTTATGTTGGAATAACTAGAGCTAAAAAAAAATTAAATATATCCTTCTCAATGAATAGATTTTATCAAGGTGATTGGATTGATAGTTTAGCATCAAGATTTGTTAGTGAACTTCCTGAAAAATTTATAGAAAAAAATTCTTTTTTTGATCGAGATAAAGATGAAATAGAGGATTTTGAATTTAACCAAGATATAGATTTTGATGATAACGATAATATAAGAAGTCCAGGATGGATTAGATATCAAAAAAAGCTAAAATGATTAAAAAAAGGTTAAAGATATTAAAAAAAAAATTTAATTCACTTGGTATAGATGGATACGTAGTACCCAAAAATGATGAGTTTTTTTCAGAATATTCTAACAAAAATAGGCTCGAAACAATCTCAAACTTTAGTGGTTCTGCAGGATATGCAGTAATATTGAAAAACAAAAATTATCTATTTATTGATGGAAGATATTCTATTCAGGCTCAAATAGAATCGGGAAGTAATTTTGTTATCAAAAATTTAAGTGAAATTTTAAATTGTAAATTATTTAAGAATATTACACTTGGTATAGATCCTAAAATATTTACATTTAACGAAATAAATAAATTTTTTTTAAAATTTAACAAAGTAAAAGTTATTAATTCCAACTTAGTTGATGAGATTTACAATAGATATAAAAAAGAAATAAAGCCCTTTTATTCTATTAAACAAAAAATTGTGGGAGAAAGTCATTTGAAAAAACTAAATAAAGTCTCTTGGATCTTAAAAAAAAGCAAAGTAGATTATTTGTTTCTAAGCGCACCAGAAAATGTCGCATGGCTTTTGAATATAAGAGGACATGATAATCCAACTAGTCCAATACCCAATTGTCGTCTACTTTTGTTTAAGAATAAAAAGTTTTTTATAATTTGTGAAAAAAAGAAATTATTAAATTTAATTAAAGAAAAAAAAATTACTCACGACCAAATAATAAACCCAGAAGAATTAACAAGTTTTTTTATTAAAATCAAAAAAGGGAAATTCATAATTGATAATAAAACATGTTCAATATTTTATAGGGACACATTGATTAATAATAATCACAAAATTATTAATAAAAATGACCCAGTATATTTAATGAAATCAATTAAAAATAAAAATGAAATTAACAATATGATTAATACTCACATAGAAGATGGGGTGGCTTTAACAAAATTTTTATATTGGATCAAAGTACAAAATAAAAAGAAAATTACTGAGGTTGACGCACAAAATAAACTAGAAAAATTTAGAAGGATAAATAAAAATTATTTATTTCCAAGTTTTAATACAATTGCTGGTTCAGGAGCCAATGGAGCAATAATTCACTATAGGGCAACAAAGAAAAATACAAAAAAAATTAATAAAAAAGATTTATTTTTATGTGACTCGGGTGGTCAATACAAATATGGAACTACGGATGTGACAAGAACTATTTGTTTCTCTAAACCTACTCATTATGTAAAAAACATTTTTACAAAAGTTTTGAAAGGACATATCGCTGTTGTTTCATCAAATTTTAAATCTCATTATAACGGCAAGTTAATCGACAAAAGAGCTAGAGCCTTTCTCAAAACTAGTGGTCTTGATTACGAACATGGAACAGGTCATGGTGTTGGATTTTTCTCAAATGTTCACGAAGGCCCTCAAGCAATTTCAAAGTCTAATACAATAAAATTACAAGAAGGTATGATTTTGAGTAATGAGCCTGGATATTATAAAAGAGGCAAATTTGGTATAAGGTTAGAAAATTTATTATATATTAAAAGATATAATAAAAAATTATTTTTTGTAAATCTAACCTTGGTGCCTTTTGATAAGGATTTAATAAATTTCGAAATTCTCAATAAAAAAGAAAGAAATTATCTTTTTAATTATCACTTAAACATCTATTTGAAATTATCAAAATACCTGAATAAAAAAGAGAGAAAATGGTTAGCTAGTTTTATTTAACATATTTAACCATTCAGCCTGGGATAGTATTTTTACTTTAAAATCTTTAGCTAAGTCTATTTTTCTTTTTGTTGGTTTTTCTCCTATTATTAAAAAGTCAAGTTTTTTTGAAACATTGCTAATAATTGATCCAGAATTTTCCTCTATTACAGATTTTGCTTCTGCTCTACTTATACCCTCAAGCTTACCTGTAATCATAAAAGTTTTATTGGTAAATAAACCGTTACTTTTTACTAAAACAGCATCTTTAATATCTACTAATTCGCTTAATTCCTTTAACATTTTTAGATTAATATTATTCGAAAAAAAGTTTCTTATTGAATTGATTTGTGTTTCACCAATACCGTCTATATTAATTAAATCGTTAAATTTTTTTGTTTTAGACAATAAAAGAAAATTTTTTATGGAGAGTAGATTTTTTGAAATTAGCTTCGCATTTTCTAAACCTATATGTCTTATTCCTAAAGCAAAAATGAATTTTTCAAACGGAATTGTTCTTTTTATATTTATTGAATATTTTAGATTAGAAACAGATTGTTTTCCCCATCCATCTAAATTTTCTATAACAGTAAAGTCTAATTTAAATATATCCTGAGGTAACCGAATTAAATTTAATTTCCAAAAATTTTCAACAATTTTTTTCCCAAAACCATCTATATTAAATGCTTCTTTTGAAACAAAGTGCTTAATTTTTTCAATAGCAATTTTCTCACATTCAAAACCTTCACTGGTACATCGCCTTACTGCATCCTCTTTTTTTGTAATTGAATTGTACTCTTTAATAGTTTTCGATCCACATGAAGGACAACTTATTGGGAAGACGAATTTTTTGGATTTATCATTTCTCTGCTTTAAATCTACTGAAATTACATGCGGTATTACATCGCCAGCTCTTTCAATTAAAACAGTATCACCAACTCTTATATCTTTACGGATTATTTCTTCTTCATTATGTAATGTTGCGTTAGAGACCACTACTCCACCAATGTTAATTGGTCTAATTTTAGCCACTGGCGTTAATGCTCCTGTTCTGCCTACTTGAATTTCAATATTTTCTATTTTTGAAATCCCATTATTAGCAGAAAATTTGTGTGCGATAGCCCATCTAGGTGCATTAGCAATGTTACCTAACCTTTTTTGTAATTGAAAATCATTAATTTTATAAACAATACCGTCTATATCGAAATCCAGACTTCCTCTTCTGTTCTCGACCTCATGATAATTTTTCATCAAATTTTTAACACCTTTTATAGTTTTGTTTAAAGGATTTGTTTTAAAACCCCATTCTTTAAGTTTTTTTAAAAATTCACTTTGTTTATTAATTTTTAATCCTTTTTCATAACCAAAAGTATATGCAATGAATTTTAAGGGGATTTTTTTTGTTTCAAGAGGATTTTTCTGTCTCAAAGAGCCGGAGGCAGCATTTCTTGGATTTGCAAATTTGCCAGTCAGTTTTTTAAAATCATTATTCTGTATAAATATTTCTCCTCTAATTTCTATATCTTCCGGAAAATCTTTTGATAAAATCTTTTGCGGAATATCATTTATAGTTTTTAAATTCACAGTTATGTCCTCTCCCTCTTTTCCATCTCCTCTAGATAAACCAGTGATAAAGTTTCCATCTTTGTATGATAAAGAGGCTGAAATTCCATCAATTTTTGGTTCAGCGCTGTACTCAATTTCTAATCGATTTTTCTGATTTAGATAATTCATAATTTTTTTTTCAAAGTTATTTAAATCATCCTGATCAAATGCGTTGGCAAGTGAAAGCATGGGTACTCTATGTGGTGCTTTCTTGAAATTTTTGGAGGGTTTAAATCCTACAATTACTGAGGGGGAATTTTTGCTTTTAAGATAAGGAAATTTACTCTCAAGTTCTAAAATATTTCTTTTGAGAGTATCATATTCACTATCGTCGACTATTGGATTATTTTTTTGATAATAAAATTTATTTAGTTTGGTTATTTTTCTAATTTTTTCATTATACTCTTTCTCAATTTTTTTTTTTTTCATTTTACTCAAAAAGAGTTTTAAATTTTTTTAATACTTTTTTGTTCTTTTTTTTTAATTCTTTAAACCTGCTTTTTTTTCTTATTTTATAATTTTTATCAAACAAACTGTAGGTATTTTCATACCATTCAGATGAGCCATAATTATAACCAAGAAGTTTTGCGTATTTTTCTGCTTCATCAATTAGGCCTATTGTGTAATGAACCTCTACTAATCTATGTAATGCCTCAGCAGTATATATTGTTGTATCATAGTCATCTACTACAGTTCTAAAACGATTAATCGCTGATATCCATTTTTTTTTTTCAAAATAATACCTACCGATATACATTTCTTTGGAAGCTAAAATATCATTAATCAAATTTATTTTGAATTCTGCGTCCAAGGCATATTCTGTGTTGGTATATTCTTTTAAAACATAATTAAATTTTATTTTGGCATTCTTAATTGATTGTAAATCTTTTTTTTCATCAACTATTTGTTCAAAGTAACATATACCCATTAGATAATGTGCATACGGAACATCTTTATGATAAGGATAAACTCTTATAAATCTTTCTAATTCAGCGATAGAGTCACTGTAATAATCTTGAACATAATATGAATAAGCTGCCATCAAAGCCGACTTAGGAGCCCAATCAGATTGTGGAAAAAGTGTTTCAGCTTCATTGAATTTCTTTGCTGCATATAAAACATCGCCTCCTTCGAGTGCATCTTTGCCAATGCCATAAACTTCTAAGACTTGAAGCTCTAAACTTTTTTCTTTGATAACAGATTTTTCAATATTATTTTTAGAGCAAGAAACTAGAATAAATAAAAATAATAAAAAATAAAGAGCTCTAAAAGTTAACATTAAGCTTTTATATAATTTAAAACAATAATTTAAAAGAACAATATATTTAAGCTATGGATCTAAATAATCTTTTATTTATTAGTGAATGAGGAAGATTTCTCTCTTGAATTTCAATTATTGAAAAATTATCTTTATTTTCAAATACTTTTTTAAGTAGTTGATTGGTCATAAAATGTCCGCCTTGTGAACATTTTATACTTGCTACCATTCTATAACCAGATGTATATAAGTCTCCTACACAATCTAGAATTTTATGATTCACAAATTCTAATGAATTTCTTAAGCCATCTTTATTTAAGACTTTGTCAGCTTTAACAACAATTGCATTATCTAAACTACCACCTTTTGCAAGTCCGTTTTCTCTAATTTTTTTCACATCCTCGTATAAACAAAAAGTTCTCGAATTAAAAATATCAGTTAAATCATCTTCATAAATATTAACTTTATTTTTTTGATTTCCAATAACAGGATTTTGATATTTTAATTCAAAATCAATTTCTAAATTTAATTTCGATGGTTCAATTGATATGAATTTTTCATTATCTCTATAAATTACCTCTTTATTAATTTTGATGATCTTAATAGGTGCTTCGCTTTTTTCTAATCCAGTCGACAATATTTTTTCAATAAATTCTTTCGCTGAACCATCTAAAATTGGCACTTCTTCACAATCAATCTCTATTAAAACATTATCTATACCCAGACCAAACAAAGCTCCCATTAAATGTTCTATTGTAGAAACTTTAACACCATATTCATTAGAAATAGTAGTGTTGAGAACAGTATTATTTACATTAGAAAAATTTGGGAGAACTATATTATTTATTTTTAAATCAGTTCTTTTAAAGATTATTCCTGAGTTGGGTTCAGATGGTTTTAAAGAGATATTTGAAATTTTTCCACTGTGCAAACCAATACCACTAAAGTGTATAGGACTTTTAACAGTTTTTTGAGTAAGTAATTTCACAGAATACTTTTATTAATGAGATGTGTTAATTTAAATACAACAAATGTTACTGTAAAATACGATTAACTAAATAGATTAAAAAATTTTTCAAAAAAACCCTTATTTTTCGATGTTTTGTTAACTAATTTAACCTCATTTTTATTATGTCCACCAATAATTTTACTAGTCATCTCAAAAAAATTAATACCCCTATCATTTACATATTTATCAACATAACTCGCACTTAATATTTGATTTACTGAGATTTGAAATTTTTTTAAAGTTTTTTCAACACCTCTAATTAGTTCATCAGGTAGACAAATAAAGCTTATATCCAAAGAAAAATTTTTACATTTTTGATTAAGCGGTAGCTCTGTAAAACGAA
>CACPOR010000015.1:0-6420 GCA_902635745.1 uncultured Pelagibacteraceae bacterium
GGTCCGGTTGGAGCTTCTAGAGTTGGTTATATTGATGGAAAATATGTTTTAAATCCATCAAAAACTGAGCTTGAGAAATCAAAATTAGACTTAGTTGTAGCTGGTACAAAAGATGCTGTACTTATGGTTGAGTCTGAAGCGAGTGGTTTAACAGAGGAAGAAATGTTAAATGCAGTTAAATTTGGTCATGAAGGTTTTGTTCCTGTGATTGAAATGATCGAAGAACTTGCAAAAGAATGTAGAAAACCCCAATGGACTGTTGAAAAGAAAGATCTATCAGAAGTTAAGAAAAAACTTGAAGCGACTTTTACAGAAGATCTTAAAAAAGCTTTTGCAACAAGAGATAAACAAGACAGATCAAATCAAATTTCAGAAATTACTGATAAAGCTAAAAAACTTTATGAAGAAGATGAAAATTACACAGATCTTGATGTTAATTCTGAACTTAAAAGAATAGAAAAATCTATAGTTAGGACAGATATTCTAAAAAACAAAAATAGAATTGATGGTAGAGGATTATCTGATGTAAGGCCTATATCTTGTGAAGTTGGCGTTCTACCAAGAACCCATGGTTCTGCTTTATTTACCAGAGGTGAAACACAGGCAATTGTGACAGCTACTTTAGGTACATCGGACGATGAGCAAAGAATTGAAAGTTTAGATGGATTACAAAGAGAAAGATTTATGCTTCACTATAACTTTCCACCTTTTTCAGTTGGAGAAACAGGAAGAATTGGGACTGGTAGAAGAGAGATAGGACATGGTAAATTAGCGTGGAGAGCGATACATTCTTCATTGCCATCAAAAGAAGCATTTCCATATACTTTTAGAGTAGTTTCTGAGATTACAGAATCTAATGGTTCATCTTCAATGGCTACTGTTTGTGGAACTTCATTAGCATTAATGGATGCGGGGGTGCCGATTAAAGAACCAGTTGCAGGTATAGCAATGGGTTTGATCAAAGAAGGTGATGATTTTAGTGTTTTATCAGATATCTTAGGTGATGAAGATCATTTAGGTGATATGGACTTTAAAGTTGCTGGAACTAAAGATGGAATTACTTCTCTTCAAATGGATATTAAAATTACAGGTATTACATTTGAAATAATGGAGCAGGCATTAAGTCAAGCTAAAGATGGAAGAGTTCATATCTTAGGAGAGATGAATAAAGCATTATCAGCTTCAAGAGATGATGTTGGAAAACACACTCCAAAAATGGAAAAAATTAATGTTGATAAAAAAGATATTGCTGCAGTAATTGGAAAAGGTGGAGCAACTATAAGAGAGATAGTTGAAAAATCAGGTGCTAAGGTCGACGTGAATGATGAGGGTATAGTAACGGTTGCTGCTCCTGACGAAGAGTCAAGAAATATTGCTATGCAAATGATCAAAGATATCACTGCCAAAGCTGAGTTAAATAAAATTTATTCTGGAAAAGTAATGAAGATTATGGAATTTGGTGCATTTGTTAATTTCCTAGGAAAGCAAGACGGACTTGTTCATATTTCAGAACTTGCAGATAAAAGAGTTGCTAAAGTAACTGATGTTGTCAAAGAAGGCGATGAAGTAAAAGTTAAAGTAATTGGTTTTGATAGAGGAAAGGTGAAACTATCTATTAAACAAGCTTTGGTTTAATATGTAAAATTGAAAAATTATTAAAATAATTAGATTATTTTATGAGAATAGCTATTTTGAGTTTAATAATTTTTATCTTTCTTTTAAACGGTAATAAAGCTTATTCGGGCACAGTTACTATGCCTTCAACTTTAACAACTGATACAACTGATTTCGTTTTATTATCAAGTTCAGGAACAACACCTAGTATTAGCGGTTATACAGGAACTCTCCTCGTTTCAGCAGTAGCATCGGATGGAAATATAAAGGTAACTTCTGTTACAAATCTAATGCAGGCACAGGGCTATTGTGATTATACAAGTGATAATTCAAGTGTCCCTTCTAAGTGTACAGGTAGTTCTCTTACTGAAATAGGTTTTAGAGGAACTCAAGATGATATTAATAACGCACTTGCAACATTATCATTTAAAGGCGATGGCGTTGCTGGATCTCCTACTATTACTGTTGCTGTAACTCCAGCTGGTACTAATTATTTTTCAGGAAATGGTCATTACTATGAACTTGTAACTGGAACTATTAATTGGGAAGACGCAAAAACTGCTGCAGAAGCTTCAACTTACTTAGGTCTTACAGGTTATCTCGTAACAATTACAAGTGAAGCTGAGAATAATTTTATTAAAAATAAAATTGGTACCAATACTTGGATTGGTGGATCTGATGATGCAACACATACATCTAATACCCATCCAGCTATAAGTCTTGATTTAGGACAAGGTACTGCTCTAGCAGGAGAAGGTACATGGGAATGGGTTTCAGGACCTGAAAACGGAAAGACTTTTTTTTGTCAAGTAGCAATTGAGAGTGCAACACCAGGAGTTAATAAGGCAGATCCTGCACATGAGGATTGCACAGTTGCATCAGGTTATTCTTATGCAAATTGGTTAACTAATGAACCTAACGATCACCCATCTGCAGAAGACGGGGATGAAAATTGTGCTCATATGTACGGTTCTCCATCAGGCAGAAAAGGTAAATGGAATGACTTACATTGCACAAATGATACAACTGGAGCGTATGTAATTGAATATGGTGGAACAGCTGGTGAAAGTGCAACAGTAAGTGGTCAAACAACATTAACAATTAATTCAACAGAGGCTAGCGGCAGTACTTACACTGCGTTCAATGATAAACAAGTAAGTGGAATGGTAAACGCACAAACAGAGCATGCTAAGAGATTTATGTTTAATACTACCAATCAAGTCATGCGTAGAATGGAACAGTTTAGAAGAGTTGGAATTAATAAATCAACTCGAATTAAAGATATGAAATTGACTCTTTCTAATCAAAATAATTACAAAGAACAAATACCTCCAGAATTCTTTGATCATTACATTGATAAATATAAGAATTTATCTGCAAAAAATATTGATGATTTAATTAGTGAACTACCATTAACAAAATATTTAAAAGAAAATTATAATATGACGCCAAAAGATTGGGCGTTTTGGACAGCTGGATCAATTAATAAAGGTAGACTTAATCTTACCTCAGGCGGTGATTTAGGAATAATTAATAGAACTGAAAGTTTTTTAGTAGGTGCAGACGTTAACTATGATAAAGGTTCTTTATTTGGACTTGTTTTAAAGCATGAAGATGATCGATCTAATATAGGCACCAAGAATAGTACTAAGTTTTTAGCAAAATCTGATAATTTTTCATTATACAATACCTGGCAAGGATCTGAAAAAAATTATATTGATTCTTTCTTGGGATTTGGAAAAACTACTTACGCTACAACACGTGTTGTCGATACCTCAAATCCTTCTAACGTTGTTAAAGGTAAATTTAGTGCAAATCAAGTTTTTGGTTCTGTTAAATATAATTTTAAGAATGTCCATAAAAATTATAAATTTCACAATTATTCCAAATTTGATTTTGGTTTTGTAAATTTTGATGGATATTCTGAGACAGGTAGCAGTAGTTCAAAGCTAAAATTTAATAAAAGAGAACTTGAAACATCATCAATTTCTTTAGGATCTGCTGTTGAGAAAGAAATTTATCTTACCGACTCATTATTTATACCTTATTTTAAGTTAGATTTTAATAAAGACCTTACAGATGGATCAGATATACGAGCCAACTATGTTGGAAATACAACCATATATAACACTACTATTGATAAAAACTTTAGCTCAATGATTATCTTGGAAACTGGATTTGATTGGTTTTTAGATAATGGCTGGAATATTAAATCTGTATTTAGTAGAATTGATAAAGATGGTGTTGGACACGAAAACTTAATAGAGTTAAGAGCTGTTAAATCAAGACAAAACTTATATTAAAATTAAGTTATATTTTTTGGATCAGGCATTCCTACTTTATTGTAGCCAGCATCAACATAGTGAATTTCACCAGTAACACCATTTGCAAGATCGCTTAAAAGATATAATGCTGAATTCCCAACATCATAAATATCAACATTTCTTTTTAGGAATGAATGGTCTTCATTCCATTTATATAAAAATTTCGCATCTCCAATAGCAGAAGCTGCTAAGGTTTTGATGGGTCCAGCACTTATCGCATTAACTCTCAGGCCTTTGGCACCCAAATCTCTAGCTAAGTATTTTACACTAGCCTCAAGAGCTGATTTACACACACCCATCACGTTATAATTCGGAATAGCTTTAGTAGACTCGTAAGTTAAAGTTAGTAAACTTCCACCTTGTTTCATCACTTTTGATGCTTCTTTTGCAACTTCTGTAAATGAAAAACACGAGATTAACATGCTTCTTAAAAAGTTTTCCCTAGTTGTATTTAAATATTCACCTGATAATTCTGACTTATCTGAAAATGCAACCGCATGAACTACAAAATCAATTTCTCCCCATTGAGATTTAATATCCTCAAATAATTTTACTACCTCTTCTTTTTTTTCAACATCACAGCTAAAAGTTGCTTTTGAATTTAATTTGTCTGCTAAAGGAACTACTCTTTTTTTAAGAGCATCACCTAAATATGTAAATGCTAATTCAGCGCCAGCCTCTGAAAGTTTTTGAGAGATACCCCAAGCAATAGATCTTTCATTAGCAACTCCCATGATTAATCCTTTTTTACCTTTCATCAAGCTCATGATTAAACCTTTTCAAAAATAAGTGCCGCATTGGTTCCACCAAAACCAAAACTGTTAGACATTACTGCATTCAAAGAAACATTTTTCTCTGATTTTGCAACAATTGGAAACTTCTTAGCTTCTTCGTCCATTTCATTGATATTAGCTGAACCAGCAATAAAATTATTCTTCATCATAATTAAACAATATATTGCTTCGTGCACTGACGCAGCTCCCAAAGGGTGACCTGATAAAGATTTTGTCGAGCTAATTTTTGGAATTTGTTCACCAAAAGTCTCTTTTACAGCATTTAATTCTGTTATGTCTCCAACAGGAGTAGATGTTCCATGGGTATTAATATAATCAATTTTATTTTTTGCTGTTGCCATCGCCATTTTCATACACCTTACAGCCCCTTCACCAGATGGAGCCACCATATCATAACCATCAGAGGTTGCCCCATATCCAGTAAGTTCAGCATATATTTTGGCACCTCTTGCCTTAGCATGCTCATATTCCTCGAGCACTAATACTCCGCCACCACCAGCAATAACAAAACCATCTCTTGTTTTATCATAGGCTCTTGAGGCAGTTTCGGGCGTATCATTATATTTTGAGGACAAGGCAGTCATTGCATCAAACATAGCTGTCATGGCCCAATGAATTTCTTCGCTTCCACCAGCGAAAACAATATCTTGCTTGCCCATTTGAATTAACTCCATTGAGTTTCCTATACAATGCCCACTAGTTGCACATGCTGAACTCATTGTATAATTAGTACCTTTTATCTTAAAAGGTACAGCCAAAGTTGCTGAAGCAGTGCTTGCCATTGTTCTTGGAACAATAAACGGTCCCATTAATTTTGGAGTTTTAGCTCTAGTTTTATCTGCAGCTAAAATCACATTTTCAATTGATGGGCCACCTGAGCCCATTACTATTCCAGTTTTAAAGTTACTTACCTCTTTCTCCTCAAGTCCGGAGTCCGCAATAGCTTCTTTCATCGCAATATAATTATATGCTGAACCAGATCCCATAAACCTTATTGTTTTTCTATCAATAAAATCTTCAAGTTTTATATTTGGTTTACCGTGAATATGACTTTTAAGATTATGTTCTTTATACTCTGGACTAAAAGATATACCAGACTTTGAGTTTAAAAGAGAATGATATACCTCATCTTGGTTGTTTCCAAGACATGAAACAACTCCTAAACCTGTAATTACTACTCTTTTCATTATTTAAATAATCCTACTTTTAAATTGTCTGCTGAATAAATTTTTTTATCATCGGCTAAAACTATACCATTAGCAAGACCTACAGTGGTGCCCCCAGGAGACATGATTTTTTTCATATCAATTTCATATTTTACCAATTTTATATTTTGTAAAACTTCTCCCGTAAATTTAACAGTTCCCACACCCAAAGCTCTACCTTTTCCAGGATTCCCAATCCAACCCAAGAAAAAACCTACTAACTGCCACATAGCATCAAGACCAAGACAGCCAGGCATAACAGGATCCTCTTTAAAGTGACAATCAAAAAACCAAAGATTTTTTTTAATATCTAATTCAGCTTTTAAAGAACCTTTTTTAAATGCTCCTTTGTCATCATTAATTTCTGTAATTCTATCAAACATCAGCATTGGTGGAAGTGGTAATTTAGCATTTCCTGGACCAAATAATTTTCCTTCTCCACAATTTATAAGTTCATCATACGAGTATGAGTTTTTTTTCATA
>CACPOR010000016.1:0-5907 GCA_902635745.1 uncultured Pelagibacteraceae bacterium
TAATTAATGATGGCTGTGAAATTGGTTGTGGTGCAACAATTGACCGTGGTTCAATGTCTAACACTGAAATTGGAAAAAATACATTTTTAGATAATCAAATACATATAGCGCACAATGTAAAAATTGGAGAAAATACAATTATTGCTGGCCAAGTGGGTATAGCTGGAAGTTCAACAATTGGTAAAAACGTTAGAATTGGAGGACAGACTGGTATATCTGGTCATTTAAAAATTGGTAATAATGTTGATATAGCTGGAGGTAGTGGAGTTATAAAAGATATACCAGATAATTCTAGGGTAATGGGATACCCAGCAAAAAATTTAAGAGAGTTTTTAAGAGAAAATAAATAATGATTCATGAAACTGCAACGATAGATCCAAAAGCAAAAATTTCCAAAAATGTTCAAATCGGTCCTTATTGTGTAGTAGGACCAAATGTTGAAATAGATGAGGAGGTAATTCTACAGTCTCATGTTCATGTTTTAGGTAGAACAAAAATTGGTAAAAAAAATAAGATTTATTCATTTGCTTCAATTGGAAATGAACCTCAAGATTTAAAATATAATGGTGAAGATACAAGACTTGAAATAGGTGATGCAAACAAAATTAGAGAATATGTAACAATTAATACTGGTACAATTGGAGGAGGCGGTTTAACAAAGGTTGGAAATAATTGTTTATTTATGGTTTCATCGCATGTGGCGCACGATTGTATTGTCGAGGATAATGTTATTTTAGCCAACAACGTGCCTCTTGGTGGACATGCGCACATTGAACAAAATGTAATAATTGGAGGAAATTCAGCTGTGCAACAATTTACTAGGGTAGGTAAATTTGCAATGATTGGTGGTATGTGTGGTGTCGTAAGAGATGTTATTCCTTATGCAATTGTTCATGGTAACAGAAGTATTCTTCAAGGACTAAATTTAATTGGATTAAGAAGACAAAAAATACCAAATAAAGAGATTATTGCATTAACTGAAGCTTACAAAGAGATATTCAAAAGTGAAAATTTAACTGAGAATTTAAAAAATTTAAAATCTGAACTCAAAAAAAACAACTTAGTAAAAGATGTTGTTGAATTTTTAGAGAAAGATAAAAAAAGACCAATATGCACACCTTTTTCAAAATAAAATGTTTGGTTTATTTCTAGGCGATACTGATTTTTCAAAAATTGTTCTTAAAAAGGTAAAAAAATTAAATGAAAATTATTTTATAATTGATTTTTCAAAAAATAATAAATTTGCAAAAGAAAAAAATTCTCACAGAATAAGTATTGGTAAATTTGGAAAAATTATAAATCTGATAAAAGAAAAAAAATCGAATAAGGTTCTTTTTGCAGGAAAAATTGCAAAACCTAAGTTTTCGTCTCTAAGATTAGATTTGAAAGGCATATATTATATGCCGAGTGTTATCAAAGCTGCTAAATTAGGTGATGCAGCTATTATAAAAGCTATAATTAAAATTCTTAATAATGAGAAAATTAAAGTCATAAGTTCAACTTATTTCAATCCTGAATTAAATGTTAAAAAAGGGATTTTTACGAAGATAAAACCATCGATTAATGATAACAGATCGATTAATCAAGGAATAAAATTCCTAAATAAGTCAAATTCTTTAGATCATGTTCAAGCATTAGTAGTAAAAGATAATAGAGTAATCGCCAAGGAGGGCAGACAAGGTACCAAAAAAATGTTGTCGAAATTAAAAAAAAACTCAGGTGGCATTTTGATTAAATTTCCAAAAAAAAGACAGGATTTAAGGATGGACTTGCCAACAATAGGGCTACAAACCCTCAGAGACTGCAAAAAATACGGATTAAAAGGTATAGTTATGAAGTCAAAAAAAAATATTTTTTTAGACAAAATTCAATGCATTAAATTTGCTAATAAAAGAAAAATTTTTATTTCAGTAAGATGAAAAAAATATTCGTATTAACGGGTGAACCATCTGGTGATAAACTTGCATCAACTGCTATTTCCAAAATTCAAAAAGATAATAATGATATTGAATATTTATCGGTAGGTGGTGTAAATTTAGAGAGGATTGGTATTAAATCTATTTTCGAATTGAAAGAAATTACTTATCTAGGTTTTACGAGTGTTTTATTTAATATCTTCAAAATTAAAAAAAGGATTAATCAGACAGTAGATGAAATTTTGAAATTTAAACCTGACATCTTATTTAGTGTTGACAGCCCTGATTTTACACTAAGAGTTGCTGAAATTGTAAAAAAAAGAAATCCTAAAATAAAAACAATTCATTATGTGGCACCGCAAGTATGGATTTGGAGAAAAAATAGGGTAAAAAAAATAAAAAAATTTATTGATCATATACTTTTGTTATTTAATTTTGAGAAAAAATATTTTGATGATGAAAATATAAAAAACACTTTTGTTGGTCACCCATTAATTGAAAATACAGGTCTAAATAAGACAGATATAAACAACCTTATTTCTAAAGATAAAAAAATAATATCAATTTTTGCAGGTAGTAGAAATTCAGAAACAAATGTTCTTTTACCAATATTAATTCAATTTATTATTATGATGAACAAAAAAGATCCTAATTTTAATTTTGTATTTCACGCAACAGATGAAAATAAAGAACAAATAATTGATTACATTAAAGTTAAAAATATAGAAAATATTGATGTGGTTTCAGATGAAAACATGAAAAGAGAGATATTATCTAACTCTATTTTTGCTGTATGTAAGTCTGGAACCGTATCTTTACAGGTCTGTAATGCGAATGTTCCTTCAATAATCATTTATAAATTAAACTTTATAAATTTTATGATTTTTAAATTTTTGGTTAATGTAAAATTTGCCAACATTATAAATATTATCAACAATAGAGAGGTTATCCCTGAATTACTTCAAAATGAATGCAATGCTAAAGAAATTTATAATTCAGTTATCTATATGCTTAAAAATCCAGACATTAGAAAAAAACAATTAGAGGATTGTAACCAAACTTTAAAAGGTATTAGATCTAAAACTTCATCTTCGAGTGAGGTAGCCTCAATTTTAAGAAATAGTCTTGTTAGTTAATCTTTTTTCGACTTCGTCCTTGCCTAACGATATAATTATATCATAAATACCAGGTCCAAACTTTGAACCTGTCAAAGCTATTCTTAAAGGTTGACCAACTCCTTTAAAATTAGTGTTATTGGATTTTATTAGTTCTCGAACAACTGGTTCTAAATCTTCTCTTCTAAATTCCTTTATTTTGTTAATTCTTTCATTAAATTCGGATATTATCTTTTTAGCTTTATCATCAATTAATTTAAGGTCTTCTTTATTAAAACTAACATCGTCATTTAGAATATATTGGCTATTGTTAAATATATCCTCAAGTGTTTTAGCTTTATTTTTAAGAAATGATAAAGACTTTTTAATCTTATCATTTTTCTCTGTTTTAATTTTACTTTTAAATACCTCACAGTAATTTACGAATTGATTAAAAAGATCATTTTCATCAATATTTTTAATATAATGTTCATTCATAGAAAGAATTCTACTCATATCTAATTTTGATGGAGATTTTCCGATACCTTTTAAATTAAAATACTTAATACTTTCGTCTAATGTAAAAATTTCCTTATCTTCAAAAGACCATCCCAACCTAAGTAAGTAATTTCTTAAAGCATCAGGTATTATACCAATTTTAGAATAGTCGTCTAAAGTTGACGCTTTATCTCGTTTAGATAGTTTTTTCCCCTCTATCGTATGAATTAATGGTATATGAGCAAATAATGGTAAGTCCCAACCCATAGCTTCATAAATTTGAATTTGTTTAAATGTGTTTATCTTGTGATCATCCCCTCTGATTATATGGGTCATATTCATTTGATGATCGTCAACAGATGCAGACAAGTTATAAGTCGGTGTCCTATCATTTCGTAAAATTACGAAATCCTCAATTGTATTATTTTCAATTTCTACATCACCTTGCACCAAGTCTTTTAAGACAGATTTTCCTGTAACTTTGCTTTTAAATCTAATTACTGGTTTTATATTATTTGGTGCTTCACTCTCATTCTTATCTCTCCATTTTCTATTATAGACATATGGAATTTTTTTTTGTTTTGCCCTTTTTTTTTGTTCTTCTATTTCTTCATTTGAGCAGTAACACTTGTATGCATTTCCTTTCTTTAATAGTTCATTAGCAACTTTTATATGAGCTTCAATTTTTTGAGATTGTATATATTCTTTTCCATCATGATTAATACCAATCCATTGAAGAGACTTTATTATTTGTTTCTTGTATTCCTCTTTTGATCTCTCCTTATCCGTATCTTCAATTCTAAGGTAAAAATTACCTTTTTGATTTTTTGAATAGAGCCAATTAAATAAAGCCGTTCTTACACCACCAATATGTAAAGGCCCAGTAGGGGATGGAGCAAATCTAGTTGCTACTTTTTTCATTAAAATGGTTTAGACTATTTTTTTAGAAGTTTCTATATAAAGATACTAAAACTCCTTGAACTTTTACTCTATCAGGTCCAAAAATTTTAGTTTCATAATTTCTGTTCGCACTTTCTAATGCTATTACTTTACCTTTTTTTCGAATTCTTTTTAGCATTGCTTCATGCTCATCAATCAATGCTACAACTATTTTTCCATTATCAGCTGTATCTGTTCTTTTAATTATTACAGTATCTCCCTCGTGGATACCAGCTTCGACCATAGAGTCTCCTTGTACTTTTAAACCAAAATAATCACCATTTTTTTCTAAATTGGTTGGCAATGGTATTCTTGATACTTCGTTTTGTATTGCTTCAACTGGAGTACCGGCTGCTATTTTACCTAAAACAGGTACTTCTGAGTCATCAGATAATGGGTTCTCCTCATCTAATCCGCCTTTTATTACACTTGGAGAAAAATTATTATAAATATCATTAGCTGAAGCTGTTTCAGGTAATTTAATTACCTCTAACGCTCTAGCTTTATGTGCTAGTCTTTTAATAAAACCTCTTTCCTCTAAAGCACTGATTAGTCTGTGAATACCAGATTTAGATTTAAGATTAAGAGACTCTTTCATTTCATCATAAGAAGGGGATACTCCAGAACTTCTCAACCTCTTGTTGATAAATAAAAGCAAGTTTTTTTGTTTTTTTGTTAGCATAAGAACAAATATCGTACAAATAATGTTCTATAAAAGTTCTCTAAATTTCACAACAGTTAAAAAACCAATAAAATAGGGGATAATTTCACTAAAGAACTGAAAAAATAGAATTTTTTTCAAGATCTTTTAAGAGTGATTCACCAATCAAAAAAGTTTTAATAGATGTTTTATTAGATAATTCCAAAAGTTCATCTTTTGTTTTAATTCCACTTTCAGAAATTAGAGGACCCGAATGATCAACTAATATATCATGAATATCAAGAGTTGTATTTATATCAGTTTTAAGAGTTTTTAAGTTTCTATTATTTATTCCAATCAATGCATCTTTAAATTTAAGAGCTTGTTTAGCTTCATCTACAGTGTGAACTTCAACAATAACAGACATATCTAATTTTAAAGCCTCTTCATATAACTCATTTGCAAGTTTATCAGAAATGCCAGCAAGAATTATTAGTATGGCGTCTGCTCCATAACTTTTAGCAAGAGGTATTTGAAATTTATCTACAAAAAAATCCTTACAAAGAATTGGTAAATTAATTTTTTGTTTAATTTTACTTATATGTATTAAATCACCTAAAAAGTAATCTTCTTCAGTTAGAACTGATAAACATGTTGCTTTATTATCGTTGTATATGTTTGCTATTTTAACTGGATCATAATTTTTGATAATTACACCTGCAGATGGACTAGCTTTTTTAATTTCAGCAATAATAGAAAACTTGTTTTCATTAATATTTTTTTCGATCTTTTCTTTAAAATTTATAAATATTCTGTTTGA
>CACPOR010000017.1:0-5224 GCA_902635745.1 uncultured Pelagibacteraceae bacterium
GTAAATATCAATTTATTCATAAAAACGTTTTTAGGTTTGCTAAAAGATAAGATTTGATTAATTGAATATTTAAATAGAGAATAAATTTTTACAAATCTTAAACCAGAACTTGTAGAAAAAAAAGATCCACCAATTATTACTAAAATCAAAAAAACTAAACTCATATTTGTTTGATCGGTTTTAATTGAGAAACCAATATTTGACATGCTACTCACAATTGCCAAAAGATTTATAGAAAACTCTTTATTAAAACTAAAAAATAAAAGAAAAATTAATACAATTATTGTCAGATATACAATTAAGTGAAGATCTTCATAAAAAAAATTGATATTTTTATTTCTTAAGAAAACTAAATTGTAACTAAAGAAGATACTAAAAAAAGAAAATAACATCAGCACAGATAAAATTATAATCTGCGTGTTATTTTTTATGATATTTGTGAGATCATTGTCGGGTAAAAAGCCGCCTGACGATATCAAACTAAATGCTAAATTTAACGAGTTGAAAGTTCTAACAGAAAATATGTTTAAAACTAGAAAGATGATTAATGTTAAAAATGAATATAGTAAAAAAATTTTAATAGCTTGTTTGAAAATTTCACTACTATCAAATGAAAGATAATTAGTTAAGGATTTTTTAAAGCTTTCGTCATATATGTCTATTAAAAATATTATAGAAAAAAGGAAATATAAGCCACCTATCCATTGAGTGGAGGATCTCCACAAAATGATACTTTGGTCTATATGTTTAATGTTATCAAAAATACTAAATCCGGTAGATGTAAAACCAGAAATGGCCTCAAAATAAGAATTTAAAAAAGTTAAATTATAAATACTAAAATAAAAAGGTATTGATAAAATAACAGGTATAAGCAAATACCCAAAAAAAACAGTTAATATCTTGTCGAAAATGGAAAATTTTTTTTCACGAGATTTGACTTTAAAGAATAATACTGAGAGAAAAATAGAAGCAAATAAGCAGTAATAGTAAGTATTTAAATTTAGGTAAAAGTTTAAGTAATAAGAGTAAATTATATTAAAAAAAGATAATAAAGAAATAACTGCAAAAAAGAAGCTAAGGTATTTAACCTGTAATTTTATCATGTAATTAAACTGAACTTAACCTGAAAATATTTTCTACAAAAGGGATTGTGTCTTTTTTAACAATAAAAACAACTCTATCATCCTTTTTGAAAATAAAATCTGATCTAGGAATAATAACTTTGTCATCTCTTAATATAGCACCAATTCTTAATTCATCTGGAAGATTTGAATTTTTTAATTCTTTATTAATTAGTTCAGACGTCTCAATAACTTCTGCTTCAATAATTTCAAATTCACCATTTGATACTGTATAAGCATTTTCAATAGTTCCTTTATGCACATGTTTCAAAATACTTGAAACTGTGCTCATTCTTGGATCAATTAAATCATCAATCTTCAACGAAGATTGTAATAATGAGTAGTTAGGTTTGTTAATAAGAGCCATTGTTCTTTTTTCTTCTATTTCTTTTTGATCTTTAGTAAATTTTTCAACTAATACACTCACCATTAAATTATCTTCATCATCGTTTGTTAAAGCTAAAACAGTTTCTGCCTCCTCCATGTTAGCTTCAGCCAAAACCTCCTCATCTAAACCGTCACCATTAATGACAATTGTATCATTAAGATGACTTGCTAAATATTCAGCTCGCTCTTTATTTTTTTCAACTATTTTGACCCTCACAGTATCAAGAGTTTCCTCTATATTTTTTGCAAGATTAAAACCAATATTTCCACCCCCTATTATCAAAATTTTTTTCGATATTCGTTCATTATGTCCAAAAGCCTGTAAGGTCTCACCCATTTGTAAAGAATTAATAATTACATAAATTTTATCATCTTCTTTAACAGTATCTGTCTTTTTGGGTATAAAGAATCTATCATCTCGATTAATTGCAATTATATTTGCATCTAATTTTGGGTATTTTTTTGTTAATTCATTAAATTTAATATTAATTGACTCACAATTTTTCTTAATCAAAATTTCAAGTAATCTAATTTTATTATCAGTAAAAGGAACACTGTCTAAAGCACCGGGAGCCTCTAATTTTCTTTGAATAGATTTTGCAATTTCAATTTCTGGTGAGATTATGACGTCAATGGGTAAGTTTTCTTTGTTATACACTCTTGTAAATTTAGGGTTTAAATAGTCCTGAGATCTTATTCTAGCAATTTTTTTTGGTATATTAAAAATAGAATAAGCTATTTGACAAATTAACATGTTAATTTCGTCATTTCTGGTGACAGCAATTATCATATCTGTTTCTGGTGCATTAGCTTTTTCAAGAATTGATGGATATGTTGCTTTTCCAACTATAGCTTTAACATCTAAACTGTCATTAATTTTTTGAATATCTTCACTAGATTGATCAATAACAGTTATAGAATGACCCTGGTCACTTAACAGTTTTGCAATAGTAAAACCTACTCTACCTGCCCCACAAATAATAATATTCATTTAATTAAACTCTTTAATTCCTAAGCCTTTAAGCTTCCTATGAAGAGCACTTCTTTCCATTCCAACAAAGTTTGCAGTTTTAGATATATTTCCATTAAATTTTTTTAACTGCATCGTTAAATACTCTTTTTCAAACTTTTCTCTAGCTTCTTTTAATGGCACAGATAAGGTATTTTCATTCACTTTTTCAATGTAACTATCGTTTTTTAGAGACTCTTTAACAATATTTGATACTTTATCTTTAGTATCTGGTTGTAAAATAGCTATTCTTTCAATCAAATTTCTTAACTCTCTTACATTTCCTTTCCAATTATGATTTAAAATATAACTATTATCAGAATCGATATCAAGTTTACCAATGTTGTAACTCTCAGAGATAAGCCCAGAAAAATAATCTATTAATAGTGGTATATCTGAAATTCTTTCATTTAAAGGTTTGACGTTTATTTCGAATACATTTAGACGATGGTAGAGATCCTCTCTAAAATTACCTATCTTTATTTCTTCTTTTAAATCTTTACTTGATGAACAGATGATTCTAACATCAACATTTATATCACTACTTCCATTTAATCTTTTAAATTTTTGATCGGTCAAAACTCTTAAAATTTTTGATTGTATTGCTAATGGGATTTCTGAAACTTGATCAATTAATAAGGTTCCTTCATTAGCTTTTTCAAGAGCACCATAAGATATGGAACCGTTATCTTTTTCTTCTCCAAACAACTCTAATTCATATTTATTCGAGTCAAGTAAAGCACCATTTAATATAATAAAAGGTTTATTATTTCTCTTAGATTTTTTATGGATTTTTCTTGCTATTAGTTCTTTCCCCGAACCTGATGGTCCATTTATTAAAATACGGCTTTCTGTAATCGAAATTTTTTTTATTTGATCTCTTATTGAGGATATATTTTTACTATCACCAATTAAATCATATGAATAGAATAACTTTGTTTCATATTCTTTATTCTGTGACTTTAAATTTAAATTTTCAACAGCTCTTTTTACAAAATTTAACAGTCTTGTTTTATCAAAAGGTTTCTCTATAAATTCAAATGCTCCATGTTTGAGCGCACTTACTGCGAGTTCAACATTAGCGTGGCCTGTTATTATAATTACTGGTACGTCATTATTTTTTGATTTGATATGAGACAATAACTCAATACCATCATTATCACCTTTGTCTAATTTGACGTCTAAAATTGCAACATCTGGCATTTTTTTATCTATTTCTGCGAGTGCTTGATTATAATTTGCAGCAACTCTAGTTTTATAACCTGCATCAAGTATTAATTCCTTGAGAATATTTCTTATATCAGCGTTATCATCTACTATTAAAATTTCTATTGCCATCTTTTATTAAAATCAATTTTTATTTTTGCACCATCATTTATAGGGTAAAAATTGATTTCGCCTCCATGATCATTTATGATTTTATTTACAATTGATAAACCTAGTCCTGTTCCGTTTTTTTTAGTAGTAAAATATGGTGTAAAAATTTCATCAATTCTATTATTTAAATTATTAAATCCAATACCGTTATCTATAAGAACAATTTGAATATGGTCATTATTATCTAAAATTTCAATTGATATTTTCTTATTAAAATTAGGGTTTTTATCAGATCTTTGTTGAATACTCTCTATAGAATTTTTAATTAAATTAAAAAATACTCTATTTATTTGTTCTCTATCACATTCTAAAAATATTTGATTCTTTTTAGATATTAGCTCCAATTTTATCGAGCTATCTATCTCAGAAAGTAACCTGATATTTTCTTTTAATAGTTTATTTAAGTCATTTTCCTTAAAAATTGGTTTAGGCATCCTTGCAAAATCAGAAAATTCATTCACAAGATTTTCAATCTGTTTAATTTGATTATTAATAATTTTTAAATTTTCTTTAAAATGAGCTTGGTCCTCATTTGAAATTTTATTAGTGTATTTGTCTTTTATTCTATCGATAGTTAATTGAATTGGGGTTAAGGGATTTTTAATTTCATGAGCTAATTTTCTTGATAGATTGCCCCAGGCTTTATATCTTTCATTGATAATCAATTTTTCTTGCTGATTTTTAAGTCTACTTATCATTGAATTAAAATTTTTATTCAAAATTTCCATATCCTTGTCTGTTTTAATTTCGGGTACTTTCGAGTCTAAATTTCCTTGCCCAATTTCTGTGGATGCCAATATCAGATTATTTATTGATCTAAAAAATCTAGAAGAAAATCTAATAGCAATAGTAATCGATATGAATAGAAGCAAAGTTACTATTATAATATAAATTAGAATAAATGAGATCTTAATCCCAGTGCTTCTTTCTTCTACAGTATAATAAAAATTAATTGCTTCTTGAGATTCTGATAAATAGGAAGAAATATTTTCGTCTAAGAACTTTATAACATATAAAAAACGATCCTCAAAAGCTTGTAGTCTAATAATAGCCGCAGATATGTTATTTTGAGCATCAACAATTTTTAAAGGTCGATCATCATCTAAGACTAGGTTTAATGCCTTATCCACTGGAGGGCGATATTTATTCTTTTGTTCCGATGTAAACAATACCTTTTTATCTTTATCAATAATATGTATTTCATCGACATTTCTTATTAGTTTTTGTGTTCTTAAGAATCTTAAGTATTCTTTTTCATCATCATTCAAAAAATTAGCACTTTTATTGGTATCAAAAGCAATCAATATAATATCTGCTTCAACCTTATTTC
>CACPOR010000018.1:0-4769 GCA_902635745.1 uncultured Pelagibacteraceae bacterium
TCAGTGTCAGATTTATTTAAATAATTACCTTGATTATTTATCAACATGGGTTAAAAACCTCTGTTTTATGAATTCATTAGAAGCTAACATCAGAGATAATAAGACCAAGGGCGAATTAAATGCTATTAGAAATAGTGGAGAGGTACCTGCAATTGTTTATGGTGGTAAAGAAGAAAATCAAAAAGTTTCTATCTCAAAAAAAAAACTTAAATACTTAATCGAAAAAGAGAATTTTTTATCTAATATTATAACATTGAATGTTGGTGGTAAAAATCTTAATGTTTTGCCAAGAGAGGTAAAATATCATATCTTAAGTGATGATCCTACTCATGTTGATTTTTTGAGAATTTTACCTGGTGTTAGAATTAAAATTGAAGTTCCAGTAAACTTTATCAATCATGAAAAATCTCCAGGACTTAAAAGAGGTGGTGTATTAAATATTGTTAGAAGAAAAGTTGAATTAAAGTGTCCTAGCGAAAAAATTCCTGAAAATATAACAATTGACTTAGATGGTGTAGATATTGGTGAAAGTTTTAAAATTTCATCTGTAAAATTAGATAATGAGGTAACTCCTACAATTCAAGGAAGAGATTTTGTAATCGCAACCTTAGCAGCGCCGACTGTAATGAAAGAGCCTGAGAAACCAGCTGAGGCCGAAACAACAGAAGGTGAACCGGGAGCAGAGGGGTCAGAAACAGCAGCAGCTGATGGTGAGAAAACACCAGCTGAAGGTGAAAAAAAAGATGCTGATGATAAAAAAGCTGCTGATAAAAAACCTTCAGAAGAAAAAAAATAATCTAATAAAATTGGATATAACTTCTCAATAATTTATGCTTTTGTTTGTAGGTCTAGGCAATCCAACTCCAGATAGCGAAAATAACCGTCATAATGTTGGTTTTAAGATTATAGACAACATTAATAAAAAATTTAGTCTTTCTAAGCAAAAACCAAAATTCAAAGGTCTTCTTACAACTGGAAATATCAACAATAAAAAAATTTATGCAATTAAGCCTCTAACATTTATGAATAATTCAGGTATTTGCATAAGAGAATTGATTGAATATTTTAAAATTGATGCTGAAGACGTGATAGTTTTTCATGATGATCTTGATGTTGAACTTGGAAAAATCAAAGTAAAATTTGGTGGATCAAGTGCAGGTCATAATGGGATTGCCTCAATCGATAAATTCATTGGCAAAGATTACTCAAGGGTTAGGATAGGTATTGGAAAACCAAAGAACGGCATTGAAGTTGCAGATTATGTTTTACAAAATTTTGATGAGGATGAAACAGTTGGTATTAAAAAAATTTCAGATAGTATTACAGAATCAATTTCTATTTTGGTAGAAAAAAAATTAGATCTATTCTCAAGTACTGTTAATAATAAATAATGAGCTTGAAATGTGGGATTGTTGGTTTGCCAAATGTTGGTAAATCTACATTATTTAATGCTTTAACAAATTCAAATAAAGCACAAGCTGCAAATTTTCCATTTTGTACAATTGATCCTAATGTCGGTGTTGTTGCTGTGCCTGACGATAGGCTTAATAGCTTGGCAAAAATATCAAAATCTAAAAAAGTTATTAATACTACAATCTCATTTGTTGATATTGCAGGATTAGTCAAAGGTGCATCTAAAGGTGAAGGTCTTGGAAACAAATTTCTTTCTCATATAAGAGAGGTTGATGCAATAATTCATATGATAAGATGCTTTGACTCTAGTGATATACAAAATGTTAATTCAACTGTAGACCCAATAAGAGATCTAGAAATTATTGAGACAGAAATGATGCTTGCTGACCTTGAATCCGCACAAAAAAGACTGGAAAAAAACAATAAAAAAAATGTTGATGATTCAATAATTAAAATACTTGAGTGTGCCTTAGATTGTATCAATAACGACAAAGATATTTCTATGTTAAAGACCCAGTTTAACAAAAAACTATTAAATCAAAGTGGATTATTATCTTTAAAACCTAAAATATATGTGTGTAATGTAGATGAAAAAAGTGTTCAGAGTGGTAACAATTACTCAAAAGTTTTTTCAAATAAATTTGGTCAAGAAAACACATTGGTTATATCTGCAGATATAGAAAATCAAATTAACGAATTAGACATTGATGAAAGAAAAAACTATATGGAAATGATTGGCTTAAAAAGCACGGGCTTAAGCCTATTAATACAAAAAGCTTATAATATTCTCGGATTAGAAACTTACTTTACATCTGGTCCAGAAGAAACCAGAGCATGGACTATTCAGATGAATAGCACTGCACCTGAGGCAGCAGGTGAAATTCATTCAGATTTTGAAAAAGGATTCATAAGAGCTGAAACGGTTTCATATGATGATTTTATTAGTAATGAAGGTTGGGTGAATTCAAAAACTAATGGTAAAATGAGATTAGAAGGTAAAGATTATATTGTTCAAGATGGAGATATACTAAACTTTCGTTTCAATACGTGACCATATTCTTTTCATACTAAAATAAACTAAAATTGTTAGAATAATTAGATACACTATTGCCTTGAAGCCCATTTTATGCCTAGACTCTAAATGTGGTTCTGCTGCCCACATCAAAAAAGTAGTTACATCTTTTGACATCTGCTCAACCGTGGCTTTCGTACCATCCGAATACTCAATTAACCCATCAGATAATTGGTTGGCCATTTTTATTTTATTTCCATACATATATTTATTGTAGTAAACTCCATCATCTAAAGTAACTCCTGCTGGTGGATCCTCATACCCTTGCAATAATGAGTAAATATAATCTACTCCGCCTCCCCTTGCTTTCACTAGCACGGACATATCAGGTGGATAAGCCCCTCCGTTAGCAGCTTGGGCTGCTTTTACATTTTCGTAAGGCATCACGAATTTATCTGACAATTTTCCAGGCCTTGTAAACATCTCTCCATCAGAGTTAGGACCATCTGTTACCTCAAAAGAGGCTGCGATTGCTTTAGCTTCAGCTTCAGTGAATTCGGGGCCCCCTTCTTGGGCTAAATTTCTGTAACTTAAGTATTTCATAGAATGACAAGAGGAACATACTTCAGTATAAACATGATAGCCTCTCTGTAAAGCTGAGCGATCAAACTTACCAAATAAACCTTTGAAACTCCAATCAGTGGTCAAGTATTCGACCTTTTCTGCAGCATGAACCTGGGTCAAAAAAGGAATTAAAAAGAAGACGTAAAAAAATAATTTTAAGAATTTTTTCACTTTAACTTTTCTAACCTACTATCATCTCTGACGGCTGCTAAATTTGAAGACCCACCTAAAACTGGTTCTGTAATGCTTAATGGAACTGGTAATGTTCTCTCCTTAAGTCCTAAAATAGGTAAAATAACTAAAAAATGTAAAAAATAGTACGCAGTCGCTACTCTAGCAATAAGCAAATATAAACCTTCAGCGGGCATTGCTCCTACGTATCCTAAAATTAAAACATCAGCTACAAGGATCCAATAAAATTGTCTATACAAAGGTCTAAATACTGCTGATCTTATTTTTGAAGTATCCAACCAAGGTAAGGCTGCTAAAATAAAAATAGCTGATAGCATTGCTATTACACCCATTAATTTATCAGGTACTGATCTTAAAATTGCGTAAAATGGTAATAGGTACCATTCGGGAACAATATGGGCTGGTGTAACAAGCGGATTTGCTTCAATATAGTTATCAGCATGACCTAAAATATTTGGAGTATAAAAAACGAAAAAAGCAAAAACAATCATGAACATTAATAAAGCAAAAGCATCTTTTATTACTATGTAAGGATGAAAAGGGACAGTATCCTTAGAAGGTTTTTTAACGTCTATACCAATTGGATTATTATTTCCTGGAACATGTAATGCCCATATATGAAGAACAACTAAACCTAAAATTAAAAAAGGAATTAGATAGTGTAGAGTAAAAAATCTCGTTAATGTTGGGTTATCAACAGAATAACCTCCCCACAACCATGTTACAATACCTTCACCAACTAATGGGATCGCGCTAAACAAATTTGTAATAACAGTTGCGCCCCAAAAACTCATTTGTCCCCAAGGAAGTACGTAACCCATGAAAGCTGCTGCCATCATTAACAAATAAATAATAATACCTATAATCCAGATTATTTCTCTTGGAGCTTTATAAGACCCATAGAACAAAGATCTGAATATATGTATGTAGACAGCTAGAAAGAACATTGATGCTCCATTTGCATGAATGTATCTTATTAACCACCCATAATTTACATCTCGCATTATATGTTCCACACTATCAAATGCCATATCAGCATGGGCAATATAGTGCATAGCAAGAACTAAACCTGTAACTATTTGTGTAACTAAACAAAAAGTTAAAATACCACCAAATGTCCACCAATAATTTAAATTCTTAGGTGTTGGATAATCAGTTAAGTGGTTTGCTAAAGTTAATAATGGTAGTCTATCATTGAACCATTTTCCAAAATTTGACTTAGGTGTATATTCGTGATCACTCATAGTTTTTATCCGATCTTAATGGTATTAGCGTTGACAAATTCATATTTAGGAATTTCCATGTTTGTAGGTGCTGGTCCTTTTCTAATTCTTCCAGAAATATCGTAATGAGAACCATGGCACGGGCAAAACCAACCATTGTAATCACCTTTTTGGTCTAAGGGTACGCAACCTAAATGTGTACATACTCCAAGCATTACAAGCCACTCTGGATTTTTAGCTCTATCCTCATCTTTCTCTGGATGTTTCAAATCTTTTAGATCAACTGCTTTTGCTTCATTAATCTC
>CACPOR010000019.1:0-4727 GCA_902635745.1 uncultured Pelagibacteraceae bacterium
TAAAATTTTTTCAACTTTGAAAATATTTTCATTAAGAAAAGTATCTAATTTATCAAAGTTTAGTTGGGTAGAGAAATTTTCAAAAAAAATTTCATCTTTAAATATTAGCTTAAAGTCAGTTTTATGGTTAACAGATAATACTATTTTTTCTGGGCTAAAAAATAAGAAAACTTCAAAATTTAAATCATTTTCCATTTATTATGACCTGATTGTTTTGACGAAGATCTAAAATTTTAATATTTTTGAATTTAATATTATTAACTAAATCTAATGATAAATTTAATAAATTTTCTAAATTTTTTTTAGGTAGTTTAATAATCATGTTATCATTAGTTTCTATATCCCACCTATCTGATTTAAAAAAATATAGGTTTTTAATTTCAGATAATGCAAAATTAGATTTTTTTATAGATTTTATCAAACTAAAAAAAGAGTCCTTATTATAATCCCCAAATATATTTGGTAAATTATTATTTTTACCAACTGTCTCAATTAATTTGCCATTTGAACCCAATACAAAAGATTTTCCATCTTTAAACACATTGGCCAAAAATTTCGTTTTATTAATTCTAATTTCTAACGAGGAAGGATATTTTTTAAATACAGTATAGTTTTCAATTAATTTGTTAGAGTCTAACTTTTTTATTAATTCAAATTTACTCAAAAAAAAAATATTTTTTGAATAAAGTAATTCAAGACTATTTAATAGATCTCGCTTTTCTTTTTCCTCTAATCCTTTTATTGTAATTTTATCTATAGTCTGAAATTTAATTTCTGAAAAAAACTTGTTATTAAGAGTGCTTAAAAGAATAATTAAAAAAACATAAAAAAGTATTTTCTTATTTAATTTTAATTGCATTTTTTAAGATTAATTCAATTAATTTTATAAAACTAATTTTTTTAAACGCAGCTATTTCGGGTACTAAAGAAAGTTTTGTCATCCCTGGCTGAGTATTAACTTCCAAAAGATAAAACTTGTTTTTGAAAAATTTAAAATCTGATCTTGTGACACCGCTGCACTTTAATATTTTGTGGGCTTTTAAAGCTGTATTCATTAATTGATTATATTTATCCTGAGTAAGATCTACAGGAATTATGTGTTTAGTTTTTGCCTTTGGACTGTATTTAGCTTGATAATCATAAAACTTTCTTTTCGGCTTTAATTCAATAGCTCCTAGTTTATTCGATCCAATTATAGCTGCTTGAATTTCACGACCAGGTATAAATTCCTCAATAATGATTTTTTTATATTCTCTTAATAAATTCAATTTTTTATAAATATTTAATTTATTACATATAAAAACATTGACACTTGACCCCTCATTTATTGGTTTAATAACGACAGGAAATTTTATTTTTCTATCGATTTTCTTTAGTAAATTTGTTTTAGATAAGTTAAATGAATAGCAAAAATATTTTGGTGTTAGTATGTTATTTTTTTTGAAAATTTTTTTAGATATCTCTTTATCCATAGCTAAAGCAGATGAGATTACTCCTGAGTGAGTATATGGTATACTAGTGCTTTCTAAAATTGTCTGAATATACCCATCCTCACCAAATTGACCATGCAATGCATTAAAAATAATTTTTGGTTTAAAAGATTTAATTGTTTCAAAGAGTTGGTAATTTGGTTCAGTAATTTTTACTTGATAATTATTTTTTTTTAGTTCCTTTGCTACTTGCCTTCCGGTATCAAGACTAATTACTCTTTCTTTCGAAATACCACCTGAAATTATTAGTATCTTTTTTTTCAAATTACTCCAATATTTTAATTTCTTTTTCTAAACTAATTCCGGTTTTTTTTAAAACTTTTTCAGATACGTAATCTATCAATTTCTTCATATCCTCAAACTTCGCATTTCCTTTATTTACAAAAAAATTACAATGCTTTTCCGAAATACAAGCATCACCAAACGATTGATTAAGCGGTACTGAGTCTTTTATAAGCTGCCAAACTTTTTTATCGGTTTGAAATATTGGATTTTTGAATGTACTCCCACTTGTTTTAATTCTAGTAGGTTGATTTTTTTCTTTTTTAGATTTTAATTTATTTGTTGTAACCTCAATTTTCTTTTGATTAGACTTAATGCCTCTAAAAGAAGCACTCAAAAAAATATAATCCTCAGGTATATTGTTTTTTCTATACTCAAACTTTATTTCCTTCGAAGGAATTGTTAGTACTTTGCCAAATTTGTCAATTACCTGAACAGAGACCAGTATATCTTTAAACTCTTTATCGAAACAGCCGGCGTTCATTGATATACCACCACCAACTGTACCGGGTATACACGATAGAAACTCGAAGCCACTTAAATGATTTTTAAAAGCAAAATTAGACAAACTTTTATCTAGTACAGCACTACCTGCAATTATAATATCCTCACTATGTAATGTAATATTACTAAAATTTTTACCTAATTTAATGACTACCCCATCAAATAAATCGTCCGTTATTAAAATATTTGAACCAGCACCAAGTATAAAGATTCTTTCTTGATTATTAAGGATTTTTAGAAAATTTATTAGCTGACTCAGATTATTTGCTTGAAAAAATACTTTGGCTTTACCACCTATATTAAACCAATTTTTTTTTTTTAGATCATATTCAAAATATAGATTTTCATCAAAATCATTAAGCAATCTTTTAAGTTGATTTATTTTCATTTCATCAGCTCTGGAAGTTTTCTCATCCAATTTGAAATAGTTCCAGCACCCATACCAATTACTATTTTTTTTCCATAAATATTTTTTTTGATAAATTTTGCCAATTGGAGATCATCTTTTATTAAAAATAGTCTAACTTTGGAATTTTTTATAATCTCTTTTGCAAATTTCAAATAACTGAAGCCTAATTTAATTTTTTCCCCTGCTAAGTAGACAGGACACAAGATAACTATATCTGCATTTTGAAATGAAAACGAAAATTCTTTTCGAAGGTCTCTTAATCTTGAAATTCGATGAGGTTGAAATACGCAAACTTTTTCATAATCTTTATAAACTTTTTTAACTCCATCTAGAGTCATTTGGATTTCAGTTGGATGATGTGCATAATCATCATAAAAGTCTACACCATTTAATGAAAATATTTTATTAAATCTTCTTTGAACACCATTGAATTTTAATAAACCATCTTTTATATCATTAATTGTAATACCAACTGTTAGTGCTACAGCTGCAGCTGCTACAGAATTTCTTATATTGTGGATACCGATAAGTGGAATTTTGATATTTTTGATTATTTGTTTTTTTTTGTTTGGTAGATTTACTATTAAATCAAATTGGGTCATTTCTTTTTTTTGAATTATATTTTTTATCAAAAAATTTGATTTTATATCCTTGCCGTAAGTATAAAAATTTTTGCTTTTAATATTTTTAATTAGTTCTTTATTGATTTTATCATCGATACAAATAAAAGATTTTCCAAATGAAGGAATTTTGTTAACAAATTCGCTGAAATATTTTTTTAAGTCATCCATGGTTTTGTAAAAATCCATATGTTCTCTGTCTATGTTGGTTATAATTGAATAAGTAGGTGGAATATGTACAAAACTACCATCTGACTCGTCAGCTTCCAAAATTGACCAATCACTTTTACCTAATTTTGCTGAGCTTTTTAATGAGTTAATCACACCACCATTAATTATTGTTGGATCCAACTTAGTTTTTTGAAAAATTGAAGCTACAAGTGAAGTGGTTGTAGTTTTCCCATGAGATCCAGCCACTACTATATTTTTTGTTAAAGAAACAATATGTGCCAACATTCTTCCTCTTTTGATAATTGGTAATTTTTTTCTTTTTGCTTCAAGTAATTCTGGATTATTTTTTTTAATAGCTGAGGAAACAACTACGATTGTAGCATTTTTTATGTTTTTTTTTTTATGACCTATAAATATTCTAATTTTTTCTTTCTTTAATCTTTCTATATTTTTGTTTAAAGTTATATCACTTCCTTGAACTTTAAACTCTTTTCCTCTCATGATAAGAGACAAACCACTCATACCTATTCCGCCTATTCCAATGAAATGAATGATTTCGTTTTTTGCAAGCTCAATTTTCATCTAAAATATTTACTATTTTTTGATTAACATTTAACCAAGTATTTTGAAAATTTAAATTCCTTAAATTTTGCATTTTTTCATTAATATTTGATTTATTAGATAAAATTTCTTCTATCAATCGCTCTATTTTTTCCTCAAAAAGATTTTGGTCTAAAATCCAACAAGCATTATTTTTTAAATAAAAATTTGCATTTTCAAATTGATGATTGTCTTTAGAATTTGGCAATGGCACTGCGATAAATGGTACATTAAGAATTGATAATTCAGCTAAAGTCGTTGCTCCTGCTCTTGTTATACAAAGATCAGTGCCAGCAACTTTATCTATAAAATTTTTATCATAATTAAAAATGTCACTCTCTATATTGTTTTTAGAATAGAATTCTTTGAGTGAAAAAATATTATTAAGGTGTGTTTGCTGAATAACTTTTATAGAAAATTTTTTTGATATATTCAGAATTGATTTCTTTAGGTTTTTATCAAAGATACTTGCTCCTTGGCTCCCTCCAACAATTAATAAACGAAATTTATCATTATTAATTTTATGTGTCTTTGTTTTGTAGAATTCATTTCTTACAAGTGGATATGTAATCACTTTTTTATTTATATATTTTTCAGGAAAATTTTTTATTTGTTTTGTATAACAGAAAATTTTCCTGCACGAGCTTAAAA
>CACPOR010000020.1:0-2544 GCA_902635745.1 uncultured Pelagibacteraceae bacterium
GGAGCATTACGAGATGCAGACGAAGCGAAGAGTTATCCAGCGGGTCATGGAATAATATGGGGTTTTTCTTTTTCAAGTGATGGTATGAAATTATTTATTTCACAAGCAGATAATGGACAAACGGTAGATAATATTTATCAATTTGACCTTGATTGTCCTTATGGCATTGTTTCATGTGTATCCAATGCAAGTGCATCTGTTAATGCTCAAGTTGAATTAGCTAAACAAAATATAAGTATAAACGTTGATACTATTTTTAAAAGATTTGAGTGGATCAAAAGAAATAGAGATCAAGAAGACTTAACTAGTCACAATATAAATATAAACTACCCCAATCCTATATTAAAATCTCTAGCAAGTAAGTTAGAACCTTCATTAAAAAATAATTTAGTATCCCTTGTGAGTAATACTCAGAAAAATGACGAAAAGAAAAAATCTAAATGGTCGTCATGGAGTTTACTGGATTTATCAATAGGAGATTATCAAGAAACACTCGTAGATAAAGCAAAAGGTATTAAAACGAAAGGTATAACATTTGGCTCAGATAGAAAAATTGGAGATAATAAGTTTTTTGGTTTGGCATTGAGGTATGGAGATAGTGCATCGAATATTAGACGATCTAGTCAAAAAGTTGACCTCGAGTCTTTGACATTAAATATTTATGGAACTGTACCAACAAATAACAATCGGTATATTAATGCAGTTTTAGGCCTGAGTGCTCTACGTTTTGATAACAAGTACTTAGGTAAAATATCAGGTGAACGAAATGGAAGACAGGCATTTGCATCTATTAATTACAGAACTAAAAAGACATATGGTAAGTTTAATATTACTCCTACTGGAAAACTTACTTATGGGGTGACAGAATTATCTGAATTTACAGATTTTATTAGCAAAGCTAGCGATCGACCAGCTACAGATATTCGTTTTCATGATGATACATTTGTAAGTGGAGAATTTGCTGGTGGTGTTTTATTTGAAATGGAAAAAATTGAGAGAGATGGGGTAACATTCCAACCGATGGGAGGAATTGAAATTATTTATGATCTGGCAGATGATAATGCCTACAAATATTCATATTTAGGTTCAACTACTGTAAATGAGGAGACAATTAATAGCTATTCGAATAAAAAATTAAAAACTAATATTGGTTTAGAGTATATACTTGAAAATGGCTTCACTATACTTTTTGATTATAAATACATAAAAAGTTTAGATAATTGTGAAAGTTGTTTACATTCGGCAGTATCTCAAAATTTCAATAACAAAACTTTTATTATTAAATTTAGTAAATCAAAAGAAGAAAATAATCAGTTTGCTCTCGATTTTGATCCAATAAACAACAATAATACGAAAGTCAGCTATCTAAAACAAATAGGTAATTTTAATTTAAAACTAAACTCTAATTATAGTTTATTTAGTAAAATTCCTGATTATGGTGCAAATATAGAAATTTCTGGTACTTTTTAGTTTAAAAGAAAATGATTAAAAAACTAATTTGGATTTTATTAATAATTTTTCCAATTTCTAATTCCTTTGGGGCCATGTATACCCTGTTACAAACTACAGACGTGAGTAGTAGTGGTGTTGTTCCAGGTGGTATTCATTTTAATCCTGATGGAACAAAAATGTTCATTGTATCTCAATCTAAAGACGGTGATTTTTCGCTAGTGGATGAGTATGATTTAACCACACCATTCGATATCTCTACTCAAAGTTATGCAGGTGATAGTGAGAGATGTAATTTAGATAATAGTAGTGGTGGCGACAGCTTTGGCCCCAATATGAATACTACTTTTGGTTTGGAATTCTCCAATGATGGAATGAAATTGTTTGTAGGTACTGGTGGTATAGCTAATGAAGTAAAAAGAGATAGAGTATTTAGGTTTGATTTGACTTCACCTTATGATGTTTCAACATGTTCATTTGCAAACCAAACTCCAGGTCTTGACACTGATGCCTTACAGGATGGGAGTAATGCAGGTGACAGGGAAAAATTTGATAATGGAAACACACATGCTTTACAGAGATTCCGACTTCAAGGTATTGAAATCAGCAATGATGGAAAAAAATTATTTGTAATTATGCATGGTCATAATACAGGTGGAACTGTACGTAATACCAGGCTACTAGAATACTCACTCACAACACCATTTGATTTAAGTAGTCTGTCGCTTATTTCAAACGCAGGAATAGAATTAGAAGATGAAGTAATGAACCCAAAAGACATGAGATTTAGTCCAGATGGAAAAAGACTTTGGTTGGTGGATCATCAAACTTCTCAAAGAAATGTTACTCAAATTTCTCTTGACGTTGCATTTTCTACATCTACATTTACAATTGATGGTTCTGTTACACTAGATCAAGAACAGCCTGCTGGAATTGCATTTAGCACAAATGGTTTAAAGATGTATGTTGGTGGGGATACAACTCAAATTGTTGAGGAATATAATCTCGTCTGTCCTTTCAATCTTTTTGCAGGCAAATGTCCTCCAATTACAGATAACAGTGATCGAACTGGAATGGCATTAGCTCAAATAGAAA
>CACPOR010000021.1:0-2189 GCA_902635745.1 uncultured Pelagibacteraceae bacterium
TGAGCCAAGTGAGAGAATTGAGGGTTTGGAAATAGGAGCTGATGATTATTTGCCTAAACCTTTTGAGCCTAAAGAACTAATTTTAAGAATTAAAAATATCCTGAATAAGACGAAAAAAATTAGTCAAAAAAGAGTAATTGAATTTGATAAAATAAAAATTGATCTTAATAAACTTATAGTGCTTAAAAATAATAAGGAATTCAAGATTAATAATACTGAGAAAATTATTTTAGAGAGAATGATTAATAATCCAGGTAAGATTTTTTCTAGAGAAAATATTGGAACACTAATTAATTTAGATAAAGAAAGATCTATAGACGTGATTATTACAAGGTTAAGGAAAAAAATTGAGGATGATCCAAAAAATCCCAAATTTTTGCAAACTATGAGAGGAGCTGGGTATGTTTTATGGATTAAATAAAATTATCAAAAATATTCTTCCAAAAAGTTTATTTTATAGAGCACTACTTATTGTAGCAGTTCCAGTTCTAGTGTTACAGCTTGTTGTAACAATTGTATTTTTCGACAGCTTATGGATCAAAACAACTAAAGGTATGACTAGAGCGTTAGTAAATGAAATAAGCACACTTCTTGAGTTCTATAAAAATGAAAGATACAACAAAGATGAAATAAATACTCTTTTTTCTATTTATCAAGACTTAAATTTTGAATTTGTAAAAGATGAAAAATTTAATTTTAATTATATCGATAGATGGTTTAGTCCAATAGATCGTACTTTAAGACGTGAGCTGAAATCCAGGTTTAAGTTAGATAATTTTTGGTTTGATACAATCAACTATAAAGAATTAATAGATATTAGAATTAAATATAAAGATGGATATATCAAATTTCTCGTACCAAGGGATAGAGTTACAAGTTCATCAGCAAGAATATTTGCACTTTGGATAACTGTACCAGCTTTAATTATGGTTTTAATATCTTTAATTTTTTTGAAAAATCAAACAAGACCTATAACTAATCTCGCAAGAGCAGCGGAAAAATTTGGTAAAGGTGAAGAAATTGATGAATTCAAACCATCGGGTGCCTCGGAAATAAGACGAGCAGGTTATGAATTCGATAAAATGAGAAAAAGAATAATAAGACATCTAAATCAAAGATCTGAAATGTTATCAGGAATTAGCCATGATCTAAGAACTCCTCTTACAAGAATGAAATTACAAATAACTTTTATAAAAGATAAAGAACTTTCAAAAAAATTAACAGAAGACGTTGATGAAATGGAAAAAATGCTCAATGAGTATCTCCAATTTACAAGTTCGTCTTTTGCCGAAAAAGATGAAATGTTTAATCTATCAGATCTGATAAATGAAATTATAGCAAAATATGATAACGATAATATTTCATTAGAACTTATGCCAAGAGTTTATTTTAACGGCAGAAAAAATTTAATTACCCGTTGTATCAATAACCTTCTAAATAATGCAATAAAATACGCTAAAAAAGTCAATGTGGAATTAAACAAAAATAACAATAATCTTTTCATTAAAATTGAAGATGATGGCCCAGGTATTCCAAAAACTGAGTATGAAAATGTGTTTAAACCATTTTATAAAATTAATAAAGGCAGAGCAGACTCAAAATCTAGTGTAGGATTGGGATTATCAATAGCGTCAGATATAATAAAATCTCATGGAGGTAATATTAAATTAGATAAATCTAAGATGAATGGTTTAAGCGTTAAAGTTTTTTTGCCCGTTTAGATTTAAGATTTTTCTTTAATTTAATCTTTTCAATTTTTTTTTCTAAAATTTCAACTCTTTTAGAAAGAATCTCAAACTCATCTTTGCTTGTTAATTTAAGTTTAAAAACTAATTCATCTCTTTTAGATTTTAAAATAGAGAGTATCTCAGATGTAATATCTTTTGAGGAAACTATACCTTGCTCAATTAACTTGGCGAATCTATCGATTACAAACTTTGAGTTTTTCATATATTTATATAATAACTTATTATAGTTTAAATTAAAATTATTATTTTGGTTTTTTATTAACATAACTTTAAATAATTTTCCCATTTGTTTTTCATCCGTTAGTCTTTTTAATCTGTAATAAATATCTGCTTTTTTTAAAAAGTTTTGATTTTTTGCAATCATCTCAGCTCTTTCATGGATTCCCAATTTTATAAGAAATTCTTTTTGGGTTGTTAAACTATGCTTTAATCCATTAAGTT
>CACPOR010000022.1:0-2146 GCA_902635745.1 uncultured Pelagibacteraceae bacterium
ACCAGATATTATTGGAGAAAGTTTATCAAAAGAACTTGAAAATCTTCAAGATAGATTGCCACCTTTTTCCCAAAATCAAGCCAAAAAAATTATTGAAGCTGATTTGGGAATTAATACTTACAACTCAATTATTGATTTAAGTGAGCCTGTTGCAGCTGCATCTATAGCTCAAGTTCATAAAGCTAAAATAGATGATAATGGAATAATAAAAGATGTTGCAATAAAAATTTTGCGGCCTGATATTAAAAAAATTTTCAATGATGAAATTGATGCTATTATGTTATTTGCATTCTTAGTTGAGTCTTTAATAAAAAAAACAAAAAGATTGAAACTTGTTGAAGTAGTTTTTTTACTCAAAGAAATTACTAATCTTGAAATGGACCTAAGATTTGAAGCTGCTGCTGCAAATGAATACGCAGAAAACACAAAAAATGATATTGGATTTGATGTTCCAAAAATTTATTGGAATTATACTAGTGAAAATGTAATGACACTAGACTGGGTAGAGGGTATCTCAATTAGAGAAACTGATGAGTTAAAAAAAAGGGATATAAATACGAAGAAATTAGCAGAGGATATTATTCAGAATTTTCTTCGACATGCTGTTAGAGACGGTTTTTTTCATGCTGATATGCATCAAGGAAATATTTTGATAGATAATTATGGCCATATTGTTCCTATTGATTTTGGAATTATGGGCAGGCTCGATAAAATGAGTAAAAGATTTTTAGCAGAAATACTCTTTGGTTTTATTCAAAGAGACTACAAAAAAGTTGCTGAAGTTCATTTAATTGCGGGTCTAGTACCAAAAGATGTCCCCATAAATGATCTTGCTCAAGCTTTAAGATCTATAGGTGAGCCTATTTTTGGTCAAGCAGTTAAAGATATATCCGGTGGAAAATTGCTAAAACAACTTTTTGATGTCACAGAAAAATTTAATATGCAAACACAACCACAATTATTAATGTTACAAAAAACAATGGTAGTAGTTGAAGGAGTAGCAAGAAAATTGAATCCTGAAACAAACATTTGGACTACATCTAAACCTATTCTTGAAAACTGGTTGAAAGAGACAAAAAACCCTATGACTACAATTAATGAAACAATTAATAGCACATCAGAGGTAATAAAAAGATTACCAGAATTTCCAGAAATAATGGATAAAGCTAATCAGGCTCTTACTTTTTTGGCTAGTGGACAAATTCCTCAAAACTCAAATTCTTATAATGCATTAAGTGATAAAAGATCTGAAATGGTAGCTTTCAGAAATCAATCTATAATAGGTTTTTTATTGCTTGTAATTCTTGGCCTACTAGTATTTTAATTCATAAAATGAAAAATTTAGCTGATAAAAAAATTTTATTTATAATTTGTGGAGGAATAGCCGCATATAAAAGTTTAGAATTGATCAGATTATTTAGGAAAAATAAAGCTACTATAAGAACAATTTTAACAAAGAGTGCTAAAAAATTTGTAACTCCCTTATCAATCGCTTCATTATCACAAGGGAAAGTTTACGAGGACCTATTTAGTACAGAAAATGAGTTAGAAATGGACCATATTTCTTTATCAAGATGGGCTGATGTAATTATTGTTGCTCCTGTAACTGCAAATACTATTTCAAAACTCGCCACTGGAAACGCTGAAGATTTAGCTTCGACTGTTATTCTAGCATCTAATAAACAAGTTTACTTGGCTCCTGCAATGAACGTTAGAATGTGGGAACACAAATCTACTAAAGATAATTTGAAAAATTTGAGAAGTTATGGTTATAAATTTATAGGTCCTGTTACTGGCGATATGGCATGTGGAGAATATGGTGATGGCAAAATGTCTGATCCTATTGATATATTTAATGAAATCCAAAATTTTCTCACAGCCAGAAAAAAAAATAAAAAAATTAGAGCTTTAGTTACTGCAGGCCCAACGAATGAATACATAGATCCAGTAAGATTTATTTCAAATAAATCAAGTGGTAAACAAGGTTATGAAATTGCAAAATCCTTACATAAAAGAGGTTTTGATACGACTTTAATATCAGGTCCAACTAATCTAGATATAGATCAAGAAATCAAACTTATAAAAGTTGAAACGGCGGATGAAATGTTTAAAGCCACTCAACAAAATTTGCCAACAGATATTGCGG